>CAYZHQ010000075.1:0-28689 GCA_964477385.1 uncultured Pirellulaceae bacterium
GGCTACGGCGGTGGTGGCGGCGGTGGCGGACGCGGCGGCGGCGGCAGTGGCGGCGACGGTGGTGGCGGTGGCGGCGGATACCGCAACTAGTAGCAATCCCAAAGCTTTATTTATTCAGTACAGCAGCGTCGTGCCACGGCTGGTGCGACGCTGTTTTCGTTACATAACCGATCGATTGACTTGCAAAACAAAATCAATACCAAAGCCCTTCCCGAAACGTTCTACGATTTCGAGCTGATTCCTCCTATCCAACGCGCCCTGCATTCCGAAGGCTACCACACGCCGACGCCGATTCAGGCCGCGTCCATCGGTCCCCTGCTCGAAGGCAAGGACCTGCTCGGATGCGCCCAGACCGGCACCGGCAAGACCGCCGCGTTCGCTATTCCAATCCTGCAAAAATTGGAACTCGCCGATCGGCAGCCACGCGCTAAATCTCCTCGCGTGCTGGTGCTCAGTCCGACGCGGGAACTGGCGACGCAAATCGCGGCCAGCTTTGACATCTACGGCAAACACCTCAAGTTCCGCGTCACGACCGTCTTCGGTGGTGTCAGCCAAGGCCGACAAGTGCGCGCTCTGGAGCGGGGCGTGCACGTTTGTGTCGCTACGCCCGGACGCCTGCTGGACCTCTTTCAGCAAGGCTGCATTTGGTTCGACGACATCGATACGTTCGTGCTGGACGAAGCCGACCGGATGCTCGATATGGGCTTTATGCCGGATCTGAAACGCATCTTGAAAGAACTGCCCGAAGAACGGCAGTCGCTGTTCTTCTCTGCCACGATGCCGCCCGAAGTCAAGAAACTCGCCGCGGGCTTGCTGACCGATCATGTCGAAGTGATCGTCACGCCTCCGTCGTCGACCGTGGACCGGATCAAGCAGTCGCTGCTGCTGGTGGAAAGTGGCAACAAACTAAAGTTGCTGCTGCATGTGCTGGACACCGATGCAACGGGCCAAGTCTTGATCTTCACCAAGACCAAACGGGGTGCCGATCGGCTGGCCAAGCAGTTGCAGAAGGAAGAGTTTCGCTGCGAAGCGATCCATGGCGGGAAAACCCAAGCGGGGCGCGATCGGGTCTTGCAAAGCTTTAAGCAAGGCAAGACCGATATCTTGATCGCGACCGATTTGGCAGCTCGCGGGATCGATGTCGAAGGGCTCAGCCACGTCGTTAATTACGATATGCCTCATGACCCGGAAAGCTATGTCCATCGCATCGGGCGGACCGGCCGCGCCGGGGCGCTCGGCATGTCGGTCTCGCTCTGCACCGCCGAAGAACACGAATACCGTGCAGCGGTGGAAAAACTGATCGGTAAGAAAATTCCGGTCAATAGCGATCACCCCTTTCACCACTCATACAACCCCAGCGACGTCAAACGGGCAAAGGGAAAATCGGGCGGTCGCAAGGGATCATGGACCCCCAAGTTCCAGGGCGGCAAAAAGAAACGTGGCACCGGTTCGACCGCTCCGGTCAGCGGTGGCCCGAGCCGAAAGTCGACCAGCGGTTCGGCAAACGCCGGAGGGAAGCCTCGTAAGCGGAAACGTCGCACCGCCAAATCGGGCTGATTCCAAGTAATAACCGATCTGCCGAGGTAACTCGCAACTCGATCCTACGTCGGCAACAGTTTGTCGACCGTCCCGATCGTTTCGTTGATGGTCGTGATCTTGGCATACCGATCACGCAGCGTTGCCAGTGACGCGGCGTGCAGTTCGGGAGTCACTGTCGCACAGCAGTCTTCGATCACCGTCACCAAGTATCCCAAGTCACAGGCATCGCGGACGGTCGTTTCGACACACTCGTTGGTGTAGACGCCCACGATGAACAACGATTCGATGCCCAAGTTCTTCAGCACGTAGTGCAAGTTAGTCGACGAAAAGACGCCGCTGGCCGTTTTGTTGATGATGATTTCATCACGTTCGGGAAGCGGCGCGACCGCCTCCACAAAATCGGCTTCGCGCGATCCAGGGGCGGCCAACAAACCCAATCGCTTGTGCCCCTTGCCGCGGTCACGTCCGTCGCGAGTCAACGCTTGGATGCGGGTGTGAATCACCTCCAAGCCATGGCTGCGAAAGACATCTTGCAAGCGTCGCACATTGGGCAGCACCAGCGATTCTAGACGCTCGAAATAGTAAGCCTGCGCCTCGATCGAAACACCACTTTGCTCCACGTCACTAAACACCCCATGACCTGGTGCGGCGTCGAGGTATTGCAAGTCAATGCACAGCAAGGCGGTTTGGCCTTCAATCAAGAATTGGCGATGCCCCGAATTCTCGACAAAGGATTCGTGGTAAACCTCGCGCAGTGGATCAGCGTGTTCAGGCAATGGATCGAACTCGGACATCGGCACCTTCTAAGTTTGCAAATGAGAGGATTGGGGGTGCAACGCACGACTCGCGTCGTCGGCGCGTGATAATTCAATCAATGAGTGCAGCATCAAGTTAGCACCTGCCTCGATGTCGGACCACGCCGTCCACTCCGCCGGCGAATGGCTTTGGCCCCCCTTGCTGGGAACAAAAATCATTCCAACGGGCACCATGCGTCCCATGATCTGAGCATCGTGTGCCGCACCGCTAGGCATCTGCTGATGTTCCAATCCCAACGCGGTGGCTTGTCGTGAAAGTTCGCCTACCAGTTCCGCACCGCATACGACCGGTCGAATGTAGCTCTTCTGTTCAAACTCAAACATCAGGCTACGACGTCGCGCGATTGCCGAGAGGGCTTTGCGAAACGCGGTCGACAGCTCCTCCAGGACCGCTTCGGATGTGTCGCGAACGTCGAGAGAGAATTCAACCAATCCCGGCACCGTGTTGGCCGCTCCTGGCAAGATCTGGGCCTTGCCGATTGTCGCTCGACTACGTTCGCTGCCGTTCTCTTCCAAGATCCGAGGTACCTCATGGGCAAAGTCCGCCAGCCCCATGAAGGCATCGTTGCGCATGTCCATCGGAGTTGTGCCCGCATGGTTCGCTTCGCCGCGCAACCACACCGACCAAGTAAATAGACCGGTGATCTCGTCGACGATCCCCACCGACTTGTGCATCCGGTCCAGTACCGGACCTTGCTCGATATGCAATTCCAGATAACTGGCAATCGACTCGGGGTCGCGAGCCGCGTCGAGTGCCGCCATCGGATCAAAGCCATGCCGCTGCAATTCATCCTGCAGGCGAATGCCATCCAGGTCGCGCATCGTCGCCAAGCTGTCCGGGTTGATCTGGCCGCACACCGATTGCGATCCAAACATCCCGCCAAAGCGTCCTTCTTCGTCGCTAAAGGCAATCAACTCCAGCGTCCGGTCGAGCTGTAAACCGGCTTCTTGGATGCAGCGTAAGCATTCCAGTCCGACCACCACGCCCAGCGTGCCGTCCAGCGCGCCGGCGCACGGCACCGTGTCGATGTGCGATCCAACCAACACGCGCGGGCTTGCGGTGGCACCTGGCAGGACGGCCGACACGTTCACTGCGCCATCGGTCGTCGCCTCCAGTCCGGCTGCTTCAATGCGTTCGGTCAGCCAACGTTTACCTTCCATGTCGGCATCGGTAAACGCCATGCGATAGATACCACGGTCGGCTTCGTTTCGGCCGATTTTGGCCAACGTCAAAATATCGCTTTTGATCCGTTCTAAATCGACGACGGGATTGTCGGACAGCATGCTCAGTCGACCACCGGCAAAGGCAGCCCCTCCACGTATTGACCGTACAACATATGCAGTTGCAGGGTGTGATTGATGACGATGTCGTTGCGACGTGCCAACGTACCGTCGGTTTCTCGCCACGCTTGATCGATGAATTGCATCAGGCGACCATGATCAAAAAAGTCGACCGCACGGACCCGTTCGGGCGTTAACCAATGGTCGATCATCTCTTGGACCGCGGCGCGTTTGACCGGATCGGTGTGAGCCGGCGGAGCCATGAAGGCGAATTTTTTGCGTTCATACAATTCCTTGGGCAGCACATTGACCATCGCTTCTCGCAAGACCCATTTTTCAATGCCGTCTCGAATCCGCACTTCCGGCGGAATCGTCGTGGCGTATTCGGCGAGGTGGTGATCAAGAAAGGCGGGTCGCGCTTCCATACTGTTGGCCATGTCCATGCGGTCGCCACCCCAGGTGAGGATCTGGCCTTCCAGCATCGTCTTGCTCCACGTGTACTGGGAGATATCCAGCCGATGCCGACCGCGGACCTGAGCCGGGTCGATGGCTCCGGCGACTTCTGCTATCGGATCGTACTGTTGCAGTAGATCGCTGAGTGTCGAAGACAGCAGCGGCCGAAAGCGTTCCAGCACCATCATCCACGGCTGGATCCAAGACGGCGTAAAGCCACACAGATCGTTCCAGGCGGAGTGCTGCAGATCTTGTTCCGCGAGGATCGCCCCCGAGAAAATGTCGTCTTCTTGTTCGCGTCCCAGCCAGTCCCGTTTGAAGAATGGATAGCCTCCGAACAATTCATCCGAGCCTTCTCCGGTGACAACCGCCTTGTAATTACAAGCCCGCACGCGGCGGCTCATGTGCCACTTCGCGACCGCCAGGGTGTTGTAAAACGTACGTTCGGCGTGCCACGTCGCGCGTTCAAAAGCGGGTCCATACAGCTCCTTCTCAGTCAACCACAATAGCTCTTGCTCCGCACCGGTCCGCTCGGCCATGCGTTTGGCGATGTTCGATTCATCGTATTCCGCATTATCGAAGGCGATCGTGAACGCTTTGACCGGCGACTGCTGCAACGTGGTGGCCAGCCCCAGGATCGAGCAACTGTCGATGCCGCCGGACAAGTAGCAGCCAACCGGTACGTCGGCCTCCAGTCGCGTGGCAACGGCGTCGATCAAGCGATCTTGCACGCCTTGCACGTACTCAGCGGGATCGGGGTTTTTTTCGTGCGAGTCGGGGAACGTAAAATCCCACCAACGATGGGTTTCGATTTCCAGATGATCGTTCCGCAGGTTGGCGATCAGCATGTGCCCCGGCAGCAGAGCCTGAACGCCTTCGAACGAGGTGGAGCCCGGCACCATGACCTGCATCATCTGATGCACCGCCGCGCGGGGGCACAGTTTCGGCGTAATGTCGGGATGCTGAAGAATCGCTTTGACTTCGCTGCCCCAGACAATGCCGTTATCGTTGGTCGCATAGTACAGCGGTTTAATGCCAAAGCGGTCACGGACCAAAATCAACCGCTGTTCGCGGTGATCGTACAGCACGATCGCGAACTCTCCGCGTAACTGTTCGACAAACTTCAAGCCGTCGCGGAGGTACAGCGGCAACGTGATCGAACTGTCGCTCTTGCCACTGCAGTCGTATTGCTCACAGCCGAGTTGCGTGCGGATCCGTTTGTAGCCGTACAATTCGCCGTTGACCGTGACGGCGTAGTCGCCCTGACGAGATTGGATCGGTTGGTGCCCGTGATCAAGTCCGACGATCGACAATCGTGTGTGCCCCAGCGCCACGCCATTGTCGACATACAGTCGACTGCCGCGATCATCGGGACCGCGGTGATCGAGCACATCGAGCATGCGGTCGAGCGTGAACCGCAATTCGCGTTCGTTCGTTCGTTTCGGATTCCAAAACCCGGTAATGCCACACATAGTGTTTTTATTGTTTAGAGAAAATCAGTTGAGTAAGCAATGAGCGATAAATAAGTGTCGGGTACCTTTTGTGCGAAGCACCCGAAGGGCGAGTTCCTCGCAAAAGGTACCGGACACCTTTTTTGTCCAGCCTCGGTATCGCGGATCAGCACCAAGCGCAAGCGAGTGAAAGCGTTTTGTCAAACACAACCGTTTGCGCGTTGAGCTCGTACTCGCTCGCTTGTTGGCACCCCCGCGTTGCTCTCCGGCTAAATGCCGCTGATGCGATCCAGCCGATCGAGCACGGCGGTTAGTAACGCTTGCCGCACAAACACCGCTCCGGCCGCTTGTGCGAAGTACAGGTTGTGATCCGTTTCGTCCAAGTCTTCTGACAATTCTTGGTTTCGCGCCAAAGGGTGGAGGATCACCGCGCTCGGTTTCAGTTTGCTGTTGCGGTCCAGCGTGTACCGTGCATCGAGGTTGCGGTAACTGTCACCCAAGAAAGCGATTGAATTGACGTACACGACATCCAGTTGAGGCAGCACTTCCTGGACATCATTGGTGATGTCGATCGGAATCGGTGACTGCTCAATCGGTTCGGTCAAATCCAATCCGACGGGATCGGCCATCTCGGAGATCAACGTAATTTTCTTGACCGCGCCGGTGAACATCAGCGACAGTCGCAAGAAGCTCTTCACCGCCCGCATCGATCCCGGCGTGCCGATAATCCCCAGATGCACGCGTCGATCTTCGGGGCAATTGGCCTGGCAGAGTTCAGGCCGCCATTTCAGCAGCGCGTACCAGTCGATCAACGCTTGCGTTGGGTGATGTCCCGATCCATTTCCGGCATTGATCAGGGGCCGCTGCAGGTTCCGCCGGATCTCGTCGATGCTGTCGGTATCGGGATGCCGCATGATCACGACATCGCCATAGGTGTTGAACATCTCGCCGATATCGGCCAGCGATTCGCCTTTGGCAATGCCCGTCACTTGGCCATCGGGGACCGACAGGACTTTGCCATCGAGCCGCTGCACGGCGCTTTCAAACGAGAGCCGCGTCCGAGTGCTGGCTTCGAAAAAAGCGGTGATCGCGATCTTGCCATCGAGTGGCTTGTCGATTTCGACATTGCGCGTCTCCAGCAGCGCAGCGAGTTGGGCGATCGCGGTGACCGTACGGCGATCAAATTGCCGCGGGTTCAGAATCGACTGGCCGGCTAAGTTTTTCAGCGCATCGCGGTCGATCCGCCCCTCGGTCGCGTTGAGCAACCGTTCGGGGCAGAGCACTTGGCCTTTGGAATTGGTCGCAAAAGCGGTCAGTGCGTTGGAAACTTGTTTATCAGAGAGTGTATTCATGGACTTACCAGATCTGGCGATCCTTGGAGTCAACGATCAAAAACGCGATCAGCATAAGGACCCCGATGCCACATAGCACCAAGCCGCCGACCACGAGGAGTTGTAAAAACCACAGCGGAAACATCATCCTTGTTCGACTCCTGCAAGTTCAAATTCATCCTGCTCGGTTGGCAGTTCGTCGCTCGTACCGGCCAGGGAATCGAAATCAAAATCGTCAGGAGATATCCAGGTTCCGATGAGGAAGAATAGGCCCGACACGGCGGCTCCGACAAGTGAAGCGACGAACCATCCGATGGTAAAGTAAACCGTCAAGCCAACCGCACTGCCGAAGACCATCGCCAAAGCGGCCGCCAACGGGCTGGCGCGACGGTAATACAATCCGCAGACGATCGGCCAAATGCAACTTCCGACCAATGGGCCGGCGGAAAATAAAACTTCCGCCAACGTGCCGCTGTTGGTCAGGGCGGCGGACCAGGCCAGCACGCCCAATAGGACGATTGCGATCGCCGACCAACGACGCTTGGCTTGAGAACCGGCACGTCCTGGCAGAACCGGTTCGACGATATCGTTGACAATCAAATCCGACGTGGCCGCCAGCAAACTGTCGATGCTGGAAGCGAGCGAACAGAAAACCACCACAAACACCAGCATCGCCCCGCCGGTCCCCAGCAGTGTCGCTGCAACCAGCGGTCCCACCGTGTCGGGTTGGCTGATGCCAATGCCCAGCGCCGGGGCGGCGAGCCCCAAAAAGCCCGCCACGATCGGGACTGGCAACCACAGCAAACCGCCCAGGGCGTAAGCTTTGGGGCCGACCCCTTCACGCATCGCAAAGGCGCGGCTCCACCAGACATTGCTGTGAAAAATCTCACCAAAACTGAACAGCATGTTGTTGAATAGCGACATGATCGCGGCCGGAAAAAACACCGACAGCAACATCGGTCGCTCGACGCTTAACTCTTGGTGGACATCGGCAATGTCGACGTGCATCAACACCGCCACGGCCACGACCACCAAGCCAACCAAGATGATGATGCTTTGAATAAAGTCGGTCCCGATCACGGCATACATGCCGCCAAACAACGTATACAACACGCAGACGACCACCACGACCGTCATGCCGACTTCGTAGGGGATACCCGACAAGACAAACAGCAATTTGCCGCCCGCCATCGACATCGTGATCAACCAGATGATCGCGTAAAACAAAGAGATGATCAGAAACGGAATGGTGCCCGCCATGCCGTATCTGCGACGAATGAATTCGACAGCCGTGTAACCGGTTGGCATCAGTTTTCGAATGCGGCCGCTCATCGGTGCAAAAGCAAACAAGCCAAAACTTGCCGTGGCATACCCGAGAGCTCCCCACAGGCCCCACTGCAACGCGAATTGCGGCGCGAGCATCGTAGTATTGGACGTAATCCAGGTGGCGACCGCCGTGGCGGTCCCGAGTGCCAAGCCGACGTTGCGTCCCGCGACCGCAAAGCCATCGTAGGATTTTGCGCGACGACCCCACCAGATCCCCAGCCCGATCCAGAGCACGCCAAATAATACGAGCATCACGTAGCCAGCCGAAGGGCTGAGCACGGGAGCGGCAGCAATGATCATTCAGAAGCCTCGCCTGCTGCGGCATCGGATGCGGCCAACTGGCGGTCACGTTGAGTCGCCTGTCGGGCACCGAAAAAGAGAATCGCGACCAGCGTAAGGAATACCAGCAACCCGACGCCAAATAACGATAACGCCAGCGACAGTGGCCAGTGCTGGACGTTCAGAATCGCCGGTTCGGTCGCCACCGCCAGCACTTCTCCATCGGCATCGGTCGCCGAGACCCAGAAAGTGTGTTGTCCGTCGGGTAACCCCGAGACAAACGCAATCGGCACCGTCCCGCGATAAACTGCTTGGCCTCGCTGGTCGGTGACTACATATTCCGCGGCCGCCTCAAGCGTGTTCCACTCCAGCCCGACATAGCCTGCTCGGCTTCGCTCGAAGGCCGTTTTGGCAAATTTCAGTTCCGCAGTTGCTGGTGGGCGATTATCGACCGACGGACCTTTTCCAGAGACAGGTGAAACCTGACAGAGCAGTAGCAACGTTAAAAGAAGAGTTGGAAAATGCATCCAATCGTTGCAAGACCATTTGCCTTCGTGGCAAATCCGCACATCCTCGCCTAATTGGGGGAAATCGATCGATGGAACAACTTGTGCACCGACAGAGAAAGAAAAGCATACCAAACCGCCCCGCCCAGCGAAACCGCAGCGGCATCGCAAGCCGGGGCTTGGACGCATTGCCGACGGAATGAGGATCGCATTTTCACCCTATTTCCATCGATTTTCCGATCAATATCGTCCCTCATTCTCCAGCCGATCGTTGCCAGGTTCCAGCATGCTACGAACCGGCTAGCCGCTGTGTTAGCATCGTAGGATCGTTGTCGCCCCCTTACTTCCTCCAACCTGTCAACTCGGAATGTCACAGCCCACGCCTCCCGATGTCGCCGCCCTACAAGCCACTCTCGAGCGTTACGACCAAACGCACCTGCTTCAGTTTTGGGATCAGCTCGATCCTGCTCAGCAAAGCAAACTTCGCGACCAAATCGAGGCGATTGATTTTGAGCAACTCTCGCAGTTGCTTGCCGGCCAAGCCGAGGCGACCGATTTTGCCGCTTTGGCAGCACGGGGTGTCAGCCCGCCGGCAGTCAAAGCCGACGGCACCGGCGCGACTTGGAATGTATCCGACGCGATCACCAAAGGTGACGAAGCACTCGCCGCCGGCCAGGTGGGCGCGATCATTGTCGCGGGCGGGCAAGGTACTCGCTTGGGCTTTGACAAACCGAAAGGGATGTACCCCATCGGGCCACTCTCGGATCGCACGCTGTTTCAGATTTTTGCCGACCGCTTGCTCGCGATCGGCGATGCATTCGGCGTCGCGATTCCGCTGTACTTGATGACCAGTCCCGCCACGCACGAAGACACGATCGCGTACTGGGAACAAAACCAGTGGCTGGGAATGTCGCCCGACGATGTACACGTCTTCTGCCAAGGGACGATGCCGGCGGTCGACAAACAGACCGGCAAGATCTTGCTCGCGTCGCCGGGCGAGATCGCGCTCAGCCCCGACGGCCACGGCGGTACCGTCGCGGCGCTGAAGAACTCGGGCTGTCTGGCCGATATGCAGCGTCGCGGCGTGCGTTATCTGTCGTATGGTCAAGTCGACAACCCGTTGGTTCATTTGTGTGAACCGAGCCTGATCGGGCATCACATCTCGGCCGGTAGTGAAATGACCACGCAGGTTGTCCGTAAACGCTATCCGACGGAAAAAGTCGGCAACGTCGTGCTGGCCGATGGGCGGGTGCAGATCATCGAGTACAGCGATCTGCCCGATGAAGCGGCTCATCGAACGGATGAGGCAGGTCAACTGAAACTGTGGGCGGGAAGCATCGCTGTGCATGTCTTTGATGTCGATTTTCTCGATCGGATGAGCCAACGACCCGAGTCGCTGCCGTTTCATCAGGCGACCAAGAAAGTTCCCTTCGTCGACGACTCGGGAAAGTTGGTCGAACCGACAGATCCGAATGCGACCAAGTTCGAACGCTTCATTTTTGACCTGCTCCCGTCGGCCGAACATGCGTTCGTGGTCGAAGGCCTGCCGGAAGACATTTTTGCGCCGGTTAAAAACGCCAATGGCGAAGCGACCGACACGCCGGAACTCGCCCGAGAGGCGATGGTCAAGCAAGCCATCGCTCGTCTGAAAGAGATCGGTATCGAAGTCGCCGCAGGCGTGCAGGTGGAAATCAATCCCCGGTTCGCCTTCAATCAGCCGTTGCTGAAAGCCAAGTTGGCGGGGAAAGAACGCATCGAACGCGACACCTATTTTCAGTAGGCAGCGTTTGGGAGCGAGGGCCGTGCGTGGTAGGCAACGTCAGCTTCCGGCCCCCTTTCGGCCGCTACCGCGTCCGACCTACCCCGCTGCGCGGGGCGATGTGGGTTTGTGATGGCCAACTCGCAACTCGCAACTCGCCCCGCTCACTCAACGCGGTGCGAGGGCGGCGTTGACGGCGGGTTGCTGCGGCGCGAGCGCTGAGCGATACAGGCTGGCGATGTTCTGTGCGTCCAGCGCGATCGGATTGAAAGTGCCCGTCCATTGCTGCGAAGCGTCGGCCGACAGCGCGGGGATGGCGTCTTCGGAAACCGACAATTGACCGAGATCCTTCTTCAGTCCAGCCAGCGCTAAAAATGCGGTTAGGTGTTCGGCCAGCCGCTGCGGTGCATCGTCAGGAGACACGCCGGGTTCGATTTCGCGGAGCAATTCCGCGTACCAAGCGGCGTGCTGCGATCCGTTCAAGCGAACGACATGCGGCAGCATCACGCCGACCGCTTGGCCATGCACGATGTCGTAGCGCGCTGTCAGCGGATTCGCGACCGCATGGGCCGCTCCCAGCATCGATGTCTCGATGGCCAGTCCAGCCAAGCACGCGCCTACCTGCATCTGCGAGCGAGCTTCGAGGTCGGTCGGATCGGATAGCACGCGGGCAAAGCTGCCGGCGAGCAGCCCAAACGCGCGGCGACTGTACGTGAGCGAAATCGCGTTGCGTGGTTTGGTGACGTAGGTTTCGACGGCGTGCGAGAGTGCGTCGATCCCCGTCAATGCCGTCACGCTTGGAGGCTGCGTCAAGGTCAGGACCGGATCGAGCAACGCCACACGACAAGCCGCCCGCGGGTCGCCACAAGCCATTTTGACATGGCTCTCTGAGTCGCTGATCAAAGCAAACGATTGGGCTTCGCTGCCCGTACCCGCCGTGGTCGGAACGGCAATCATCGGCAACATGTCGGTGGTTGCTTTGCCGATGCCGCGATAGTCGTGCATCGTGCCGCCACAGGAGTAGACGAAATTGATGCCTTTGCAGCAGTCCATGCTGCTGCCACCACCAAGTCCGACCAACAAGTCGGGTTGAAATTGTCTGGCCGCCAATACGCCCGCCTGAACCATGGCCGTCGTCGGATTCTCGCCAAAGTCATGAAACGCCTCGACGCGCAGTCCGGCCGCTTCGAGCGCTTGGCGCCCGGCATCAAAATGGCCAGCCGACACGACGCCACCGTCGGATACCAACAGCACGCGCGTCCCGCCAGCCTCTCGGGCTAGCGTTCCAAGTTGACGGACTACGCCTTCGCCAAACACAATGCGAGGCCGAAGTTGGAAGTCGAAAGGTTGCATCGATTCGACGTTGGTCAGGCGGGAAGGAAGTGGGGAAATCGAACACTGCTCTCCGCAGCACCGACCGTAATAGCGTAAACGTTTGACAAGCATTGGGCTAGCGTCCCCCGCTGACGATTGGCCATCACGGTGGTGACGGAATGGGGGTACGGATGGCCGCGCCGTCTTGCTCGGGCCGTTCCAGCAACGGACCACACAGCCCGGCAAATCCAATCAGCAACAGCAACCCCAGCGTCACCGTTCGCAGACGCTGTCTTCCCAGCCAAGTGCCCGATTTCAGTCCCGCCATCGTGACCAACAACAGCCACGGAATCATGACCACCGTCGAAGCTGCGGTGGCCAAAATGCGGTGCCCAAATAGCAAACCCAAAATAACCAGTGCCGGCACAATGCTGATCAGATACATGGAAAACAAGAAACCACGAGTCCGCTTGGTATCCCAATCATGAGCTTGGACCCAAAAGACCATCATCGGGCCACCCATGCCGACCAACCCTTGCAGGAACCCAGACGACAAAAACGAGAGCCAAGTCCAACCGACCGGCAGCGATTCCCGCGGTCGCGGCTGCAGCACCATGATCGACAGGGTGATCAGCACCACCACGCCGCCGACAACTTGATTGATCAGATCTTTGGGCAACGTTTCCATCGTGAACAACAGTCCCGCTCCAAGCGGCAATGCCATCAACCGCAGCGAGCCAGGAAAGATCACTTCGCGGACCTTGATATGTTCTCGAAAAGCCCACACGCCGCTGGCGTTTTGTGGAATCGTTGCCACCAACAACGCGGTCTGTGCTTCGGGGATCCCGTACCCCGTCCACAACAACAGCGGAATCGTCAGCAGCCCCGCCGCGAAACCGGCGGATGCTTGGACAAAAATCCCCAGCGTCAGAATCAGAAACAGCGAAGGCAGCATTTCGATAGGCAACATCCCAGCAGCCTAAACAGTTTTTCGATTCTGTGGGATGGGCCCCGATCGACTAAGATAACGCCTTCCCGCAACTCATGGAGAATCGAATGAACCACTGGCTACTCACGCGTATGGCTTGCTTGACAAGCTGCCTGCTGATCGCTCACGCCTTCGCCGCCGAACCGTCGCAGCGCCCGAACGTGCTGTACATCATGGCCGATGATCACGGCTATCAAGCCCTCTCGTGCTACGGCAGTCAACTGATCCAAACGCCGAATCTCGATCGGATCGCCAACGAAGGGATGCGGTTCGATCGCGCGTTCGTCACCAACAGCATCTGCGGTCCGAGTCGCGCGGTGATGCTGACCGGCAAACACAGTCACATCAACGGTTTCGTTCGCAATGGAAATCGCTTCGATGGCAGTCAGCCACATCTGGGGAAATTCATGCAGTCGGCCGGCTACCAAACCGCCGTGGTCGGCAAATGGCATCTGGGGACCGACCCCACGGGCTTTGATTATTTCCATGTCTTGCGAGGCCAAGGCCCGTACTACAACCCGAACATGCTGACCAGCAACGGGAATGTCAAACACACCGGCTACACGACCGACATCATCACCGACGTGACGCTCGACTGGTTGAAGGAAAAACGTGATCCCGAAAAACCATTCATGTTGGTCTATCAACACAAAGCACCGCACCGGAACTGGATGCCGGGCCCCGACCACCTGAACGATTTTGATGACGTCACGCTTCCCGAACCGGCCACGCTGTTTGACGACTACGAAGGACGTACCAGTCCGGCTCGCTACCAAAAAATGACGGTCGCCAAGGACCTCAATGCGAACGATCTCAAGCTGAACAAGCCGCGCGGTTTGACGCCTGAGCAGGCTGCGGTTTGGAACAAAGCCTACGGCGAAAAGAACCGTGCCTTCGAAGCCGCGAACCTGGAAGGCGAAGACCTCGTTCGCTGGAAATACCAACGCTACGTCAAGGACTATTTGCGCTGCGTGCAAAGCGTGGACGATAACGTGGGCCGCGTGCTGGATTACTTAGACGAAACCGGATTGGCGGAAAGCACAATCGTGATCTACACCTCGGATCAAGGCTGGTACCTGGGCGAACATGGTTGGTTCGACAAGCGTTGGATGTACGAGGAGTCGTTTCGAACGCCCTTGATGGTGCGGTGGCCGGGCAAGATTGCCGCCGGTAGCGTGTCGGATCAAATGGTGATGAACCTCGACTTTGCTCCGACCATCCTGTCGGCCGTTGGCGAGTCGGTTCCCACGCCGATGCAGGGCAAGTCGTTTCTGCCGGTCCTGACGGGAGAACAATCGGGGCGTTTTCGTGACGCGGTCTATTACCACTACTACGAATTTCCGGGGCCTCATAGTGTGGCTAAGCACTACGGCGTCCGCACCGATCGCTACAAGCTGATTCACTTTTACGAAGTCGATAGCTGGGAACTGTTTGATTTAGAAACCGATCCGCATGAGCTGACCAGTGTCTACGAAGACGACAGTTACTCCGAGGTCAAAGCGATGCTCGAGAAACGCTTGGCCGAACTGCGTCAGCAATATCAAGTGGTCGACTGACAGACAGCGGCATCCGGCACGAAGGGCTTGGGCGCTTCGTGCCGCACGAAGCAGGTGTGCAGGAATCATCCCACAGAAATCTGCTTAGCCGTTTGGGCGATAGCCCCGGTTGTCTTCAGGAACCGCGGCCATCGCCAAGACGGCTCATTGACCCGAGGACTCCAGCCTGCCTGCTTAGTATCCGATCCCGACGCGAATCAGGAACGTATCGTTGGCATCGAAATTGTCCGCTGGATTGTTTTCGTATTCGACTTGTCGTTGGAAGACATATCCGATCTCCGCAAAGCCGGTGCGGCGGCCGGCGCGGATCAAATCGCTGCGTCCCCATTCGGTACCCAGCAAAATGCGGTAGTCGTTTATGTCGAGCGAGTCGGAACTGCCATCGGCACGCGCGATCGTCCAGGCTCCGCCACCGAATTCTCCCGCCACATAGCCCCACGTGTCGTAGACTCCGACGGTTCGAAAAAACCGCGAGATCTTCGGATTGGGAAACGTTAAATCGTACCGCACGAAAGGATTGGGCTGACATAACAGACCGCCAGCGGGCAGCAATTTGACACGGTTGCGGTCGGCATACAGCACGCCAGCTTTCAGCGTCGTGGTGGGAGACAACCGCAGGATCCCGAGCGCCTTGCCGCGCACGCGGAGGCTATCGGAATTCATGGTGTCAAAGTCGGTGAAGACGCCCGTTCGCACGCCCAGTTCGGCACCGATCAACTGCACCGGATCGCTCTGCCAACCGACGTCGATAAACGCGTCATAGGCTCGGGAAGGCAAATCCGCATTGCCACCGGCTGCGCCTTGTGGACCGTCCCACAGATGCAACGAGAACGAGGGCAACACGTACAGCGGCTGGTTGCTCCACAGGAAATTGGGAAACGCCATCGCGATCGAGACGTCGGTGGTATTGATGTCCACGTCCTCCGGTTCGTCACCCCCAGCCAACCAAGTGTGCCGAAGTCGCGGACCCTGAAACAATCGAAACGGCTCCGGAATGCTGTTCGCGTTCCAAAACCCGCCCGCGCCGCCACCACTGGAAAACAGACCGCCCGGTCCGGACAGCCCACCGGGGAACAGCGTCGATGGCGTCGAATTCGGATAAATGTTTGGCGGATAGACTGTCGGTGGTGGAGAGTAAGCAGGCGCGCTGGCCGATGGACTGAACGGAGGCGGTGCCACATTCGTCCCCGGCGTCGCATAGCCGGGGGGTGGCGAACTGGGGAATCCCACCGGAGCTCCGGCACCGTAGGGGCTCGGCGCGCCAATTGGGTTGCCACCATTGAACGTCGCTCCCAAACCAGAGAAGAGCGAACCGACACCGCTGGAAGCGGGATAGGCAGGTGGCGGAGGCGAATAGGGCGAGACGCTGCGCAAATTGCCTGCGCCTCCACCGGTTTGATAAGGATCGAAGACCGGGCTGCCCAGCGTACTGTTGGTCGGGGGCGGCGAAGCGTACGTGCTGGGCGGTCCGACGGGAGCCATCTGCGTCTCCGGCGTCAGTGGCGAAGTCGACGGCAAACCGGGAGCTTGATTCACCGGCATCGGCCCCGACTGTGCCAATCGCGGACGCTGAGCTTGCGCAGCGGGCAACGCCAGCAATCCGGCCAGCAAGACAAGCCAACCCGACCAAGCGTTGTTCGATTTAATGACTCGGCGCAAATACCTCACCCTGCAGCTCTCCCCACCATGGCAGCGACCGGAAGATCGCCAAATGGACTTTCTTTCGAAAATGATTAAAGCAGGAGGTACCGCTTGCCGATGGCGGGCGTCAATCCCAATGACCCGACGACGCAACAGCGACCGGTGAAGGAAGGAGAGTGGGTGAGTGGGTGAGTGGGTGAGTGGGTGAGTGGGTGAGTGGGTGAGTGGGTGAGTGGCAAACGCACGTCTCTTCCGGCTGCGCGGTGGAGAGGTCGTTTGTTGTTGTTCCCTACTCGCAACTCGCAACTCGCTACTTCTCCCCCCCTCCTCAAAATCTTCGCTCGCCGCCGCGAATGCGCAGTGCATCTCGCGCCGAAGTGGCTCCTGGAAAGCGGCGTGCCTCGACCGATTCGTGGCCCAACGGAGTGCGACCGATCACGATCGCGATCAACGCTCCCAAAACAAATCCGCCAATGTGAGCCCACCAGGCGACGCCGCCCGCTGCGGCTACGGAACCGATCCCCTGAAACAGTTGCAACGCAAACCACACTCCCAGAAAAACCCAGGCCGGCACGACGAAGGCTTGGATGAAAATAAACAGCGGAATCACCGCCAACACGGAGGCCTTGGGATACAGCCACAGATACGCCCCCATTACCCCCGCGATCGCGCCGCTGGCTCCGATCGTCGGCACGGGCGATTCGGGACCGCTGATCAAATGCGACGCACCGGCCCCCAATCCGGTCACAAGATACAAAGCGAGATAACCGAGCTTGCCCAGGCGGTCTTCGACATTGTCGCCAAAGATATACAGAAACCACATGTTTCCCAGAAAATGCATCCATCCCCCATGCAGAAACATACAGGTAAAGAGGGTCGCCCACGCCGGAATGACGGCCGGTGCGAGGGGGTGCAACTCTCGCTGGACCACGATCCCGCGCGGCGTGCGATACGGAACCGACTGCTCGATGACCGCCGGAACGTCGGGATTGGTCAGCCGCAGCGGCACAAATCCGAATTGCTCGACAATCGCTTGGCCGCGATCCCCGGCGGCTAGCTGGAACAGAAAGGCGACCGAACAGAGGGCAATTAAGGTGTAATTGACCACCGGGCTGCGTTCTGCGGGAATGTTGTCGCGTATCGGAATCATGAAGAACTGCCGGCCAAAGAAGCGAAACCAACGCTTACCTAGAAAACGTTTGCTGTATTGTATAATTGGCCAGTGCCCACTGCGAAAACTAGACCTCTTTGCCGAACAACTCCCCACACAGTGCCGCGATGCGGATCCAATGCCCGGAATGCGATCAGCCGCTGCATCTCCGGCCAGACCAGCGCGGCCGCTTTCGGCCGCGCTGTAAGCAGTGCGGCCAACGGTTTCGGCTGGAGGTCTCGGCGGCGGAACCTCCCGTTGTGAAGGTCTCGAAGCTGCCGCCCGAAACGGCCGTCCAGACGCGGATCGCGACGCCGTCAACGAGCGCGGGCACCGATCCCCCGTCGCAGGCGGGTGATTCTCCGTCGCAGGCGGGTGGCCTCGCCATCCCGCGGCAACTTGGTGGCTACCGGATTGTGCGGCTGATCGGGCGCGGCGCGATGGGGGCGGTTTACGAAGCCAAACAGTTGTCGCTCGACCGCACCGTCGCCCTGAAGACGATCCTGACCCGCTGGGCCGATGAACCAGCGTCGTTGGCACGCTTCACACGCGAAGCCTACGCGGCGGCTCAATTGACGCATCACAACGTGGTGCAGATCTACGATTTCGGCACTGCGGCGGGCAAGCACTTTTTCTCGATGGAGTGGGTCCGCGGCGGTTCGTTGAGCGACCATGTACGCAAGCATGGAGCCCTCGCGCCGCGCGTCGCGGCGGGCTACATTTTGCAGGCCGCGCGCGGTCTGCAATTCGCCCATCGCAATGGCATGATCCATCGCGACATCAAGCCGGCAAACCTACTGCTCAGCGAAGATGGCGTGGTCAAAGTCGCCGACCTGGGATTGGTGAAACTGCCCGATCAAAGCGACGCGTTCACACTGGCCGATGAATCTCCCGCGATCAGCAGCTTCAGCGGTAGCATGACCGAAGTGACCATCGCCGGCAGCACCGTCGGAACGCCCGCTTACATGCCTCCCGAACAAGCTTTCGATGCCGCTGGAGTGGATCACCGCGCCGACATCTATGCGCTCGGTTGTTCGCTTTACCATTTGCTCGCCGGGCAACCGCCGTTCGGTGGCAATGATGCCAGCCTGGTGATCAAACAACATCTGCACGACACCCCGCCGCCACTGCTGCAGTGGAATCCGCAGATTCCCGACGCATTGGTGCAGATCACGCAACGCGCGATGGCTAAACGGGTCGATGATCGCTACGAAAGCATCAGCGAGATGGTCGACGATCTGCAGAACTTCTTGGGCCTGCACTCCGACCAACCGTTCTCGCCCACGGCATCGCAGATCGATCGCTTGCAACAGGCCGTCGCAGCGTTCTACCAACCTCCGCTGGAGAAACTTCGCACCCCTTTGGCTGTCGGCTGGTTGGTGGCTTGCTTGCTGCTCGGCTGCCTCCTGCCGTGGCTTAATGCACGGGGGATCGTGATCGCGCCGCTGATGATGCTCGGGTCGTTGACCAGCTATTTCTGCGCCGCCGGATGGTTCGGCGACAGTCCCCTCTATCGACAATCAAAACGCTGGATCGCGATGTTCCGCTGGCAGGCCTGGCTGCAAGGGTTCGTCGGCACGTTGGTGCTGGTCGCGGCGTTCTTGCTGACGGGTACCTTGGGGTTGGCAATCTTCGCTGCCGTGCTGGGCCTGCTGGTGGGAGCGGGATTCTACGTCGCGGTCGACAAGACGTTGGCCAAACAACAGCAACCAGCGATCGAACAAGCCGAACAGATGTTGCGCGAGCTCCGCATCGCTGGCGTCGACGAATCCAAGCTGCGCGCCTTTGTTGCGAGATACGCGGGCAAGCACTGGGAAACGTTTTTTGAATCGGTGTTCGGCTATCAGGCGATGCGGGAGCTGCGGCGGATGTTGCAGATGACCGGCGAGATCCCGCTGCAGACCGCGCGCTGGCCGTGGCGCGATTGGGCGATGCAGTGGATGCACCGCCGGATCGAGTCCGCGCAGCGGCATCGCGATCAGCAACGGCTGGCCGAGTTGGAACAGCAGGGGCTGGAGGCGGCCGGCATGCAAGCGGCCCAAGCCGAAGCGCAGGCGTGGCGGATGGCGGCAGCGCTGGTCGAAGCGTCACGTGGCGGAGCGTCTGGCGAAGTCGCCGCGCGACCCGGCGTCTCGGCCGTTGACAACGTTCCGGCCGCGCGGGCAGCCAAGCGAGCACGGATGAAAGCGATGTTGGCCGAAGCACGCAGTGGCGTCGACCAACGACAGCGACAGCACTTTCTGAAACGTTGGCTCGGACCGACGCCACGCTTCTTGATCGGCTGTCTGCTGTTGCTCGGCTGTCTGGCGTGGGTCCATCACAATCGTTTGATTTCGGCACAGGCGGTCGGTGAGTTTGTGACCGATCTGCAAGATCGCGCGGCGACCGAAATCAGCAACAGTATTCATACTCCAGATGTCATCGGCGATACACCGGAAACGCAGGCGGAAACGACACCCAACATGCCGGACAAAACAGCGGCCGACGAACCTGCAAGCGAACTTGAAAACGAACCGATCGCGGCACCGGCACCTCCGCTGCGTCCGCTGCCGATTCCGTGGATCGGCCCTTGGGTCAGCAGCTATGCCGCGGGGGTCGCCGGCCTGTTGCTGATCATCGCCGCGGGCGTGTCGAGCTGGCGGATGAGCCTCTTCGCCTACCCCGCCGCGGCGATTGCGTTGTGCGGTGCCGCGTTGGGTATCCCCGCCGTCCACGTGCCGATGCTCGGACTGCTTTCGCCGTGGCTCGCCAGCGCCGCCATGGCGACCATCCTGTTGCTCCTCGGCGTTTTCCTCAGCTACGATCGTGCGGCGGAATATGACGCGTAAAGCGGTGGACTCGGCCGTCGCGATGCCCGCTATCGGTCGTCGCGAGAAAAAATGCGGACCTAACAGGCGGTCTTCCAAGCGGCGCGGAATGACCTGTTTATAATGGCGTCTAACACGCTCAGAAGTTTCCCTCCGCTGATTGAAATCGCTCATGCCGACCTCGCATCGCTGGACCAACTGCCTGACTCTCGCCCTCGTCTGCTCGCTTTCGCAATCCTCTTGGTTTGAGCCGAGCACCGCCGCAAGCGCTGCACCGCCCGATGGAAAAGCAGCCGCCGTGACTGCCAAAGCAGCGACCAGTGCTGGCGCGGCCTCCCCGCCGGTCAACGTGCAACGTTTCATCGAACAGTTCACCGCCGACGTGCGGACGCTGGACCATCGCTACCGCGTTCCGCTCGACGAAGCGGCTCATCTGCGACGTCTGCAATTGACCGAGGACTGGCTGGCCAAACTGACGGCGGTCGATTTCGCGTCGCTCGACCGCGTCGCACAGACCGACTACTTGCTGCTCCGCCAAGAACTGGAGTACCGGATCGGAAAACAAAAAATTGAATGGGAACGCGACCGGCAAGCGGCGAAACAAATTCCGTACGCGGTCGGCTTGCAAGAATTTTGCAAAGCCCGCGAAGAGGTCGATCCGATTACCCCGCGCGATGTGGCGACTCACCTGAACGAGTTGGCTGACGCCGCGGAAGCAACCGTTGCCAAACTGACCGGACTGGACCCCCAAGACACCTCCGACGCCGCGGTGACCACGCGGCTCGAGGCGCTGCGAGCGGCGGAGTTGCTGCAAGACTTCTCTCGTGCCGTCAGTGAAGCGGATGGTTTTTATCGTGGCTACGATCCGCTCTATTCCTGGTGGGCCAAACAACCGATCGAACGCTTGCAGGCGGCGATGAAGCGTCACCGCTCGGCGCTCCGCGAAAGAATCGTAGGTGTTTCGGAAGCGGACAAAGAAACCATCATCGGCTTGCCCATCGGCAGCGAAGGGCTGCAACTGGAATTGCAGCACGAATGGATCGCCCACGACCCGGCCGAATTGATCGCGTTGGCCAAACGTGAAATGAAGTGGTGTGATGAGCAGATGGCGATCGCCTCGGCCAAACTGGGCTGCGGCGATGATTGGCGAGCCGCGATGGAACTGGTCAAGTCAAAGCATGTCGAACCGGGCGAACAACCAAAGATGATCCGCGAACTGGCTTGGGAAGCGATCCGGTTTCTCGAAGCTCACGATTTGGTGACCGTCCCTTCGCTGGCGGCCAACGGATGGCGGATGACGATGATGAGCCCCGAGCGACAACGCGTGAATCCATACTTCCTCGGTGGTGACACGATCATCGTTTCGTTTCCTACCGACGAGATGACGCATGACGAAAAACTGATGAGCATGCGCAGCAACAACGAACACTTCTCTCGTGCCACGGTCCATCACGAACTGATTCCAGGGCACCATCTGCAGTACTACATGCTGCCCCGTTACCGCCCCTACCGCAAAATCTTTGCCACGCCGTTTTGGATGGAAGGTTGGGCGTTGTACTGGGAAATGCTGCTGTGGGATCTAGGCTTCGCACATGGCCCCGAAGACCGCGTCGGCATGCTGTTCTGGCGCAAGCACCGCTGTGCCCGCATCATCTTTTCGCTCAGCTACCACCTCGGGGAAATGACACCCGAGGAATGTATCGATTACCTCGTAGAGCGAGTCGGCCACGAACGTTCCGCCGCGACGGCCGAAGTCCGACGGTCGATCATGGGCGGCTACAGCCCCCTGTACCAAGCCGCCTACATGCTCGGTGGTTTGCAACTGCGAGCGATGCACAAAGAGTTCGTGCAAAGCGGCCAAATGACGAACCGAGAATTCCACGATGCGGTCCTGCACGAACATTCGATGCCGATCGCCGTACTGCGTCGTTTCTTAAGCAATGATCCGCTGACCGCCAACGACCGACCAACATGGCGGTTCGCCGACGCCCAGTAAACGCGGAGAAGGAGTTGCGAGTTGCGAGTTGCGAGTTGCGAGTGAGGCAGTAGGGCAGTAGGACAACACAAATCCACGCCGACCCCCACGAGCTTGCCTCGCGGGTGAGCGAGTTTGAGCAGCTAGCACCGCAAGCCCACCTCGCCCCGCGTTAGCACAGCACCCCGCGAGCCCTGCGAGAATTTCCTTCTACTCGCAACTCGCAACTCGCAACTCAAAACTCCCACCCCTACTCCGCGTCGCGGTGATGCTCCATCAAGCGACGGTTGTAAGCCGCGATCGTTTCCTTCCTACGCAAGAACCCCAGCAAGATCCCCGGTTCGTCGGGGTCGATGACCGGCAGTTCATCCAGGTTCTGCGTGGTGAATTTCTGCATCGCCAAGTTCAAGCTCTCGCTCGGACTGACCTGCACGAACTCACTGGTCATCACGTCGCCCGCGTTGGCTAATCGCCACAGCGTCGAGTCGAACAGATAGGCCCGCACATCGTTGTCCGAGAAAATTCCCACCATCTTTCCTTCGGTATCGATGACCGGAAAGTAATGCTGGTTCGAACCGGCCAAACCGTGCACGATTTCGTCCAGCGAAGCCGATTCGGAAACCAACGTTAACTTGCGCTCACGCTCGTAGACATCGCCCACCGACAGACCGTCCAGCACATCGACCAAAAAATCGCCTCGATGCGCCGGAGACTCCATGCGTGTGGGGACCTGCTTGCGATACAACGTCCAGCGCCGGCTGACCAAAAAAGTCAGCGCGCTGACCAGCATTGTTGGCACGATTAGGGCAAAGTCCCCGGTCAGTTCACGCACCATGATGATCGTGGAAATCGGGGCTCGGGCGACGCCCGAAAAGAAGCCTGCCATACCCACCACCGCGTAAGCTTCGGGATGCGGTACCCATTGCGGCGCCACCCAGTGACCAAGCTGCCCAAAAGCGGCACCTAAGCAGCCTCCGATCACCATCGATGGACCAAACACACCGCCCGAGCCGCCCGAGCCAATCGTCAGCGAAGTGGTGATGATCTTCAACAGCCCGACGACGACCAACACGCCCAGCGTCACGCTGCCGCCGGTCAAAGCCGCTTGCAAGGTTCCGTAACCGGTCCCGAGCGCACCGAGTACTTGCTGACTGTTTTCACTGCTCAGCCCCACTTGCCGCAGTCGTTGCTCGAGCGCCGGCCACTGCGTCTGGTTGCACAAGGCGTAAGCCCCCAGCCCCACGACGCCGGCCAAGCCCGCCCCGATCGCCGGGCGCAGGTGCGGCCAGACCGGCAACCGCGCGAAGAGTGACTGAAACAGATGAAAGGTGCGGACATACGTCGCCGCCAAGAACAGCATCACCACCCCCAGCATCACGTACGGAATCAGCTCCCACGGTGATTCCAGCAAGTGCGATAACTCGCCTCCAAAAATTGGCTGAAAGCGAACCTCGGCTGGCAGCGACTGAATGTAAACATTGTACGCGACGATCGAGGCAATCGCCGCAGGGACGATCACGTCGGCTTCCATATCGGCGTCGCTGTACAAGATTTCCGCAGCGAAGATGGCGCCCGCTAGCGGGGCACGAAACATCGCCCCCACGCCCGCTCCCATCCCCGCGGCCAACAAAATCCGACGGTCTCGCGACGACAGATTCAAACGTTGGCCAAACCAAGCCCCCACGCCGGCACCGATCTGTGCGATCGGACCTTCACGACCGCCCGAACCGCCCGTGCCCAACGTAATCGCCGAGGCGAGCGTCTTCACCCACGGAATCCGCGACTGAATGATCCCCTTGCGATTGTGAAACGCATCCACGGCGGCGTCGGTGCCCGCTCCGGCCGCCTCCGGTGCGAGCGAATAGACCAACACGCCTGACAACAACCCGCCCAGCGTGATTATCGCTAGCATCTTCCAAGGCGAAAACGTGACCGGCGCCGATCCGGCCGATTCATCCAGCAACTCCTGCTCGAACAGGCTCGCTTCGCCTGCAGCATCTCCGCTGGGAGCCCCCGCAAATTGCGTCAACAGTTCAATGCGGATCGCCTGAGTGGTGATTTCAAAGGCGATGCAAAAAAGACCGACAACCAAACCAACCAGCAGCGCAAGCAATGCCCACCGTGCGGAAGGCTCAAGCTTGGGGCGTCCAAAACGGTACAACTGCGATCTCGTGGGAAAAGGAAACGGAGGGTCTCAGTTTGTCGCTCCGAATGCAGCTCGACAACCCGAGTCCCTTTTCCGCTGTCAGCGGGCAACGTGAGCGATGCCGAGAGCAAAATACTGGAGTTGACCGAATCTCGCTATCGATGATACGCCGATACTGGACAGATTTTCTTTAGCAATGAGCAATAAATAAGTGTCGGGTACCTTTTGCGAAGCACCCGAAGGGCGAGTCCCTCGCAACAGGTACCCGATACTTTTTTGTCGCACGATCCTTAGCAGGAAGGCCCGTTATGAACCATCGAGTCAGGACCGTGTTGGTCTGCCTTTGCGCATGTTTGGCATGTTTCCCAGGCTGCTCGGTATTCAGGGCATCCGATCACGGTTCGTCGCTTTCGCAGGCGGTCGAACAACCGTCCGCCAAGCCCCAGCCAAGCGCAGCGGGCCGAGTTGTGAGAACAATGAAGGCCGCCGTTGCGGGGACTGCGAAGGTCGTCGGTGCGGGCGTCGTGATGGTCGGCATATTTATGCTGAAGATCTGCCTCGGCAGTAAAGAAAAGGACAAAGAGGGATTCGATCCAGACCCATTGTGGCATCAGGGTTACGGCTTCAATAACCCAAACAATGAACGCATCAAAAACGGCCAGCCGGTCCTGAACTTTGATGGCAGCGTGGCCGATTGAATCTCGGTCGGACAGGTCGGTGAGTTCAACTCTTTTCGCGGAACATGGCCCGTTTGAGAACGATGCTCTGGCGCTGGCCCTCGGTCGGGCTCGCCCCGACGGAAACCTCTTGTCAGCTGCGAATCGGAGCCGGCAGCGACCGTGTCGCGCTAGAAAACCGTGTCTCGCTAGAAATCTAAAAATCGCCTGCCTGAATCACTTCGTAGTTATTACGAGTCGCCAGCGCCTTGTAGATTTTCAAATCGATCGAGTTGGTGATGAATTTGATCGATCCATCGGCCATCGAAAAGTTTGCACCACCGCGGTGCTCGCTGCTGAAGTCCTCAAAGTGACCGACAGGATCGTTGGGCACATGGTCGGTCACGCCGACGATACGAGCCTCCGCCGCGTTGGCTTCCGGGATCACGCCTTGCCAAATGATTCCACCGAGGTGACTCGAGCGTTCGCCAAACATCAGCGTCGAACTGAGCCCGTCAATGGCATCGCGAAATCGATGAGCACTATTGCCGTAGAACAAGCCGTCTCCCGCATAGGGCGCGTCATGTAAATCAAACGTTCCAAAAACTGCCGAATAATTGGCTTTCGACATCTCGAACAAGGGATGGGTATGGTCGACGTTTTCCACTTCTTCATGTTCGTGGTCATGATCATCATCGTCGTCGCCGCTGCCTCCGTTGGCGAAGTGGCCGTGACCATGGCCGTCCCCCTCGGTTTCGCCAATCTGAAACAGATTGGGCCCGACATCACTGGGGCAAATCATGCTGCCGATCACATGCGATCGGACTTCGGCGTGGACATCTTCTTCAATCGCCAGCGAAAAATCGATCTTCTCAAAAACGGGCATCTGCTCCATCTGGGGCAGCAAGGCCGCCGCCCAGCTCCAACCGGGCTCTCCGCTGGTCCCTTCCGACTCCCAACCGGCCGGGAAGCGATTGAAGGAACCGTGATAGTTGTGGGCTGCTAGGACAACTTGGTGCAGGTTGTTTTGGCAGCTCGCGCGACGCATCGCCTCGCGGGCGGCTTGCACGGCGGGCAGCAGCAACCCGACAAGAATGCCAATGATCGCAATGACCACCAGCAGTTCAACCAAAGTAAAACCGTGACGACGGGAAGAGGAAAAATGGGAAGGAGGCTGGAACATGACGAAAGCCCTGCAGTGGATCAAAGAAAACGATGGCTTGGGCGATAGCGTTGTGGACCAGACGGTCCTTGGCTACCGACGAACAGATCGACACAGCCATCGACCGGTCGTTCACGATCGCTAACGATGGATCGCCAGAGGGGGATCCACCCGAATCGCACAGACGTCGGGAAATGGCTGTCCGCTAGACCAATCGTGCAGGGGGGCCACGCGGGCAATCGATGCCCAACCAATCCATCGTCACGCCACTGGAAACATGCCCAGCTCGTACAACACAGCTCACGTCCCCGCCAGCAATGCTAGGCGCGGAGAGATCCACCGAGAAAGTCTGCTCTACCAGCTGACACAGCAAACAGAAGCCCGCACACTCTTCCAGCGAAACAGCGGGTGCCGCCGTCATATGGGGCGAACCCATCGTTTCCCACTCTGGCGAGCCGGTCTCGGATGGGCAGGCGCAGGCGTGCCGTTTGGCAGCCAAATCTTCGCCATGGGTCGCCGAAGAATGGGTCACCGAGGAATGCTCGCAAGCATCTTCCGCGTGATGATGCAGTGCGGGCAGCAACCAGCCACCCAGCACATACGTCAACAATGCGATCGAAGCGGTCAAGCGAGACATGGGGGAACGGGCGACCTGTGGGGCGTGATGGAATGCGTCAGCAGAGCGGCAGGCAAAGGGTGATCGAAAAAGAACCTGTCTCTAAGCTAAGCAATACCAGCCAAAATAGCCAGCGCGAAACAGGGTGACGCACGACGCTTTCGCATTGTTCGTCCAAACAGCGGCATCTCTGCCGGGAAGGGCTGAACGAGCGTCCCCTGGCCTGAGCAACCGCTAAGAAAGCCTAAGGTTTCGCTTCTCGATGGGCTCTTGTCTCGCTTGCAGTCGCAACAAGCGCCGGGCGGGACGCCGGCGCACCGCTGTGTCCCATGATTTTTTTCGAGGTGCCTACCACTTCGCCTGGGTCAGGGCATATAGCACGATCCCAGTGGCGACTCCGACGTTCAGGCTGTCCGCCTGCGGCTGCATCGGAATCGTCAATCGCAGATCGGCCAACCGCTCTATCGCCTGCGGCAGGCCATGTCCTTCGTTACCCACCACGACCACGGTGGTCCGATCCTTGAGGTGACGTCCATCGGCAGCCTGCTGCGTGAGTTCCGGCAACGAGATCGCACCCTCGCCGAGCGTTGTCACGACAATCTGGCAGTCGAGTTCTGTCGACCAACGTCGCAATTCGGTCTCCATGGAATCACAAGTCCAAAAACGCTGCTGCAGCACACTGGCCATGCTGACGCGTAGGGCACGGCGCGAAAACGGATCGGCACAGCGGTCGCTCAGCAAGATGCCGCTAACGCCCATCGCGGTTGCCGTGCGCACCACACTGCCGATGTTTTCGGCGTCCGCTAAATCGCAGAGGGCTAACACGATCGAGCCCGCTGGCGGCAGGTTCGTCGGCTCCGCACGTTCCAGCGTCGGGCGACGCCCGCACGCCAAGACACCGCGATGAAAATCAAATCCGACCAGGCTGCGCAGTTGTTGGCCATCGACACGAAAGACCTTGGTCGCCGCCGCGAGGGGCTGCTCCCGCAACCAGTCGTTGGGCAAACACACCTCTGGTTGAACCCCCAGCAGCACCGAGTCCACTTGGTGGTGGCTGTGCAGCAGGCGTTCGACGACAAAACGTCCTTCGGCAATAAAGGTTGCTTGCTCGCCGCCTCGGTTCGACGTGCGCAGATTGCGATAGACATCCAGTCGCGGATCGTCCAAACAATCGATCGTGATGATGCGAGACGCTTCCAAGGGGTGACCACCGAGTTGGCGACGGTGTTAAACAGACACTGTGCTAGTTCGCGAACAGCGTACTGCGGACCTCTTGATCAAGCGATGCCCGTTCGCTCATCGCTGCTTGGAATGACGTTGCGTCGAGCGTATAAACCACGGCGTCGGTTTTCGCATCGACGTGGGCGTTACGCGGTTCGCCGGTCAGCAGCGCGGCCTCGCCAAAAAAATCACCCGGTCCGATCGTCGCGACCAATTGGTTTTGCGGATCACGCCGGACTTCCAGTTCTCCGTCGCGAATCAGATAGAACGTGTCGCCCGGTTCCCCCTGCCGAATGATGCGCGAGCCGGCGGCGTGCTGTTCGACTTTCATGCGGTCGGCGACTTGCGTCATGGTACGGATGGTGACGCCATCAAAGATACTGCAGCGCGACAGCATCTCGCCAATTTTCGAAGCTTCGCTGACGCGGGTATCGCGAGCGATCGTGCCGAAGTCCATTTTGACGATCCGATCGGCGACGTCGAGAATACGATTATCGTGGGTGACGATCACGATCGCGGTGCCACGTTCTCTCGCTTGTTGTTGAAACAGCGTGACCACTTTCCGCCCCGATTCTTCATCGAGCGCCGCGGTCGGTTCGTCCGCCAGCAAGATGTCGGGCTGGTGGACGAGTCCTCGCGCCACCGCGACTCGCTGCTTTTGGCCGCCCGACAGCCCCTTCGGTTTGTAGTGAATCCGATCGCCTAAACCGACCGCTT
>CAYZHQ010000076.1:0-3226 GCA_964477385.1 uncultured Pirellulaceae bacterium
AATACGAATCAACTCGCCTAAATCAACGAGCCGTTACGCGTCGGGTTATCAATAACCGGGGCTAGCGGGCAGCCTCGGCTTTTCGCTACAAGCCAAACCATGATGACTTCGCTAACACCGAATCGCTGCGGTCTGCTGGCTTGCCTGCTGATGACCGCCACCCTGGGAAACCGACTAGCCGCCCAAACGCTGGAAACATCGGCAACGCCCCAGTCATCGCATCCCTCCGAAGCGACGAGATCGACCGGTCCGACCAAAGCGATCGATCCGGTCAACCAACTGCCGCCCGAGCAGGCCCAGGCACTGCGGCAACTGATCATCTACCTGGTGCGGGAAAACCTGCCGCGAACCCACGTCGACAATGACGATTGGGGAAAAACCAAACGGGTCTACGCCGGCTTCAAGGTGACTCGCGATGACTGGCGTCTGTCGACCAAACGCAAATGGAAGGAGGTCGAGCATGGACGCTGGCGGCAAATCACGATCCGACTGGTCGACCCCGACACCCTGGAACACCTAACGGTCGGCGCTGAAGTGGTCTCCTGGGACCCCGACACCGGACAACTACAAGCTCGGCTGACAATCAACGCGACAACGAGCCTGTTCGCGAGACAAATCCGCTACAACCATGGCCTGAAATTGCTCAGCCTGCATGCCCAGGCGACCGCCCGAATCCGCTTTTCGACCGCAGTGACGGTCACTTCGCAACTCGATTACCAACAGCTACCCCCGGCCGTGGTGATCATGCCTCACATCGACCAAGCCAGCCTGGAAGTCGCCGATTTCCACCTCGACCGACTGAGCCAACTGCGTGGTGACCCGGCGGAGTGGCTGGGCGAAGCGATCGAACAATGGCTGCAGAAAAAGTGGGTGCCCCGGCAGAACGAGCAACTGGCAGACCGCATGAACGCCCAACTGGCAAAACGCCAAGACACGCTTCGCTTCTCGCTAAACGACTGGCTGCAACGCTGGATCCCGAACTCATCGCCGGCTCGCAAGAGCGAGGAGAGAACCGCCAAGGAGCAGCCTCCAACCGTCACTAAGCCGAAGTAGCCAGCACGCTCCACAAGGAGCCTCAGCCATCCGATGCTACGTCGAACTCGCGACCGACACCGGGCCATCGCTGGTGGACTTCGCGCGAGAACGCTTGGAGATCCGCTGACGCATCGCGACGAGCGTTTCCAGCGTGCCGCTCTGCACCGCCTGGCCGTGCTGATTGACCAACTGACGATGCCAGATCACCCGCCCTGCCCGACGGCCATAGGGCTGCAAATCGGTGACTTCGGTGACCGCGTGAACCGTATCGCCGAAATAGACGGGACGATCAAATTGCCATTCTCCAATCCGCACCAATGCCAGCGTGTTCACGGCGGGACTTTGCGTCGACAAGCCAGCCATCACCGACAACCCCAGCAGGCCATGCACAATCGGACGGCCAAAAGGCGAACCTTGCTGGTCGTCTTCATCGCCATGCAGTGGGTCGTGATCGCCTGTCAAATCGGCAAAATCGATCACATCCTCTCGATCAAGCTGCCGCGTCAGGCTGAGCCAGCGATCGCCGACGTTCAAGTCTTCAAAAAAGAGTGCCATTGAATTACTGCGTTTTAAGAGACGAGCGAGTGAATCCAAACCGTGGTGCCGATCATGCTGCCGATGAATTGTTGATGGCCTTTACACAGCAGGCCAGTCGCCATCCCCAATCTGCCCTAGTTTACTTGAACAATTCCCCAAAAATGTCGGATCACGACGCCTGGAGCGGAAATTTCGCTGGGTTTTGGAAAAAAAACAGCTGGGAGCCGCACGGGCCTGCGGGTAGCTACAATCGATAGACGCTCCGCTGGCGAGCGACCTGCCGCTTAGCGACCTCCTGCCACACCCCCCCACCGATCAAGCCATCTTTCGGGCTTGCGATTCCTTTTAACCTTCTCTGGAGATCACTCCATGCCCATCTTCATGACCACAACTCAACGGCTCGCCAGACGTCTGCCATTCGCCCTGCGAGCGGCAACCCTGGCGATCGGCTGGCTCGGCGCTACTGTCAGCTTGGCGCAGTCTTCCACCGCGGAAGCCCCGTCGTCGACGGGAATCGAATTCGAAATTCGGCAATTGGCCGTCGACGGCAACGAAGGTGTCGCCGCTGGCGATATCGATGGCGACGGCCAAGCCGACGTGGTCGCGGGCCGCTACTGGTTTTCTTCATCCGACTGGGTGGCGCGACCCGTCCGGTCGATCGACGACTGGAATGGGTATGTGCAAAGCAACGGCGATTACCTGTTCGATGTCAATGGCGATGGGCGACTCGATGTGGTGGCCGGCTCGTTTCTTCCCACCAAAGTCTTCTGGTACGAAAACCCCGGCAGCGATTCACTTCGCCTAGGCAAACAGTGGCCGGCACACGAATGGGTCGACACCGGCAACAGCGCCAACGAAGGCCAACTGCTGGAAGACCTCGACGGTGACGGCTTGCCGGAATGGATCGTCAATAGCTGGAAAAAAAACGTGCCGATGGTGGTGTGGCGCATCGCGCCGATCGACGCGGCCAAGCCACCGACGAAAGCCAAACCGCAGGCGTTTGAACTGCAACGACACGTGCTGGGCGAATCGGCGAATGGCCATGGCATCGGCGTCGGAGACATCAGTGGCGACGGCCGTCCGGATGTGCTGGTCGGCCAAGGCTGGTACGAACAACCCGCGGACGCGCCCTGGGACAGCCCGTGGAAATTTCACGCCGACTGGGACATCCACGCCAGCTTGCCGATGCTGGTGGTCGACCTCGATGGCGACGGACGGAACGATCTGATTTTCGGCAAGGGCCACGACTATGGCTTGTACTGGTGGCAGAACCAAGGTCGCGACGAAGCGGGCAAACTGCAGTGGCAAGAACACCTCATCGACCGCAGTTTCAGCCAACCGCATTCACTGACGTGGGTCGACCTGGATGGTGACCAACAGCCCGAACTGATCACCGGAAAACGCTACTACGCACACAATGGGAACGATCCGGGCGGCCAGGAACCGCCATGCCTGTACTACTACAAATGGAACGCCGCCGACCTCTCGTTTCAACGTTTTACGATCGACGAAGGCCGCGTCGGAACGGGCTTGCAGATCGTTACCGATGACTTCAACGCCGACGGTAAAACCGACATTGCCGTGGCAGGCAAAAGCGGCACCTTTGTGCTGACGGCCAAATAGGCGAGCCCGCAGCAAGCCTCAGCACGAAAGT
>CAYZHQ010000076.1:3326-28424 GCA_964477385.1 uncultured Pirellulaceae bacterium
ACCTTTGTGCTGACGGCCAAATAGGCGAGCCCGCAGCAAGCCTCAGCACGAAAGTCGAGGCCAAGCCCTTGCACCGGAGCGGGCTGGCGATCAACGGATCATTCAATCGATCAACCGATCGACAACTTGCCCAGAGACGGGATCGATCACCGACCCGTAAAATTCGGGTCGTCGATCGGCAAAGCGATCGATCACATGAGCCCCCGCGGTGCGCTCGATCCGCTTGCTGCGCGCCACCGCCAGATCGGCTTCGGCGTGCAGGATCTGCTCTTGATCATCCGCCGCCCGTGCCAACTCCACGCCGTCGGGTCCGCAAATGCTGCTGCAACCGCAGAAGTGGAATCCGCGCTCATGCCCCACGCGATTGGCAGCCACAAAATATAAGTGGTTTTCCATGCTCCGCGCCGGCGGCACGATCTCCGCCGTCCGCTTGGCGGCGACCGGCCAATTCGTCGATAGTGCAATCACGTCGACACCCGCCAAACCCAAAACCCGCATTGGCTCGGGGAAAGAACTGTCGTAGCAGATGGCCAAACCGACTTTGGCCTCGCCGGCGGCCGACGCCACGTAGGGCCGATCTCCGCGATCCACAAAACGATCGACACCCAACTGCGGCAAGTGAATCTTGCGATAAACGCTGACCAGCCCGTCCGGGCCGACCAATGCACTGGCATTAAACAAGCGACCCTCTGGCGTCCGCTCCAAAAAACCTAACACCGCGTGGGTGCCAGTCTCGGCCACCGTATCAAGCAACCAATGCCACATCGGATCGGTCACGTCGACCGCGCTGGCAAGCGCCTCGCTGCGACTCTCAAAGCAATAACCCGACAACACGCATTCGGGCGCCACAACCAGCTCGGCACCGTGGCTCGCCGCCTCTCTAATGCGATCGATCACCCGCTGGAAATTCTTCTCCACTTCTCCCAGATACACATCCATCTGAAGGGCGGCGAGACGCATTGAAGATAGCCTATCATTAACAAGAGAAGCCGGCGCTCCGCACGCCGTTCAGGAATTCAAAAGCAATAATTTGGAACAAACACTAGTCAGTAACAAGTTGCCCTACCCGATTCCCAGCAAATTCACGATAATCTTAGTATGAATGATTCAAAATATGACTACGACCTGTTGGTGATTGGTTCGGGCCCCGGCGGCGAGGGGGCTGCAATGCAGGCCGCCAAAGGTGGCTGGCGAGTTGCTGTCTGCGAAAAACACCAAGTCATCGGCGGAGGCTGCACGCACTGGGGGACGATCCCCAGCAAAGCCCTCCGCTACTCCATTACGTCGACCATGACGGCGCTCAACAACCCCATGTTTCGCGAATGGGGCATTCATCTCAGCCCTACGATGAAGCAACTGAAGCAGGGGACACAGGCGATCATCGGCAAGCAAGTCAACATGCGGCAATCGTTCTACGACCGCAACAATGTCCCCGTGCTGAAGGGACACGCCCGCTTTATCGACGAACATACCGTGGAAATCGACGGCGTCACGGTTAGGGCCAAACATTTTGTCATCGCCACCGGCTCGCGACCGTTTCGGCCCGCCGATGTCAATTTCGACCACCCGTGCATCTTTGATAGCGACACGATCTTGGACATGGACACCAAGCCGCAGTCGATCACCGTCTACGGCGCCGGAGTGGTCGGAGCGGAATACGCATCGATGTTCCGCAACCTCGGCATCAAGATCAATCTGGTCAACACGCGTGACAAACTGCTGGAGTTCCTAGACGACGAAATCATCGACGCACTCTCGTACCATTTACGCGACCAAGGCGTTGTGATTCGCCACAACGAAGCCTTCGAGTCGATCGTTGGCTGCGACTCCAACGAAAGCGCCGTAATGACGCTCAAGAGTGGCAAACGCCTGAAGACCGATGTCATCCTGTGGGCCAATGGCCGGCAAGGCAACACCGATCATCTGGGCTTGGAAAATGTCGGCGTCGAACCCAATTCACGTGGCCAACTGATCGTCGATGACCAATTCCAAACCGCTCGCGAACATATCTATGCCGTCGGCGACGTGATTGGCTTTCCGTCGCTCGCCAGCGCCGCCTACACGCAGGGCCGCGCCGCGGCCATGCACATGCTGGGGCAAGTCGAAGGCAACCTGCGACTCGATGACATTCCCACGGGCATCTACACCAGCCCCGAAATCAGCTCCGTCGGCCGCACCGAACGCGAACTGACCGCCGCCTGCGTGCCCTACGAGGTCGGACAAAGTAACTTCAAAAGCCTCGCTCGGGCCCAAATTATCGGGGCCACCGTCGGCATGCTGAAGCTGCTGTTCCATCGTGAAACAATGGAAATCCTGGGCGTGCATTGCTTCGGTGCCAACGCGTCGGAGATCGTACACATCGGCCAAGCGATCATGAATCAGCCGGCCCCCAACAACACGATCGAATACTTCGTCGAAACGACCTTTAACTACCCCACCATGGCAGAAGCATACCGCGTGGCCGCCCTGAATGGTTACAATCGGCTCTTTTAAGCCGATCGTCCGCGAGGCTCTGCTTGGAATGCCTACCGAATCCGACCAAGCCACAGCCCTCGCCGCGAGGTTGCTCGAACTGTCGCCGTCCAGCCCCAACTATGCGGTTGAATTGGTCGACACGATGATCGACCTCGGTCTGCAGCGCCGAGCGAGCGATATCCATCTTCACCCTCGTGCCGATGGCTGGGAAATCTTGCTACGGATCGACGGGGCCCTGCAAGCCATTGCCACCGTCGGCAAGGGCCAATCGACCGATCCAGCCGCCCGGCTGATGGTGCTCGCCGGCCTGCCGACCTACAAGGCAGGCCAGCCCCAAGAAGGTCGCATCGTGCGCGATCGGGATGCCCGTGACCTGCGCGTCGGTATCTTTCCCACCATTCACGGCCAGCGCGCCGTGATCCGTATCTTTCAAAACGACGACGCGCTGCAAGACCTCACCACGCTCGGACTGAGCGACGACGTCACCGCTTCGCTGGAACAACTCTCCGAAGAAACCGATGGGGCCATCTTGTTGACCGGTCCGGCGGGCAGCGGAAAAACCACCACCCTCTACGCCTGCCTGCGGCGCATTGCCGCTCGGCCCATTCGGAGGTCGGTCGTCACGATCGAGGATCCTCCCGAATCGATCCTGACCGGGGTCAGCCAAAGCCAAATCGATCCCGCCTCCGGCATGACGCTCGCCGCGGCCCTCCGCAGCGTCGTTCGCCAAGACCCCGAGGTGCTGCTGGTCAGCGAAATCCGCGACCCCGAAACGGCCGAAGCGGCTCTGCAAGCTTCTTTAACCGGCCATTTAATCTACTCGTCCCTACACGCTTCGGACACCGCTACCGCGTTGCAGCGATTGATTCAAATGGGACTGCCACCCTACCTGATTCGCACCGGCGTACGCGCGATCTGCAGCCAACGACTGCTGCGTCAATGTTGCCAAATGTGCCGCCCGACATCCACCGACACGTCGGCTTGCGAAGCCTGCGGCGGAACCGGCTACCGCGGACGGATCGCGATCGCGGAACTGCTACGACTCGACGGTGACGATCCGATCGGCAATCAAGTCGGCAGCTTGATTGAAACCGGCGTGCCGGCCAACGTGATTGCCAGACAAGCGGCACAGGCGGGCTTGCAAACGCTTGCGCACCGGGCTTGGCAATTGGTCGCTCAGGGGCTGACCGACAAGGCCGAAGTCTACCGCGTGCTCGGTCGCCGAGCCGACCTGAACCACAACCCCAGCCACCAGAAAACGTAAGCAACGGTCGATTACATCGCGACAGCGCGACTGAGCACAACATACTGCGCCCCCAACGGAAACCGCGCCATCGACTGCTCGAAAGGCCGCAGTGCCGCCAGCCAGCGTGGAAAGATGAAAGCGTAGCGAGTCAAGAACACCTGCAATCCCGCCTCGCGACACAGCTTCCGTACGTTGCGCGCCGAAACCATCGAGGCCTGCTGGTCGAACGGGTTGACGCGCATGCAGTAGCGGGCTGGCAAGCTCCAGGGATTGTTTTCCCAGATCGCACAAACACCTCCCGGACGCAACGCCTGGGCGATCACTGCCAACCAATGCGCTCGCTCACAGGGATCAATGTGATGCAGTACGCCGCTGGAATACACAAGGTCTTGGTCCGCGTGAGGCTGGAAGTCCGCAGCATGCTCGAAACGGATCGTCGAGTCGGGATGCCGACGAGCGGCGATCGCCAAGCTGGCTGATGAAACATCGATCCCGGTGATCCGCGCGGACTGAAACCGCTCCGCCAAAGAAGTGACCCCCATGCCGGTCCCACAGCCGAAATCCAAGATCGATCGACAATCACAGGATTCAGCTTCGAGTAGCGATCGCAGCCAATCCACTCGGGCACCCGCAAAATAACAACCATCTTCACCTGACGCCGCAATCGCCCGGTCCAACGTCTGCTGGTAAGTCTCCGCAAAGGCATCAAATTCGGCCTCGGCTCTCACGGGCGATTCTCCTGGTCCAACAACGAAAACAGACTGTAATAACCCTGCGACGGAAGCTGCTGAAAACGACCCGGGTGGTCGCTCAACCACTTGTATGTCTCGCTGTAGAGATAATAGTTTCGCTGACGCCGCCTGTGCGTCGCCACCCATGTGAGATCGTGTTCGCGCATCATCCGCTCGACTCGGTCCACCGATGCAATCAAGCGGGGACGATAAACTTCCGTGTCGCGGCGGGAACCCAAAAACGGATAACAGCGCATGTCCAACACCAGCAGACGCCGCCCCCACGGTGGCACAGCTTGTTCGTGAGGAGAAAACAAACTGGACTGAAAATAGTAGCGATAGTGCGAGTTAAATCCCTGATGCCACTCGGCCGATCGATACGATATCGCGACCATGATCAGCAATCCCACGGTCGCGACCGCAACCCGACGTTGCCACACCACTAACCGACGTGAGAAAGCGCGCGCCAACCAAATCGCCATCATCGCATCGACCGCAATGATCCAAAATTCCCAAGGCGAGGATCCCCAGCGTCGGCGGCTGTGTTCTGCAAACACCGACTCGGCCTGCAAGATCAACAGGAGCGACAATCCGAAAAGCAGTCCCCATTCCCAACGTAAAAAAACGGCCCGAACTTGCGAGAGTCGCCGCCGACAAAACGAGCCGAACCGTGACCCCAAGACCCGCGTGGTCCTCCCCTCACTCAAAGACACGCAAACACGCCCGACCCACAAGGTGCCACAAACCAACATCTGGCAGCAACGAAAACTGACCATCCCTCCCACCAAGACGACCATCGTCAGAAAACTAAGGCCGTAGCGCGCCGGGGTGTAGCCCCATTTCAGGTGATTCAAGCTGCCGGCAACATCTTCCACGCAAAAAGGCGAGATCAACAACAATCCCAAAGTGCCCGCCAGCAATGTGGCGGCATAGGCGAGGGTTTGTGCCGCGTTCCCCGGAGACCGCCGATGCCACATCCGAAACAGCGCCTGCAAGATCAGCAAGGCTATCCCGCCCGGTAACATCCAGACCGCATAGTAGTGCAATGGGCCGGTCATCCGCCATAACGCCCGCATCGCTAGCTGCGGCACTTCGGGATCTTCGTTTCCCCATAACGTCGTCGCACCGACGTCGGGATAACCCGTTTCGATGTCCGCCGATAATCCCATGGGGTACAACGGACTGCCGGAGATCACCATGTTGCGTACGTACCAGAAACTGCCCAACAGCACGAACCCGGCTAGGCTTGCCAACCCGCAGTGAACGGCATCCCGATAACGCCGCTGCACCAAACACAGCCCCGCCACACTCGCAACCACCAACAAGCTGTACCCTAGTGCGTTGTACTTTACTCCGGCCAATCCTCCCACGCTCAGCCCCAGCAGCAGCAGCGCACCGCCGGTCGACCGCCGCAGAAACTGTCCGCCAAAGGCCGCACCGCTGACAAACAACGCCGCAATCGCAATGTCGTTCTGGCAATCGTCCAACTCGTCCAGTGTGGTAAAGACCGTGACCGCGGCCATCGCGGAAAGATGAGCCCAAGCGCTCGGCAGGCGAAACTCCCTGGCCAACCGATAGCTGCCAACGGCCCACAGCAACACAAACGGCACATTGCCCAGGGTGTATAAAAAATCCCCAGAAAATGGAGCCACCATCCACAGCACCAATATTTCACCGTTGCCTGGGGTCCACCAATATGACGAACGCGGTACGTACAGGCTGTCCGTCTGCAGCCATTCGACCACGATCGGCAGATGATACATCAAGGTGTCAAAGTCAGTGGGAAACGTCAGCAACCCTCGCCAAGTCACATGTGCGACGCCAAACCCAGCAAACAACAGCCATCCGATCGTCGGCAAATGGCTTGCGGAGGATCGCTTGGGGGGCCGCTCGGGACATGCCGACTCCTCCGCCCGATAACGCCAAGCCAACCCTCCTCCAATCGCCCCTGCGAGAACCAGCAAACTCAGGCGATTCAGTATCCCGCAGCTTCCCAACATCAGAACCGCCAGCCAGATCGTTGCTAAGCACAGCAAGCCGGTGGCCAACCAACGCACCGATGGCGGGCTGTGCGAAAACCAGTGCCTCGCCATCCGCCACGCACCAAGCACGACCACAAAATTTACCGCCAACCACACGGCGGCGACCAAGCCATCGAAAACAGCAGGCGGAACCAAGGTCACGGCACTGCCACCACTTCGCCACCGTCCTTCGTACACGATCCCCGGTACAAAAAATAATCCACCGAGTCGGAAACGAAATGCACCGCTCCATCGGCTAAACAAAAGTTTGCGCCGCCACTGTGCTGACTGCGAAAGGTCATCACGTTCCACCAGTCCCGCGGAGTTCGCGGATCGGGCTGGTAGTTCAACTGACCATGACAACTGCACCAATCACCATTGGCATAGAACGCCGCCGAATGATCGTTGTGCCGAGGCAAATCCTCCCCGATCATCAGCGTATTGCTCAAACCATCGGTAACTCCGGCCATCCGCTGCGGATCCTGATAACTGCCCCGAAAAAACAATCCATTGCAGCCCACTCCCTCATGGCAGTCAGGCATCGTCCCCGGATGAGTGCTCAATGCCCCGCCCACGCGATGATCCCCCAAAACGCCTTTGTAGCTGGTCAAAGCCACCGGAGTTCCTTCCCATTCGAACTGTGCGATGGACAACGATTGCACAAAGCCATCCGAGGGGCACTGTAGCGTCGCCACTCGGGTTTGCATCACCGGCAGGACAGCCGGATCAGCCATACCGCTCCCGGAAAAGAAGTCTCCCGCAAACCCGGGCCGTAACGATTCATACAACGGCCCTTGCTCCAGGTTCGGCAGGATACTCACCAGCCATCCCTTTCCGTTTCGCTGCCGCCACGGACGTGGCCCTTCCGCTTGTGCCGCCACGTTTATTGGAAAGAAGCCGAATTGATCGTGGTAGGCATGCACCGCCAACCCCAGTTGCTTCAAGTGATTCGTACACGACATCCGGCGCGATGACTCGCGGACGCGCTGCACCGCAGGCAACAACACCCCTACAAGCATCCCAATAATCGCCAACACCACCAGTAACTCAATTAAGGTCACTCCCGCCCGAATGGTCGCACGTCTCCACATCGAAACCACCTTATTGATAGACCTCGACATCTGGCCGAGCGGCGCGAAAGTCATTGATGCCCGCTTCCGTCAATTGGTCACAACCAAACAACCACAGCCAACGCAGGTTGGGAATATCGACTAAGCATTGCAGACCTTCGTCGGTCAAGGCCGTCTTTCCGACCCCCAATGCCTCCAGTCGCCCAAGATTTGCCAAATCCTTCAAATGCGATAGCTCAAATGTGGCTCCATAAAGGCTCAGCCGATGCAGCTCCGCTAATTCACAAATCGCCTGCCAATCGTCCGCTGCAATCGCCTGTCCTTCCAAATTCAAATCGGAAACCCGTCCCGAATCGCTTAACTCCACCTCGGCATCCAAATGGGCCAATGCCTCCAACACGCGTGCATCATAGATATGCACTTCAACCTCGCTGCCACATCCCACCGACAACAGCAATGGTAGAACCATCGGAAACATTACCTTTCGCATCAATGACGCATGCCACGCGGCTCCTCCACTTAAAAACCCCATACAAATGCCCTCCAACAAAGTGTCTCGAGTTCATCATCAATCATTCGATGAACCCATGATGCGACCCTTCTTTTTTATCCATAAAGAAACTACCAGGAAAACCAAGAACGAGGTTATCAACCCAAGCAGTAACACTCGTCGTAAACTTTTTTTTGCCTCCGGCTGAGGAAACGCATCGGCACCTTGCTGCGTCCTACCGATGCTTGCGACTTGTCGATAGCCATTACCATGACTGGCCATCACGGGTGTACCGTATTCCAGCTCCCACTGCTCCCGATCGAAATACTCCGGATCAATCTCTTCGTTCACCGAATCCCAGACAATATCGAACTCCGCTTCACGAAACTGCCACCCAACTCGCGTACGCAGAAACTTCTCGTCTTCCGAATGCCGACCCGACGACAGTGCCTTTCCAGTACACTTGTAGTGGACCGGGACATGGACTCCATTGACGACATCCCACTTGCAAGTGATTTCTTGAATGGGCGCCAACTCCTGGTCACGCTCAAACAGATCTTTACGCTCCATTACGATCTTAGTAACCGAAAACCCATTTTCCACGTCGATAATGTACCTATTAAGGTAGTCTGAGTTATTCGACTGCCAAAGATGCAGTTCTTGGCTTTCCTCATCCATTCTGATTTTGGCGTCCAGTCTAGTTGAAAACGGGACGGGAATCGCATTGACGTCAAAGGCGGTCCTATTGAACCAATACCCGGGACTGCGCATGCTTATTATGCGAATGTCGGGAACCGCACTTCGCCAACGGTCCCGATCTTCTTCCCGTTCGCTGTAGTACAGGTGTCCTCGCTTTATCGACCCTCCACCGGAATACAGATACGTGGCTTCATTCGAACGAAAAAAAAGAGTACGCCACCCAACCGCCGCCTTTCGGTCGGGTGACGATTTAGCCGCTGGACGTGGACTGATCGGCGAGACACTCGGTCGGAAAATTCCCGTATGATCAACCAGATAGAGACCCTTCGAAAAATCGAACGCAAATTTCAATTTGGCTGGCACGGGTCCCGAGTATGGATCGGAAGAGGTCCTTTCGATTTCGGAACCACTCCAGTCGCTTTTGTCATATTCAAACACGATTGTGGTTCCTCGAGACGATTCGTATCCAGTCATCGTCGCGACCCCGCTACGCAACTTGATCCGCTCGGCGACCAACGCTTCCAGAATGGTCTCGTGGGTCCACTCCGCGTGAACATTGACGAGTGAGAGCAGATTTAGCACGATCGCAAACACAGCGATTCGATGACTTCTGCAATTGCAAACATTCACCAGAAGAGAACTATTCATGCGACGAACCGTGGAAGAGAAAATGAAGCCAGCAACGCGATTGACTTCGCGTGCAGAGCCCAACGGGAAGCGTATGTGCGTCTGAAAAAGATCGCCAGACGAAGTGTGCAAAACCGTTTCAAAGCTGGTCAAAAGCACAGAAATCCCCTTCCGGCTCACATTCAATTCGATGATCAAGTGACTCGGCAAATACAATCCCTTGTGCTCCGTTATCCACTAATCGGACACAGTCATGGATTCCGGAACCTAGCACCAACTCTTCGCAGGTACACTCATAGATAACCTGACACGCGACGGCATCGCCAATACCCTCCTCTCTTTGGCCTTCAATGTGCCAAGGAGTTACCTTTGCGCACTGCTTTATGTCTCTGGAATCGATCTCGCGCTGCACATCAAGCTTGATGACCGCCGGTGGATCGGCTAAAGGTGGGTACTCCATTGGCGGATCTGCCGGCACGCACTCGTATCCGGGGACAAGTTCGCGAGGGACACACGTCGCGGAGCACAGCCGCGTCGGCACGTTATCCTGACAAAAACCATTGTCTTCAATAAAACAAATACTTTCGTCCGATGCTCCAAAAATCATCGATAAAATACGGTCACCCACGGACCTGGCTCGCTGCTGTTGCTGGGCTTCGTGCAATCCGATGCTTGCCAGAACCACAATCGCAACCAAGTGGATAATCAGTACGATCTTCATTGCTTTTCTTTCCTTTTGAAGGAAGACGGGAAACCAGAGTGGTGAGAACCACTAACACAACTACAAAACTAAGTGTCCAGAACGGGGATTTGTTCGGGAAGTGCTCGGTGTGGATATATGCTTCAATAGGTAGGTTTGGCTTGTCGCTAATGATTAAAACTTCCGAGAAACAGGCAGGGAGCACGCTATCCAATGGTCGCGTGACAACGTGATTCGGTGCCAGTTGAACTTCCAATGTCGCCAGAGACATTGAACTGGGCCGTGCGACGACAAAATGCGGAGAGCCCCGGTAATTTCGCATGCAAAGAATAACGGGATCTGACCTACGCAACGCAACGCCTTCACCGACGGACACTCCGTAAGCATTTAAACCATAGTCCTCCAAGCAATCCTTGATGTCGGCCATACTACAACCCCAAACGGCGTCTTTGAGCAGTTGTTCCTTGATTTCCTGTAGTGAAACTTCAATTCCAAAATCAGTCATAACAGAATGCACTGCACGCGGACCGCAGTCCCGCGCTATCGCTGAATCCACCAGGACAAACGCGGTGGTTGTTACCATGAAAGACAGAACCAACCCGTTCACTGTGGTTCCTCCACTTCAGCCGCTCCAGATCCCGCTACCCGAATCTTAATTTCCGTTGCGTGTGTATAAATCTCGGGAAGGCGCAATTGAATAACACCCTCTTGATCTGATGGCGGTGTCCCTTGACAGGTGGCACGAAGTATCCAACGCGACGCAGATTCTTGATTTATCGCCAATCCAACAAACGCGGGAAACGGGTTATCAATCTGAAACGACTCTGCATTTAGCGATCGTTTTGCCACCATAGAATCCAGCGTGATGTTCACTTCGCGCTGACGCAGTTGGGAAATCTGCGGGGACAGATAAACCGATTCAGGAAATGCACGAACCGACGCCCTCCGCCACACATCTACAGGCAGAGCTGTGATGTACAGAGAGCCTGTACCCTTCGCACGAAACTTGATCGTCGCTTCCTGACGCGACATATTTGACGCGGGGTCTTGCACCTGGATTGCTACCATCCATTGCTGCCGAGCGATTCCCTGAGGTGCTGAACTACCAGACAATTCCTGATAGTCAATCTTCATCCAATCGGGAGCGTCGAACTCAATTCCCGCCCAATCTTCCGCGGAATAATTGATAACCTCCACTTTCTTCGTAACAGCACTCTTCCGGTCTCCCGCCAACAAATCCCAACGTAGCGATGGTCTTGACAGATGCAGTGGAGCCCGCACCTGAGCCCGCACCACCAGTATCGGCCATTCGCTCGACTCTTCCTCCGCGAGGACGACACGTATTCGTTGTTGCTCGTCGATCGGAGCCGAATCAACGCGATAGATCGCCGTGACTGTTAGAGATTCGCCCGGCAAACATTCATTTGCGGAGATCTTCGCCTTCACGCATCCACAAGAAATCTCTAAGCGTTTGACCTTTAACAAGCGGTCGCGATCGTTCTTAACGACAAACACATGGGCATGGGTTTCCCCCTTGCGGATGATCCCGAAATCGTGGACCAACACCGGCTGACCGGCACTATTTTCATCCCGACTGGAAAACGTTTGCGGGACGCAAGCGGCAAACAGCACTACGACAACGAAACAGGCGGCGATCAGTGCCACGAGTTTTCTGCGCGAGTCTCTCATGATGAGCGAAAGGTGTCGCCAGCCATCGCGCACACTATGCAGGTGCGACGGGCCAGCGCGGCCATCAGGGTGCAATTTCACGGGAATCTCCGCAATCCGCAGTCCCGCCTTGGCTGCATGGATCACCATCTCGCTAGCGAACTCCATGCCGACGCACTGTAATTCTAAACCCTTGAACGGCTCCCGCTCAAAGGCTCGCAGTCCGCAGTGCCAATCGCGGCAGGGGGTACGGTACAGCAAACGCCCCAACCCACTCAGAAGAGGATTGCCGATGTAACGATGATGCCAGGGCATCGCCCCGGCCAAGATGCCACCGGCAAACCGATTGCCTAAAACGAGCTCATTGCCCGCGGCCAGCCTTTCCAGAAACCGAGGCACCTCGCCAAAATCATAGCTGCAATCGGAATCTCCCATGACTACATATCGGCCTTCAGCGGCCGCGATCGCGCCGCGCAAAGCGGAACCGTAACCGCGCTGTGCAACCGAAACGACCCGCGCTCCAAGCGCCTTTGCGAGCTCAGGCGAGCCGTCACAACTGCCGTTGTCAGCGATGATGATCTCGTACCCTAACTCGTCACTGAACTCGACTCCCGAGCGATGCGACGCAACCGCCGCTTTGCAACCCGCATGTGCTTGCTCCACACACTCTGCTAATGTGCGAGCTTCATTTAAGCAGGGCATCACCACCGATACCAATATTTCCGCGGAATCGTTCGCCAGCCGGGAATGCGAAAGGTCGGATGTTTGCCGCGTCATTGCATCACCTCACTCTTCGAAACCGTCGCGAGAACCGTATGCAATAAATTGATCGTGACGGTTTGCAAACTGCCGTCGGCCCATCGCAGGTCGATAGTCACCGCCAAGGGCGAGGCCTGTGGCGCGTCGGCTTGCAACTCGGTTTCTGGAACGTACTGCAACAGGATCGCGACAGGCGCGGAACCGTCCGCAGCTTGGTATCGAACCAAGCTTGGCGTCACACAGTGGCAAGACGAATGTACCGACAGGGGCGCCGTGTCCCGATCGAATCCGATTTCCTCGAGCGGAAAACAGAGGTAGCCGGGCTGATCGGCAAACACCACGCCTGCCTCGATTACCCTGACGTCGATCGCTCCAGCACTGACGCCCACTTCGGAACTGGCCAACGGACCGGCACTGTCGTCAGATCGCTCTCCGCCCGAAGATGCCGCAGCGCCACAGCCGGTGGTAAAACACAAGGCTAGCACGCATGCCGCCCAGCTAACCAGCAGATCGGGTGATCGGGTGATCGGGTGATCGGGTGATGCATGACCGAGCTCCATCAAGCGCGTGGGAGAGGCGGGCACGAACACCCCCTGGCGAACAATAGAGCAGACCCAAATGGCGATAACAAGCAAAAAGAGGATTTTGTCGAAGAAAGTTTTGAAAGCGACGCAGAACCCCAGCCATAAAAAACGTGAGTTTACCCGAATTGGATAAACTCACGCGTCGATTTTCAATCATGAATGACCGCGAAAGGCAGGCCTACTCGAATTCATTCGATCGCGTTTCACCCGACGCCCGCGTGCCCATGGCACCCCAGATGCCGAAGGGGCTTTCGATGCCGACTTGATGGACCGGACCCGGGGCATAACGAGTGACCGTCATGTTGGTGTCCATGCCTGCGGTCGAGGAGTTGATCGACTCGGTGATGAATTTCACCGAACCGTCGGTCATCAAAACATGAGCTCCCCCTTGGTGATTACTGGTCACGGTAAAGACACCGCCGAACCAGTCATCTCCGGGGCCACCGCTGTAGATACAACTCTGGCTGTTAGGTGAAAAGATCGTGTTGATCATCGAGTTGGCTCCGACACAATCGGTCCACCACTTACCGCGATTGGACTGGCCGCCAAAGCTACCGAATCCGATTAAGTCCAAGCCCGGCGCGTAGAATTGCGGCCGAGCCGGATCGATCACATCGCGACACAGTTGTAGGTTCGTTTGGAAGGCGCGGTCGTTGAATACCGCTGCGGTACCAACCAGTTTGCGGTCTTTATTGTCGGTTGCCATTTCACCCATCATGATCGTCTGGCTGGTTCCGTCCAAACAATCACGAAAGCGCTTGGCATCGTTGTAGACAAACATGCCGCGGTCGACCGCGTAATCGCCACCCCATTCGTAGGATGGATTTCCACCGCCGGGAGTCTCCCAAGCGTGGGAAATGTAACGAGCCGCATCCCCAAAGTTGTAACCATAATTACATTTCGCGATCAAGTCGCTCGACGACGGATCCGAAGGGCAACGGAAGGTCGAAACCTGAATGCGGTTGGGAGTGTAATTCGAGTCCCAAGGAAAACCTCCAAACGCGGTGTAAACAGTACCCGCATCGTTGACATGAGGATTCGAAATCATTTCCCACAGGGGCTGTTGCTCAATGAACGGCAGAATCCCGACGTTGGTACCCAACCCACGCCAGTTGACGCGAGTGTAGTTACGGCTGCGAGGAAAGGCTTGATAAGCCGAATGGTAGTTATGCAGACCGAGACCGTACTGCTTAACATTGTTGGAGCAACTCATCCGGCGAGCCGCCTCGCGAGCCGCCTGAACCGCCGGCAACAACAGACCGACTAAAACGCCGATGATCGCAATCACTACGAGCAGTTCCACCAGCGTGAAACCCGTTCGGCTCGATCGCGAAGGGGAACTGTGGGGATCCGATTGCGGATCGCAACCGAGATTTGAGAATGACATTACAAAACTCCTGAGGTCGAAAACGAACGACACAAAATGATGAACCTCCACGAAACAAGAGCGAGGAGGAGAAAACCCTGAGGGATTAAGCAGTCTTAGAAATTACTTTTGGGAGGAGCGCCGCGCGACTTACGCTGCTCCTCTTGCGCCGACATGATGCTCTCCGCCTCTGCGGCGGCTTCTTGGTCGGGGGCGGGAAGGGTTGTCGTCGAACTGCCGCCACAACCGCAAACAACAGAGACCGCCAGCAAAGTAGCGACAAGGCAAGCGTGTTTAGAAGTGATCCAAAGCATGAATGATGAACCAGAGGAAGGGAAAGGAAGGATATCGACCGTAAAAGTTGGGGGGAGCGGCTTAGTGGGAAGCCGCTAAAATCCTTTGAATGAATCAAGCGGAAGCGAGTGTTACGATTCCATTCAAAAAAACAATATCTCTCGGCGAGACCTTTCACGTTGAGTGCGGGGAACGCAAAGTCCGTTCCACCCTGCGGGCTACATCCCTGCTGCTGGCCCTCTCTGCAAGGCCTGAGCATCCACAGCGACAACTTGGTCCCCACCGAAAAAAAAGCAATGAACTTAAGCAACTCGAAGCATCAAACCACAAGCAAACCCTTAAAGGAAGAATCCGGACCAGCTGACGCAAATCGAGCCGTACAGCAGGCTGTTAAGGAAACATGAATCTCGCACGAAAGAAACACATAAATTTCCATTTTTTTTTGAAACACTTCCCAAAACGCTCAAACAGCAGGCAGTCGTGCCCAAGTCACAGGCAGCCCGAGATTTTGAGCGACGAGCAGAAGGCTGTCGGTTCCTCGACCGTAAAGAGGGACGGCTAGCCCGGATTATTGATAACCCGACGCGTAACGGCTCGTTGATTTATTGCATTTTGACGTTCGTATTGTTTGACCCGCAGCCGTAGGCGAAGGCCAAAGGCGGAACCTGCGCCTTCGGCTGCGGGTCAAACGATTAAATCAACAGGCCGGTAAGCGAGAGATCACCGATAAATCCCTCGCTCACGCAGCGGGTTACCAAACGCAGCCTGCTAAACAAGGGATTGAAGCAAGTCCAATCCGGGAAGACCGTTGCGGCGTCCCAAGTCATTCACGTGAATAATCCGGGCTAGCGACTTGCCGCTCCGTCGGATTCTGGTTGTCAAACCACGGCGGGACAGGCAGCAAACGAGAACGTTTGAAAAAAAATGGTGGCTCGATGTTTTTTTGCTCCTGACCTGGAAACCTAACCTAGGGTTGCATCGAATGCCCCACTTGGAAAGGGCAGCCCAATGAACTTCCTTCTTCCAGGAGTCCTAGAAATGCAACGTCCTCAACATCGCAACGGTTTTTCACTGCTCGAAATCATCGCTGCCGTCATCATTTTGGCGGTTGTGGCGGCGGCCACAGTCGCTACCGTCGCCCCCATGCGTCAAAAGGCCGACGACAAAATGTCGGTCCAAGAGTTGGCCACTCTCAATAGCTTGGCTAACACCTATTTCATCGAATACGGTCAATTTCCAACGAACATTGGTCAACTGCGGACGAGCGGCTACATCGCATACACGACTCCTGAGGACAGGACTCGGTACGCAACGCTGAGTCGCAAGTACAGCTATGACCGGACCACCGGCACGTTTACCAAGAACTAGGCAAACTGGTGAAAGCTATTTTTCAACCGAGCAACGCTCTTCGCGCTGGACACGCTTCAGCCGAAGGGATTGCTTGTGTCACACGTCACGGTGTGACGCTGCTGGAGGCGATCCTAGCGGTCGTCGTGTTATCCACCGCAATGGTGGCCACTTCGATGACCATCGGACCTAGTTTCCTTTCGTCGACAGCCACCCGAAACGTCGTTTCCGATGAGGCGGGGCTGCTGCGGTTGGCTCGCCAGGAAGCGATCTTAAAAAAGACTCCAGTCGACGTGGAATTGCTCGGTCGGCCCGGCAGGCAGCGGCTCCTATTGACCGTTCAAGCAAACTCTTTTGATCCAGGTTCCATCACTCCATGGCCCGTCGACCCACTCGTGCAGATCACCGGATCGCCGAATCGCATCCGCTTTTTAGCGACAGGGGATGCCGACCGGAGCTTGCGTTGGGAATGCATCTCGGGCAACTCGCAGCGGACGGTCCAAGTCCAAGCGGCTGGCGGCCGGATCAGCCAAAAATAGCTCGGACACCGCTTCCGGCGAACCGTGAGGCGAGGGTCCGCGACCGCCGAAATTCGCTTCGGTCGGCAATCTTCGTGCGATCCTCGCGTGGCGGTGCGACCTTGATGGAAGTGGCCGCGGCGACAGTTATTACCAGTCTGCTACTGATCCCCTCGTTATCGCTGCTGGACCAATCGCGTCGACTGAGTCAGCGTCATCAAACGCGTGAACAACTCGTTTACGAAGCACAGCGTCTGATCGATGCTCGCAAGGCGGAGCTGATCAACCCGGGCACGTTTCAAAGCGACTACCGCCGGCCAACCGGCAGGCTTAGCGAAGCGGCCTTGGCTGGTTCCGGTATAAGCGATGGACGCTACCAAGTCGAAACCATCGCCGACGGAAATTACCGAGGTACCGGCGCGGAGATCTTGAAGATTCGAGTCAGCACGTGGCAAGACCTCGATCGTGATCGCACATTAGACCCTGACGAGCCCTCCGCGACGTTGGTTACGAAACTTTCACGCCCCCGTTAAACCCGATGTCATCGGATCGTTTTATGTCGCACAGATTCGAACGCTCGGTAGCCGCACTCGGCCATCGATCATCAAGCACCGAACGTTCTGGCTTTAGCCTGCTGGAAGTCATTGCGTCGATGGTATTGGTAGGCATCATGATGATTCCTCTGGCGTCGATGATGCGAGCCTCCGCCCATGCGTGGGAGGATGCGGAATCGGCTGGGGATCCAGCGGCGGAGTTAAGAGCAGCCGCCAGTTGGACGCAGAATGCGCTGCGGTCGGCCGATCGCATCGTCGATGTGGGGACCAACTGGATTGAATTTGAGCGGTCAGCGACTCGCTGGCGCTTGGAAATTCGTGGCAACCAGTTGCGAATGAATAGTCGCAGCGAATCGTTATTGGTAGCCGATCAGGTTTCACGCATCACTTGTACACCGCGGACACGGCGTCCTGACAACGCCATTTATGCGATCGACTTCAGCCTCGCCGGAGTGTCCTCGTCCGGCGGCAGTGTGCCCACGACTCAGTGCACCGCAACCCTAGACTGGCCGAAGCTACCGTGAATCGACAACGCCATCGGCAAGACCGCCATCGCCGAAGCTGCCGGCATCGCCGAACCTCTCGGCGCGGCGCTGCGTTACTCGTTTGCACCCTGGCAGCGGCCGTGATCGCGCTCTCCGCCACCGCCATCCTCCGGGCACAGCATCGCGCCGCGGTGCGCACCCGTAATGTGGTGCAAACCGAGGTCGATCGGCAGGTCGTTTTGGGGCTCGAGCACTGCGCAATCGCCAGCCTCCGCAGCAACCCAGGTTTCTCCGGCGACCTATATGACGCCGACTTCGGCAACACCGCCCGCGTCACCGTCACTCCTGTATCGGCGACCGAGACGCTGCTGTCGGTGTGGCTTCATCCGACGGCCACACAACCGGCAATCGTTCTCCAGATTGACCCCGGCAAACTGTAAAGATGACGGCGGTTTCTTGCAACATTTGATCGACAAGCGCCCGATCGGCAACCTAGATTTCCGCAGGAACTAACCGCAGGAAACGATCGCCATGCCTCCACTCAAAACCTCCTCCCCATTGCAGCGTGTCTTCGGACTTCGAATCGCGGAAAATGTTATCCAGCTAGCCGTTGCAAGCCCCGACAGTGATGGGATTTACGATCTGCAAATCGACGAGGTCGCCTGCACAGCCCCCCATGGCTGGTTTACTGCCGAAGGGACGGCGGCTCTTCAGGAGGCATTGCATCAACTCTCCGCACGCTGGGAAATGCGTCGCAAGCAGGTGGCCGTATCGATCGATGGCGACTTCTGCGTCACTCGCATTGCGATGGGAGCGCGCCATCGCGTCGACGAGGAAATCGAGACGCTCCACAGTCGCGTACAACGATACCTATCCCTCGGACCCGGCGAAAAAATCGTCGGCCACAGCCGTGAGTCCCTGACTGCGGGCACCGATTACGCGGTCACCGCAGTCGTCAATCGAGTCGTGATCGAAGCGATCTACGAAGCGTTCCGACGCGAGAATCTGGATGTGATGTGGGCCGAACCTTCGTTGGTCTCCATTGCGCGTTTGCTGCATCGGGTCCAAGCATCCGACGACCAGCCCATCCTGGTGGCCGACGGATCGGGTGGCCAGTGGGATATCGGGATTGCGCACCAAGGCCGCTTGCTACTCGACTACCGACCCGCGGCGGCACGCTCGGCGGATGGACTGCGCGAAGCGTTACTGGGCCATGTGGAACGATTACGCCGTTTTTGCGATCGACATCGAGAAGTGGCCGCGGGCGATCTGAAGCGTCTGCTGATCTGCGGATCCACCCATACGGTGGCCGGCGCGGTGATTGCTTTCGCAGGCCAAAGCGAGATCGAAGTGGCGGTTTTTAGTGCACCGGAGATACCCGACCTATACCGCATCGATGCCAACAGTCTATTGGTCGATCACACGGCAGCCGTTGCGGCCGTGCTGCCTCTGATGGAATCCCCGCCGGAAGGTTCGATTCCCGACATGTTGGTCGAGGTTCGCCGTGATTCCGATTTAACGTTCACAGCCAAAATGCTACGTTTAACGGCTCCATTGCTGGTTGCTGCGGCCATCCTGCTGCCCATGTTCACAATGGTCGCAAGCGAGCAAGACAAGCTCGAACATTTGCATGCCATCACCATCGACTTGGATCAGCAACTGGTCGCAGCCCGGCAGAGTATCCAAACGTTGGCCGCGAAACGCACTCTGGTCAATCACCTTCAAAGAATCGAACAGCAGACACTGGAAGCCGATTGGAATGATCTGTTTGTTCGCATCACCGGCTGCTTCCCGCCCGAAGCCAAGCTGAACGAACTTCGCTGGCAATCAGGCCAGGACATCGTGCTTGATGGAACGATCACCGAGGAATCGCTCGTCTTCGACATGATCAGCTATTTGAGGCAGTTGCCCGAAGTCCGGGAGGTAGCGTTGCAAGGCACGAGCAACGAGGGACTTGATCGGCAGATTCAGTTCCAGATCCGATTGAGCACCCAACCGGCAAAGTCCGACTCTTCTGTGAAAGAGACCCCCCATGCTTAATAAGTACTATCGCCGCATTTGGATAACCGTTGCATTAGGATGCTTTCTAGCGACAGTTGTGTTTGGTTTTCGCGCTGCCGATGAATATGTTGCCGTTCATCATCAAGTGAAGGACATGCAGCAACTGCAGCGGCAATGGGGCGCAACACAAGTCAAATCCAACGAACTTCAGGAGGCCGAACAACAAGTCGATTCATTACTGAACGACTTAGAGCCAAGAAATCTACGCGACGAACGGCTAGCCGATTTACGAGATAAGGTTGTGGAGCTGGTTCGGCTGTCGGGATGCCGATTGCGAAAGATCCAGCTTGCCGCGGCGACGAAACGACAATGGGGAGGCGGAAATGACGATCCTCATGCGGCAGCCATGGCACAGGACGACCTGCCATCGCGGTACGAACTCCACACCTATGTCTTGGAGCTACGAATCGATGGTCCGTTGCAAGACATTCAAAACTGGATGGCTAGCTTGGCCAGCCAAAGATTACTACTAACGACCGATGTGATGACGCTCTCTTTGGTTGACGAGACCGGCCACATTAGCCTCTCCCTACGGGCCACCCTGTATGGACTTGCTGATGCACCGGAGGACTTCATCGAAGAGATCTAGCGTCGATCAGGCCGTGCTTGGGGCGCCCCTGCCCGCACGACGGAATTGCTTTCACATGTTAACTGCACTGGATCGCCATGGATGGCGTGCACTCAAAACGCTGCTGTACATCTTTCGAACGCTGGCTAGCCGTTCCGCTGGTCTGTGCGCTGGCCACATCGGGGCTCTGCCCGACGCATGTTTTCGGCCAGAGCCCGGCCTCACGAGAAATCACCGCGGAGGCTTCAAGCGATTCCGAGACGTCGTTTGATGACCTGCAATCGGCTCCGATGCGGTCACTGACCGCGACCATGCCGTCCACCGCCCGCGGCGCGCTACTGCACCACCGCTCCACAGCCGAGCTACCGCGGTTAGACAATGGCGATATCGATGTGGCTCAAATCTTGGCGACGCGAGGTAGTGTTAGCTTTCGCCAAACCCCATTGTCCGACGTAATCTTTGCGATTAGCAGCGTCTGGGGAGTGAATATCGTCGCCGGCCAAAACGTCGATGGCCAAGTCTCCGGCAGCTTTAACGACGTTCCGCTGACCGAAGTCCTCAGCGCTGTCTTGTCGGCTAACAATTACGCTTACAAGCGAACCGGCAGCACCTTGATCGTGTTACCGGCGGATCAAATCGGTCAGGACGATGCCACGTTTATCACGAAGGTCATCGCGTTACGATCGGGCTTGAGCAATTCGGAACCGTTCCTTGAAACCGCGCGGATGTTGCTCAGCCCTCGAGGAGAGATTCGTTCCATCCATGGCACGTCGAACATCTTGGTAGTGGATTCAAGCGACCGTGTTGCCCAGATCGAAGAACTCTTCGTCGACGTCGGTGGTGATGCCCCTCCCCAACAACCTGGCCCACCGCCTAGCGACATCACGACGCTGCCGGCGGACCTGCCCCGCCCCGCCCCCATAACTCAGCCACCCAGCGACACTGGTCTGGGGATCGCCTACTTCTCGCCTCAATTCACCGATGCGACTAATCTCGCCGAAGCGTTGACCGGTGCGATGGATCCCGACACCATCATCAGTTTGTTCGGGGATGAGAATCGGATCATCGTGCGAGGAAATGATACACAGCTACAACTTGCGTCTCAAATCGTTAGTCAACTCGATCGACCACGTCCTCAAGTGCGGATCACCGCCCTGATTTACGACGTTGGCCTAGACGAGATCGCGAAACTGGGGATCGACTGGTCCCATACATCGACCGACGGAGCGCTCACCACCGGCAGCGGAACAGGCTTACTACCCACCTCCGCGGATGGTGCCGTGCTGGAAGGAACGAACCTCGCTCTGACGCTTCTGAAAGATAAAATCAGCATCACATCGGCACTCAATGCGTTGAATTCGACCGAAGGTGCGAAACTGCTCGCCGACCCCTCGGTGACGGTCGCCGACCGCAATGAAGCGTTGATGAAGATCGTCCAAAAGATTCCCATCACAACGATCGGACAACTGGGCGATTCCGCCGCCACGTTTCAGTCGATCGAATTTGAGGAAGCGGGCATCATCTTGACGGTGACGCCACGGATCAGCCGCGATGGGACCGTGCAGATGGACGTCTCCACCGAATTCAGTGTGTTGACCGGCAATCTGAATGGACAGCCGATTATCGACACCCGCACCGCCGACACGTCGGTGCGGGTCGCCAACGGGCAATCGTTTGTACTGGGTGGCCTGCGACAGAAGTCGGTAAACGAAAAGGTCAAAGGGGTCCCCTATCTAAAGGACATGCGACATTTCGGAAAGTACTTCCGAAGCCACGAGACCGAAGTTACTGAAAGTGAACTGATTGTCTTTATCAAACCTGAGATTGTCGGCCCGTTTAACAATGCCACACCGCGTGAAGCCCACGCCCGGAGCATCAGCAACTTGCAACTCGATCGCATCGCGGTGGCGGACGAATGTCCCTTCGTACCCGATTGCGGCAACCCCTACTGTCCCAATCATCACCCCCAACCACGAGTCAACGCGGGCGGTTCATCCCAACTGATAATGATTGGTGGATTCGGTATCGAGGGACTGCCACCGGTTAGTTTACCGATCGACGAAGAGACGCTGTTCAAGTCACAACAGGGCATGCCACTGGAACCGGCAATCTTGCCGCCTCAACGCGAACAACGCTATCGTCCTCAAGCTACACAGCCTTACTTCGAAACCGCGGGCCGCGTGATGTCGGCAAGGGGAGACGATGCCTATTCCGACGTGCTCGATGCGCCCGTCCACGTGCGGACTCCCGCTCAACGCTAACGCGGCGGGAACTCGGCACCTCGATTCGGCAGCGGATCAATCAAACAGAGACGCGTTCCAGGTCAGTTTGCCTTGCCGCAGTTTGACCAGTGGAGGCTGAATCGCGACGACTTCGATACCCTGCACTTTGTCGCCGACGTGTAGGGTTCGCATCGTTTCCTGCACCCGCAGCACCGCCGACGGGACACCAACGTCGATAAAGCCGATCACGCAAACTTCATTCACAGCGGCAGAGGGTATGGCCCGTTCCACTTCCGTCCCCGGAAAGAGAAACGGATTTTCGCGTTCAGGAAAAGGCAACACCACCGCTTCGACGACTCCCGCGGAAGCGACTTGCTGATCGTCGCCAAACGCCTGACGCACCTCGGCCGGCGCGTGCTGCATCACCATAGGCAACAGGCTTTCCGATCCTTCACCGCCACATCCCAGCGACAACGGAATCAAAAAGCAGGCCAGGGCGGCAACGGTGGCAACCGAAACGTTCATCGAAGTAACTCTTGCTGGAAATAGAGGAGCGTTCAAGAACATGCAAAACGCAAGTAACCGTATCGCAGTCTAGGTTTTTCCCCACGCCGCGCTATCCTCGCCGGTCATTCCTCAGGCACGCGGCACCGGAACGCCAACGCCCAGAACCGACGAGGAGGATTGGGTCGATTGCACGGATCTCCGCCAACACGCTCGGCACTCCGATCAGGCGGTCCAATGCCAAGCCAACCGGCAGCGTGGAGCCACACCACACCTCGACCATGTTCGCTTCCTACCGTTGTTTCACAGACGCGACTGGTGATCGCGTGGCGACTTGTGTCAATGGACCTGAGGGGTGTGCTAAAATCAGTGGCTCAGGCCGCCCCGCAGGTCGGCTTGCACTTTCTGTTTCAACAAAAGGATCCCCTTTGATGAACCGACTGTTTTTTGCCGTGGCCTTCGGCTGCTGGGTTTCTGCAATCGGCCTCTCCCCGGCCTGTTCGCAAGATTCCGCAGCGACACAGAAAAACTATCTCTCTAACGAATTCGTACCGGATGATGCGACGGCCGTTGTCATTGCCTCTCCGGCAGGCATGCTCACCTCGCCCGCCATGGAGATGCTGCCGATCGAAATCGTGCAAGCGCAGATGCTGGAATTGGTTGGCGTCGATCCATTGCATATCAATCAAGCCAAACTGGTACTCGGCATGCCCGGCCCCAATGGCCCCCAAGCCGGGCTGGTCTTGAAACTGAATCAAGACTACGCAGTCGGTGACCTAAAACCTGAAATCTTCCTAGACACCGAACCGCATGAACTGTCGGGATTGTCGGTCTATCCGATCGACGGTCCTCCTGGAACGGTTCTGTTCCGCAAAGACGCACGGACCTTCTTTGTCTCCACCGGTGGTTACCTGTCGTTCATGCTGGAGGCGAACGATGGCGCCGGACCGCTGCCGACGTTACTGAAAAAGGTCCCCAACAAAGGTGGACTGACGGCGGTAATGGTCATGCAGCAGATCGAACCGATGCTGACCGGTTTCCTGCGGCAAGGTGCCGACGAAATGCCTCCGCAACTGCAACCGCTGACCAGTCTCCCTAAACTCACCAATGCCTTGGTGATCAATGCCAACCTACAGGGGGCGATGAGTGCTGAAACGACCATTGTGGCTCTCTGCCAGGACGAGTCGGCCGCAGTCGAAATGGAAAGCATCCTCAACAATGCGATCGATTTTGGTCGCGATCAAGTTTTGCAACAGGCGAGCCAGAACACCAACGAAGGGGATGCGATTCAGCAAGCGACGACGCAATACATGATTCGAGTCTCCACAAAGCTGACCGACATGCTGCGTCCCTCGCGTCAGGGCAGTCGCCTGACCATCCACACCGATGGCCAAGTCGGAACGATGGGCGTGCTGGCAGGTTTGATGCTGCCGGCGATCCAAAGTGCCCGCAGTGCCGCTCAACGGATGAGCTCGTCCAACAACCTCAAACAAATTGGCTTGGCGTTTCACAACCACCATGATGCGTTCAGGCAGTTGCCAGAACCCGCGATTCGCGACGCAGCGGGTAAGCCACTGCTCAGTTGGCGCGTCAAGATCCTACCCTTCATCGAAGAGAACGCTTTGTACGAGCAATTTCACCTCGACGAACCGTGGGACAGCGAACACAACCTAACGTTGATTCAGCAGATGCCTGCAATCTACGAACACCCTGCCCTGCCCCTTGCCCCCGGCACGACGGTCTATCAAGTGCCGGCCGGCGAAGGCCTGATGTTTAACCAGAACGGACCCACCCGCTTCCGAGACGTCTTGGATGGAACGAGCAACACCATTATGGCGTTCGAAGCGAATGCGGAAGCCGCCGTCCAATGGACCAAGCCTGCGGATACTCCAATCGACATGAACGACCCCTTGAGCGCGGTTAATGAATTGCCCACGGGCGGATTCCAAGCCTTATTCGGTGACGGTTCGGTGCGAGTCATCCAAACCTTTGACATCGATACGCTACGGGCACTGTTCACTCGAGCCGGTGGGGAAGTCATCAACGGTGGGTTCTAGGATCCAATTCTAGAGCCACTTGGCCAATGCTTTCTCCAGCCTCGGTATCGAG
>CAYZHQ010000077.1:0-1418 GCA_964477385.1 uncultured Pirellulaceae bacterium
CCTACGGGTCAAACAGGACGAACGTCAAAATGCAATAAATCAACAGCCCGCTATCACCCAAACGGCTAAGCAGTGTTCTGCGGAATGATTCCTGCCAACCTGCTTAGCAGCAGAAATCAAGGCTGTAGGACAAGATCCAACGGGTGACCCACCGCGAGCGCGGAAGATCCGACACCTCTTCGTTCACACATCGGTTACCAAGGATTTCTTTTCCTGATGACCGCTCTGCTAGCGTTGCCCGACGATGGTGGAGAAACCCCACGTTCGATTTCGGATTGGCATTCAATATGCAAATCGGCAGGGTATCGGAGCGGTATACCGCTTTCGCACTCCTCAGACGCGCCGCGCGTCTGCTCCTCCCCATCACAAGGAATCGAGATGAGCTTACCGAAATCCACCGTCCTCAGCCGGTCTTTGAAAGGCCTCTTCGCAGGCGTCTTTGCCGTTGCCAGCTTGGTCGTATCGACCGAGTGGGTAAACGTGCAGGCTCAAGACGTCGGCAACCCAATCAGCGATGCGGTTGCGGATCGCCTGCGACCAGGTAATTCCAATCTGGGGCAAGACCTCGGGCCCTACCTGAGCGGCGGTCAGGAACAAGCTTCCTTTGGTCAGGTTAATGGCGGCATCCTCCATGACGGCTACTATAGCGGCTCGGCCCACCACGGCGCCGGCTATACCAGCTATTCACAGCCAAGTAGTTGGACATCCAACACCGGCTACGTTGCTCATCACGGTTCGCACAGCGGGTGCTATACCCGTTCAGCCTGCAGCCCCTGCGTTTCTTCGCGCACACGGCACTGTTTCACTGGGCGAGCGACGGCCAACTGTGGTAGCGGCTGCTACAGTAGCGGTACGACGTACAGCACCTGTGGCGATGGCTGCTACAGCAGTGGAACCGCTTACAGTGGAACCGCTTACAGCAGTGGCAGCACTTACTATGGCGGCCAAGTCCAAGGCTGCTTGCCTGGACAGGATTGCTATGGCGGGGCCAGTGGAACCAGCCAGTCGATGAGTGGAACCGCACAGTCCTATGGTAGCGCGATGCCGTACCAAGAGGGTCGCTATGCGGCCAGCGGCAACCAGTTCCATGACGGGGACATCCTGTTGAGCGTCAATGGTGAACCGGTACAGAATGCCGAGGGCTTTAAGCAACAAATGCAGCAGGCTCAGGGCAGCGAAACAGTTTCGATCACCGTGATGCGCAACGGCCAACAGCGAAACTTGAATATTCGCGTGCCAAATGAACAAGCCGCCGGTCAACGATCGGTCGCTAAGCCCGCGCTGCCAAACGGCGACTCCCAAACAGATCCGAATGCACCACCACAGCCCCGCGAGGAGGAGCAAGACCAGAATCAAGACGGTCAGCAAGACCAGAATCAAGACGGTCAGCAAGACCAGAATCAAGACGGTCAGCAAGA
>CAYZHQ010000077.1:1518-28278 GCA_964477385.1 uncultured Pirellulaceae bacterium
AGGACCAAGACGGTCAGCAAGACCAGGACCAAGACGGTCAGCAAGACCAGGACCAAGACGGTCAGCAAGACCAGGACCAGCAGGGTTCCGACGATGCGGGCGATAACTAAGGCAACTCACGCCGGCTAACGCGATGGCGATGCTATTCATAATGCGCCGCTAGCGGTTCATGCATGTCGCTAATCATCGTGGCATGCCTTCGACTCCCCAGCCTTCCGCATCCGTGTGAGGGCTGGGGACTTTTTACAGCCTTCGTCAGGCTTCTCACTGCGGCAATTTACGAGTCCACATTCCCGCCTACACCGCGTTGCTTATTCGGCTTCGTTGGTGGCTGCGATGCAGTACAGTTTCGTCGTCCCACGCAGATACATCTCGCCATCCACGATCGCGGGCGTCGCACTAAAATCGCCTTCGGCATCTTCCAGCGTGTTGGCGGCAAGCTGCTTGAAGGACTCACGGAGTTCGACCACAAAACCGACCCCTTGGCGGTTGAAGAAATACATGCGGTTGCCTGCTACGACCGGCGAACTGTAGTCTTGGCCGCCCCGCGCAGACCTGCCACCGCCACGATTGGAAGTACTCGCAGGGGCCTCCAAACGCTCTTGATAAATGCGCTCACCCGATTTCGCTTCGATACAATTGACCACGCCACCGGCAACCCAATACAGTCGGCCCTGATAGAAGACTGGCGAAGAGATCCGTCCACGGTGGCTTTCATGCCAGACCACATGGGAATCATTCACGTCGCCTTTACCGCCGGCACGCACCGCAACGGCGTCTCCGTTGCGACCATCAATCGCGTAAATCACTGAATCGGCAAAGATCGGGCTGGAGTTCATCGAGCCATCTTGGATGCCATCGCAGTACCAACGCAGCTTGCCCGTTTCCGGATTCAATCCCCAGATTTCCTCCGGTACCGCCACCACTAGATCGGTGCGAGTTTCGTCAACAGGCGTTAGGATCGGAGTGCCCCACATGCCGGTCAGCGAGACCTCTTGCTTCCAAACTGTTTCACCGGACCTTTTGTTCAAACCGAACAGGCAACCACTTTCCGCACCCGCGGTCACAATCACCAAATCTCCGCTCAAGATCAAACTGGAAGCCGAACCCCAGGATCGCGGATCCAAGCCATCTCCGGTATCGACGCTCCATAGCGTCTTGCCCTCCAAGTCAAACGCATGCACGCCTGACTTTCCAAAAAAGCAATACACCCGCTCGCCGTCACTTACCGGAGTGTGCGTGGCGTAGCCATGTTCGGCAAACATGCCGCCGTAGGTGTCTTCGGGAAGTTTCGCTGCCACGGCCGATGTCCAAGCAATGCTTCCGGTACCGCGGTCAAGGCACACAAGATGGCGTTTCAGGTTTTCTTGATCGCCCGGATCACGGCGATCCAAGCCGTAGCCTGTCCAGCAGGTCAGAAAAATCTTGTCGCCCACCACGATCGGACTACTGTGCCCAGGACCGGGTAGATCAATCGCCCACTTTATGTTCTTCTCGCTACCCCACTCTGCCGGAGGCAAGCGATCGGTCGCCGCAATTCCACTGCCATTGGGGCCTCGAAAACGCAGCCAGTCCGCAGCTTGCAACGGACTGACTGCCACCACGAAAGCACTGAGAAGCAATAATCGCAACATCACCATCGGTCGGCTTTGAAAAGAGAACAAGCGTTCAGAAAAAGTTAGCGGCTGACCGCGAGCGTCGGGTTGCCGGGCTGCGGGAAGCGATCGGCAGTTGGTACAACAAGATACCACCCGACGCCCGCGGTCAGCCGCTGTTAAACTAACACGTCCCCGCCGTAAAGGTTTCGAATTTCCTTCACAGAAGATGGATGAAAGCTGCTGATGAGTGCTACCCGCTTTGGGATTTTGACCGTTTCCGATCGTGCGAGTCGTGGGGAATACGAAGATGCGGGGGGACCGGCAGTCGAAAAGTATCTGCGGGAGGTCGTGGAGTCGCCCTTTGAAACCGTCACGCAGATCGTCAGCGATGAGCTTGACCAGATTGTGGCCGCCCTGACTCAGATGGCCGACGAAGATGGCTGTTGCCTAATCATCACCACAGGGGGGACCGGCCCCGCATTACGCGACGTCACGCCCGAAGCAACCGCTGCGGTGTGCGAAAAGATGCTGCCGGGCTTTGGCGAACAGATGCGACAGATCTCCCTCCAATTCGTGCCTACGGCGATTCTTTCACGTCAAACGGCCGGTTGCCGCGGAAGAACATTGATCGTCAATCTGCCTGGAAAACCGCGCGCGATCGCGCAGTGCCTCGACGCTATCTTCGCGGCGATTCCCTACTGCATTGAGCTGATCGAGGGACCGAAAATGGAGACAAACAATCTGCGATTCGTCGCTTTTCGCCCGCAGCAGTCGTGAACACGAAACTGCCGACAGCCGCAAAGCACAGACGCAATCCTATGTTGGGACTAACCCAATCAGCCGAAACGCGTTAGGGAGCGCCCGGGTCTCCCGGCAAACGGGTGCCAGCCCGGATCTTGCAACCACCCGTTCGCTTTGAATTCGCCAGCTTGCTCTCAGGGGCGATCGCGGGAAGCTGATTTCGATGGCCTGCAGGCGGCTTGACGCACAAGCACCCCTCCCCTTGAGGGGGCGCTGGCTCGGCAAGTGAAAAACCACCTGAAGGCACGTCACGCGAACCGGTGCGGCGATCTTGAAAAATCGCAATCGAATCGCGTCCACACGCCAACGCGGCTGTTTGCTGCCCGTGAACCCCAGCCGCCGAAGTCCGGCATCTGGAGTCCGAAAACATAGCCGACGTCGTTCTTGGCATACCAACGCATCAAGCGTTCGATCGCAAAGCCGTTGGCGTCTTCATCGCCGGGCTGCTCGCTGAAGCAACATCCAACCGTCTGCGAACCAGCTCGAGCTGTTATCCATCCGGAACCAGCTCTGCCGGCTAGTTTTTGGCGTCATTCAGGTTCACCATTCGCACTCGCTTGTCGTTGTCCAGCTTGGGGCCAGGCGTGCTTCGGCCGTCGTCGACTTGTTGCCGGAGCAGCTCGACCATCCGCTCCACTCGATCCGGGTGGCTCGCCGCCACGTTGTGTCTTTCGCCTCGATCGTCCGCGAGATTATAGAGCTGGACGAAGGGAGCTTTTAGCAAATCCGCTTCGGTTGGCTCGCCGCCAAACTCCTCCAATGCGGACGGCCATGCCTTTTCGGCCTGTGGCTCATTGCCGGCTCCAATCTCAAAATTGGCTGGCATTCCACTCGACGGGGTCAGGCAAAGTTTCCAATCCCCTTGTCGAATAGCAAAGTGCCTGACCGATTTCATGACCAGATCCTGTCGGGTTCCCGGTGCGGATGGGTCGCGAAGCAACGTCACAAAGCTGATCGAATCAGGTGCTTCGGTTTCTTTCAGCGTCTGGCCAGTCAGCTCGGCAAAAGTTGCCATCAGATCGCACAGGCCGACCAGCGAACGGCAGGTTTCTCCTTTAGGGACCACGCCCGGCCAACTGGCAATCAAGGGAACTCGCAGACCCCCTTCGTAAATCGAGAACTTGTATCCGCGATAAGGCCCGCTGGGGTAATGCCCGGCCTGTTCAAGCTGATGAATCTGTGCCGGCGTCGCTTTCAGGATGTTGCCGGCGTACGGTCCAGCGCCGTGATCGGACGAGAAGAGAATCAGCGTATTTTGGTCCAGGCCTTGCGCCTTGAGTGCGTCGGTGACTCGTCGCACCGAATGATCGACTTCCATTACGAAGTCTCCATAAACACCCAGCTTGGATTTGCCTCGCCAGTCGACGCCGGGGCTGGTTGGAGTGTGGGGGGCGGTTAAGGCTAAGAATAAGAAAAACGGTTTTTCAGAAGTCTGGTTTTTGATGAACGACTCGGCTTCGGCGTAAAACGTTTCCAGGACTTCGTGGTCTACAAAATTTTTCTCGGCGGGGCCGACTCGGTTAAATGCACTCCAGCCTTTGAGCGCCGAAACTTCACCCTGCCAGAAATGATTGCGAGCAAATGCATACGGAAACATGTCGAGCGACCCGGGTAAAATAAAGCTTTCATCAAAGCCAAATTGCACCGGTCCGTATCGAAGCGGCTTGGCGAAGTCGACGTTGGTCAGCCCTTGTGTCTTGCCATCCCGGGTGGCCATGATCGTGCCCAAATGCCATTTGCCAACGTAGCCGGTCTGGTAGGCAGCTCGCTTGAACAGCTTGCCCAGCGTCGACTTCTCCGTGCCCGGTCGCGGACCGACGAATCCCCACGGCCCACTGTTCACCTGTGGGCCAAACCGCCAATCGTAGCGGCCCGTCATGATGGCCCGACGCGTGGGGCCGCAAATCGATGCGTTGACGTGCGCATCGGTAAACCGAACGCCCCGTGCCGCAAGGGAGTCGAGGTTGGGCGTATCGATCCGGCAACGCTCATCGCCGTAACACTTCACGTCGCCAATGCCAAGATCGTCCGCCAAAATGAACACGACGTTCGGTGGGCTCGCGCAATAACCGCTGGTCGCGATGAAGAAACCGCTGGACGCGAAGAAGAAGATCGACACCAGGAGCCAACCGAGCCGCAAACAATCGACTTCGTGAACCACAGCTTCGGAACTTTGCAAATTTCGCCAGGATATTCGAAGCATCATTCTTTTCCAAAAGTAAGGCACGTGCGACACTTTTTTGTCGCTCATTGCTTAACCTGCGCTCGCGTCTCTCGCAGGCTGGATTCCTAGATGATCCGTAAGCCGTCGTTGCCCAAACAAGAGCTGTCGTCAAGCGATCAGGATAACGTCCCAGCACTCAACGTTCTACGTTCTCTGGCACGCTTTTCGGTTCGAATTTTGGGCGTGGGTGGGAGTTCACAAACGCGGCGATGTCGAAGGCTTCTTGGTCGGTCAGATCGGTGTCGTCCAGCGGCATCGCTATCTTCAGCCACGCAGCCATTTTCGGGATTTTGGAAAGGCCAGCTCCGTCGTTAAACGATTGCTCGCCCCAGACTGGCGGGCCTTCCTCCGAGCCACCACCGTGGTCTCCATGGCAAAACGCACAACGGTCGGCGTACAAAACTTTTCCGGTGGCAATGTGGGGCGCGGTGTCAGTCGGCTGCAACATCTTTAGGTGATTTGGACCTAGCGGTACCTCGGGGTTCATTGCAATCGGCGTCTGCCTTGACAGCCAAGTGATATAGCTGGCGATCGCGACCGACGCTTTGCCGCCCAATGGCGGGCGCGTCCCATTTAGGCTGCGTATAAAGCAATTACGGATCCGCTCTTCCAGCGTGATAACGGCCGACTCCCGCGGCGAAAACGCAGGATACGCTGCGGCGACGCCAATGAACGATGCGGCTTGGGGATGCCGTCCGCCATCTAGATGACACGAGGTGCAACTCAGTTCGTTACCTACAAACGGTTTGGTCAACGGATGCGAGCTGGTTTGATGGACCAGTTTTTCGCCCAGCCGGACAACGTCGCCTAGTTCACCCGGCGGGTAGGCGGGCGGCCCAGGCTTGACCGCTCGCGAGGCGGGCAAAGCGCCGAACCAGAGCGTTACAATCACCAAGCCACTGACGGCCAAAGCTAGCCGGAAACCGAGGGCTGATTTCATCTCCATCTCTCGCTGGATTTTTGTTGTGCCGCCAACCAGCCCCGCTGCCGCGATGGCGGAGCGGGCTCTCGTATCGGGCGAGGGATCACGGTCCTGTTAGGTTGCTAAACATCCCCGCGGGGATTGCTTGTTTGAATTGGCAATCGACGATGCCGCCGCGACGCTTTTTCCTTAGCCGTTTGGCAGTTCAACCCAAAACCAACCTCGCAGTTCCCCTTCCTTAAAGCCAGTCGCTTGATCATTGGGGTACAGCTTGGCAAGTTGAGCTTGCACATCGGGAGCGATTTGTTCTTCCGGTCCGTGGCACATCAAACATTGGGCTGGCAACTTGATCGGAAGCAAGGCTGCCGCGTCTCCGTTGCTTAACTTGACAAACGCGGGGGTGTCGGTGCGGCTGTTCACCAATGGTTCCGCCCAGGCGGGTGGGACGTTGTTAGGGTTCCTGAGTCGCACCCCGGTACGACCGATTTGCAAACCCTGTTCCTCGCTGACCGCTGCGGCGATCTGCGGGGCTTCTTGCTGACATACGGCGATTGCGGCTGCCGGCCCCTCGCTGCCCATCGCTTCCATTAATCGGCCGGACAACGTGGTGAACAACGCTTCTTTCGCCTCCAGCATTTTAGCCTTCGCCGCATCGCTGGGCGTTTCGCCAGGTACGATCGCCACGCCGCTGTCGCCGTCAGCCGTTCTGGCTTGAGGTGAACTGTTAGGGGCACATCCGACCAGCAGCACGGGCATTGCAACGGCAAACAGGCCGGCGATGGTTTTCAGTCCGGTTAAGTTCACGATCAGGTTCATGGTTCACTTTCTTTTCGAGTTAACACGCAAGCGAGTTCATGCATGCCGGAGGGATGTTCGATTCGCTGTGGATCGCTGTCCCAGGCCCAGGCGGTGGGAGGAAACAATGCTCGCATCTGGTTTAGTTCGCAGCAGTACGGTGGCCCGTCAGACCGTTCGCTTTGCATGAACAACGCGAACAATTTGCCTTCGGGCCGCAGCCAACAGGCGAGTAATTGCTGGTACGTTTCCCATTGAGTGGGATGAATCGCACACAAGCTGGTTTGCTCGTACACCGCGTCGAACTCCTGCCGTTGGCAGAAGGCAAAGATGTCGGTTTGAATGACGTTTGCGTTCAGGCTGCGGCGGTCCAGTTCAGCACGCAGAGCCTGAACCGCGGACTCCGCGAAATCGATCGCCGTCACTTCGAAGCCTGCTTCGGCCAGCGCGAGGACTTCGTGGCCGCGTCCGCAACCGGGCACCAGAATCTGGCAGGGCTGTAGGTCGCCAGCGGCCAGCCATTGCGAAAGCATCGGACTGGCTTGGCCGCGATCCCAGCCCGTCTGACCGGCGTCGTAACGCGCTTGCCAGCCCGCGCGGGACAAGTCCGCCGTAGTGACGCAGCAGGCACGGCAACGATCAAACGCTTCGGCTTCGGAACCCATCGTGTTCATTTTCCAAAAGGAACGTAGGCGTAACCGTCGGCTTGGAGATTCGCCACTGCCGAGATCGCCGACACCGCGGTATCGACAAACACAGCGACCTCTTCCGGGGCCGAGCCTTTGGAGACCAAGGACTGGCCACACACGTACAACTCCACATCGGCCTCATGTAATTCCCGCAGCAGCGACAAATTGGGGTTGCGATGCGTCTTGAAGTGTGCGGCATAGGCATCGGCATTCAGCACCGCGAGTGTGGCGTCACCGTGAAAGACGATGGCGATCTGAACGCCGGCCGGTTCCGCGCCGCCGCCGGCATAAATATTCACGTACTTCGCGACCTTCTCCAGCCCCGCATTGATTTCGTCTGGATCGCCGCCGCGGGTCAAGTCAACCAGAATTTTGGTGCCAGCGCGTGGCTGGTGAACCGCACTGGGAAGTTGCACCACCGCCCCGTGGTTGGCGATCACCCGATGCGCCGCCTCGGCTGGTTTTGCGGCAACTGCGCCAGGTACCGCATGGTTCTTCATCGCTTCGGTAAAGCCGCGTTCCACAAATCCAGAGACCACCTTGGCATGCGCTTGAATCAGTTTCGCGACGTACGGATCGTCCGAGGTTTCGACAACACGCACTCCTTTTTCGGTATCTTCGTGAACCATCTTGATCTTGTCGGTATGCCGGAAAAGTTCCGCGAACAGCGGATCCCGCATCCGAATGGGATTCGTCTTTTCGATTCGGTATTCCATCCACTCGACATGATCTTTGATCTTGTCGGCAACTTCCGGCGAGTCGGACTCGGTCAGCGTTTCCACTCCGTTGGAGAGCTGTTTAACGGTGCGTTGGATCTTATCATGGTTCTGCAGCAGAAACTGGAAGACTTGGTGGTCGGCGTCATGACGATCATCGCGACCATGTTCTCCGGCTCCTCTCCCGGGGCCCCGTCCTCGGCCAAATCCCGGGCCGGCACCGGGGCCGCCTCCTGGGCCACGACCGCCACCAAAGCCAGGCCCCCGGCCGCGTCCCGGCTGGTCTTGAGAGGGAGCGGGAGCGGCGGTCAAAGCCCCCAGCAGCAACAACGCGGTTAAAACAATCGGACTTTTCATTGGATCACGTATTCAAGGGAGGGAGGGACATTCTGAATGAGTTCATCGAGGAAGGCCATCTTCGTGCTAAACAAATGAGTCGGTCGAGCATTCGGTGGGAGGTTTTTCGCTGCGATTACGCTACGCAATCGCTTCCGCGAAGTGCCTAAACCGAGCATGATCGGCCTTGCGCGCCGACACCGCAGCCGTCGCCGGCACATTGGTTCCAGGGCATCTTGGCGATCATCGAAGCCATGGGGCACAGACCGGTCATGCCAGCAAACATCAGGCCGCAGCCGACGAAGGCCGACAGCCCGATAAAGCCGGGATGAACGAGGTACGCAAGCACGACACCCAACACCGTCAGGAAACCCGCACTGATCTGCACCTGTTGCATCAGCGGCAAGGACTTCTTGCCACGGACGACCGACAAGCCCGCTTGATCCCACGCCATCGTGCCCCCTTCCACATTGATAACCTGCTCAAAGCCCGCGTCGTGGAACTTTTTGGCCGCTTGAGCCGACCGGTTCCCACTACGGCAAATCAAATACAACGGTTGGTCGGCGGAGCCGTTTCGTGCGGCCATCACTGCCCGCGGATCGAGCGACTCCAAGGGCACATTTCGAGCACACTCGGCGTGAATCTCGCGAAACTCGGTCGGCATGCGAACGTCGATCACGTCCACCTCGCCCGCGCTCCGCCTTTCGGCTAACTGCTGAACGGTTATCGATTGCATTTTCTTTCTCCAGGGTCGTTTATCAGTGCCGCTTGGAAACCCCGAAAGTGTCGAAGTATCGCAATGCGACGATATCTTAGGGTTTTAAAAAAGAGGCCGTTTCCAGCCCCGTGAAGCGGTTTCGTTAGTGCCGGTGCTCCGCAACTCATCACCGCATTATCTTGTTGTTGCGGGCGTCACGAAGGAGCCGTCGATGGGCTGGCCCCCCTTTTTTTGCAACTGCCACATAGCAATATATCGGAAGGTCGCGAGGTGTCAATGAGTTTTTTCGGGGACGGGCTGGTTTTTGAGTTTTGCTGATCGCCGCGAGGGCAACGGGACGCACTGGCTGGAGGTGGGTAGCTGACAGTTGTGATCCCATCGGGCGAGCCCGGAGGAAATCCGACGGCGGCGACTGGGCCGCGTGGCATCCTCCGCACAGTCGCCCTGCCTCGTCCGTCGGTGGGTTGGCCGACGCGCACGAACTGTACGCTGCCACGGCGATCGGCGGTGGTTGGTATCCGATCCGATACAACGCCTGACTGCAGCGGTCGCGACGATTCCAGCCACTGCCTCGATGTCGCTACGGTTCCGTTGCTGGAATCACGGCTCGCGCCGAGCGGTCTCCGACGACGAAATGCCCCAGCGTCGGGCCAGCGTCGATTCTGCTGATCGCCCACACCGCACCGGGCCGAGTCTGCTGCGACTTTGTTTGACCAGCGCCGATCGTGCCGTAGGATTTTGGGTCGCCGTTTCGATCGATCCAAAACAGTTCCACTGCCGCTCGTTGGGTGTTGATAAAGTAGACCCGAAACGGATTGCCATCGGGCACCGACGCAGGCGCGCCCTCTGCGGTAGCGGGGTGCCATGGCAACTTGGTCAGCGACTGCACGGTCGGCTTCACAAGCTCGGCAAATTCCTTGGGGGACCGAGTACGAAACGCCGCCAAGCGGGCCTGCGACTCGGGTAGTGAGGCCAAATTCGTCCACTCGTACGGATCCGAAACGATGTCGTACAACTCTTCGCCCCCATCGGCATAGTGAATGTAACGATGGGAACGACCACTGATCGCATAGCTGCCTGGACTGGCGAGGAAGGTTACCGAATCGTGCGGCCACTCCGCTTCGGTTGCTTTACCATCACCGGTTACGTGCCTCAGCAGTGGCAGCAAGCTTGGCCCATCGTTCTCTTGCTTTGCCGGTAGCGCGCAGAGGTCCAGCAATGTCGGGAACAGGCTCAGCAGGTTCACCGGAGCATCGCACACTGTCCCCGCCTTGGTGCCTTGCGGCAGCGCGGGACTCGCCCCGCTTGGGACGCGGATCATCAACGGAACCCGCGTTACCGCACGCCAAGGAGTGAACTTTTGCCAGTGCTCTTTCTCACCCAGTTGCCAGCCGTGATCCGACCACAGCACCACCACCGTGTTTTTGGCGTGCGGGCCGGACTCCAACGCCTCGAGCACCCTGCCCAGCATCGCGTCGGCAAAATGGATCGAAGCCAAATAGCCCTGGATACCTTGTTTCCACTGCCCCTGTTTTTGGATGTGTGCGAAGTACCGATTCCGTGCCGCTCGTTGTCCGCTCTCGGGAACATCATCCAAGTCGTCCGCACGGTAACCTGGCGGCAACTGAATACTTTCGAGTGGGAAAGGTTCGTAGTATTGCTCTGGGACAAACCACGGCTCGTGTGGTCGATAGATACCGCAGGCGAGGAAGAACGGTTGCGACCGCTCTTGTCGCAGTTGCTCGCCGACCCATTGGCTGACGGACCAGTCGCCTCCGAATTCTTTGTCCGTCACCGCGAGCGCCGCCCAATCGGTTTCGACATATTGCCAAGGGCCGCCACGTTTTAGGTTGACCGGACGATCGGCCGGGTAAAACGTTTTGGGAAGTGGGTTTTCGGATTGCGCGTCGGGAAAGTACGTGTCCCAAGAATCGGCGTCAATAAAGTAGTGCAGCAGTTTGCCTGAACCGGCCGCATAGTAGCCATGGTTGCGAAAGTACTGAGGCATCAGCAAGTCGTTGGGCATGACTTCACGCATCGCCTGCCGATTGTCATACAAACCGGATCGATGGGGGGCCCGCCCGGTGAAGATCGCCGAACGGCTCGGATTGCACGCGGGGGCTGGACAATGTGCGTTGCTGAACAAGACTCCGCTGGCAGCCAAGCGGTCGAGATTCGGCGTAATCGTTTGGGGATGCCCTCCCAAGCAACCAATCCAATCATTCAGGTCGTCCATCGCAATGAAGAGCACGTTGGGGCCCGTGCTCGGCCGCGCCTCTTCGGCTCCGCCTCGTGAGCCAAAAACTGACACCGTGGCGATTACGAAAAACATCCATCCAACAAAGGATCGAATCGTCCGACCGAAGCACAGTTCAACCAGGCATCGTTCTATCGCGGACCTTTCCATCGCCGAAGGTAGCCCGGCGCGGGGGCCAGCGCAGCGCGGAAGATCTCCTCGCAAGACTTCGCAGCGCCGTGGCGCGGGAGCCCGGTCTGCGAAGTGGTCATTTCCAAGCAACTTCATCAACGCTCTCCGAAAGGATCGTCATCGTTCAGGAATGCGACTGCGCCGCAGGCGTAGCTTACCACAGGGCGTCCCATTCCGCGCCGCCAACCACCCCCGATTAGCAATCGCTATCCAAAGGGAAAAGACGGAGCAACGGCCCACGACTAGCGCCTGAGGTTCACGGGCTGCGGGTAGCGCTGGACTGCTGAAAAATGGGGTTTGTGGCGATTTGGAAGTGCGCAGGATTTGTTCGCTTCAATGGCGAAGCCATGGCAGGTTGTAGCCACGGACGTGAGTCCGTGGTGCCAACCAGGATGGAAGCGTAAGTCGCAAAGCGACGACAAGAATCGCTTTCCCTAGGGCCTGCGTCTCAGGTGATCGTTTTGCGTGTGGGAGCGGCCCACGGCTAGCGCCTGAGGTTCACCGCCCACCGCTAGCGCTGGACTGCTGAAAACTGGGGTTTGTGGCGATTTGGAAGTGCGCAGGATGGGTTCGCTTCAATGGCGAAGCCATGGCAGGTTGTAGCCACGGACGTGAGTCCGTGGTGCCAACCAGGGTGGAAGCGTAAGTCGCAAAGCGACGACAGGAATCGCATGCGGTGCCTTTCCCTAGAGCCTGTGTCCCAGGTTCGTGCCGATGATCGCTTTACGCTTGAAAACACGCGTGACAAGTCGAAAGCGTGTGTCAACATCGAAGGTTTGACGGCCCAGCACTGGCCCCGGTTGAATGCGGGAACCGTGGCTATCGCCAAAGTGGCCCATTTACCGAATGGTGTCCGTCTGCCTGCTTAACACTCGGTTAACGGGACGCAACCGGACGCTAATGCATTCCGGCTGAATCGGCCCGCGCGCTCTGCCTGCCAAACCTATTTTTAAAACAGCCGCTTCATAGAAAATTGTTATCTATAGACCACGAAAACTCTATTGGATCTTTCAGTACACGCGAAAGTAAAACGAGGCCAAAGTGGGTTTGCATTCGACGCAGGTATTTCAAGGCCTTGGCGACGAGAAATTGCTTTAAATGCCGAGCATTAAATGCGTCGAAAGTTAACGCATTGCCAATGGAGTTTTTTAACAGAATCCGTTCCTGTTAACGTCTTTAACCGAAAGATTCGATCGATGTTCACCGCAAAAATGCCTCGCCTTTCGCTTTCTCGCTCCGCGGAAATGGTGCTCAGCGAAGCCAAGTCAGTACGCTTTTTCAGTACCGCACAAGAATTAGTCGAAGCATCCGTGCCCGAAGAAGATGAACAAGGATATTACACCGTTGGGTATGATGTAGCGGGCAAATGGATGCCCGAAGCCAAAGTTTGCCGCGTTAAAAATGGTATTAGTGCAAACTATCTCGAGCCTTACATGCGGCGGCGCGATTCGGAGTGCATGGTCATTGCCGATGAGCGGGCGACCGACAAGATGACTTATCAAAAACGGTTCGGTAAAGACTTCGAAGACTTGCGACAAGAAACCTTTGCGTGGCTCAAAACGCAAGATCTCGCCTGCTTTTTCTTTAACGCCGGACGCACCGGGAAGGGGTTGCCCGCGGTCGCGATCTGCCCCGCCAACGCTGGGTTCTTTGCCCTTGGTCTGGCTATGTTGCAGGGGATTATCCCCATCGAGGAAATCGAAGCCAAGGGCGAGGACTATCATCACTCGGCGATCATCTACATTGCACCGCCGTTTCGTCACACCCATTTCGATGGCAAGCAGGTGGTGGTGCATAACCGCCGCGAGGAACTGCACGAGCTGTACAGTTACAACTTGTATCCTGGACCTTCGGCCAAAAAAGGCGTTTACGGGATGCTGCTGACTCTGGGCGAAAAGCAAGACTGGACGACGGCTCATTGTTCCACCGTGCAAGTCGTTACGCCCTATGACAACGCCGTAACGATCATGCACGAGGGTGCGTCGGGCGGTGGCAAGAGCGAGATGCTGGAGCAAATGCATCGCCAATCCGATGGCCGTTTGCTGTTGGGGACAAACACGACCAACGGGGAACAACGCCATCTGGCGCTTCCGCTGGGATGTGAACTGCGGCCGGTCACGGACGACATGGCACTTTGCCATCCCGATCTGCAAGACGCTGAATCGCGGCAACGCAAACTGACAGTGATCGATGCCGAGCATGCTTGGTTCCTGCGGGTCAACCATATCACTCAGTACGGCACCGATCCGCATCTGGAACGCCTGACGGTGCATCCTGGTGAACCGCTGTTGTTCTTAAACATCGACGCAACTCCAGGATCGACCGCGTTGATCTGGGATCACATCGAAGACGAACCGGGCAAGCCGTGCCCCAATCCTCGACTGGTCTTCCCGCGCAGCAAGTATCCCGGCATTGTCAACGAGCCGGTGACGGTCGATATCCGCAGCTTTGGCGTGCGGTGCCCTCCGTGCACCAAGTCGCATCCGACGTACGGCATCATGGGGATTTTCCATGTACTGCCCCCCGCGCTGGCGTGGTTGTGGCGACTGGTCGCCCCCCGCGGTCACGGCAATCCATCGATCGTCGAAACCGAAGGCATGAGTTCCGAGGGCGTGGGGTCCTACTGGCCGTTCGCCACAGGACGCCGCGTCGATCAAGCAAACATTTTGCTCCACCAAGTGATGAATACGTCCGACACGTTGTTCGTGCTGATCCCGAATCAACACATCGGTTGCTGGTCGACGGGATTCGCTCCGCAGTGGATCGCACGGGAGTACCTTTCCCGGCGTGGTTCAGCACCGTTCACCGAGGACAAATTGGTCGATTCACGCTGCTCGCTGCTCGGTAAGACTCCTAGGACAATCCAAGTCGAAGGCCAAACGATTGGGCATTGGTTCCTCCAGGTCGAGTCACAGCCGGAAGTTGGTACCGAGGGGTACGATCGCGGTGCCGAGATTCTAGAGGAGTTTTTCCTCAGTCAGGTCCGCACGTTCTTGTCGCCCGGACTCGATCCCTTCGGATGCGAAATCATCGAAGCCTGTTTAGGCGGTGCAAGCGTCACCGATTACGAGCGGCTTTCGCTGTAACGCATCGACTGATCGAGCCAAAAAACGGCCCGCCAGATCCTGGCCGAGCAGGGGGGCGTTCGGGTCCCTGACGTGGCTGGAATGCGAGTTGCATGCCTGAGAGTCCATCCCTTACGGGAAAGCCTTTCGCATGCAACTGGACAGCCCAAAAACAGCTATGGCCAGCAATCAAATCACCGCCACCGATCCGGTCTGCGGAATGACCGTCGATCCTGGCGATTCTCGCCGCAGCGAATACCAGGGCGAGTCATACTTCTTTTGCAGTGCGGGCTGTCAGGCGAAATTTGAATCGGAACCGGCTGCTGTTCTGGCAGCGCGAGCGGGGGAAGATGCCAAACCGCAACACGCTGCGATGAAAGCTTCGCCCGCGTGCTGCGGCGACCAGCGTGACCGCTCCGCGACAAGAGCCAACACCACGCCGATCGATACCCAGGCGATTTATACCTGCCCGATGCACCCAGAGATCGAGCAGGTGGGGCCCGGTGCTTGTCCGATTTGCGGCATGGACCTGGAGCCCAAGTTTGTCGACATGGCCGAGCATGGCGACGACGAACAATACGCCGACATGAAACGCCGGTTCTGGGTCGGTGTCGCCCTGTCGCTGCCGCTGCTGGTGATCGCCATGGGACCGATGGTGGGCTTGCAGGTCACACGATGGATCGGTCCAACTGCGTTTGCTTGGTTGCAGTTGGTACTCGCGACGCCGGTTGTGTTTTGGTGCGGCTGGCCGTTATTGGTTCGCGGGGCGAAGTCGTTTCGTAGCTTTCATCTGAATATGTTTTCACTGATCGCCGTCGGCACCCTGGCCGCGTATGGCTTCAGTCTGGTCGTGGTCTTGTTGCCTGAGGTGATTCCCAAGGCTTTTTACGAGCACGGTGTTGCGCCGCTGTACTTCGAAGCCGCCGCGGTCATCATCACGTTGGTACTGCTTGGGCAGGTGTTGGAAATGCGGGCACGTCAGCAAACCGGCGGCGCGATTCGCGAGTTAATGCAGTTGGCCCCCGAAACAGCGACAAGAATCACCGCCGATGGCGATGAAGAAGTTTCGCTGGACGCCGTCCACAAGGGTGATCGTTTACGCGTCCGCCCAGGTGCTAAGGTGCCCGTGGATGGTCGCGTCGTCAGCGGTTCGAGTAACGTGGATGAGTCCATGCTGACTGGCGAACCGATGCCGGTTCAAAAAGCCGAAGGGGATTCGATCACCGGCGGAACACTGAACCAAACGGGGGCGTTGGTCATGGAAGCCGTTGGGGTTGGTGGCGAAACGGTTTTAAACCGGATCGTGCAAATGGTCGCCGAGGCACAGCGTAGTCGAGCACCGATTCAAAAACTGGTCGACGTGGTTGCTCGCTATTTTGTTCCGGCCGTGATCGCTTGCTCGATCGCAGCCTTCGTTGGCTGGGCAGCCTTTGGTCCCGAGCCGCGGATGGCACATGCTTTTGTGGCGGCGGTCGCGGTTTTGATTATCGCTTGTCCTTGTGCTTTGGGGCTGGCAACGCCGATGTCGGTGATGGTGGGTGTGGGGCGAGGTGCCAAGGAAGGCGTGCTGATCAAGAACGCGGAAGTCTTGGAGGTGATGGAAAAAGTCGACACGATCGTGGTCGACAAAACAGGCACGTTGACGCAGGGACGGCCCGAAGTCACGGCGGTCGAAACGTTTGGTGATTGGAACGAGCCGCAAGTACTGACTTTGGCTGCAGCCGTCGAAGCGCAAAGCGAGCATCCGCTGGCGCAGGCTGTCGTGCGCCGCGCCCAGGCGGACGAATTGCAGGTCGTCGAGGCCACAAATTTCGACAGCGTCACCGGCGGGGGCGTCCGTGCGCGTGTCGAGGACCACGACGTCTTGATTGGTAAAGCGGACCTGCTGCGGGAACAAGGTGTTGCGGATATCGAGGGAGGAGGGACGAAAGCGCAGCCGCATCAAGCGGAAGGGGCGACGGTGGTTTTCATCTCCATCGACAATCGACTCGCCGCGCTACTCGCGATCACGGACCCGGTCAAGGAAAGTACACCGGCGGCACTAAAAACACTGCATGAATTGGGCTTAAAAGTTGTGATGTTGACCGGCGACGCGGTGCCGACCGCAAACGCGGTGGCGACGAAGTTGGGCATCGACGAGTTCCACGCGGGAGTGTCACCGGAGGATAAACACGATTTCGTTCGCAAGCTTAGAGAGGCTGGCAAAATCGTGGCAATGTGTGGCGACGGGATCAACGACGCTCCGGCATTGGCCGAGTCGAACGTCGGCATTGCGATGGGGACAGGCACCGGCGTGGCAATCGAATCGGCGGGGGTAACGTTGGTCGGTGGCGATCTTCGCGGTGTCGCGGCGGCGGGCAACCTAAGCCGCAAGACGATGCGCAATATCCGTCAGAACCTGTTCTTCGCATTCATTTACAACGCGATGGGAATCCCTGTCGCCGCCGGTTTGTTGTATCCCATTTTTGAATTGTTGCTCAGCCCCATGATCGCCGCGGCGGCGATGAGCTTAAGCAGCGTGTCGGTCATCGCCAACGCCTTAAGATTGCGGACCGCGAAGCTCAGCTAGTTCGCAGGCGTGCAAGTTGCGGCACCGTATTTGCCCGACTTCTGGCATTCTGATTTGTTGCAAAAAAGGACAAGCCACAATGTCAAACTACAAAACTTTTGGAGCCATGATCGGCACCGCGACAGCCGTCATGTTCCTGTTGATGTATCTGAACACGTATGCGTTGGACCACGTTTACTGGAGCGAGACTCGCTTCTACATGGCGATTGTCATGGGGGCTACGATGGCAATCCTAATGCTTTCATTCATGCTCGGGATGTACAGCAGCAGCAGGCTGAACATGGCGATCTTTGCCATCAGCATTGGCATGCTCATTGGTTCGCTGTATTTGGTCCGCAGCCAAACCACGGTTCAAGACGTGTCGTGGATGAAAGCGATGATCCCGCACCACTCCATCGCGATTCTGACCAGCGAACGAGCGGAGATCAGTGACCCCCGAGTCCGCAAGCTAGCCGACCAGATCATCGAAACCCAAAAAAAAGAGATCGCGGAGATGAAGCAGTTGATTGCAGAGTTGGAAGGGGACGGAAATCGCGAATTGAACGTTTCGAAGGCGACCAAATCGAGCCTCAATCGTGGAGAATGAAATCGCATTCGCGACGTGGGGCTCGAGTGTGAAGAGTGATTTTTCAGCGATCCGGTTGGTGCGACTTCAAATGGTGGCAAGACCGTCGCCTTCCGCTGTGAGCGGCTTCGGTTTTTCTATTTGACTGGGACGGATGCTGTCCCTCCTTCTCACTACGAGCTCGGACGACGATTAAAGTTGTCCTTTAAATGCACTACCCGCTGTTCGACATGCTTTGAGTAAACCACCCTGATGATCAATCCCGAACAAGTTTCCCGGATGCTGACCGCAGAGCAAATTGATTTCGTGCCTCACAGCGGAGACGATGGCCAGCGTTGGCTGATCATTTATTCGATGGGGGTGATCGTGATCGAGTTATCGCCGACCGGCGAGCAGTTGCGGTTTCGGACGGGGCCGATTGCTAACTCCGCGGGCTTATCAGCGGATGAGCGGAATGCCTTGCTCCGTCGTGCTATGTCGGCAAACGACCATTTGATGATTGGGCGCTATTGCGGAACCGACCAAATTGACTTTGAGATCGGAATGTCTTTTCCAGGTCAGTCATCGTTGTCGAGGGAGCAACTGATGTTGGGGTTGCAAACCGCGGTCGCCGTTGCAAGCTCGCATGAGCTGGTTTAGCGCCAGCACACGCGCAGCGACAGCATCCGTTACCAACCCTGGCATCAGCCAAACCTCTGCTCCAGCAACAGCGTCGCCTGGACGAGATGCTATGCTGTGTCTCGCAAACTGGTTACCGTGTCGCCGCTCACTCGGCTTGACCATGGACTGCGGAGTTGTCTTCTGCCCACGGTTTTGGCGAAACGTTGACAACTTTCCACCGTGCTCGAATGGACCGTTGGAAAGGGGCCGGTGGCCTCTTTTTTTAATCGGCGTAAATCGGAGAATAGCGACATGGGTTCCCGGCAAGTCTGTGCGATGCTGTGGGTTTGCACGCTTTGTGTTTTCGTGGCAAGGGTGCATGGCGCGGACCCGGCGAAGCGGCCCCCCAACGTCGTGCTGATTATGTCGGACGACATGGGGTTCTCCGACATTGGCTGTTACGGCGGCGAGATCGAGACGCCGAACCTGGACCGATTGGCCGAGGATGGTTTGCGATTCACGCAGTTCTACAACGGTGCCCGCTGCTGCCCCACGCGGGCGTCCCTGCTTTCGGGAGTTTACCCGCATCAGGCAGGCATCGGTTTGATGACCGGAGCGAGCGGCGATTTGCCAGGCTATCGCGGTGAGCTGGGACGCGACGTGGTCACCATTGCCGAAGCGCTCGGCACGGCTGGCTATCGCTCCTACATGGCAGGCAAGTGGCACGTCACGCGTTTCACCGGTTCCAACGGCCCCAAGGACAACTGGCCTCGGCAGCGTGGCTTCGATCGTTTTTATGGAACGATCACCGGAGCCGGCAGTTTCTACGACCCGGCCACCCTCTGCCGAGAAAACGAATTCATTACACCGGTCAACGATCCGGAATACCAACCGGACACCTATTACTACACCGATGCGATCAGCGATAACGCGGTGAAGTTTCTGGGCGACCATGCTCAGCAAACCGCCGACAAGCCGTTCTTCCTCTACGTCGCCTACACGGCAGCGCATTGGCCGCTGCACGCGCTGCCAAGCGATATCGTCAAATACAAGGGTAAGTACGACGACGGTTTCTCGCCGGTTCGCGAGGCCCGGCTCAAGCGGCTGAAGGCATTGGGGATGGTCGATCCGGCGACGGAACTATCGCCTCAAGCGGATGACTGGGCTCAAGTCAAGGACAAGGCGTGGGAAGCCCGCAACATGGAAGTCTATGCGGCGATGATCGACAGCATGGACCAGGGCATCGGTCGCATCATCGCCGAGCTCGAGCGGCAAGCCCAGCTCGACAACACGGTGTTCTTGTTCTTGCAAGATAACGGCGGCTGCGCCGAAGGGTACGGACGCTATGCTCCAAGGAAGCCCTATCCAACCGACCTCCAACCGATGGGGCCCGGGGAGCTGCAAACCAAGATCTGGCCGCCCATGCAGACTCGTGATGGTCAGCCACTGCGCGTCGGGCCCGGCGTCATGGCTGGCGCCGAGGATACGTTTATCGCCTACGGGCGGGGCTGGGCAAACGTCTCCAACACTCCCTTCCGCATGTTCAAGCACTGGTCGCACGAAGGCGGCATCGCCACCCCTTTGATCGTCCACTGGCCCAACGGCATCGACGAAGCCCGCCAAGGAACGCTCGTTCGAGAGCCAAGCCATATCATCGACATCATGGCCACTTGCGTCGATGTCGGGGGAGTCGACTATCCAGTACGTTTTGCCGAACAGCTAATCCTGCCGCCCGAGGGGATCAGCCTCAAGCCGTTGTTCTCCGGCGACTCGTTGAACCGTGAAGATGCCCTCTATTTTGAACACCACCTGAACTGCGCCATCCGCGACGGCGATTGGAAGCTGGTCCGTGAAGGGCAACTGGGAAAGAATCCCAAGCTGCTGCCATGGGAGTTGTACGACATGAGCCGCGATCGTGTGGAAATGCATAATCTTGCCGGCCAGCATTCCGAAAAAGTCACCGAACTGGCCGCCAAGTGGGAAGCTTGGGCGGCGCGCGCGAAAGTCAAACCCTGGCCCTGGAAGCCCTGGCCCTAGAAGATCGGGCCCTAGAAGATCGGGCCCTAGAAGATCGGGCCCTGGAAGATCGGGCCCTGGAAGATCGGGCCCTGGAAGATCGGGCCCTAGAAGATCGAGAACGAACCGTGAGACGATGGCAGTCCCCGCATCACGACGGAGAACGGGGGGGCATGAAGAACTACGCCCGCGTGATGGTCGAAGAGGCTGGACTCACTCACAGGGACATGCCCCCTCGCGGCATGCTTTCTTGAAGGCACGCGTCGCCGAAGAAAACCCCGGCCAACGGTCCGACAAACTAAACATGTCCCAGCCGACGCCCCTGAACTAGCCGCCCGCGGCGCGCCACGGTTCCCACATCCGGCCGCGGCTAACGCCCAAACGGTTTGCCGCGTTCCGCGGAATGATTTGTGGAAACCTGCGTGGCTCGCTCAATCGGCCGGTAGCATCACCCACAACTCCGGCCGGCCGACATTGCAGTGAACCGCTCGGACCAGCATCCCCATACAGGCCCACGACACAAACAACGTCATGCGGGCTGCATGCCAGGCGATCGGGAATGTGCTTTGCGATCCCGAGCGCCGGTTGTCCACGCTCGGCACCGGGTGAAAGATCGATTCGATCCACTTCGATCGCTTCGGTTCATCATCTTGCAAACGGTCGAGCGTCTGCACCGATTCGAAAAAGTTCTCCGGCGACGCCCCCTGGTTCATCACACTGCGATCAATCGCGTAAGAAGCTTGGCGACTGAGAGTCGGAAGCAACAGTAAACCGAGGAAGGTCCAACACGTGAACCCCAAGCATGTCATGGCAAGTTCACCCACGCTGGCCACGCCGGCCCCCGGCAACATAGTCGACAGCATAAAACCGGCCAGTACCCACGCAAAGGCGAGTATCATTCCCCGCGTTCGACTGCCGCTGTGAACGGCCTCCAGTCGTCTCGCGATGGTCACGGCAAGCTGCTCCGGTCTCAGCTTCCGCAAGGACGACGACGGAAGAACGATCGATTCCATTCCCGGCAAACCAACGACGCCACCGGTGAATCCGATATCCGTATGGTCCAGGACCACGGTGGGTAACGGCTCCCAACCCCAGGCCGATGTCTGCAGCAAGGCTCCTACCACGGCACCGTGGCGATCAGGAACGTCACTTGCGCGATGAATTAACGACCCGGTAAGCTTCGCTAACCACAACTGGGCGGCGACCAGAAACACTCCTACGCCCAGCACGCCCGCTGCCGCACCGAATAGACCAGCCCACCGGCCTAGCGTAAGAATTAACAGACTGGCGAGCAAGAAAAACGTCGCCTGAACCGCGATGCCGCGAAGCCAACCTTTTAAAAACGAACCGATTGCAATGGTGTGCGGTCTCGATCGATTGGGCAACAGAAAACCACCCAGCAAATCGAGAGGAAACATCACCCCAATCAAACAAGCATTCAGCACCAATAAGGAACGCACGTCCGCACCGCTCCACGCCTGCGAGCTCGGAAGCCATTTCAATGGCAACCCCGAGACCAGTAAATAGACGGTGATCACCACAATCGACCCGACACTAGAAATGCCAAGCCACAATCGAGAACGTGCGTAAGTCATGGGGACCCCTCCAATCAATCGATCCGCGCCGACACCACAAGCAAGTCGTTGAACAGTGTTAAGGGTTCTTTTCCAACTCGTCCAGTTGCTTGCCAATTTCCTCCGCTTCGGCACGCTTGAGATCACTCTTCTTCCGGTTGACCGTCGACAGGTCGAAGGACTCCTGCATCAGCTTGTTGTACTTCTCTTGCAGCTTATCTTTGCTGTTTCCCGATCCGAACATTGCTTCCATCTCCACGGCATTAGGGGTTGGTTCCGGGAGCATTGTCAGCCCTCGTCAATAGCAAGGATCGAACGTCTGCCGCACTCCGTCACCGGCGCCCAAAATTCACGCGATTAAGCGGTCACTCCCGGCCGATCGCTCCGCTAAGCCCCGCTAGGCAACAAGCCCCGCTAGGCAACGCCGGTTTGAGAAAAATTCCCCGTGATTGGCTGAGTCACCAAACCCAGTAGCCGAGTTGGCACTGGAATGGTTCTGGTCGCGGCAACCGCCACGGTGATCGAAACGGCTGATTCAATGCGGCGCTGTGGAGCCAGGCATCTGAGGCTCACCGGGTAGAATGTGTAATTCCAGCCGTCCGGCGGTGCCGGTGAGTCTGGCCCGCGGAGCCGCTTCACTCGACAAATCTCCCTATAATGAACCGGAGCTTTGAGAAACGCTGTCCATGATGGTAGACTGAAAGAGTGTAAACAGTTGCTGGCACAGACATCTACAATCAGCCAATTGATCTCCAATTCGACGTTGTGTAGCCCAGCTTTACCGTTTCGATCCCGCCTGCATCAAGATTGACCGACTCCACTTGGTCGACCCGCCCAATGCAATTTATTCCGCGACCCACCATTGGACTGCTGTTGCTGTGCGCAAATCTTTTTGCTCTCTCGGCATGGGCGGAAAATCCCCCCGAGCTGCGGACGCCGGAAGCAACCGTTGAACAGCGACCAAGTTTGGCCGCGTTGAAAGCGACCGGACTGGAACGTTCCAGATTCAAGCACGTTGCCGCTGCGAGTGATCGTCAAAGTACGAATCCTGTGGCAGCCGAATCGCCGCAAGCCAACTTGTCGGCGTTCCAATCAATCGTCAAGCCGCTCTTGGAGCAGAACTGCATCGACTGCCACGGACCCGATACCACCGAGGGAAACATCCGGATCGATACGCTTGATCCCGATTTGGTGACCGGTGCCGATACCGATTGGTGGGCCGAGATCTTCGCGGTGATCACCAAGGGCGAGATGCCGCCACCGGATGAAGGCAATCTGAATGACGAAGATCGGCAGCGGTTGGTCGATTGGCTGTCGGCCGAATTGCAAACCGCTTCGATCGTGCGGCGGCGATCGGGCGGGCATTCCGCGTTCCGACGGATGACACGTTACGAGTACAATTTTGCGTTGCAAGATTTGCTCGGCTTGCCTTGGGACTTCGCGAGTGATCTGCCGCCCGAAGCACACTCCGACGAAGGGTTCCAGAACAGTTCGGATCTGTTGCATTTGTCCGTGTCGCAGTTCGAAACCTACCACCAGATTGCCCGCACCGCGCTGCGACGAGCGACCGCGATCGGTGACAAGCCGCCGACACGCTACTGGGGCATCGCGATGAAGGATGCCGCAGAACGTGAATGGCCAAAGCAAGATAAGCAGATCAGCAAGCTTGAACAGGAACTGAAAGACGATCCGGAAAAGCTGGCCACTGAACTGGAAAAGCTACACAATCGCTTTGGCGCAACGGGAGGCGCGGCGTACTACAAAAACTTGGCCACCGACCGGACAGCGAAGGCGGAGTGGAGTTACGGCGGCGCGAAGTATGCGTTTGCACCGACATCACAGCCGCCTGCGTTCCCGAAGGACTACGATTGCGTCGCGATCCTGCCCCACGGAAACCGGCCGCGGTTGATTGTCGAGCTCGGTAACCAGTTGCCCGACGAAGGGACGATGCGGGTGACGGCGCGCGTGTCGCGAGTCCGCACTAAAGAAGATTATTTCCCCAGTCTGCAACTGCTGTTTGGATGGCAGGCCAGTAACGAAGGTCGCGCGTTGCTGCGAGTCAGCGATGCCGACACCCCTGTGACGGCCGATCCGGATCAGCCTCAGATCATTCAGTGGGACGTACCGCTCGGCGAAATCTATCCTCGTAACTCGGTGCGTAAAACCTCACCGATGGGCTCGACACCAAGCCCTTCCGAGTACATTCGTTTGGTCAACAGTTCGGCATCGGCTTCGGAGGTCCAGATCGACTATGTCCAAGTCGCCGCGCCGGTCTACGATCAATGGCCGCCGGAATCGCATCGACGCATCTTCTCTGAAAGCGAGCATGCGACCGACGAACCAACTTATGCTCGAGAAACGATCACGCAGTTCATGACCCGTGCCTGGCGGCGTCCCATCGGCGAAGAGGAGATCCGCGACAAGCTACGGCTATTCGCGACAATGCGACCGCAATGCGATTCCTTCGAAGAAGCAATCGTCGAAGTTCTCGCGACAGTCCTTTCCTCGCCACAGTTTCTATACATCGCTAATTCCACCGGCGAAGTCCGGCCCGACAGCCCCGCTGCCGATTCCGAAGACAACCGGCGGGCTCGTCTGACGGCACATTCCTTGGCCAGCCGGTTGTCGATGTTCCTGTGGTGCAGCCTTCCCGACCAAGAATTGCTGACGCTTGCTCACAGCGGCCAGCTGGTCGAACCCGATGTGCTGGCAGCCCAGGTGGAGCGGATGCTGAACGATCCGCGCAGCGAGCGATTCGCCGAACACTTTGTGCATCAGTGGCTTGACCTGCAATTACTCGAATTCCAGAACTTCAAGCAGCACGTCCGCGGGTTTGATCCGCTGTTGAAAGAGGCGATGCTGCACGAACCGGCTGCTTTGTTCGGCGAAATCTTGCGACAAGACGACTCGGTCCTGGACTTCATTCACTGCGACTACGTGGTGGTCAACGAACGTTTAGCACGGCACTACGGTTTTCCACCGGTGGCCGGCAATCACTTTCGACGCGTGCCACACAGCGATGGCTTCCGCCGCGGAGGTTTGCTCACCCAAGCCGGTGTGTTGGCAATGAATTCGGATTGGCCCGATTCGCATCCGCTGAAACGTGCCATTTGGTTGCTCGAAAGCATGCTCGCTGATCCCCCTCCGCCCCCTCCCCCCGCTGTGCCTCAGATCGATTTGGCCGATCCGGAGATCGCCAAAATGACGCTGAAGGAGCGTATCGAGGATCACCGCAATCATGCCGCTTGTATGTCTTGCCACATCAAGATCGATCCGTGGGGCGTCGCCTTTGAAAACTATGACGCCCTGGGAAAATGGCGGGACGAAATCAAAGGCAAGCCGATCGATGCGTCCAGCGAGCTGTTCAACCACCAAACGCTCGAGGGCATGGAGGGCTTGAAACGCTTCCTATTGCACAGTCGCCAGGATCAGTTCGTGCGAGCGACGGTGTCCAAGCTGGCTACCTATGCCTTGGGCCGCCCGTTGTCGTTTGCCGATCAAGCCGACATCGATACGATCACGGCGCGTGTTCGACGCGACGGTGACGGATTGAAAACGATCGTGGCGGCGATCGTCGAAAGCGAACTGTTTCAGTCGCTATGAAAAAGAGACGCCGACACCACGCCCAACCAAACGGGCAGTCTTCATTGAGGAAACATGGGATGACATTCAAGTGGAACACGATGGATCGTCGCCGCTTCCTGCGCGGCAGCGGGCTTGCCCTGGCAGTGCCGATGTTTGGTTCTTTGGCAAGCCATGTCGCACGCGGCGCGGCTCCCAAGCCGAACCCGAAACGTCTGGGCTGTTTTTACTTTCCCGACGGAGTGCCGATGCCGTTGCCGGAAGATCCTGCCTATAAAGAGTGGGCTTGGTTTCCGCATGGCGACGGCAGCGAATTTCAGTTCACCAGGTGCATGGAACCGTTGGAGCCCGTCCGGAACGAAATCACCGTGTTGTCGGGGTTGTCGCATCCCAAGTCGCGAAGTGTCCATGGGCACAACAACGCCGATCAGTTCCTGACCGCCGCACTCGTCGCTGGCGGGGACAAAACGTACGAGAACACGATTTCATTGGATCAAGAGTACGTCAAGCACGTCGGCGACGAGACCCGGTTTGCATCACTGGTGATGTCGACCGATGGGGGAACCGGGACCGCGCGAGGGACGCACACGATTTCGTTTGACCACAACGGGCGACCGATCCCCGCCGAGCATCGCCCGAAACAGATCTTTGACCGACTGTTCGTCAAGAGCGACGCCGACTCGGCACGTCGACTAGCGCTCAGTCGCAGCGCGCTGGACGAAATGTTGGACGATGCGCGTCGATTACGAAAGTCGTTGTCGACCGCCGATCAGCGCAGCCTCGATGAATACCTCGACTCGGTCCGCCAAGCCGAGGTTAAGGTCGAAAAGGCAAAGCGTTGGTTGGGCGCGCCGCTACCGAGTGTCGACGGCGATCAGTTGAACTTGGAACTGTCGACCGACGAGCCACGTGAGTACGTGCAAACGATGTTCGAGCTGATCTACCTCGCCTTCAAGACCGATTCAACTCGAGTGGCCACCTACCAAATCGGCCGCGAAAACGGCGTCGGCCGCAGCGATCATTTGGCACGGGCAGTTGGGTTTAATTTGGCACATCAGTTGTCACATGAAACCAAGAACCCCGACGGCTGGAAAAACTTTGGCATCTATTGCCGTTTTCTTAATGAAGAGTACGGCCGCTTCATCGGCAAATTGCAGGCCACGCCCGAGCCCGCCGGAACCGGCAGTATGCTGGACAACACGCTGCTGCTGTTCGGCTCGGCATCGAGCGCGTTTCATCTGTCTCGCAATTACCCGCTGATTTTGGCTGGCGGCAAGCAGATGGGATTCCAGCACGGGCAGTACTTCAATCACGCCGGCATGAACTTCCAGGGTGGACCTTGGTTGGGCAAAGGCGAGCCATGGCAAGACAAAGCCAAGGGCGAAGACCTACCGCTTGCGAATCTCTACGCGACCATGCTCCAGCGACTCGGCGTTCCCGCCGATTCCTTCGCCGACAGCACCGGAATCATCGACAACCTCTAAGCCGGTTTGCAGGAACCATTCCCCAGAACGCTGCTTAGCCGTTTGGGCGATAGCCCCGGTTGGATTCAGGAACCGCGG
>CAYZHQ010000078.1:0-21958 GCA_964477385.1 uncultured Pirellulaceae bacterium
TCGATTTGCAAATCGACCGCACCGGCCCCGTGGGACGCTTCGATGGCAAATTGTTGGCGGGTTTTGGGATCGGGTTTCAGCGACAGCGAGAAGGTTCCGGTCGGCGTAACCTCCACCCAGTAACCAAACGGCTCGCCGCCTCGTTGGAGCAAGTCGGAAACCTCCAGGCGGTAGCTTCCGTCGTCGGGGAACGTGTAGGCAAAGCTCGATTGATCGGCTTGCGAGACCTTGGTCTCCGCCAACTTCTTATCTTGAGCGTTGAACAATTGCATTTCCAGCATTGCGGGAGAACCAAAATCCCGCGTGTGGGACGACACGCGGATGGCTTGCCCTTGCGTTCCCTGTAACGAAAAAACATCGCGTTCGCTCGACTGCTGCAAACGACCGTGAAGGCTGACAGGCAAGGCGAGCGGAGGCGGCGTGCCGGCATCCGTTTCCCGCCACTGCGGATGGTCGCGGATGCCGATCGGTAACCACGTTGCGTCGCGTCCCCCCTTCAAGCGTGCCGGGACATTCCGCGTCGCAACGCCTGCCGGGCTGGTCATCTCGATGACGTGTTCTTCGGTGTCCAGGGCATCGTTTCCCGCAAAGTGGATCGTCGTTTTTTCTCCGCGTTTGACCGCCAGGGGATAGGCATGCGTCACGATCGGAAAATCGCCGATGCGGAGCAAGTAGTCGCCCGCCGCGAAACGGTTATCGTGCACCTCCAGCCAAACATCGCCGGCCGATTCAAAGTGGTAGCTGAAGCGACAATCGGGCCCCACCGCATCGTCATCGGCCAAGTGCAGCGTCCGGCCTTCGGCATCGATCAGATGCAACACCGGATCGACACTCGATCCAATCGCTTGCGTGTGGACTTCGAAGGCAAGCCGTTGGCCAGGCATCACGGTCAGTCGATAAACGTCACGCTGTGATGGCTCGCAGTGGCCCTCGATGACACACGAAGGCTGGATCGGTTGAGCCTCCGTGGTGGAATGGTTGTGACCGTTATCAATGATCACAGGCAACCGATCAACCAACATCGCCAGCGGTTCCTGCGGCCCCGTGGCACGGCTGATCCACAGCCCGAAGGGACCGAGCGGGGCGTCGTCGGGCAAGGCGACCGCGGCGGTCGCTTGCGTCGGTTCGACGCTCCGCAGTTCAATGCTCGCACCAGGCAGCCGCAGGGCGAGTTGTAATGACGGATCCAAGCCCTTGCCGGTGAGCGTCACGAGCGTCGTTTGTCCCGGAGTGCACGAGCGAGGCGTGACTGACGTGACCTGAGCCTCCACGTACCGACTCGCAAGGACCAGTAGCACGCAACCATAAAACAGGGAACGAAGCATGACGGGGCCTCCGGCTAGCAGGCCGATTTGATGAAATTGCAGCGGTTGTCTGCGGTGCATTTTGAGAACCTGTCGGAGATCAAACTAAACCTGGAATGGGATCGGCATGGTAGATATGGTGTGGCCGATCGGCGTCATCCAGCCATGCCGCGGTCCGCGGGATGCCCAACGCGTTATAGATCGTGGCCGCAAAGTGTTCTGGCGTCACCGGCGTCTCGGCGGGATAGGCGGCATGGGCGTCGGATTCGCCGACCACATTCCCGCCACGAATCCCACCGCCGGCAAAGAAGACCGACTGTACGGCGCCCCAGTGGTCACGGCCCGGCAGGTCGTAATGTTTTTCCAGCAGTGTGATTTTGGGCGTACGACCGAATTCGCCAGCCATCACGATCAACGTTTCATCCAGTTCGCCACTCGCTTTTAAATCATCCAACAGCGCCGACAGAGCGCGATCGGTTGGCGGAAACAGCTGATCCTTCAGATGGGGAAACGCGTTGCCGTGGGTGTCCCAAGTTTCATCGTTGCCCAAGTTGACTTGAACCAGATTGACACCCGCGGAAACCAATCGACGAGCCATCAACAGCGACCAGCCGAAAGAATTGCGTCCGTATCGGTCTTGCGTTTTAGCATCCGCGTTGGTGACATCCAAAGCTTCGTGAACGCGCGACTCTGTCAGCAAGGAGACGGCATCCTGGCGCAAGCGATCGAATTGGGCGACTTGTGCCGAACGGTCCAGCCCGACACGTTGTTGCCGCAGCGTCTTCAGTAACTCCAGACGCCCGGTGACCTCACGCATCCCTAACCCTTCCGGCAGCGTCAATTGCGGGCTTTCAAAGATGCGCGCGTCGGGTTTGCCTCGCTCTTGGTGGTCAAAGCTGAATTCGGGATAGGCGCCGTAGGCCGCGTTGTGAAAGGGGCTCGCTGCGAACAGCCATGGATCGTGTTGGCTTCCCATTTCTCCCGCGTGCTGTCCCGGGATGACTCGTCCCGAATTGTGCACCAATCGCTCCGGTAGCATGACCGCGGGTGGCAAATTGTTGCGTGCCGCAGTGGCGTACCCGGCAATCGATGCAATCGATGCGCGATCGGATCGGCTGGGACTGTTCGGCCGAAAACCGGTCGGCAACTGTGAATGCCCCGTCAACATGATGTGATGTGCCGCCGAGTGCTCATTCGAGCCATGGGTCAACGAGCGACAAAGCGACCACATCTCGCTACGTTCGGCCAACATCGGCAAATGTTCGCAGATCTGCAGCCCCGGCGTGCGCGTCGCGATCGGGCGAAACTCGCCCCGCACATCTTCCGGTGCGGAGGGCTTCATGTCAAAGCTTTCATGCTGAGCCAAACCGCCCGATAGGAAAATGAAAATGCAAGACTTGGCGGTCCCGCTCGATACGGTCTCGCTCGCGTCGGCCGCTCGCAAGCCCGTCAGATGATTCATCCCCAAACCCAGAATCCCGATCGACCCGGCCTGCAAGGCCAGACGGCGTGAGCAGGTTGCGTGCGACCATGTGGCGTTGGACGGAGTACGTGGGTTGGTCATTGCAGGGCTCCAAATACTGGAACACGATCCGCGGAGTCGACAGGCGACGAACGAAACCAAACTCGCCTTGGCGCTGGAGGGTCTCGCCTCGGCGCTGAAGGATAAGGAACCGGCCGTTGGAATCGTGGCGATGAGTCGTACATCTACTCAGCCCAGAAGAGAACTCGCGTGGCGGAAGATCGCATGCGAAGAAGGAGGAAGGCGGGGCGAGGTCAGACGGAGTCCTCAATCGCCCCTGATGGTGGGACGCTCATTGTCGGGCAAGCGAAAGAGCAATGCAACTCTTTGCTGCACAAAACGATGCGGCGACTCGCGGCCCAAGCGGTCTCCTGAGCGACTCAGCCGTACTGCACGCCAAATCGCACCGGCGGCCGTCCCTCCAAAAGAACCAGGAATTGCCCGATGAACGAGCAGTGGCTGGCCGACCAACAACCAGCCCAGAAGAAGTATGGCGCCGATCCCATGCCGCGACCTCAATGGCACTCTTTTTGCTGCTCTTCGCAAGCCTGCGGGCAGTTTGGAATGCGACCATCAGAATGCGCTTTGATCGTTAGCACCCAGCATGCCGAAGGCTAGCCCCCCAAACCCAACGATTTTTTTCGCCTAGGTTGTGGCGTCTACCCCGCATGAAGCGTTGGGAAGCAGAGAAAACCCAGTCTATGCAGTGCCCAGTGCGCCCCCCTGGGTCGGTCCGAGGTTGCTGAAAGTCCCTCTTGTATCGGTTGGCGAGAAATAATTCCGCGAGTTTACGGCCATTATTTCGGGGGGCTAAACAGTGGCTGCAACAACTAACTGGTAAGCTTTCCTGGACTCCAAGAGAACTGCAGCGAGGGGCAACAGGACCATTCATGCACCGGAAAAACCAGTCAGCTTTGAACAGCGAAATGCAAGACGGTACGGAAGTCAGTTTTGGACGCTTGGCCGTCGGGCAGAAATTTTGCAACGACGCATACACCTGGGAGAAGGTCTCCGAGACAACTGCGGCAATCATTTTTGTGAACAAGCTTGGCGATCCCAAAATGGGCAGGCCGATGCGATATTTCCCAGAAGAGATGGTCCGGTTGATTGAAGATTCTTAAACCCGTCGCACCACGCATCGACGATCTCTCCCGCCAACAAAGCGAAGCCTCGAAAGCGATCTGTTTTGGAACGCAGCGACGCTACTCCCGCCACCCATTTCCCCGAGTTACGAATCTAGTATGGACGACAACGAATTCACTTTTCTCGTCAATCTGGCCCAGAAACCGTCTGAGGAAAGGAATGACTTTGTGAACGCGCATCACCCCCCCGTATCAACAATCGTGCATTCTTCAGCCGCTAAAGATGTTCTGGAGCGACTCCTTGGTCGTCCCGTCACCGGCCATGCAGCGATTGCGTGGCACGACATTATCAAGCGTGCGGCTTCAGGCGGTAACCGCAATCAAGCCTAATACATTTTAAGCCAGTCGATCGATTCCTGGTTGAGAATTTGCACGCGGGGAATGTCGCCGGTGGAGAGGCATCTTAATCGGCGACATGACAGTGTCACGCTCCCGCACCCCGTTGGCAACTCAGGCTGGTCCCGTATTGGGCAGCCGTTCTAGCGTTTGCGATGATACTTGGAATCAGTCGGCACCTTCCGTCGTGGAGCGACGGTGCGGGGGAACCCTTCGGCAAGCCTCTGCTTGGTTTCGGCGAATTGCGGATCACTCGCCAGGTTACGAAACTCATGCGGGTCCGCTTCCAGGTCATACAATTCTTCAAACCCGTCCGCATAACGGATCATGCGATAACGCGCGTCCGAAACGGCGTGAGACGGCTTTGCTCCAAAGGCATAGGAGGTCAGTGACAAACGGGGCCTTGGCGTTTGCGGTTTCCGCAATTGAGGAACCAGAGACAGCCCGTCGCATTGTGCCGGGATCGGGATTCCCGTCAATTCGCAAAGCGTCGGATAGAGATCGGTCAGCGTCACTGGCTGCCGAGTACTTTGCCCGTTCGCACTGCCGCCATCCAGCCGTTTTTCAGGCACGTGGACAAACAACGGCACACGCGTCGTTTGGTCCCATAAGCAGAACTTTTCCCAGTTCTCTTTCTCGCCGATGTGAAATCCGTGGTCACTCCACAGCACAATGATGGTATCGTCTTTTCGGGCCGACGCGTCGAGCGCATCGAGCAACCGTCCAAGTTGATGATCGGCGTAGCTGATGCTGGCGAGGTAGCCCTGCATCAAAACTTTCCACTGATCGTTCTCCAGTACCCACCGATGCCAAGACTGTCGCTGAGGCGCACGCGAATCGTCTAAATCATCTTTCAAGACAGCTGGCAACTGCACATCCTCCAACGGATGCAGATCAAAGTATCGCTGAGGCACCTCAAAGGGAATGTGTGGCCGAAACAAACCAACGGCGAGAAACAACGGCTTGTCCTGAGGCTTGGCGAGCTGTTCCGCTGCCCAATCGACCACCATGTGATCCCCCGTTTCGCGATCCGCAACCTGCAGTGGCTGAGCCCCGAAGAGCTGCCTTGGACCAAGCGGCCGCCCAGGCGTCAAACCAGCCTCGGCGTCCGGCGTCAACACCGGACGTGGCCAGTCGGCGGAAATCGGGTCCAGCGGGTCACCGCGATAATCGTCCCAAGCCTCGGGGTCATTCTGGGAATCGCCGGGTGTCCACTGCAGCGTGTGAAAAATTTTGCCGCCACCAACCGCACGATAGCCGTGGTTGCGGAAGTGTTGGGACAGCACGATGGCATCCCGCAGCGCCGGAGACTCATCTCGCCAACGAGGTCCGTGTGCGCCAAACAGATTGTTATAGATCCCCGATGTGACCGGATGAACGCCGGTCATCATCGCAACGCGCGAGGCATGACAGACCGGTGCGGCACAATGGGCATTGGCAAACGTGACGCTCCGTTTGGCCAAGCGATCGAAATTCGGCGTCTTGACTCCCGGATGATTATCGAGTGGCGAGATATAGTCGTTCAAATCATCGACGGCAATGAACAGCACGTCGGGCTTGGCCGTTTCTTCCGCCAGCCCACCGCCAGCAAGCAAACAAACTCCGAAACATAGTGACAGAAAACATCTTATCATCGGGCACGCCAGGAAGAAAAAGGACAGGAGGAGGCGCAGGAGCGAGTGAACCGCTTGTCGCAACCTATGGCTCATTTACTCAGCCGATTTCACAGCATCGGCGATGCAAAATAAATGCGAGTCGCTTCGCAAATAGAGACATCCATTGCTAATCGCAGGCGAGGCGTGACAGCGCTGGCCAAGTTCGTTCTCAGCAAGAATGGCAAAATCTTTTGCAGGGTCGATTACCTTCATCACCCCCTCGGTAGAAAGAAAATAAGCCAACCGCTCGGTCGCGACAAGCGAGGCGTGAAAGCCACCGGCCAAACGCCCATTCCAAAGCCGCGTCCCATCGAGCGAATCGAAACAGCTCGCCGTGCCTCGATCATCGGCAACCAACAACCGACGGCCGATCAACACCGGTGACGGCACATAGCAGCGGACTTGAGAGTCGACGTGCCAAGCCACATGCGAAGCTGACACATCGCCACGACCATCGGGACGGATCGCCATCACATGGTAGGTGGGGAAACCGGCTGCCAACAGAAACCGCTCGCCGTCAAAGACCATCGAGGCAACAAATTGTTCCGTCGGACCTTCGACCTTCCAAATCATCTTTCCGTTGGCAGGATCAAAACTGGCCACGTGCCCGCTGCCCGACATGACCATTTGGTCTTGCCCGTCAATCGTGCGTATGATCGGCGTCACATAGCTGCGGATGCCTTGTTCACGAGCAATTCGCCAAACGGTTTTTCCCGTTTTTTTATCGAGTGCCACTACATATCCGTCCCCATCATGATCCCCGTTCAGGATCACGAGGTGCTTGTAAAAGATCGGGCAACTGCAGAATCCGTGGGCACTGATGAATTCTCCCAAATCGGCTTGCCATTGAAGCTTGCCATCGAAGTCGATTGCGGATAACTGGATACGTCCAGGCGTGATCTGACGCGGTGACCCCACGTTGGGAGCCGGCACGGTTGCGCCGTCAGGCTTCAAGAACGGCACATAGACCATCTGCCCATCGGTCGCCGGCGTGCCCGAAGCGTGACTGTTCAGCTTGTGCAACGTCTCCAGCGGTGCCTCCAAAATCGTCGTACGCCACTTTTCAACACCGTCCTCGGCATCCAAACAGATCAACAGTCGTGCTCGTTCGTCTTCGATGCAGGTCGTCACAAAGAGACGATCCTCCCACACGATTGGAGAAGAATGTCCCTTGCCAGGGATCGCTGTATTCCATCGAATGTTCTTGCCGCTCTTGCCGTCCCACTCGGTCGGAATCGCTCGCTCGGTGGTTGTACCATCGCCGTTGGGGCCGCGCCATTGCGGCCAGTTCTCCGCACTCCCGCGACGTGGCATCATGACGACCAGCAGGACGGCCAGCCACAACTTTTTCGCGTCAGAAAACAAGGGGAACTCCTCAAGCTTCGGGTGGGATGCCGCGGTAACGCCGGCAAGTTGGCAGGCTCATGTCACTGCGGTTGGGGTTGCGTTATTCTATCGACTGTTGAGAAGCAGGTGCAAGAATTGCAGTCGATACGGCGACTGCGGGACAGGATTCCGCGTCCGACTTCGACAGGACCAATAACAACTTCGATGGCTACCCAAGGGGAACACGACGTCATGCCGTTTGACGCCACGTATCACGACGAAGAACCGACGCGAGAAGAGATCGATCAAAGCGAAGGGCCGCTGTTGCTGGAGTTTGGTGCCAATTGGTGCGGGCATTGCCAAGCCGCTTCGTCGGTGATCGAGGGGTTGCTCAATGCGCATCCGGAGGTGCAACACATCCGCGTGGCGAACGGAAAGGGGAAACGTCTGGGGCGATCTTTCCGCGTTAAGCTGTGGCCGACGCTGTTGTTTATGAGAGATGGCCAAGTGATCGCAGAACTGATTCGTCCGCCCCCCGACGCGATCGGCACGGCGATGAATCAATTGCTGTCAGCAGAATGAAACGACTTGGAAAAAAGAATTGTTTGTTGCGAACCTGTTTTACGCGCAGCGAAACCGCCACAATAGGCTCCGTGAACTGAAGGCAAGAAACGTGTTCGGTTTCCCTTTTTAGCGAATTCCCTTGGTTGATCGGCATAAACCTGGCTTGCAGACTCTTCTTCGCGCCTTCGGACTGGACGTGGCGTATCAGCGCGCCAGTCAAGACGAGCTGTTTTATCGCGGTGATGATGGTCAAGAAATCGCCGTGCTTGATCTGGTGGGCGGTTACGGCAGCACGTTGCTCGGGCACAACCACCCGGCGTTGAATGCCACGGCGTGTCAGTTTTTTAGTTCAGGAAAAGTCAACCACGCCCAGGGCTCGATGCGTTCCGGTGCCGCCGCGTTGGCCGAAGCCTTAAACGATCGTTCCGGCGGAGACTACTGTTCGTTGTTTGCCAATTCAGGCACCGAAGCGATCGAAGCCGCTTTGAAACATGCGATGCTGGAAACGGGCGGCAGCACACTGATCGCGCTACAGGGGGCTTTCCACGGCAAGACCCTCGGCGCACTACAAGGCACCGCGAACGCTCGGTATCGTGAGCCGTTTGCGCCGGGTGGATTTAAGGTCATTCGTGTCGCGCCGAACCGATTGGAGGATCTGGAGCACGCCTTTGACAACGTTCAACAACCGATCGGTTTCCTGTACGAACCGATTCAAGGCGAGGCAGGTGTGCGCCCACTCGATGGCCCGTTTCTGCAGCGGGCGCTTGAGAGATGCCGGCAAGCTGGGGTGCCTCTGATCGCCGATGAGTGCCAGACCGGTTTGGGGCGTACGGGCCCATGGTTGGCAAGCTCCTCGCTCGGCGTTCAGCCCGATTATGTTGTGCTGTCCAAGTCGCTCGGCGGCGGACTGGCCAAGATCTCTGCTTTGATGATTCAACGCAAGCGTTATCGCGAAGATTTTGAATTGTTGCACAGCAGTACCTTTGCCGATGACGAATTCTCTTGCGCGATCGCTCGGCGTGTCCTGGAGTTGTTGGATACCACGGCGATCGAACAAGGTTGTGCTCGCGGCGAATATTTGCGGCAACAATTGCAATTTCTGCGGCAAAGATATCCCCAAGTCATCACGGAAGTACGCGGTCGGGGATTGATGCTGGGAGTCGAATTCGCCAGACCAATCGCATCGACCGGTTTTCTCTTGAAACACTTTTCCAACCGCGAGTTGTTGGGGACGGCGTTGGCCAGCTATCTACTGAACGAACATCGGATCCGCGTTGCAACCACGCTCAGTAACTCGTTCACCCTCCGCATTCAACCTTCGCTGCTGCTCACCGTGCAGCAATGTGATCGGGTAGTGGCAGCATTCTCCCAGCTTTGCGAGAAACTGGCCGATCAGGATATCGCTCATTTGACGCAGCGTTTGGCCGCGATGCCTCCTTCCGATTCCTCGGCGCAGGTCCCGGAAACGTTGCGAGCGATGCTGGCTGGGCCAACCCCTTGCACTTTTCGCGAACCTGCAAGCGTGCCGTTGACACCATCGAGGCGTGTCGCGTGGATCTTTCATTTCGTCGACGAGTTCGATTTGAGCCACCTCGATCCGGGGTTGGCACGCTTCACTCGGCAACAGCAAGCGAATTTGTGTGACCGTTGGAGTGCGCTCAGCCAACCGGTGATCATGGAGTCAACCGAGATCCGGTCGCTCACCGGTGATCGGGTGACCTTGCAGCCGATCCTGCTGCCGGTGACGTCGCATTGGATGCTGCGAAACCGAAACGCTTCGCATTTGGTTCGCAGCGGCATCGACATCGCGGAACAACTTGGCTGCGGTGTCGTCTCGTTGGGCCAGTTCACTTCGATTGTGATGCGCCGCGGAAAACCGATGCCACCCGGCGGCCCAGTGCTCACAACCGGCAGTCACTTCACCGCTGCCCTCGCGCAGCAAGCGGTCTCAAAGGCCCTCTGTGCAAATGGATTATCCGCCCATTCTTCGACTTTGGCGATTATCGGTGCCGGAGGCGAAATCGGCTGTCTGTGCGCTGCGATGATGGCAAGTGGTTTTGGGGAAACCATTTTAGTTGGCAGCGGCCGTGTCGGCTCTCACGCGCGGCTTTCGGAAATCGCCACCGGGCTGGCTCGAACATCGGTCGCGGTGCATCCCGAGGCGATCCGCCAAGCGCATGTGGTGGTGGCTGCAACCAACAGCACGACTCGGCCTATCGGCTGGGAGTACTTTCATCGCGAAGCCCTCATTTGCGATGTCTCCGTTCCGCAGACTATCGGCCCGGAGGTGATTCAGTTGCTGCCTCGATCGACGATCCTTCCTGGTGCGTTGATCCAGTTACCGGGTAAGGAAACGACACGGATTCCCGGTTTCCCGCTGCCGCAAGGGATTACCTATGGTTGCATGGCGGAAGGCCTGCTGCTCGGATTGGAGCACACGGACGAGTGGCTAGAAGGCAACGCGATCAACCTGGAAGAGTCATCGCCGGAGCATGCCGCGAGGCTCGCTGCCTTGGCGGCGAAACATGGCTTTGAATTGGCCACCGGCCTGTCGTATGACGAGTCACTGCAGTCAGCGGTGGGGACTTTCGCATGATGCAACGGGTGGAAGTCGACGGAGCCCCGGTGTCCGATCATCGACCGGACGACAACACGATTGTGGACGCGAACCTGAACCCATGCGTGGGTGGCAAGGCAGCGGCATTGCTGAAGTTACAGGCTGCTGGTTTCCGCGTTCCTGCTTTCGTCGTTTCACCTGACGACGTTGCCGCGACGATCGACCAATTAGGCTTTCCGTTGGCGGTCCGTTCTTCGGCAACGGTGGAGGATGGCGAGGAAGCGTCGTTTGCCGGCCAGTTTCGCAGCTTCTTGAACCTTGAAACCGAAATCGAGGTAAAGCAAGCAATTGCCGCCTGCCATGCGTCGGTACACGATCCTGAGGTACGGCGGTATTGCCTCAAGCATAACGTACCGCTGGATAAATTGCGGATGGAGGTCATCGTCCAACGCATGGTTGCACCTGAGTTGGCCGGGGTGGCATTCACGGTGAACCCTGTCAGCGGCGATGAGGAAATCACGATCGAAGCGGTCGCGGGTTTGTCCGATGATTTGCTCAGCGGTCGCGCTGCAGCGCTTTCTGGTGACGATCCTGTTTTGCAAAAACATCGGCCAGAGATTGCACGAGTGGCCCATCAGATTCAGCGGTATTTTGGAACGCCGCAAGACATCGAGTTCGCGGTCGAAAATGATCGCTTATGGATTTTGCAGGCTCGTCCGATCACGCGGATCGGGTTCGCGAAGCAGCGCGGGCAATGGACGACCGCCGACTTTCGTGATGGTGGGGTCTCGAGCACTGTCTGTACACCGTTGATGTGGTCGTTGTACGAGCTTGCTTGGGCTCACGCTTTGAAGGGAACACTGCGGGAACTGAAATTGTTCCAGCGCGACTTCACGACCGGCAAGATGTTTTTCGGAAGGCCATACTGGAATCTCGCCGCGGTCAAGGCGGCTTTGGCAAAGCTTCCCGGTTTTGATGAGCGGGAGTTCGACCGCGATCTGAGTGTCCAAGTCGACGAGGACCATCCTGCCGCAGTCACATCGATTACGCCTCGTACGGTGCTGCAATCGATTCCGACATTGCTGGCAGTGCGTCGGTTTCTGAAGCAACAGCGCGGGGCGGCGGAGTCGCTACTGCTGCAGACTTGGCATCCGCCCGCGCGAGAGACTTTGCAGGATTTGATTCACGGCGATTTTTTTCAGGTGGAGCAGACCTATTTTCGAACCATCTTCGCGGCTTCGCTGGCGAAAATGGATTTTTGTAGCTCGTTCCCAGACGCCGATTATGGGGCGTTGGTCGCCGCACTTCCACCGTTGCGTCACGTTGCACCGGTGCGGGAAGTGCAGTCGCTCGATGAGCGCTCGCCAGAGCGGTTGCAGCAAATCATCGACCGCTATGCGCATCACTACCGCTGCGGATTGGACATCGTTTTTCCTCGCTGGGGCGATGACCGTCAATTCGTCGCGGAGATGCTCGCGCAATTGCCCGCTTGCGGCGGCACCGATCCTCAGCCCGCCTATGTAGCGGCGCGAGCCGAAACGCGGGGGCGTTTGGCTGTTTGGAAACGTCGCCGCTTTGATCGCAAACTCGATCGATTGCGCCGTTTTCTATGGCTTCGTGAAGAGCTCCGCGATGTTTCGAATCGACTCTACTACCGTATCCGCCAGCACGTCATGCAACTCGGGGCCGAACGTGGTCTAGGTGACTCGATCTTCTTTCAGACGTTCCAAGAAATCCTGGCCGATTGTCGAACAAATATCGAGCCTAACCGAGAACGCTACGAGAGTTTCCGTCACTTTGCGGCCCCAAACGAAATCGGTTCTGGCTTCCACTTTGAAGCCCATACCGCTACCGGCGCGATGTCCGGAATCGGAGCTTCGCCGGGCAGCACGACCGCGTTCGCCTTTGTCGCTCGCTCGGTGGAGCAAGCGGTGAAGATGCCGCGTGGCTGTATCCTGGTGTGCCCCTATACCGATCCTGGCTGGACAGCCGTTTTGGATCGAGCTGCCGGTGTGGTTACAGAAACCGGCGGCTTGCTTTCCCATGCGGCGATCTTGTGCCGTGAGTATGGGATCCCCGCAATCCTCAACGTTCCCGATGCGACGAAACGCATTGTTACGAATCAATGTCTGACAATTGATGGTGGCGCAGGCCAAATTGAGACACTTCCCCTTCCCATGAAAGAAGATCAATGAAAAAGTTTTTTATCGCCTTATCCCTTTCGGCGACGCTGTCTATCGGAGCTTTATCGGGCGTCTGGGCGCAAGACGAGACGGGGCCGGTCGAGGTTCCAGCCGCTGAAACGCCGGCGGATGTCGAGACTCCGGTGGATGCGGATGACCTGGAGACTGAACACGCCGAACTGCGGGAGCTGCGGGAAGCACTCACCGAAGCGGTGATCAAAAACGACATCGAAACGCAGTTGAAGTATGTCCACGACGATGTGGTCACCACTTGGCAGAACAACCAAGTGGCGCGTGGCGAGGAAGGCTTGAGGGCGTTTATGGAAGAGATGAGTGTGGGGGACGACCGCGTTTTTCAAGGGTATCGAGAACGTCCCGTGTCTGATGACTTGGCGATTTTTCACGATGGGGACACCGCCATCGCGTTTGGCAAGTCGGTGCCGTACTACAAATACATGGGCAAAGAATTTGAACTGGAGAATCGCTGGACCGCGACGCTTGTGAAAACAGATGGTCAGTGGAAAATCGCTGCGTATCATGTGTCGGCTAATGTCATGGACAATCCGATCCTCGACGCAGCCCTGCAGTCGGCTACGATTGCAGCGGTAGTGGCGTTGCTGACTGGACTGTTGATCGGCGTGATCGGCACCAAGCTGCTTGGCAAAAAGCGACAGTCCGCAGCTTAAACATGTCCGTTTTACTCAAGCAGCGCTGGAGTCTCGGGCACAATTATCTAGCAGGCATCACCCATGGTGCTTGGTGGCGGTTGCTGGCTGACAATCGGTTTCAGGTGTCTCCTGCCTATTGGCATCGAGCGGCCTTCATCACGTTGACCAGTTTGGTGAACTCTGGCTGTGCGTTGGCCGAACGACTATGTTTTGGTTCATCGATCGCCAACGCCAGGCTCGCTCGGCCGCCTCTGTTTATCTTGGGCCATTGGCGCAGTGGCACGACGCTGCTGCATAATTTGTTGGCTCAGGATGATGAACAGTTTCACTTTGCCAACACCTATCAAGTTGTCAATCCTTACACTTTCTTGACAACCGAACGGTTCATGAAACGCTGGTTCTCGGGTTTGGTTCCCGGTCGCCGGCCGATGGACAATATGCAGCTGAGTTTTGAGACGCCACAGGAAGACGAGTTCGCGCCGCTGTTGATGACTCTCCGTTCGGTATATCTAGGAATCAGTTTTCCACAGCATGCGGAGGCTTACGCCAAGTACCTCAGCTTTCGCGATGCTTCGCCTGCGGAAATCCAGGCATGGCAGGAAGCGTTCGGATTGTTTTGTCGAAAAGTGATGCTGAACGACGGCCGGACGTTGCTGCTGAAGTCACCCGCCCACACCGCTCGGATCCGGATGTTGCTGCAGCTTTATCCCGACGCACGTTTTGTGCATATCCACCGTGATCCCTATCGTGTTTTTCAATCACAGCGTCATTTCTTTGATACCGCTGGTTGGTACACCTATCTCCAGAGGCCGGACCCTGACACGATCGATGAATCGATTTTGGCTCGCCACGAAGCCATGTATGACGCGTATTTTGAAGACTTGCCTTCGCTCGCGCGGGATCGCTTCTGCGAAGTCCGGTTTACCGATTTGGAAACCGATCCGGTCGGCGAAGTCCGCAAGATCTATCAGCAATTAAAGCTGGACGACTTCGCCGCTTTCCAGCCGAAGCTGTCGGCCTACACGCGATCGCTGAAGGGCTATGAAAAGAATCGGTTTTCGCCGCTCGACGACGCGACGCGAAAACGGGTCGCCGAGCGATGGGAACGCAGCTTTTCCACTTGGGGGTATAGCACCGCATGACCGCCAACGTGCCGAAACGTGGCAGCGGCAGGCGTGCCCCTGGTCCCAAAGGGAGTCTCGTGTGGGGATCGCTGAGCGACTTTAAAGCAGACGCGATCGGATTTCTCAGCGAATCGGCTGCGCAATACGGCGACGTTGTGCGTTTTCGGTTCGGACCGGTGGTCGCTCATTTGGTCAATCGGCCCGAATACGCCGAACAGATACTCTCGCGCGGCGCTGCTCGTTACGACAAGCGGACCCGCAGTGTCGCGCGCATTCGCGCGACCTGTGGCGACAGTCTCTTGTCCACCGATGGGCCAGCTTGGTTGCGGCATCGCCGTCTGATTCAACCGGTGTTCCAACCGCGATACCTCGAAGGTATTGGACCCACCATCGACGCCACGATGGCTGGTACTCTTGATCGCTGGGCTCTGTTGGCACGTCGTGGCGAGTCGATCGATATCGTCTCCGAAATGACGCGGCTGACGATTGCCATCGCGGCGCAGATTTTATTCAGCAGCGATGTAGAACAGGATGCCGGCACGATCGAAAGGGCATTGGCGGTCATCTTGGACGACACATGGCGACGGTTAGAGGCTCCGGTCGATTTGGCAAAGCTTTCTCGCAAGCTGCATCGGCGTCCATTTCGTGCGGCGCTACAACAGATTGACAACATTGTGTTTCGAGTCATCGAGCAGCGGCGACGCGACGGAACGAGGCATGATGATTTGCTCTCCCGATTGCTGACCGCACATGAATCAGAAACCGATTCGCGATTAACCGATCAGGAGCTACGCGACGCTGCGGTGACGCTGTTGCTGGCCGGACATGAGACCACTGCCAATGCGCTGGCGTGGACTTTTTATCTCGTCGCGCAGTCGCCCACGGCGCAACATGAAACGGCCGATACACGGCAGGTATTTTCCGAGGCGATCCGCATGTATCCGTCGATCTGGGTGATTGAGCGTCGCGTCGTCCAGACCGATCAGATCGGCCCTTTTGCGATCCCGCGTGGCACCACGGTGCTTGTCTCTCCTTATGTGCTGCATCGCCATCCCGAGTTTTGGGATGCTCCCGAACGTTTTGACCCTGCGCGATTCGAGAGTGAACAGACGACGCGGCGGGCTCGCAACGCCTACCTTCCATTTGGTCTTGGGCCGCATCGCTGTATTGGCGAGCACATGGCCGTGCTGGTCGCAACGCGAATCATGACCAACGTCTTCCAACGCTTTCGCCTACGGTTGCTACCTGGGCAGATCGCGGGAATGGTGCCCGGAATCACACTCCGACATGCAGGGGAACTCCGGATGCAGATTGAAGAGGTCGACACTTGAGCAAGGAGCTTCCCCGTCAGAACGTCCGCGAAGGCTGGGTATTAGTCGTCACCGTGTTGGCCTCTTCGATGGCTTTCATCGATGCCACGGCGCTGAACGTTGTCTTGCCGGCCATCCAGACAGACTTACAGGCGACCGGTTCGGGACTGCTTTGGATCGTCAACAGCTATGCGTTGGTGACGGCAGCTCTGATTTTGCTCGGCGGCGAGATCGGAGATCGCTGGGGACGAACGCGGGTCTTTGGTGGCGGGATTGCTTTGTTCGTCGTTACATCGGTCGTTTGTGGGCTGGCTGTCACAACGCGGCAGTTGATCACGGCTCGTGCGATTCAGGGTTTAGGTGCGGCTCTGATGATCCCCGGTAGCCTGGGACTGATAGCGGCGACTTTTGAGCCCGCCCGACGTGGACGAGCCATTGGCATTTGGTCGGCGTGCAGCGTCATCATGACCGCGCTCGGCCCGATTGTCGGTGGCTTGTTGGCCGATGCAGGTTGGTGGCGGGGCATCTTTTATATCAACCTGCCGATTGGCATGATTGCCTTGATCGTGTTGAGCATCATGGGTCCCGCTTCGCGAACGGAACGCCCGTTGACACGAGTTGACTATCTCGGTGCGCTGCTGGCGGTGACGGCATTGGCGAGCTTGAATTTCGGGCTGATTCGTCTGACAACCCACCACGGGAATGATTTCTGGTCGGTCGCCGCCTGGTTGGCCAGCGGGATCGCCTTGGTTGCGTTTTGCTGGAACGAAGCCACCTGCCATCACCCGCTTATCCCACTTGGCCTACTGCGCAAGCGAGCCTTTTGGGCGGCCAGCCAAATGACCATTTGTTTTTACTGTGGGTTGTATGGGATGTTGTTTTTCCTGGCTTTAAACCTCGTTCAGGTACAAAAATATTCCGCTGCCGCGGCAGGTTTGGCGCAGTTGCCAGTGATGTTATTGGTCATTGCCTCCGCTCCGTTAGCGGGTGTTTTGGTCGATCGCTTCGGACCCCGCGTCCCGCTCGGTTGCGGTGGTCTGCTAGGGATGTTGGGTTTCCTCTGGCTGGCTAGAACGGGCGTGACAGCGGGGCCGGTCGCGTACTGGGAAACTTACTTTCCCGCATTGGTGCTGCTAGGACTGGCGATGGGGATGACGGCCGCTCCACTCAGCACGACCATCATGAACTGTGCGGATCAAACGCAATTGGGACTCGCTTCGGGATTAAACGCTTCCCTGTCGCGTCTTTCCAGTGTGCTCGGGTTGGCCATTTTGGGCTCGATTGCGCTGCCCTGGTTCAGCCACACGCTCGCGGCCCAAGTTGCTGACCTGGGATTGGACGCAGCAGCGTTGGAAAGCCTGCAACAACAATCGCGACGTTTTGCTGATGCGGCGCCACCGGCTGGAATTTCCCCCGCCCTGGCCGGCAAAATACAGCAGGCCATTCAGCTCGCCTTTGTGGACGCCTTTCACGTCGTCGCCACCGTATCGGCTGGAGCCGTAATGATGAGTACCTTGTTGGCGCTTGCTTTGTTAGGAAAACCGCACCGGACCGTGACTCACCCGCCATCGGACAACGGGGCGGATGCTCGACGAGAGAGACCGCAGTCGGCACAAACAACTTCGGTGCAAACGACTTCGGCAGGACAGGCAACGCAAGCCGGCAGTCGCCCTTTGCAAGGAGGCAACCCTTGATGTCTTATCAAGTCGTCGCAGCTACCGAATCGAGAGTTCCGGATCGGTCCAGGATGGCCCAGCCCGACGCCGCTTGGGCTGTCATGCAGGACGGCACTTGCCAGGGACAATGTTCCGTATGGTGGTCGAACACTCCACAGTATGCCGGACACAAGCTGGGTGTGATCGGCGAATATCGGGTCGCGGAGGACGCAGCGGCCGACGTGTTGCTTCACCACGCCATAAAGGGCTTGGCCGCCCAAGGTTGCAGCTACGTCATCGGGCCGATGGACCAAAACACCTGGCATGATTACCGTTTTATTGTCGACAGTGACGGACGGCCTCCGTTTTTTCTGGAACCGCAACCTGCGTTCCAGGGCGCTGCACAATTTGAGCGGAGTGGCTTCCATCGATTGGCTCACTTTTTTTCCGCACATGTCGACGACCTATCCATACGGACCGCGCGAATCGACCGCATTCGTGCCCGATTTCCAGAAACTTCGATGCACCTACGGGCTCTGGATAAGAAGCGGTTTGTCGATGATCTGAAACAGATTCACAAAGTAGCTACCGTCGCGTTTCATGAACACCTCCTCTATCAGCCGATTCCAGAGTCCGAATTTATCGCCATGTACGAACCGTTGAAACATCAGGTGGTCAACGATTTGATATTGCTCGCCGAACAAGCGGGGCGGGTGGTCGGATTTTGTTTTGCGGTTCCCGATTTGCTTCAAGCGGTGCGGCAAGAGCCGGTCGATACGGTCGTGGTGAAAACGTTCGGAGTCTTACCCGAACGTCGTTTGGCGGGACTGGGACAAGTGTTGCTTGAAGAGGTGCAGCATCGTGCGGCGGCGGCCGGTTTCCGTCGTGCTATTCATGCGTTGGTCGTTGAAGGGGGAGCGGTAGAACGGATCAGCCGACGCTATGCGGCGCCTTTTCGGCGGTACGCTTTGTTCGGTCAGGAGCTTGTCTGATGAACGTCACGCAGATCCTGCAACAGCATGCACGAAACGCTGCCGATGGCGTGGCGATTGTCGACAATGTGCGCGGTAAACCTCGTCAGATCACGTACCGCGAGCTGGATCAAGCAGTGGGTCGGACTGCAACCTTGTTGAAGGAAAGCGGCCTGCGTCCCGGCGACCGGGTGTTGTTATTCCATCCGATGTCGATCGAGCTTTACACTGCCCTCGCAGCGATCTTGCGTGGCGGGATGACGGCGATGTTTATCGATCCTTCGGCCGGACGTCACTACATCGATCGCTGCTGCGAAATCTTGCCACCTGCCGCCCTGATCGCCAGTTCCAAAGCCCAGGCGTTACGTTTGACATCGGCGGAACTGCGCAAGATTCCGATGAAGTGGTCGATCGGTCTGCCCGTTCCCTGCACACGCCGACTCGAACGTGCGAAGCGGTGTCGTGATGACGCCGCGGTTCACGAGTGTTCGTCGGAAACGGCTGCCTTGATAAGCTTTACCAGTGGAACGACAGGCGAACCGAAGGCGACGGTGCGCACGCATGATTTCTTGTTGGCTCAACACGAGGCGATCGAGAGCAGTTTGTCACTCTCACCGGGCGACATTGAACTGGTGACAATGCCGATCTTTGTGTTGGCCAATCTTGCCTCTCAAGTGACCAGTATCATCGCCGATGCCGATCTGCGGCGGCCCGCTGAAATCGAACCGGCTCGAGTGCTTCAGCAAATCGAGCACTGCCATGCCAATCGCATCACCGCTTCCCCCGCTTTCTTTGAACGTCTGCTGACGTGTTGCGAAAACTCGGATCGCCGCCTGCTGTCGGTCAAGCGAATATTAACCGGTGGTGGGCCGGTTCCGCCTCGCTTGCTGGAACGCATCCATCGGGTGGCACCCCAAGCCGAACTGACCGTGGTGTATGGCTCGACCGAAGCCGAACCGATCAGCACGGTCACCGCGGCTCAAATGCAGCCCGCCGATCACGTGGCGATGCGAGCCGGAAAAGGTTTGCTGGTCGGGCGACCGGTTCCGGCCCTGGACGTCAAAATCTTGCAAGATAGTTGGGGCCAATCGGTTGGGGCACTGGAACGCAGACAATTCGAGTCGCTCTGTTGCTCCGCTGGGTCGGCGGGGGAAATCGTTGTTTCTGGGAAGCATGTGCTGGCCGGTTACGCCGACCAACAGGGCGAAGCGGAGAACAAGTTCACCGTCGACGGGACGGTGTGGCATCGCACCGGAGACGCCGGCTTTTTTGACACGGTAGGAAGGCTGTGGTTGCTGGGACGTTGCGCGGCACGACTGTGTGATGAACGGGGTGCGATCTATCCGCTGGGTGTCGAGCAAGCCGCGATGCGTCACGCGGCGATCGGACATGCGGCGATGGTCGCGCATCGTGGCCAACGGGTGCTGGCGGTGACGCTTCGCGAACCCAGTTCCCAGCCCGATTTGGCGACGCTCTTGAAGTCGCTGTCGTACGCAAATGTGGACTCCATTCGCATCCTCAAGAAGATCCCGGTCGATCCTCGGCACAATTCCAAAGTCGACTATCGTGCGCTTTGCAGGTCCTTGGAGGCCGGGTGATGTCGGCGACTGTAGATGAAACCGAACAGCGTTCCGCGGTCGTCCCACGCCTGGGGTCCTACCTTGGTGAGCGTTTCCCGCTGATCGGCAATGGGCTGCTGATCCTCAGCTTCTATTCTTCCAATCAGTTCCTCGCCCATGCGCTCCATGATCGTGGTCAACCGATGCGGTATGACCTCTCGACACTCTACGGCGTTGTGGTTGTGATTTGCTTTTTCTTGCACATGCGAATCTTCGACGACCACAAAGACTATGCGGAGGATGCAGTCTTTTTTCCCGACCGTGTTTTGCAGCGGGGTGTCGTCACGTTGGGCGAACTGAAAGGCTTGGCAGCAGTAGCGATCGGTATGCAAGCGATACTCGCCGCCACGGTCGGCTGGGCGGCGTTGGTATCGTGGCTGATCGCGTTTGGCTTCAGCATCCTGATGCTCAAAGAGTTCTTCGTGCGCCGTTGGCTGAAGCAGCGGTTTTTGCTGTATGCTTCGGTCCACATGTTGATCATGCCGCTGCTTGCGATGGTGGTCTGGAGTTTTGCCACCGGTCGCTATGGCTGGGAGATGCCAGCCTGGTACTGGCTCTATTCGATGGTTGGATTCTTCTTGGCTTTTAACTGGGAAGTTTCTCGCAAGATTCGAGCCGCCGAAGATGAACGGGAGGGACTCGATTCTTATTCCCGCTTGTTCGGTGCCTACGGTGCGGCCTACTTGGTGTTGCTAATGCGGTTGCTCGACACCATCCTGGTCGGCTTGGTCGCGCTACACTTGGGACTGAGTGGCTGGTTCCTCTTGCTGCTGCTCGCATTGTATGGCGTCTGCATGATCGGTTTTTTCCAATATCGCTTTCAAACTTCCCGCCAGACAGCGAAGCGGCTAAGCCTTTACGCTGGACTGTATATCGTCGCCTTCGATCTCGCATTGGCGATCGAGCTGGGACGCAAGTATGGCTTGACCTGGAGCCCCACACTTTGATGTCCGTGCCGCTTATTTATCTGCCTTCATCGGGCAATGCCTCCCCCGGTTGTCGATTCATTGGCGGAAAGGCGAATCATTTGCTGCAACTGCAGTCTTCCGATTGGCATGTGCCGCCATTCTACTGCATCACCGCCACCGCGATGCAGCGTTTCCTCGGCCGCCTGCCGGAGGTCGATTCGGAAGCCGCCGCGTCGGAGTTAGCCGCCACGATTCGAGAGACGATCGAATCGCAGCCGTTTCCTCAAGCGTTATCCTCCGCCATCGCGGAAGCCCATCGCGCCACCTTCCCAGACCACCAACGCGTTGCGGTTCGTTCTTCGGCAGTGACCGAAGATGGCGACTTGCATTCCTTCGCCGGGATCTACGACAGCGTCCTGTCGGTCCGCAGTGCCGAAGATCTCGAGAGCGCCGTGAAGCAGGTTTGGCTGTCCGCAAACAGTCCTTGTGCAATCGCCTATCGCGCCGCTCATCAGCTTCCCTTGGTGGATTATTCCATGGCGGTGATCGTCCAATCGATGATCGACGCGACCCGCTCCGGCGTTTGCTTTACCGTCGATCCCATCACGGGCAACGATGACGTACTCCATATCAATTCGCTGTTTGGACTCGGCGAGGGGATGGTCAGTCGTGGCTACGCAGCCGATCACTATGTCGTTTCAAAAGCGACGTTGGCCATCGCCGCAACGGTTGCCGAGAAAACCGAGCAGTTGGTGGCGGATGCCCAAAGTGGAGCCATCGAACAAGTCGGCTTGCCAGTCGAACGTAGCAAACAAACATCGCTTGGCGATGACGAAGTCCGACAGGTGGCCGAACTTGGTATGGCGATGGAACGGTTTTTTGGGAAACCCCAAGATGTGGAATTCTGTTTCGACGCCACAGGGCAACTGTTTCTGCTGCAGTCGCGTGCGGTGACCGCGACGCCACCCAGCCAACCAGACCGACGAGGTAATCACACGGTTTGGGATAACAGCAATATCATCGAAAGCTACTGCGGAGTCACGACGCCGATGACCTTTTCGTTCATCCGGCGCGCCTACTCCATCGTCTATCACTGTTTCGCCGAAGTCATGGG
>CAYZHQ010000078.1:22058-27610 GCA_964477385.1 uncultured Pirellulaceae bacterium
CATCGTTGCACGGTTTGAGCAACACTTCTACGAGCACTACGATCGATGGTCCCAAATCGATTTTGACGGCATGCCACCTCACGAGATCATGCGTTTGCATGGCATGATGGAAGAGAAAATGCTGTGGAACTGGAAGGCACCCATCATCAATGACTTCTACGTCATGGTCTTTTATGGTGCCCTGCGAAAAATGTGCGACAGCTGGTGCGGCGATGCTTCGCTGCAGAACGGACTGATATGCGGCGAAGGGGGCTTACAGAGCGACGAACCGGCAAAGCTATTAATTCAAATGACCGCCGTGGTGCGCGACGACGAAGCATTGCTGGCCTTGATCACGCAAACCCCAGTGGAGAAACTGCCGGCGCGGATCGCAGCGGATGCCCGCTTCGCTGCGTTCAACGTACTGATGGATCGGTATCTGGACCAGTTTGGGTTGCGCTGTGCAAACGAGCTGAAATTGGAGTCGTTTTCTTACCAAGACCAGCCGCACAAACTGTACGAGATCCTCCGCAGTTATCTGGAATCCGATCCCGCGGTGAGCCAAGATCTGGAGGCGATCCAACACCGTGAGCAAGCCGTACGTCGTGGAGCCGAACAGCAAGCGGACGAAAAACTGAATCAACCGGGCGTTGGCTGGCTTCGACGACGATTACGTCGCCGACTGTTTCGAACGGTTCTGAAGAACGCGCGGATGGGAGTGCGGAATCGAGAAAACATGCGATTCGCGAGGACCAGGATCTACGGGATTCTGCGTCGCATGCTACGCGCCATCGGTGACAACTTTGCCAGGGCGGGTATCCTCGAACAGCGTGACGATATTTTTTATCTCACCATCGACGAAGTCTGGGACTTCATCAAAGGCACCGCCGTGACGGTCGATCTGCGGGGGCTTGCGGAGCTGCGAAAGAAAGAATTTGAAAGCTACCGCGACGAGGCTTTACCGCCACCTGCCAGCCGCTTCGAAACGTTTGGCTTGGCCTACGAAGGAAATAGTTTTCACGGTGCGATGGCCAATGACCTGACGGCGGAAGCGAAATTGTCGGGCATCGGTTGCTGCCCCGGCATTGTGACCGGACGGGTCCAGGTAGTGAGCGACCCCACAACGGACGCTTACTTCAAGGGGGACATCCTGGTGGCGGAGCGGACCGATCCAGGCTGGGTGCCTTTCTTTCCCGCCTTCGCCGGAATCCTCGTCGAGCGAGGCAGCGTGTTGTCTCATTCGGCAATTGTGGCGCGCGAGATGGGAATTCCAACCATCGTCGGTGTCGCGGGACTGACGCGGCAGGTGAAAAGCGGCGACAAAGTCCGGATGGACGGTCAGTCCGGGCAGGTGGAAATCACTTCGTCGACTTGAAAGTGATTGTAGAAGAAGGCGCGGTCTTGTTGAAACCATGCGGCCGACGCATCCTCGAGCGAACGAACCCGATTCAAAAACACCTGCGGACAACGGCGCGGCACGAAGGCATTCCAGTACGCTAAACGGGCTCGAGGGTTCGCGTGACGCAGCAAGCCGCCGTAAATCTGGGTCGCCGTGGAATCGCTGACATACTCAAAAATGTCGGATAGATTGAATCCGTCAAAACCGCTCCCAGAATGCACCGCGGCGGCTTGTTCAATCGGCCCGCGAAATAGCGTTAGACGATCGATACCGCTACGAATGGCTTCAAAATGTTCGGCTCGCAAATAGCGAGGCAGCGCCACCGGCACGGCGTAGTTACCCGTGGCGATGTAACGCAGATAAGGATTGCTGTCGGTCGGTAACTCCGTCAGCGCGTATTCGGCTCGCCGCTGAATCTGGTCCGAAATCGATCCCTGCACATAGCGGAAGAACTCAGGATCGCGACCCAGCCAGCCCATCATGCGGCGACTGAAGAAGATCGCCAACAGCGTGCGCCACCGGCGATTGTTCCAGGTGGTTTTCCAAAACTTTTGACGCTCTGCGGTGGATTTCGGCAACAGCAAATGATCGATCTGACGCCGAGAATGAATCCACGGCAACACACGTTTGCGGAAGGTCTGGAAATAGCGTTCAAATTTTCCGTGATGGATGATTCCCGTCGCGATCAGTTCGGGATGCGCATCCCAGTACCGGCTTGCCTCGGGCGATAGATCATGTTGCAGCATCGTGTACGTGTGTCGTCGATCATCGGTTGCCTGCACCCCCAGAAACGCCAGCATCGGCTCGTAATCGAGGTTGCGGAAAGCGGCGCATCGCAGTTCGACACATGCCAACTGAGCGGCGTTCAAGTCTGCCGCGACGACGTTGGCTCCCGTTGCCAGCAACGCCAACGCATTGTCGCCTGCCGAGGCAATCGAAAGCAGGTTTTTGCCGGCGGCAGCTTGTAGCGCATCGACGAGGATGTCGGCATCTTCCCAGCAGTTTGCGTAACGCACAAAATCAAATTGCGTCCGCGATTCAATGGCGTCGGCGGCAACCGAATCATCAAGCCTGGTATCGATGCGTGTCACCCATGATGGATTCGAGAACGGCCGTGCGGATTACCGTCGATGCACCCGTTCCTGTTTGAGCTTTCTCCGGTCAGGAAATGCCTGCCAGGGATCCCGTACTGTCGGCGAAATGATCGGCTTCGATACCCAATCCTTGCAGCATCGAAACAAACAGGTTGGACATCGGTGTTTTGGCATCGACCTTCAAATACTGGTTGTGCTGGAAGCCTAATGCTTTTCCGCCGGCAAGCAACAGCGGGTAGTTGCTGTTGACGTGGGTTTGGCTGTTACTGCTGCCGTACAGGACCAGCGTGCGGTCGAGCATCGAGACACCATCGACGCCTTCATCGGTTTGTTTCAATCGTGTTAGAAACCTCGCCAGATTCTTAGCAAGAAACTGATCGAACTTGCCAATTTTCTCGGCGCCGTTCTTTTTCTTGGCTCCGTGCGCCAGACTATGCCAGTTCGGCTCCAATCCAATCGCGGCCGGAAAGGCCCGCGCTACGGTCGGTCCATAGCTGCCGATTTGGTAGGTTGCCAAACGGGTCATGTCGGTTTGATAAGCCAGGAACATCAAGTCATACATCGCGCCGATATAATCTTCGGCGCTTTCCGGATTGGCATCGAGTGCAATGGAGGCGGGGTCGACATCGGGCAGCGGAATCTTCAACCACTCTCGCGAGCGCTCAATCCTGCCTTCCACGTCACGAACGGAGGTTTCATATTCGTCCAGTTTTCGACCGTCGGCGACCCCAAGTCGGCGCCGCAACGAATGTGATTGCTCCAATACCAAGTCGAGAATGCTGCTCGAATTCTCCAGGCGATGTTGATCCGTTTGGCTCGCTTGATCTTTACCGAACAAGCGATTGAAGATCTGCTTCGGGTCCGACAGCGACGGAATCGGCTGGCCTTTCGCCGAATAGGAAAGCGTCGTCGAGCGGGTGCGGGGCCCGATTCCACCATCGGTCGACAAACTCATCGAACGGATGCGAGTCTGTTGCCCAATGTGTTGGGCTGCGAATTGGTCCACCGACACCGTATTGCGGTAAGTCACCTCTTCCAGGTTATTCCCGGTTAGGAAGGTGTCGCCCGTGTCGTGGCCATTCATCGCTCGGCAGTTGGGATGAGACAGTCCGCCGATCACCGTGACGTCCTCCATCAGTGGCCGCAGTGGCTGCAGGACGTTGGTCAACTGGTAATCTTTGCCGCTGCCGGTTGGGAACCAACCCCATTGCCGATCCGGCGAATCGTCTTTGGGGACGGCGATACCGTAGGGAAACATCACGCAGCACATTCTGCGCGGCAAGTTGTCTGGCGGGCCAGCGGGTTTGCTGACCTCTGCAGCAGCCGTCATCCCCTGCAGCCACGGCAGCGCCAGCGTGACCCCCGCGCCTTGAAGCACCGTACGTCGATCGAGTTGCCAGGATTTTTTCATCGTCGGTCCCACCTTATGACTTAGGATCGTGCGACACTTAGTTATCGCTCATTACTTATTTGCTTCGGAAAAGATCGCTGAGCACCAACCGAGTGATCAGATCGCGCATCCGAAAATTGTCAGCAACGAAATCGGCAGTCAAGCTATCGATTGCTTTTCGATCGGCAATGTCGATCGAACGTCCCAGTGAATAGCTTACCAAACGTTTGACGACCGATCTGGCGAATGCATCGCGTTTTTGTTCTGCCAAAACTTGTTTTAAGTCCGCCAGTCCGTTGACCGATTGGCCGTCGGGCAGCTTGGCGGTCGCATCGACCTCCGGACCGCTGGGGGACGGACCATCCTTTTTTCTTCTCGCAACGCGGACCGGCGAAGTCTCTGTCCATACTCCGACAGCATCAAAGTGCTCCAACGGAATGCCCCATGGATCGATACCCGCATGGCAACTGCGACACGACTCCTGCTGCCGATGACGTTCCAACTGCTGCTTCAATGTCAGCTTGCTGGTATCCGCATTATTCGCATCAAGGTCGGGAACATCGGGCGGCGGCGAGGCGGGCGGTGAATCGAGAAGACGATCGAGGATCCAGACGGCGCGGCGAATCGGATGCGGACGCTGGCCGTCGGAACCACTGAGCAAGAAAGAGCCGTGTGCCAAAATACCGCCGCGCCGATCATCTGGGGTCAACTCGATCCGCTGCATCTCCGCCGTCCGAGGCACTTCGGCCAGTTGATAATGCTTGGCCAGCGCTCGATTGGCCATCGTCCAGTTCGAATCCAACAGTTCCAAACCACTGCGGTTGTGAAGGACGATTTCGCGGAGGTAACCGCGAGTCTCCCCCCGCATCGAATGTTTCAAGTCTTCGTCGAACTGTGGGTAAAATTCGGGGTTGACCGCCACTCGCTGCAACATTTCCAAATCGAACCACTGATCGGCAAGATGGTCGAACAACTCCGCAGACTTCGGGTCGTCCAGCATCCGTTGGACTTCGCCTCGCAGCCGATCGGGTTCGGCAAGCGTGCCATTTGCCGCATGGGCACGCAACTCCTGATCGGGCATCGTGCTCCATAAGAAATAAGACAATCGCGTCGCCAGTTCATGCGGGCTGAGCGCCTGAACTGGCACCGCTTGCGGGACGGCTTGGTTTCCCGCCGCGTCTCCATGCGGAGTTCGCTCTTCGACGATGTAGAGAAAATGGGGCGAGACCAATACCGATGCCAAGGTTTCTCGCATGGCATCTTCGAACGATTCCATCTTGGGACGCATCGCTTGGAACAGTTCCAGGGTTGGCTGGAGTTCCTGTTTGTGCAGTGGTCGGCGAAAAGCGAGCGGCATGAAACGCGTCAAGATTTCGGTTGCTTGCTGCGCTTCGGTTTTGGCTTTGCCGGAGACCCGCATTATCCGCTGATGACTTGGTGGCGGCCAAGCGGGATAGAACGGCGCCTCCAGTTCGACCGAATGGATGGCGACGTCGTAACGCGGCCCAGGTCCCGCCACTTCGCGGCCCAAGCGTCCCTTAAACTTTGGATCAGGTTTCTTGTTCCCCTTCGCTTGCTGCGGTGGATCGGAATAAGTGCGGTCGGCATAACGAAGCTCCTGACCTTCGGCGTCGACGAAATCGATCAAACCGATCATGCCATTGAAGTCGACGTTGGCACCAAATGGACG
>CAYZHQ010000079.1:0-27599 GCA_964477385.1 uncultured Pirellulaceae bacterium
CCCCAGAATTGCTTCATCGGTGCCGGTTGCTGGCGCCCAGCAGGCGCGACGCTAGTAGCGATTCGGCAGGCCATCGTGGAAGATTCGCGGCGCTGGCTGCGCGTGCGGAACGACAAGACGATGCGCGCCGACTTTCACTTCGCTGGCGAAAGCCTCAAGACCGCTCCGCGGGGTTATGCCAAAGACCATCCGCGGATCGAAGACTTGCGTCGCAAAGATTTTCTGATCGTCAGTCCGCTCGAAGAGTCGACCGTCACCAGCGCTGGCTTGATCCCCGCGGTGCTCGCCAAAATCAAAGCCGCACGACCGTGGATGCGGTTCCTCTGCCTGGCCGCTCGCGTACCGTTCTGAGACGACGGTATCGCTGGCGACGAAGAAGCTTTCTGAAAGGCCCGCGGCTAGCGCCGTCGGTTCACCGATGGGTTCTAAGCCTTGGAGGTCGCTTTTTCGTGGGCTTCGAGAATCGTTTCGACGACGTCGATCAACTGGTCAAGCCGGAACGGTTTATAGAGCACACCCTTGGGGTGCAAACCGGCTTGCCGCGCCTTGACGATCGAATGCCCCGGGTCATAGCCGAATCCAGTCATGAGTGCCATCGGCACATGATCCATGATCTCGCTCAGTCGCCGCATGACCTGATATCCGCTGAAGTCCGGCAGGACAATATCACTGATAATCACGTCGTAGTCGACTTGGCCGATGCTGCTGCGAACCATCGCAACCGCTTCCTTGCCTTCGTGCGCCGTTTCGACAATACAACCGTAACGCTCGAGCAGGTTGTGGGCATCGTTGCGAACCGTTTCGTCGGCGTCGACCACCAAAATCCGTTTGCCGCGTAAGCTGGCGTGCAGTGGACCCTGCGCCCCCGCGGGCACCGCCTCCAAGGGGGTCATGCGTTGACCGATCTGCTGGATCGTCTGCTTGATATCGCGCGCGTTTTGCAAGATCCGCCGAATCCGTTCGACCATCTCCGGCGCGTGTCCAATGTAGGACTCCATCACGTTGACCGCGTCGTTGAGGATCTCGTCGACCGGGAGCGCGACCGCACTATGGATCGCATCGCAGCTTTGCTGGGCGGTGTTTGCCTTTTGAGCAACCAGCAATTCCAATGTATTCAAGGCGAACGCGATGTCGCGTGCAAAGATTTCAAGAAACTGCAGGTCGTCTTCGGTGAATGCCGCCGGGTCAGGGCTTTCCACATTCACAGTGCCGAGGACCTGATCGTGCAAGACCAACGGAACCGTCAACGAACTCTTCGCCTCGGCAACCCCAGGAATGAACAGCGGATCGTTTTCGACATCACTGCAAATGTAACTGATCCCCCGCGAAGCGACGAACCCGGTGATGCCATTGCCTTGGGGATGAGCAAACAATTGACGGTCGGCCGCTTCCTGATCGATGCCCACGCTCAACAGCGGGACCAGATTCCCCGTAGCCTGCTCCAGCAGCCGAATCTCGATCAGCTCAAAACTCAGCAGGTCACTCAAATAGACTCGGATGTTCTCCTTCAGCAGTTCGATCCGTTCGTCCACTTCCATCATGAAGATTTCGTCCGGACGCAGATCGGCCAGCTCGCGACCTGCTTTGTGAATCGCTTCCAGCTTTTGCTGCTGCAAAATTTCGTCAGTGATTTCACTGACCGTCACAATCAACTGATGGGGGGCCTGCGGATCGCGAAGCGGCGCCGCGTGGACATGAAAGTAGCGATTGTCTTTTGTCAGTAGGGTGCTGCTGCTCTCTTGATCGGTGGCCAATGCGGTGTGGAACGGACAGAAATCGGGGCCCATGATTTCGGGCTGTGCCAGCACGCTGTAGAAATTAACCCCCTCGGCAATCGTTTGCTCACTGCTAAGAACGTCCCGGTCGGCCCACTGTGCCATGCGTGCATTGGCCCACAGGACGCGGAAGGTTTGGTCCAATAAGGCGACCCCTTCGGGAATGTCACGCAGCATTTCCGCACTGCGTTGCAGACGAAGGAACTCGCTGCCTGCCGGTAACCGACTGCGATCGATCCAAATCGCGTCGAAAGGTTCATTGGACAGCCTTTCCATTGCCTCGGCAGCGGTCTGGACCTGCACAACATCAGCCTCCGCGGCCTGATGGCCGTTGGTCAAACTGTCGCCAATACACAGTATTCGCGGTGCGTTCATCACCAAACTCGCCCAAAGTGCCTTGTTCCGTGCGTCCGCCTTTCGCCAGAAAGGGTTATCTCAAGCCGTTAGATAACCATAGAAACGCACAAGTCGTTCTATAGGGGATCATACGCCATAGCTTCTCAACGGCCACCTCGGATGGCCTCGTTCTTGCTTCAAACTTTTACTGCGTCGTCCTCTCAGCAGATGCTAGAAGCCGAACCATTTTCCATCAATATCAGTTTTCCGCAGATCTGGCAATGGAAGGCCCTCCGTAGAGCCTTCATCTGAACATTGTAGTGGCTCGAAAAGTCGCCTGCTTAGCTCGCGTCAAAGCGGGGTAGCCCCCGCATCTGTTGTTCCTGGACACACCAAAATGACTGAAAAAAACCTAATGAATTGCGGTTGTAGGCAGTTTTTATCGCGTTCATGAAAAGCGTTTCGCACCGGCCGCTCAGATTCTCTGTTTTTCCCAAACTGAACCACCCGCTGTGGGTTGACACTCCACTCTGTGAGTTTACATTCAGGAACCCGGGCCGGTCAGCCCAGCTTACGCAGCCGTTAAAACTCCTCGTTTCGTGCTTCCTGAATTACCTCGGGAGCATCCACAAAGGATCTTCTTTCATGAGAACACTTGTTACTAGTTTTGCATTCGGCCTGATGACGACTTTGATGGTCGCGTCGCAAGCTTTCGCTCAATGCGGAGATTGCAGCGGCTGCTCAGCCGGATCCGGATGTGTTGACAGCACCGGTGGTGTTGTTAGTGGTGCCGCTTGCGGCCCCGAAGTTACTTACCAGACCAAGACGGTTTACTCGTCGCAAATGGTCACTCGTTCCAAGATGGTCCCCACGACCACTTATCAGCGTCAGACCCAGACTCGGATGAAGACTGTCAAGAAGCAAGTTGCTTCGGTGCAGACTCGTCAACAGTCGTATACGGTAAATGTTCCTAAGACGGAAGAGCGAACCGAGACCTACACGGTCAACGTCTGCGTCCCTTACACCGAAGAAGTCCCATACACCGTTCAGGTGCCTGTGACGACCGAGAAGGAACAGTCTTACCAGGTGGCAGTGCCGTACACCGAAGAAGTCGAGCAGACTTACTCGGTTCAAGTGCCTTACACCGAAGAAGTCCCTTACACCGTCACCGTCTGCTACACCGAACAGGTAGAGCAGCCTTACACGGTACAAGTTCCGGTTCAGAAGACGCGCGAAGAAACCTACAAGGTTTGCGTGCCTTACACCGAGATGGTGACTCAGGAATACACCGTCCAGGTACCTGTTCAGCAAACTCGCACCGAAACTTACCAGGTTTGCGTGCCTTACACCGAAACGGTCACCCAGACCTACACGGTGCAAGTTCCCGTTGAAGAGACCCAGGAATACCAAGTCGCCGTGCCTTACACCGAAATGGTTGAGCAGGCTTATACGGTTCAAGTTCCTGTGACCGAACAGGTCGCTCAGAGCTACACCGTGCAGGTGCCTTACACCGAAATGGTCACTCAGAGCTACCAGGTTTGCGTGCCTCGCCAAGAGACGCGCACCGCGATGCGAACGGTTAGCAAGTGCGTTCCCGTGACCACCATGCGAACCGTGACCACCGACCAAGGTCAGTGGGTCACCGAAGAAGTTCCTGTTTCGGCTCCTGCTGTCAGCACCTGTGGTGGCGGTGGAGTTGCCTACAGCAGCGGTGGCTGCGGATCGTGTGGCGGATGCAACACCGGTTGCGGTGGTTGTGCTCCGGCCCCGGCCGTTAGCGGTTGTGCAGACGGTTGTGGCGGTTCGGTTGCTTCGGCCGGTGGTTGCACCGTGACCCGTCGCCGTTACGTCAGCAATCCTGTGACAAGCGAAGTGCCTGTCACCACCTACCAGCGTCAGACGCAACAGGTTCCTTACACCTACACGGTGACCGTCAACGAGATGCAAACGCAGACTCGTGAAGTTCCCGTGCGTCGTTGCCGCACCGAAACGCGTGAGCGAATGGTGAACGTGACTCGTTACACCACCGAGCAGAAAACGCGTCAGGTACCGGTCACCAAGACCAAGATGGAAACTCGCACCCGGACCGTCACTCGTATGACGACCGAAACCAAGACCCGCGAAGTTCCTGTCACCAAGACCAAGATGGAAACTCGCACCCGCGAAGTTCCTTACACCACGATGGCGACCGAAACCAAGACTCGCGAAGTTCCTGTCACCAAGACCCGCATGGAAGATCGTACCCGTACGGTCAACTACACGGAAATGGCGACGGAGCAACGCACCCGTATGGTCTCGGTTCAGAAGACTCGTCAAGAACAGCGAACTCGTGCGGTCAACAAGTGCCGCGTCGAAACTCGCACCAAGATGGTCCCGGTCACCAAGACCAAGCTGGAAACCCGTACTCGTATGGTTCCTGTCACCACCATGACCACCGAAGAACGAACTCGTACGGTTCAGAAGACCCGTGTCGAGCCTCAAACCCGTACGCGTACGGTATCCCACACCGTGATGGTTCCTGAAACCCGTACCCGTGAATACAACGTCACGGTCTACAACACGGTCGAAGAACAGGTTCCTGAAACCTACACCGTATGCGTTCCTGTCACCACGCAACGCGAAGTGACTTACACCGAATGCGTTCGCGTACCACAGACCGTTACCGTGCCTGTTTACAGCGGTAGCGCTGGTTGCAGCAGCTGTGGCGGAAGCTACCAAGTGGCTCCTGCCAGCGGCAGCGGTTGCTCGAGCTGTGCTGGTTAATGAGCATTTAGCTCATTAACGATTCTTTGGAATCGCCAAACCTTTGCCCCAGGAAGCCTTCACCGGTTTCCTGGGGTTTTTTCATGCCCTGGTTTTTTTATGCCTGCTCAAACGCTTCGGCCAAGGCCGCGATGTGCGCCGGTCCGGTGCCGCAGCAACCGCCGATCAACGAGGCCCCGGCAGCCCGCCATTGCATTGCCAAGGATGTGTACCGCAGTCCGCCGGCCGCTTGCGAAACCTCCCAGCCGATCGCGTCTTCGGGACTGCCAGCGTTGGCGTAAGCTCCCACGGGAACCTCTGCGACTGCGTCTCGGATCGCTTCCACGTAGGCCAGTGTCTGGCACGCGGGGGTGCAGTTCACCAGCACGGCCGCAGCGCCGGCGCTGACCACCTGTTTCGCCCCCGCTGCCATCTGCTGCGGCGTCAACAGGTCGCCGCTGGGCCCTGCTGTAAAGGCAACCCAGACCGGCAAACCGGTCCGCACCGCCGCTTCGGTCGCCACCGTCGCTTCGCCCACGTGCGGGAACGTTTCGCAAAGGATCCCATGACACCCAGCCTGCGATAACGCCGCGGCCATCGCACGATGTTCGCGCCCAGCATACCGCGGCGACCGATCGGGACGATAACAATCCTCCAGCGGTGCCAAGCTGCCGAAGACCAGATGGTCGGCCGGAACGGCGCCGAGTGCCAACTGCACCGCGGCGTTGGTCCACCGCTGCCAATCCGCTCCGATGGTTCGTTGTTGAGTACGGAAGGTGTTCGCCGTATGCACGGTCGCCCCGGCGGCCGCATAGTCGGCGTGAATCGCCGCGACGACATGCGGCGCGGTCTGCAGCGCCATCGCACTCCAGGTCGGCAAGGTGGTCGCGACCCCACGGCGTGTCAATTCGGTCCCCAGAGGTCCATCCAAGATGATCGTCATCCCGTCAGCTTGCCTCCCATAGGCTGTGCTTGCGAGGCCTCTATGCTTGAGCCGTTGCCGCCATACGCTTGCGACTCCAACGACGTCGTAAGCCCTTTTCGAATCCCACCACCAGATAGGTCGCCATCGCTGTCAGAAGAATCCGCAGCCATGCCTCCCAGCCAATCGGCGCACTGTGAAACCAAGCGTTCCACAGTGGCAGATAGGTAAAGCCCATTTGCAGGACCAGCATGGCGGTCACTCCAGCCGCAATGCCACGGTTAGAAAATAAGCCGATTTCGAACATCGACTTCGTCAACGAGCGACAGTTAAACAGATAGAACAGTTCGACCATCACAAACACATTGACCGCTACGGTGCGAGCCGCTTCCGGACTGTAGCCTTCCGATAAAGCCCATTGAAACGACGCGAAGCCTCCGACCAACAAGATCAGCGCCACGATACAAATCCGAATGATCAGCGTCGCGTCGAGCAGCGGCGTTTGAGGGTCGCGAGGCGGCCGCACCATGATGTCGTGCTCTTTAGGCTCGAACGCCAGCATCAGCCCCAGCAGCACGGCAGTGGTCATGTTGATCCACAAAATCTGTACCGGCAGCAGAGGCAAGGTCGCGCCGGCAAAGATGGCCGTCAGAATCAGGAGTCCCTCGCCGGCATTGGTGGGAAGCGTCCAGACAATAAACTTTTTGAGGTTATCAAACACGCCGCGGCCCTCTTCGACAGCGGCTTCAATGGTCGCAAAATTATCGTCCGTCAGCACCATATCGGCAGCCTCTTTGGCCACCTCCGTGCCACCGCGTCCCATTGCCACGCCGATGTCGGCTTGCTTGAGCGCCGGCGCGTCGTTCACTCCGTCACCGGTCATCGCCACCACTTGGCCATTCGCCTGGAGGGCGCGCACCAGCCGCAGTTTCTGCTCGGGAGTCGCTCGAGCAAACACCGCCACGCGATCCGCGATTTGAATCAATTGCTCGTCACTCTTCTCGGCCAGTTCCGAGCCGGTCATGACAACCGGCAACGGATCGTCTTGGCCTGCAACGCCGCCGAGCCCTAACTTGCTGGCGATTGCCTGAGCAGTGACCGGATGATCGCCCGTGATCATCTTGACCCGAATGCCCGCGGCTTGGCAGATGCGGACCGCTTCGAGCGCTTCAGGACGCGGCGGATCGATCATCCCTTGCAAGCCCAGAAACGTGAGGCCTTGAATGTCGTCATGGTCGATCTCGCGATCATCATTCGGACGCTCGCCGAAAGCGAAGGCTAGGACCCTCTGGCCTGATGAAGCCATCGCTTCCTGTTGGGCTTGGACCGCGGTCGGCTGAAGCGGCACCTTTTGGCCACGGGCATCCAGTTCGTGGTCGCACCTAGCCAGTAATTTTTCGACAGCCCCTTTCACATACAGCAAATTGGTTTCATCCGTGCCGCGCTGATGCAGCGTTGCCATGTACTGATACTGTGATTCAAAAGGAATGGCGTCCAAGCGAGGCTGTTCCGAAAGCGTGGCGTCGGTATCGAGGCCCGCTTTGCGAGCTGCGACGATCAACGCCCCTTCGGTCGGATCGCCCTCGACCACCCAGCCTTCGTCATACAGCACTACCGCCGAGTCATTGCAGCGCAACCCGGCTTGCAGGCACTGCTGGGCCGCCAAGTTATTCGCAACGCCTCGTGGCCGAGACTCGCCGTCGATCGCTTCGGCCGGCGTCAGGTTACCTTCGGGGGCATAGCCGCTGCCCGAGACATCCCACCGCTTGCCGCCCGCCCACAGACTGCGCACGGTCATCTGATTGACGGTCAGCGTGCCGGTTTTGTCGGAGCAAATGGTCGTGGTGCTGCCCAGCGTTTCAACCGCGGGCAGTTTGCGAATGACCGCTTGACGGCGTGCCATCCGTTTCACGCCGATCGCCAACGTGATCGTGACGGCCGCCGGCAAGCCTTCCGGAATCGCTCCGACAGAGAGGGCAACGGCGGCCATAAACATGTCGAATGCCTCTTCGCCGCGCGCCACGCCTACCGTAAACGTCACCGCTGCCAGTAACAGAATCACGTACAGTAGTAACCGACTGAAGCGTGAGATCTTCTGCGTCAGCGGCGTTTCCAGGACGTCGGCTCTGGAGACGAGGTCGCCAATCCGTCCGACCTCGGTGCGGCCACCCGTCGCGTAAACTACGCCTCGGGCTTGGCCATACGTGACCAGCGTCGAGGAAAAGGCCAAGTTACTGCGTTCGGCGAGCGGCAGATCTTCCGCAACGGGATCGGCCTGTTTCTCGACCGAAACCGACTCGCCGGTCAATGTCGACTCGTCGATCTGCAGGTCTCGGCAGCGAAACAGACGCAAATCGGCAGGTACCTTATCGCCAGATTGCAGCAGCACCACGTCGCCGGGTACCAACTCGGTCGATTGCACATGATGCAATTCGCCTCCGCGCAGCACGCGGGCTCCGGTGACCGCCATCTTGGCCAACGCATCGAGCGCCTTGGCCGCACGCGATTCCTGCACGAAACCGATCAACGCATTGACCAGCACGACCGCCATAATGACGCCCGCATCGACCCACTCATCCAAGGCCGCGGTAAGTGCTACGGCCACCAGCAAGATATAAATCAACGGCTGATGGAACTGCAGCAGGAATGTCACCAGCAAGCTCTGCCCCGCACGCACCGGCAGCGCATTGGGGCCGTAGGTTTGCAGTCGCTGCTGCACCTCTGCCGGTGCCAAGCCATGTTTCGTGTCGCTCTTGAGCGATTCACAGGCAGCTTCGGTCGGCAACGCCCAAAGGTGTTGGTTGGTCGAGTGATCCATAGTGACGGGGAAGCTCCTGTTGGTAGTCTTGGCTGTCAAACGTCGCTGTGTTTCACCGAAAGAAGGAACGTGGTGCATCGCTTGCCCGCGACCCCGCAGCGCGCACTTGATGAACTCCGATCGACATGGTCCAGCCAACCACACAAGTCGGTTTCATTCTAAGGCTTTGCCGGTTGGCCAACAGCACGCAGGCTGGCTGAATCCAGCAGCGACTCCAATCGAAGGCGAAGCGTCAAGCTCGTGCCAAGTTCCTACGGTTGGCGATAGGAGTCCGCCGGCAAAATCTGGTCGGGATCCGATTTGGCTCGTGCTAGAAACTCATCGATACAAGGCGGGCAACAAAACGTGTACGTTTCGCCGCCGATGATCCAACGGCATTGCGGATGGGCTTTCGTCGCGGTGATGGGACAGATCCGATCTCCCGCTTGAGGATGCCGGTCGTGCTGTGCGCGAAAGCCACGATACTTTTCTTGTGCCGTCATGCGACCGTTGGCTTCGATATCGGCTTCGACGTACAGCCCTCCGGGGGTCCGGTACAACTCATCCGCCTGTGCGTCGTCAAACGATGAGGGGTCGAACGGCGAGGGCATGCCCTGGGCTGACGCGATCGCAGTCTCACCGGGGAGTTCGAAACGGGCTGCGAATCGTTCGCCCGCAATGCGTAAGCCCGGCACGGTGACCGAGAGGGACGGTCCGCGAAACCGCTCGGGTAACTCCCCTACCCACCGCGAAGTCATCCCCGGTCGATCGCCTGCCAGCGGTTGCGCATCGACCACCAACGCCGTCGAGGGGCCTCCACCGGCAATCTTGACATAGGCGATCAGTTCTTGCTCGGGCGCCTCTTGCAGTTGCGTCACGTCGGCTCCGAGCAGATAAATCGACAGCCGACCGTCGGACTGAACCATCGCTTCGGCATGAAAACGATCGCGACCGAGGCTAGCGATCACGCCCCCTTGCGGTCCGTCGCGATGAGGATGCAGCCCATCGCGAGCAGCCTGCTCGGCCAATGTCGGGGGCTGTGACACGGCTGGCCCCGACGCTGGGAGTCGTTCTCGTGTTCTCTCGCCGTCGCAGCCGCAAAGGCTGAGCACGATCCATGTACCGGTCGTTAATGTCCCGGCCGTCAACCAAGTTTCCTTGAAGAAGCCGCCGCGGCAGAGATTGCGGAGGCGAACCATAACCGCCGGAAGCATTCCGTTGGCAGCTCGCGCAGACGGCCGACCGTCAACGGCAGGCTGGTTATCGTCATCGTTCGGCATCTTGTTTGCATGGTCAGCGTTCCAAAGCCTGACGCACCGCTGCGTCATGGGAATTCCTCTAAAAAATGCAAACCTTGTTCCAGTTGCTCCCGCAGCAGCAAGCCGCATTCGCCCTCAACCGACGGAGCAACCGCCGATGGAGAGAAGAAAAGCGTTGTCGCTGTTGGTTCATGGCGGTTCGGCCACGGCAGCCTTGGTGGTTGGAATCCCCACGTTGATGTATGCCGTCACGCCGACAAGTCGTCAGCCTTCGGGGCCGTTGTGGCGTGACTTGGGGCCGCTCGATTCCTTTCCGATCGGCGCCTATCGAGCCGCTAAGATCCAGCATTCGCTCGCAAGCCAAGCCGCTCAGGCGGTGCTGTCAGGGGTTTATGTGTGGCGCATCAACGAGCAGACGCTGGTCGTTTTTTCTCGCAGTTGCACCGATCTGGGATGTCCGGTCACGTTCGACCGTCGCAGCGAATGCTTTCTCTGTCCCTGTCACGGCGGCATTTTTGACAAGCACGGCCAGCGGATGGCTGGGCCGCCCGATCGACCGCTGTATCGCTATGACGTGCGCGTGGTCGACGGAATATTGCAAGTCGACTTGGCGTCCGTTCCCCCGATGGTTTGAAAGTAGGTCGGTCGATGGCTTTCAAACGTACGCAGGCGATGTGGGAATGGACCAAAGACCGCTTTGCATTGCAGCGCATTTGGCAACATGTGCTCGATCGACGCGTCGCCAAAGGGGCGTGGTACTTTGGTGATGGGGCAACGCTGTTTCTGTTGTTCTGCGTGTTGCTGGCGACCGGAGCCGCCTTGACGCTGGGCTACACCGCGTCACCTGACAAAGCGTACCAGAGCGTCCGCGACATCTCTTGGAAAGCTTCTTTCGGCTGGTTCGTCCGAGGGCTGCACTATTGGTCGGCGGGCCTGATGGTGGTAATGCTGTGCTTCCATCTGTTTCGCCAAATCATGGTCGGCGGCTACAAGTCACCGCGCGAGGCGACGTGGTTGATCGGCGTGTTGCTGTTTTTCGGCGTCATTACGATGTCGCTGTTGGGCTATGTGTTGCGGTGGGACGAACGCGGTCTGTATGGATTGCGGGTGGCCCTGAACATTTTTTATCGCGTCCCCTGGATCGGCGAATCGCTGGTGTACTTCGTGCAAGGCGGACGCGAAATCACCGCGGTGACGCTCAGCCGTGTTTACTCGGCGCATGTCATCTTTGGTCCGCTAATGCTGATCGGATTGGTCGGGTACCACATGTACCTGGTGATCGTACACAGCATTACTTCCCCCACCGAACGCAAGCAACCGGTCCGCTCGGGGACCGAGCAACGTCGGGTTTACCAACGCGATGCCCAAAGCGAAGAACGAGGCGAAGTTTTCTTTCCCGAAACGGTTGCCAAGTCGGGTTTGATGGCAGCGGTGGTGTTGGCGACGGCGCTCGCCCTAACCGCCCTCTACGGCACGGCGCGACTATATCCCGAAGCCAATCTCCACGAGACCTCTCATCCGGCGGAAGAGTGGTGGTGGTCCTGGTTCAGCTCGCTGGCGGCCTATCTGCCGCCATGGTTAGCCACGCCCGTTTACGTGGGGTTTCCGTTGCTGTTGTTTGTCTGCTTGATCTTGCTGCCTTTCGTGGAACGGACACCCTATCGCGGAATTCGCAATCGCCCCTTCGCCACGCTCGGTGTCGCCGCTTGCGTGATCGCCTTGTTAGGACTCAGCTCCCTGCGGATCGCTTCGCCTTGGACTGCCTGGCCGCAGCCCACACCGCCGCCGGCTCCTGATGGCATGCAGCTACCTCCGATTGCCGAACAGGGGCGACTGCAGTTTGCCGCCTTCGGTTGTAACAGTTGCCACGCCATCGACGGGCACGGTCCACGTGTCGGGCCGGACCTCGCCAAGTTGCGTCGCACCTGGTCGCAGGCCGAGCTTCGCAAATTCATTCTCCAGCCTCCGCCGGACGTTGCCATGCCGCCTTATCGTGAGCGGATGACCGAGCAGCAGCTTGACGAAGTCGTCTCTTTTGTGCTGGTCGTCCAGACCGCGCGGCAGCGCTAACCGGGAGTGAGCAAGATGCAAGCCACCCACCCGTTACGGCTGATCCTGAGCTGGCAATGCGCTGCGGGACTGCTGACGTTGACCGGCTGCCAAGGCCAGCGAACCCAGTCGGCTCTGCATCCCGCCGGACCAGCCGCCGCCGCGATTGCGCAATTGTGGTGGATCTTGCTGACGGTGCTCGGACTGTATGCGCTGGCCGTGTTCGCGCTGACACTGATGGCAATCTTTCGACGCGGCTCCAAACCGCTGAATGCTTCAACGCACCATGCATCGTCGCAGGCAGCCAGGTTCCCCGGCCGACGGTTGATCTTGGGTGGGGGCGTGATTCTACCGGCGATGATCCTGGTGCCATTGTTGCTGTATTCCCTCTCCACCACCACGCAGTTGAGGATGCAAGAGAGTGGCTTGACGATTCGCGTTGTCGGCCATCGCTGGTGGTGGGAAGTCGAATATCCGGAACAGGGCATCGTCACGGCCAACCAACTGACGATCCCGGTCGGCCAGCCGGTTCGGTTGGAGTTGACTTCGGCCGACGTGATTCACAGTTTCTGGGTGCCGCAGTTGCACGGCAAAATGGATTTAATACCGGGCAAACAGACCGCGTTTTGGCTGCAGGCCGACCAGCCGGGCACGTATCGTGGGCAATGTGCGGAATACTGCGGACTGCAGCATGCACACATGGCATTCGAAGTCATCGCGTTGCCTCCCGCAGAATTCGTGGCCTGGCTGAATCAAACCGCTCCAGCCGCCTCCTCGGCCACTCCGCGATCCGATTCGTTGCCTGCCGATCCCTTTCCACTGCAGGACCTTGCACCGGAGAGCGACGGCGATGCCGCGCAACGCGGATCGCGTTTGTTCCTCAAGCACGGTTGCGGCGTCTGTCATGCGGTCGCAGGCTCGCCCGCACAGGGCGAAGTCGGCCCCGATCTGACACTGCTGGCCGACCGCCGCACGATTGCTGCCGCCACGCTGCCCAATACACCGGAGAATTTGCTCAAGTGGTTGGCCGATCCACAGGCAATCAAGCCCGGCGTCAATATGCCGCCCACCGAGGCAACGCCTGAAGAACTGCGAGCGATCGTCGCCTATTTGCTCAGCCTCGATCGACAAGGAGGCGCCGATGAGCGATCGGAATGACACCGCCCTGCGCGAAGCCTGGACCAGTCCCTCCGGTTTTCCCGGTTGGCTGTCGGTGGTCAACAACCGGCCGCTCGGCGTCCGCTTTATGGTGACCGCGTTCACTTTTTTTCTAATCGGCGGAGTGATGGCGTTGCTGATGCGCATCCAACTGGCCGTTTCGGAAAACAGCTTCCTGGGACCCGAGTGGTACAACCGGCTGTTTACCATGCACGGTTCGACAATGATGTATTTGTTCTCCGTGCCCTTTCTGGAAGGACTGGCCCTCTACGTTCTGCCGCTGTTAATCGGTTCCCGAGACGTTGCCTACCCACGCTTGACCGCCTTTGGTTACTGGACCTACTTGTTTGGCGGGCTGCTGTTCTACGCTAGTTTTTTGTTTGGCGAAGTTCCCGATGCGGGCTGGTTCGCCTACACGCCGTTATCGAGTTCCGACTATTCCGGACTGGGGCTCGACTTCTGGGCGGTGGGGCTCAGTTTGGTCGAGATCTCCGGGATTGTGGCAGCGGTCGAAATGATCGTCACCATCTTAAAGCTCCGCGCCCCCGGGATGTCGCTGAACCGTTTGCCCATGTTTGGCTGGGCGATGTTAGCCGCCGGTCTGATGAGCCTGTTCGCGTTCACGACGCTGTTGGTCGGCACGTTGATGCTGGAGCTGGATCGTACCGCGGGAACCCAGTTTTTTAATTCGCATCATGGCGGTACCAGTTTGCTGTGGCAGCATCTGTTTTGGTTTTTTGGGCACCCCGAGGTGTATATCATTTTCTTGCCGGCCACCGGCATTGTCTCGATGGTCGTGGGGACCTTCGCTCGGCGTTTGGTCGGCTACACCTATATTGCGGTAGCCATCTTGGTGACGGGATTCGTCAGCTTTGGCCTGTGGGTACACCACATGTATACGACCGGTTTGCCCGAGCTGTCACTCGGTTTTTTTGCCGCCGCTAGCCTGATGATTGCGTTGGCCAGTGGGGTGCAGGTTTTCGCTTGGATCGCGTCTTTGTGGGGACAACGCCCGGCACTGCGCAGTCCGTTGATGTTCGTACTCGGTTTCGTGTTTATCTTCGTCCTCGGGGGCATGACCGGTGTGATGGTGGCGATCGTGCCGTTTGATTGGCAGGTCCACGACACGTACTTTGTGGTTGCTCATTTCCACTACGTGCTGATCGGTGGCGCTGTCTTTCCGATCTTGGCCGGCGTCTATTATTGGCTGCCGAAAATCACCGGCCGCATGCTGTTGCCGTGGCTGGGCCAGCTAAATTTTTGGCTCTCCTTCGTCGGCTTTAATTTGACATTCTTTCCGATGCACATTATCGGTTTTCTGGGGATGCCGCGAAGGGTGTATACCTATTCGCCCGGTTTGGGATTGGATGGCTATAACCTGCTGGCCACGGTCGGCGCGTTCGTGTTGGCAACCGGATTTGCGGTGTTGTTGATCGACGTGTGTTACAGCCTTTGGCATGGCAAGCCGGCCGGTAATAATCCGTGGGGAGGCGTCACACTGGAATGGACGGTGGCTTCTCCACCGCCGGCCTATGGATTCTGGGAGCTGCCGATCGTGAACCAACGCTTACCTGGTGAGACGACACCGGAGACGCCCGAAGGGCCCGCGTCGCTGGCCAGGAAACCGGCCGACCAGTCCCCCGCGCAGCGTGCTGGTTCCGCGCAGCGTGCCAACCCTGCGCAGCGCGCCGTCGCTGCCCTTCGTGGCCAGCCTACGCAGTGGCGTGCGACGCTCAACAGCGACGTCCTGACGGCCGCTCCGCAGTCGATTCAGTACTTGCCCGGGCCGAGTTATTATCCGTTGCTGGTCGCCGTAGGGCTGGTCATCGCGCTGGTCGCGGTGTTGGCGAAGGTCTATCTCGTGGGCTTGGTGGGCTTGGCGATTGCGGGGTTGGCAATCGGCGGTTGGTTGTGGCCTGAAACGCAGCGCATCGAGCAACTGCGCGACAGCCCGTTGGTCGCCGACGCCGGTTTGCCGACGCTGGTCAGCGGTCGTCAATCGCTGGGTTGGTGGGGCATGGTTTGCCTGCTGGCAATCCTCGGAACGGGGTTGTTAGCGATGCTCTACGCCTATTTTTATATTCGTTTGTATTCCCCACAGTGGCCGCAGGAAGGTTTGCCTCGTCCCGATTGGTTGCCTTTTGGCATCGCTTATGGATTGCTGCTGTTGACGGCTCCCGCACTGGCTTGGGCAGGGCATGCCTACCGACACCAGCGATCGAACCAAATCCAATTCGCGTTGACGACCGTTGTGCTGCTGACCGCGGCTTTCCTCGCCACCAGTCTCCATGCGTTGGTGCAATATGGAGTCTCGCCACAGCAAACGGCCTACGGTTCGCTGGTCGCTTTGCTCAGCGCTTACCCGTGGCTGCTGGCTCTGGTCGGGTTGGCACTGGTCGGTGCGGCGCAGCGTCAATTGTGGAGAGAAGCTGCCGTTGACGATCCATTCGCCGCGTCCCAACTGCAAATCGTTTCATTGTATGGGTACTTCGTGATCGTGGCCGGGGTCCTAGTCTTTCTGACGCTGGTGGTGCCGCTGTGATGATTTGTTCAACCGATGAGGAGCCTTTGCCGTGAGATCGATCGATCGCGAGTTTTCGTCACCGCGCGAGCAACCGACCTCGGGGCGCGGATGGCTGTGGTTTGGAGTGCTGGGGGGAGCGATCGCTTGGCTGTTGCATCTGCTGTTGGCCTACGGGATCGCCGAGTTCGGCTGTGCCAGTTCGTTTCGCGATTTGCGACTCGGTGGCTTCAGTGGCGTAACTTGGCTGGAAGGCTTGGCGACCCTCCTCTCGCTGTTGCTGGCAGGCTTTGCCAGTCTCGTCGCCCAGCGTAATCGAACTGCTCTGGCCGACCAAATCCAAGCGGCGCAATCGGATGCCAGCGACCCGCGGCTGTTTATGGCGCGCAGCGGTGTCTTGACCAGTCGGCTGTTTCTGTTTGTCATCGTGGTGCAGAGCCTGCCGATTTTGTACTACCTCCGCGAGTGCGGAACGTAATGCCTGTTCATTGGGAGCTTGATCCATCGCAGCTTATCGTTGCTCTCCTGCGCCCGTTCATCGCTGGGCGCTGCTGACAACCTTGCTGACAACCCTACTGAGTCTTCTTCCCGCCAAGACCGCGGTGGCTCACGTGGGTCGTTGGCAAATCGAAGATTCGTGGTGGCTGGCCTGGCACTTCGATGCGTCGGTGGCGTTCAATCTATTTGTCTTGTCAGCACTGTACGTCGCGGGTGTGGTGCGACTGTGGCGACGCACGGGTATCGGACAGGCGATTACGGGCTGGCAAGTCACCACCTTTGGTGCTGGAATTCTGGCGTTGGCGATCGCCCTGCTGTCCCCCCTCGATGCGCTGGGGAACGAGTTGTCGTGGGTCCACATGACACAGCATATGGTGTTGATGGTTGTCGCCGCACCATTGATCATGGCCGGTGTTCCGGGACGCATCTTGCTATGGGGAATGCCGACAGGGATGCGGCCGTTTGTCAGCCGTTGCCTGCGACCACGCACCGGTCCGCTGGGCCGCGGCTTACGATTCGTGGCCTGGAATCCGATCTGGATCTGGAGCCTTCATGCGGTCGTGCTGTGGGGCTGGCACCTGCCGCGTCTGTATCAGTCGGCCCTGCAATCGCCTCCGGTGCATGACCTAGAACACCTGATGTTCTTTGTCGTCGCCTGTCTATTTTGGCGAGTCGTCCTCGATGTTCGCACGCATGCGGCGCTGCATCCCACCGTCGGCGTGCTGTACCTCTTCACCACTTCGTTGCACTGCATGCTGCTGGGCGTATTGATGGCGCTCGCTCCGCGCCTGTGGTATCCCGTTTATCAGGGGCGGACGGAACCCTGGGGTTTGGCGCCGCTGGAAGATCAACAGATCGCTGGTCTGATCATGTGGATGCCCGGTTGCTTGGTGTACGCCGTTGTGGCGGCGCTGCTGTTTGGTCGCTGGCTCAGTCAGCCTCAGCAGCGACCGTCTAAGGCAATCCGCCGGCCAGCCCCGTATGCCGGGCCTTGATGAAATCAGCGACTTGACGCACAGGTGGCAATGTGTACACTGCCTGGCGGCTGGTAGCCCGCCCCATTGTGCGACCGATCGCGTTTCGCCCCGTTTCGCTGGAGAAATCAAGATGAGTCCTGTGGCAACTTTGACCGATGCGCGGACCGTGTTGCGTGAGCAATTCGGTTTGGAGGATTTCAAGGCGGGACAGCAGGCGGTGATCGAGTGCCTGCTGGCCGGTCGCAGTGCGGCGGCGGTGTTTCCCACCGGCGGCGGAAAATCGCTCTGTTATCAATTGCCTAGCCAAATGTTGGCTGGCACGACGCTGGTCGTTTCTCCGCTAATTGCGCTGATGAAGGACCAATGCGACGCCTTGGCCGCCCGCGGTATTCGAGCCGCACGGCTCGATTCGACCCTGTCGACGGAGCAGCTTCACCAGACGATGCGCGATGTCCGCAGCGGCGATATTAAGATCCTCTACGTTGCACCGGAACGTTTTTTCAATGAACGTTTTCGTGCTTCGATCGAGTCGCTGGAGATTGCACTCTTTGCAATCGATGAGGCGCATTGCATCAGTCAGTGGGGCCACAACTTTCGTCCCGATTATTTAAAATTGGCCGAACTGACGAAGGAACTGAAGGTGCAGCGAGTGCTGGCGTTAACGGCCACCGCCACGCCCGATGTGCTGGCAGACATCCGGTCGGCTTTTTCAATTCAGCCCGAAGATGCGATTCAGACACCTTTCTTTCGGAACAATCTGCAGCTTCGTAGTTGTGTGCTGCATAGCGACCAACAATACGACGCTCTGCGACAGCGGATTGAATCTCGGGACCGTGGGCCGACGCTGGTCTATGTCACCGTTCAAAAAACGGCGGAAGCCATTGCCGAGCGGCTCGCTGCGGACGGTTTTCCAGCCCGGGCTTATCATGCGGGTATGGAGCCCGATAGACGGAGCGAGATTCAGCAGTGGTTCTTGCCGTCCGAAGATGGCATCGTCGTCGCCACGATCGCTTTCGGCATGGGGATCGACAAACCGAACATCCGTTACGTCTACCATTACAATCCGCCGAAATCATTGGAGGCCTACGCACAAGAAATTGGACGTGCCGGTCGCGACGGCAAAGATTCCATTTGCGATATCCTGCTGGTCCCCGAAGACCGTGTCGTGCTGCAAAATTTTTCCTACGGCGATACGCCAACGCTGGCTGCCGTCACACGGCTGCTGGAATTTGTCGCGGGGCAAACTCCCAAATTCCACCTCAGTCATTACAAGCTATCGAGCGAGACCGACATTCGCATGCTGGTCGTGCGGACGCTGCTGACGTATCTGGAGTTAGACGGATATTTAAAAGGCACTTCGCCGCGCTACGACAGCTATCGCTTTCGCCCGCTGGTGACTTCGAAAAAAATCTTGCAGGCCTTCGATGGGGAGCGACGTCAATTCATCGCGGGTATTTTGGCTTCGAGTGTCAAGGGACGGACCTGGTTCACGCTGCCGCTTCCCGTTACCGCACGGCGGCTCAACGCGCCACGTGAACGAATTGTGAAGGCGGTCGATTTCATGGCCGAGCAAGGTTGGCTGGAAGTCAACGTCTCCGACCTGGTTCATGGCTATGAAAAACAGGCTCCGATGCAAAGCCTGGAAACGGTGGCGAATGAATATTTTCAAAGATTACTGACCCGCGAAACCACTAGCATCGCCCGCCTGGAAGAGGTCCTGCAGCTGGCAACCGCGCAGGTCTGTTTGGCCGCTAGCCTGTCGGCTCACTTCGGTGAGCAGTTGGATCAGACCTGCGGACGTTGTTCCGCATGCCTGGGCGAAGGCCCCTTTGAATTACCCGACCCCACGTCCCGAGGTATTGGAACCAGTGCCGCGGGAGCCGTCCGTGCCCTCGCGAAGCAATTTCCCGATTTGCTCGAAACGCCTCGCGATCAAGCCCGCTTCCTCTGTGGTCTCAGTTCACCTGCGTTCGTTTCGAAACGTTTGTCACGCGATCCCTATTTTGGCGTTTGCAACAAAGTGCCTTTCGACGTGGTGTGCAAGGCTCTGGCCTAAAAATCGCTTCGGCCTAACGGGACAACGCCGCTTTCCACGAACCGTTTCGGCGCCAGTCGCGTTTTTGCATCGAGAACCGGGCCGCTTTCCATCAGCCGTTTCGGCGATTGGCGGTTTTTGCAAAGGGAACCCTGCTAACGTCAAAACAGCTCATTAGTCGACACCGAAATAGCTTGCCAAGAAAGCCTTACGGTCCTCTGCTTGCGTATACTGCACCAAGGCATACAGCCTCTGCTGATCTGCTTGACGCTTCTCCGATAAGATTTCATCGTTGCCAAAAGGACTGGGCATGGGATCGACTGACCTGCAAAGCTGAAAGGCCTCTGGAGGTCGAGGCCCAGCGACAATCCCGTGGCGATCGAGGATTGATAACGCTGTCTCCAGTCGATGATCATGACGACTGACCGACTGCAGTTGTTGGTTCAGCCAATCGATGCCATAAGCGGCCACTTCTTCAGCGTGCTCGGTCAAGTAATGAAACAGTCGACCGTAGAAATCGGCATCCGGATTGCGCCACTGGATGAATTGCATTTGAGTCATTAGATCAGACTGCGAGTACAGCAACCGGCAAATCGATGGTTTGCCATCGCGCCCCGCCCGTCCAATTTCTTGATAATAAGCTTCCAAGGAACCAGGTACTTCGGCGTGAACCACAAACCGAATATCCTCCTTGTCGATTCCCATGCCAAACGCATTGGTTGCCAATGCCAAGGGACATAGCCCGGACATGAAATGATCTTGCACTTGCCGCCGCTCTCGCCGCGGTAGATCACCGTGGTAACACAGATGGTCGATCCCGGCGGCACGCAGTTCATCGCTAAATCGCTGCAGCGTTTTGATCAGTGTGAAATAGACAATGCCGCTGCCTGACGTGGCGTAGATGGGGTCTTTTAGGACGGACAGCAACAATTCCAGTTTTTCGTTTTCGTCCCAAGCTTCGGCGACATCAAGTGCCAAGTTCGGACGCTCGATGCCGGCGTGGAAAACCTGTACTTGCGAATCGTCCAGCCCCATTTGTTGAACGATGTCGCCTTGGCACTCCGGCGTGGCGGTAGCGGTTAAGGCAATCGTGGTGGGATGTCCCAGCACGGCCCGAATTTCGTCCAGCCGAGTGTAGTCAGGCCGGAAATCGTGACCCCATTGGCTCACGCAGTGGGCCTCGTCGACGGCCAATAAATGCACGTTGCGAAACTTCAGCACGTCGAGAAACACCTGTTTCCGAAAACGCTCCGGCGTGACGTAAGCCAGAACAAAGTTGCCGTCGGAAAGTTGTTGATAACGTTCGTTGCGGGCTTCGCGCGAGAGCGATGAATTAATGAACGTGGCGTCGACGCCTTTGCGTCGTAACGCGTCGACCTGATCTTTCATCAGCGCAATCAGCGGGCTGAGCACGAGGACTAGCCGACGTTGATCATGCGGTTCGATCAGGGCTGGGATCTGGTAGCACAATGACTTGCCGCCACCGGTTGGCATCACAACCAAGGCATGCTTCCGTTCCAGGATGTGTGCCAAAATGTCTTCCTGAGGCGTCCGAAAACCAGCATGCCCGAAGGTCTCGCGCAAAACCACACGGGCGCGAGCGATGGGCGCCGCCCGCGTCGCGCTAGAGAGTTCGTTCGACACAGAGAAGGCCGGTCCAGTGGATCCTGTCAAGTCGCCGGGATCGCTCATGCCAAAATCGGATGCAACACGCGTGCCGGTTCGACGCCCGTCAACTTCATGTCGAGTCCTTGGAACTTGTACGTGAAACGTTGGTGATCGATTCCCAGTAGGTGCAGCATCGTGGCGTGGAAATCGTGGACCGACACGACGTCTTCAACCGCGTTGTAGCCGAATTCGTCCGTCGCGCCGTAGGAGACACCCGGTCGAATACCGCCGCCGGCCATCCACATCGAAAAGCCTTTGATATGGTGATCCCGACCCGGGTTCGCGCCGCCACCTTGAGACATCGGCGTCCGTCCGAACTCGCCGCTCCAAACGACCAGGGTATCTTTCAACATGTCGCGTTGTTTCAAATCTTCGATCAACGCCCAACTGCCTCGGTCAACCAACTTGGCGGTATTCGCCACGCCATTCTTGACGCCGCCGTGGTGGTCCCAGCCGCGATGGTAAAGCTGGATGAAACGGACACCCCGTTCGGCCAAGCGTCGAGCGAGCAAACAGTTGCTCGCGAATGAACCGTCGCCCGGTTTCGAGCCATACATGTCCAGTACATGTTGCGGTTCGGCGCTCACGTCGACCAACTCGGGCACGCTGGCTTGCATCTTGAACGCCAGTTCGTACTGCGCGATGCTGGTCAAGATTTCGGAATTGTCGACGCTCTCTTGTCGCAATCGATTCAGCCCGTTGACCGCGTCGATGACTTGCCGCTGCTGGCCGCGGTTGACTCCCGGCGGGTTGCCAACGAACAACACTGGGTCGCCTTTGGAATGAAAATGCACCCCTTGGTATCGGCTGGGCAGGAAGCCGCTGTGCCATTGACGCGAGGCGATCGGTTGCGACTGGCCGCCACCGACCGACGTCAACACGACAAACCCCGGCAAGTCATCCGCTTCGCTTCCCAGCCCATACTGGATCCACGATCCCATGCACGGGCGGCCGGAAATCTGCGTCCCGCTGTTCATGAACGTGTGAGCTGGATCGTGGTTGATCTGCTGCGTCGTCATCGACCGAACGATCGCGATGTCGTCGGCAAGTTTGGCGATCTGAGGCAGCGCCGTCGAAATTTCTTGGCCGGACTCACCAAACTTTTCGAACTTATGTTGGGGCGCCAGACACTTGAGCGTTTTACCTTGCAACTGCGCGATCGGCTGGCCCGCGGTCAAGGAATCGGGCATCGGCTGGCCGTCCATTTCCGCGAGCTTCGGTTTGTGATCGAGTGTTTCAAGATGCGAGGGACCACCCGCCATGCACAAAAAGATGACGCGTTTCGCTTTGGCAAAATGGTGAGGTTCGATCGCGCCGAGCGAAGGGACCGCGTTGCCGCCAGCGGCTTGTTCGGCCGCCAGTCGCGTTGCGAAGGCGACCGAGCCGATGCCCACGGTGGCCCGGTTGAGGAACGTGCGTCGCTGGATCGCTTCGCTGGATGGATGGAACATAATCGATTGCCTCTAGCCTATCCGACAAGGTGTCTGAAACTTAGTCGGTGGTCGCCTAGTAACGGGAAATGGTTTCGTATGCGTTCAGGATCGCGCGGGTGACTTGGGTCCACGCCGCGAGTTCCCCGGTGACCGCATCGCCGGCCGTCAAGTCATCCGGAACGGCCGCTTCACCGACGCTCAACAACTCTTTTGCCGCCGCCGGATCGTCGGCGTAGTGCCGAAGTTGTTCGGATAGCAAATCGTTCAGCAGTTCGGTTTCCACCTGAGTCGGCGCGCGTGACCAAGCTTGCCGGCAAGCCCACGCGACTCGATCGGTTTCGTTTCCGGTTTGTCGCATCACACGCTGTGCGAACACACGTGCGGCTTCGACAAAGATCGGGTCGTTGAGCACCACCAAAGCTTGTTGTGGGATGTTCGATCGGGCACGTTCGGCGGTGCATTCTTCACGCGATGGCGCGTCGAAGGCGAGCATCGAAGGATGCAAGAACGACCGGCACCAAAACGTGTACAGGCTCCGCCGGTAAAGTCGCTCGTCCTTATCGGCTTGCCATTTTCGAGTCGGGAAATTGAGGTGCTGCCAATACCCGGCCGGCTGGTACGGTTTGACGCTCGTGCCACCGATCGTTTCGTCGACCAACAGACCGCTAAGTTGCAACGACGTGTCGCGAACGAACTCCGCATCCAACCGCCACCGGCCTTGTCGCGCGAACCAATCATTGCCCGGATCGACACGTTTCAGTTCCGCATCGGGCACGGAGCTACGGCGGTAGGCGTCGCTGTTGAGGATCAACCGGATCACGTGCTTGACGTCCCAACCGCTTTCGATGAATTCCATGGCCAACCAATCGAGCAATTCCGGATGCGTCGGCGGTTCGCCTTGGCCACCGAGATCATCCAAGTTGCGTGACAAGCCGCGTCCGAAATAGAGGCTCCACAATCGGTTCACAAACGTCCGCGCCGTTAGTGGGTTGCTCGGATCGGTCAGCCACTCGGCCAGTTCCAATCGCGTGGGCGATTCCGACGGCGACTCGCTGGTGACCAGGAACTCGGGGACCGCCGGTTGAACGATTTCACCCGACTCATCGAGCCAATTGCCGCGTGGCAAGATGCGGGTCGTTCGTGGCTGCGGAAGTCGCTCGGTGATCAACGTCGTGCGGACCCCATTTTCAACCGAGTCTCGTCGTTTTCGTGTCGCTTCCAACTTCGTTTGGGCGGCTTTCCAAGTGGGCGACTGCTTGCGGTAGTAGTCCGCCAGTTGCTCGCGTTGCGATTCATCGCGTTGGTCGGCGTCGATTCGGATGATGGCTAAAATCTCCGGCGGTGTCACGTCGGGATCAACAACGCCCGCTCCTTCTCGATCGGTGAGTGCGAGACGAAAGCGACCGATGGAATGCTTGGCGTACACCGAGCGATGTCGCATTTCGAACTTCAACTCTTGCGGTTCGGCTCCCAATTCGAGTGGCTGTTTCAGGGTGAACACCGCGGTCCGACGTGTTGCCTGTTCGGAGTGCCCACTGACCGCCCAACCCGAGGCCGGGTCGTCATCGATGGCCGCCGTGACCGGGAAGCTTGCTTGTTCGAAATCGGCCGTGGCGGATCCGATCGAAAGGGCTTTGCCGTCTTGCGAAACTGAGAAACCGGTGAGCACAAAGTTTCCGTTCGCGCGGGACAAACCATCTTTCTTGGTGAATGAATCGTCCGCTAAGGCCTCCAACCGAATCGCGCGAACCGTACCGCTGGCTTGAACGGTGATCTGGTAATCGGTTTGGTTCGGCTCGGCACCGGTGTGCAACAGCGACCCGTCGGGCTGGGCGGTCAAAGTCGCTTCGGCCGTCGCCGTCGCAGAGTCAACTTTCGCGATGGTCCATGGCGAAGCCACTTCGGATAGGTCGCGCTGGGTCGCTTCCCATTGTTGTTGTTCAGCGGTGATCTGGGCGGCCAGTTCGGAAGTCGACCCCGGTTTCAGGTCGGCATCGAGTTGTTGTAATTCGCGATCGATAGTGGCGAGCTGTTGCCGCTCGGCATCGGTGTATAGTTTGAGGTTGGGATTCTGTCTGCCGACGGGGGTTTCTTTGATGTCGGCGAAGAAAGCCGCCAAGGAATAAAAATCTTTTGCCGTGATCGGGTCGTACTTGTGGTCGTGGCACTGAGCACAACCGACGGTCGAACCGAGCCAAACGCTCGAGACGTTTCGCACACGATCAGCGGCGTAGATGGCGATGTACTCTTTCGCTTGAGAGCCCCCTTCTTGCGTCGTTTGCAACAGACGGTTGTAGCCCGACGCGATCAGTTGATCGGTTGTCGGCCGCGGCAACAGATCGCCGGCCAACTGTTCGGTGGTGAAGCGATCAAACGGCAGGTTCGCGTTGAAGGCGTCGATCACGTAATCGCGATACGCGGAGACTTCGCGAGGATTGTCACTGTGGTATCCAATCGTGTCGGCATAACGAACAAGGTCCAGCCAATAGACCGCCATCCGTTCGCCGAACCGCGGGTCGTCGAGCAAGCGGTTAAGCAGTCGCGGATAGGCATCGGTGGCGGAGTCCTTCACGAACGCGTCGACTTCCTCCGGCGTCGGCGGCACGCCGAGCAGGTCCAGATACAGTCGCCGCACCAGCGTCGCCGGCGAGGCTTCGCCGACCGGCTTGGCACCGCGTTCGGACCACTTGGCGGCGATCAACGCATCGATCGGCAAAGACATTGCGGCGGTGGCGGATGATTCCGAAGGGGAAACTTCCGGGCGTTGCAGCGGGCGATAGGCCCAGTGCATTTCAAACGCGGCCCCTTCGTTGATCCAGCGTCGCAAGATTTCGATCTCGTCCGCCGTTAAATCTTTGTGCGATTCGGCCGGCGGCATGTGCAGATCGGGATCGCTCGAGAGCATCCGCCGCATTGCCTCGGACCCATCAGCGTCGCCCGGCTTGAACGCCGCGTACCCGCCCAGGTCGGCTCGCATGCCAGCTTCGGTATCGAGCCGCAGGTCCGCTTCCCGCGTCTGTTCGTCCGGACCATGGCACGCAAAGCACTTGTCGGACAAGATCGGTCGGACCTGTTGGCTATAGGAGACTTCTTCAGCAGTCAAAGATCGCACTGAAAAACCGAGGCCAAGCAGTAAGCAGCCGCAAGTGTAAATCAGCAGTTGTCGCGCAAACATGAGCAGTCAGGTGGGCTGGGGCGTGAGGCGGGGAGAGCTATATTGTACCCGGGACGGGCCGATAACGCCAAAGCCTTAACCATAATTTGCCACGCTCAGCCACAGCCGTTTGCAGCGGTTTACAGCGGTTTCGCTAGGCCGCTTCGGCCGCTTCGTTGCCGCACAGACTGCGATAGAAAGCGTTGCGAGCCATCAATGCATTGTGGCTGCCGATATCCGTAAATTGGCCCTCTTCCATGACCGCGATACGATCCGCCAACGCCAAAGTGCTGGGACGATGCGTAATCATTAAACCTGTCCGCCCCACGAGAAATTCTCGCAGTGCCTCGTGGATCAACGCTTCGCTTTCCATATCGATTTGACTGGTCGCTTCATCCAGAATCAAAATGTCGGGATTGCGCAAGAATGCTCGCGCCAAAGCGAGACGCTGCATTTGGCCACCACTGAGCCGCATGCCCGCTTGCCCCAGCACGGTATCGTAGCCATCTTCGGTTTTTTCGCGAATGAAATCATCGGCATAAGCTCGCTTGGCTGCCGCGATCACATCTTCACGGGATACGCGCGGCATCCCGTAACGAATATTGTTCAAAATCGAATCGTCGAACAAGACCGTCCGCTGCGTGACCAAGCCGATCCGGCGTCGCAGGTTGCGCAGCGACATTTTTGTCAAACTCACATCGTCCAGTCGCACTTCGCCCACTTGAGGATCATCAAAGCGACACAGCAAGCTGATCAGCGTGCTTTTGCCCGACCCATTGGGGCCGACGACCGCCAAGCTCTCTCCATGGGGAATCTCCAGGTCGATGCCATTGAGAACCGGCGGCCCCGAAGGATAGCGGAAGGTCACGTTGGAGAAGACGATCTTTTGGTGCGGACGAGGGGTCGCTTGAGGACGCACCGGTTCCGTCACCCGCACCGGTCGGTCGATCACTTCGTACACGCGAGACGCTGCGGCGATTCCCCGCTGCAAGCTGCTCCAAACGTCCGATAGTTTTCTCGCGGGGTCCGACGCACCGATGAGGAATCCAAAAAACATCAGCATCGCGCCAGGTCCGAGTGGCTTGTCACTCATGTGCAAACCCAGCAGTTCGGTTTGACGGTTGATGACCAAAAAACCACCCGCCAAAATGGCCAGGCAAACCATTCCGATTCCGAGGAACTCCGATACCGAACGCGCCAACGTGTTGTAGAGCGCCATCTTCATCGAGCGGCCGTAATAAGCTTTGACGCTCCGCTCGAATCGAGCTCGCTCAAACGCCTGTGTGTTGTAGGCTTTGATGACTCGGATGCCCGAGAAAGCATCGTTCAACATGCCGTACAGTTGAGTCATCTCGTCCATCACGCGCCGACTGGCGCGGCGGATACTGCGGCTCAGCGTATGCATGACCAGCACCATCAGCGGCGCCACGATCATCACCAACAACAACAGACGCCAGCAGACCCAAGCGGCACCGCCGAAGCAGACAATCATCTTCAAGGGTTCGCGCACCAGCCGACCAAGCAGCACCGTGATGCCGCCATTTAAATGTCCAATGTCATTGGTCAACCGGGACGTCAATCCGGCAGATCCGTTGTCGCCGAATTCGTCTAAGTCAAGTCGCAAGGCTTTGCGAAAAAAGAGCGAACGCACATCGTTGGCGGCACGCATCGCCAAGTCTTGCACCAGCATCAGGTTCACACCCAATGCCAACAGTTTCAAAATCGTGCCGATGACCAGCAAGCCGATCATCATGCTGAGTGTGCCGAAAGCCGTTTCGGGCAAGTACCGCTCGGCGTAAGGCTGGAGTCGGCTTAGGGAGGCGCTGGAACGCTCGTAAGCGGTCCGTCGCGTGATCGTGAAATCACGAGCCAGTTCCAGGCGATTGCGTTGCTCGATATCGGGCTGGTCGGCGAGCTGGCGATTTAAATCAGCAAGCTCCGTTTCGCACTCGGCAATGATCTGGTGGCTCGCTGCCAATTCCTGCTCGATGTAGTCCGGAATGCCATCGCCTTTGAACACGATTTCGACCATCGGATAGAGCGCTCCGATGTTCAGACCCCACAGCATGGCCACAAATACGGAAGTGCCGAGGCACCCCGCCAGGGTCCAGCGACGCTTGAGAACCAGAAGTAAGACGCGTCGAAAGTCTTTCATGGTGGACGAGCAGGGGGAGATGGAAAGGGAGCTCTGTGGCGACAAAGTACCGACACTCAAGCCGCGTTTTAGCGAACCTCGCCGTCTGACGGAATACGAATCGTCGGCAACCTGCCATGG
>CAYZHQ010000080.1:0-27595 GCA_964477385.1 uncultured Pirellulaceae bacterium
TCTCTCCTCGCCAGATCTCGCCGCGCCAGAACTCTCCGCGCCAGAACTCTCCGCGACAGAGATTTGCTTACTCGATCTGGCTTGCCAAGCATGCGGCGGCGGCTGGGGGAGCTTTGAGGATTGGGCCAGGGTTCAAATCCCTGGCCCTGGTGAGGGCCTTGCCGTTAGTCTTTGTCTAAGGCGTTGATTTTCTTGACGCGGCGGCTGTGGCGGCCCGCTTCGAAATCGGTCTTCAGCCATAGCAGGACGATGTCGTCGACCGAGCGATCGCCGATCATGTCGCCTGGCAGGCACAGCACGTTCAAGTCGTTGTGCCGGCGACTCATTTCGATCATCACTTCGTCGTAGCACGCCGCCGCACGCACACGCGGGAATTTGTTGGCTACGATCGCCATCCCGATCCCGGTGCCGCAGATCAAAATCCCGCGGTCGGCATGGCCGTCGCTGACCTTTTGCGCCACCGTTGTGCCGACATCGGGATAATCGACCGACCGCGTCTCGTCGTCGGTCCCCTCGTCAAACACCTCGTAGCCCTCGGCGCGCAACGACTGCGCGAGTTTGGCCTTGATCCGCACACCGCGGTGGTCACTTCCGATACTGACTCTTAGCACTATAGATTCTCCTGATCGCCATCTTCGCTCGGCAGCCAATCGTCGCCCAGCGCCGCGACCCAGCCCTCAAGTTCTTGGTCAATTTGTTCCGCACACGCCATGTACACTTCCGTCGGAGCTCCGATTGGATCGCTGACATCCGTGCCGTCGTGACGCAAGGTGCGTACCCTTTCGGCGGCGGCGGGCCAGCGAGCCACGATGGCATCGCGATGTTGTTTCGTCATCGTCAAGATTAAATCAGCCAATTCGACCAGGCGTTCATCGAGTGGTCGGCTGCTGTGGCCGGTCAGATCCAGCCCTCGGCCGCTCATCACTTCCACCGCCTGCTGTGCCGCCCCGCTGCCGGGCATCGCCGCCACGCCGGCGGAAACGACCAAGACGGCATCTTCCCGCCCTGTTTTTTTCCGAAATTGTTCCCTCAGCAATACCTCCGCCATGGGACTGCGGCAGGTGTTGCCGGTACATACCACGGCGATGATCGGTTTTGCGAATTGTCGCATAGCGGTCCTTTCGATTGCGCCTTCCCGCAAAATCTCGTATCGGTTGCCGCGGACCCGCACGACGGTCGATGGCCCGCCATAGCGGCACGGCCCGTCACTGAGGATCAGCGGTAAGTCATCTTGAAATGACTCGGCCACCATTTCACCGGTCGTCGCCGGGGGTTCGCCCGAGCGATTCGCACTGGTCAACACAATCGGTGCCGCCACAAATTGGTGCAAAGTCTGGAAGACGCGATGGTCCACCACTCGAAAACCGACGCAGCCATCGGCCGCCAGCACCGTTTGGCGAACCGCAGCGGGTAACTGCGTCACCGCCGATTCGGGGTCATCACACGGCAACACCAGCGTCAGTGGCCCCGGCCAACAACGTCGTGCCAGCCGTTCCGACAATGGCGAAGGTTCATTAGCAAAATCCCACATCGCTTCACTGCTCCGCAAGGCAATCGCCAAGGGAGCCACCGGGTCGCGACCTTTTAGTGCCACCAGCCGCTCCACCGCATCGGCATCCAGTCCACTGGCGGCTAAGCCGTAGACCGTTTCGGTCGGAACCGCAATGACATGGCCTTCGGCGAGCGCCTGCACCGCCCGGTGAATCATATCACGCGGGTCTTCGGCCTTTTGCAAATCAACGAGAGTTGCCATTTGTTGGCCAAAGGTCCAGATTGATAGAACAGGAGATCGACTGACTGCGTTATTCTAAGGACTAGCAGGTTTTGCCAGCAACCCGCCCGTAAATCTAGCCTGGCGGGTAAACCGTGGCCCATTCATCGAACCATTGTGACCGTGAATCTTCCCCAAACCGTTACCTCTCCCCCACTCTCCCGCCGAAATTGGCTCCGTGCATCGACCGGAATGCTCGCCACCGGCCTGTTGGCTCAAGTCAGCGGCTGCATCGGCGGCCCGGTGTCGGCTGCGGAACCCGATCTGGTTTGGGGCCGCAGAGGGCTGTCCGATGGCCGGTTTCTCAAACCGCGGGCGATGACGATCGACCGAAACGATCGCTTGTTCATCGTCGATACGACGGGCCGCATCCAAGTGTTCAGCCCCGACGGCGAATTTCTTTACAAATGGTCGATGCCCGAAACCGCAAACGGTCGACCTACCGGCTTGACGGTCGATCATTGGCAGGTCGCTTCGGACCTCGACACCGACAGTCGCCTGCTGGTCGCCGACACCCACTACCATCGGCTGACCGTTTTTGATCTCGCCGGCAACATGTTGCTCGAGGAACGCATCGGCGGGAAGGCCGGTTTTGGGCCAGGCGAATTCGCGTTCGTGACCGATGCGGTGCGTGATTCGGCCGGCAATTTTTATGTCGGAGAGTATGGCGATTCGGATCGGATCCAAAAGTTTGACCCCGAGGGAAATTTTATGACACAGTGGGGCGGCACCGGAAACGCTCCCGGCTTGTTTGTGCGGCCGCAAAGTCTGGTGATGGATGCCGACGATATCCTGTGGATCGCCGACGCCTGCAATCACCGGATTCAGGTCTACGACTGCAAGCCCGCACAACCGACACCGATCGACATCTGGGGCAGGCTCGGTCACGATCCTGGGCAACTCTATTTCCCCTACGACCTGACCCTTTGTGGCGACGGCAGTCTATTGGTTTGCGAGTACGGCAACCAGCGACTGCAGCGTTTCACTCCTGACGGGCAATTCCTCGCTTCCTGGGGCGGTCCTGGCCATGCGCCGGGCCAGTTGTACCAGCCTTGGGGCGTGGTGCTCGATTCGCAAAGCCGCGTCCACGTGTTGGACAGCAACAATCACCGCGTGCAGCGTCTGGCGATGCCGACGTAGTTCAACCTCGCAGTCGTAGGTGGTCGTATGGGCAACGAGAAGAATCAACGAGAAGAAAAAGCCAAAGCGCCGTGGTACACTGTGGCTTCCAACTCATTCCCCGCCCTTTCCGGAGCCCTTCCATGTCATCTCGCCGAACTTTTCTGAAGACCGCTTCGAGTGCTGTTGCTCTCAGTGGCGTTGCGCTGGGAGGCCTCACGCCTCGCTTCGCTTTTGCCGCCGACGCACCGGAAAAAAAGTGGCTGTTGAAGAGCCTCAAGATCGGCATGGTAGGCGTCCCCGGATCGCTGACCGAGAAATTCAAAGTCGCCAAACAAGCGGGCTTTGACGGCATCGAACTGAACGCGCCAGGAATCAACATCGACGAAGCCAAGCGGGCGGTGCAAGAAGCCGAATTTCCGATCGACGGCACCGTCAATGGAACGCACTGGCAGATTCATCACACCGACGCCGACCCCGCCGTGCGAGCTCGGGCGCTGAAGAGTTTGACCGATGGGATTCAGGAGACGGCCGCGATCGGGGGCGACACGATCTTGCTGGTGCCCGGCGTCGGTGGCGATGGGACTGCCGAAGAGTGCTTTGACCGCGCGGTCGCCAACATTCGCCCGGCACTGGAAGTCGCCGAAAAGCACAACGTCAAAATCGCGATCGAAAACGTCTGGAATCGCTTTCTTTACGATCATGCGGGCGATTGGAATCAGACCGCCGAACAGTACGTGCGTTTCATCGACGCCTTTGATTCCCCGATGATCGGGATGCAATTCGATATCGGCAACCATTGGAAGTATGGCGACATGGCGCAGTGGATTCGAACGCTCGACCACCGTGTCATCAAGCTCGATGCGAAAGGCTTCTCACGCGCCGATGACAAATTCACCAAGATTGGCGAAGGCGATCTCGACTGGGTTTCGGTCCGCAAAGCCCTCTTGGACATCGGCTTTACCGGCTGGGTGGCTGCCGAAGTCGGCGGCGGTGGGCTGGAGCGGCTGAAAGAGGTCAGCCGCAATTTGGATGATCATTTGGTGAACGAACCTGCGTAGTTCAAGCCTGCCGTCCAGGGCAAGGTCTTGCCACGCAGCGGACCAAAGATTCGACAACCTGCTTGCCCCGGCGAGAGCTCCGCTGGCTGCAACTATCCGCTGGCTGCAACGGGTTGTTCAGCAAACGGTTCGGATTCGATTTTCGGCCCGAGCTCGGGTAGTGGGTCGAGCTCGGGTAGTGGGTCGAGTTCGGGTAGCGGGTCGAGCTTGGGTAGCGGGTCGAGCTCGGGGCCGGGCGTGGGTGGCGTTTCGAGCGACGACAGGATCGGCACGTCGAGGGTCGCCGTGCCGCTTCGAAGCCCCAGCACACGGATCGCGATCACATGGATCGGAACCGGTTTCAATTCGGCGCGGAACAGCAACCCCGTCGCCAGCAAACGACCGATGCCCGACAGTGCGAACAGGATGTAATAAGCCTCCAGCGTGGCGTCAAAATAAGTCAACAAGACGGCACCCAAGGAGGCCCCGGCAAACATCGCCAGCGTGTTGGCAAAGTTATAGTAGGTCAGCATTTTCGTGCGACGATCGGCCGGCAAGGTTTCAAAGAACAGCAGGAAGAAGCCCAGTTCGTACGCCGCCCAGACGACTCCGCTGAGCATTTGAATCAGCACCAACCAGATAATATTGTCGGACAGGATCCATAGCGCCGAGATCGGAATCAGGCCTACCCCGCCAATCCACAGCAGCGTGGCGGCACCGTAGTTTTTCGCGATCCGAGTCCACCGCGACATTGCCAAGACGCGCGAAACGAACGCCGCCGCCATCAGCAACACAAACTTGAGGTAGCTGAATTGCAATTGCTCCAGCATATACGGGGCGAAAAAAGGACTGCTGATCTGCACGCATGCTTGAGTGGCAACCAAATAGGTCAGCAGGCGTCGGCCCGAGCGTGAGACGGGGCGATTGTTACCGGCCGAAAGCCGCGCGGTGGTACGCATCGTCAGGCGACTGTCGGTTTGATGGCCTGCCAAGCTGAGCACCGACAGCCCACGTGCCAGCGTCGAGAACCCAAAGATGGCGGCGAACCCCAACAGCGGCCAGCCCTTGGACTCGGTCGACTGCAGCAGCATCCCGGCGATCAGCAATCCGCCCAGCGTGCAGGCTTGTTGCAACCGCGAACGCTGCGAAAAGTAGCTCGCCCGAACCCCCGCCGGAACGACCGATTCCATCCAGGTGTTCCAGGCGGGGCCACTGGCGAGGCCCGCTGCCCAGAAGACCGAAGCGATCAGCAACAAACCTGTCAGGCTGATGGCACCATAAAACGCTGCCAGGACCAGCGGTAGAAAAGAGAGGGCTTGAACGGTAGCACACAGCACCACCCAACGTTGTTCGCCGCCGATCCATCGCATCGCGCGTAAGGAAACCATCTGCATCGCGCCACCGGCGACCAGCGGAAGACTCGCCACCAGGCCCGACGCCGATTCGCTCATTCCAACCGCCAACGCAAAGGCCGGCAGATAGGTTTCTCCCATCCCCACCATCGCGCCAAAGCATGCACTGTCCTGCATGCTCCGTCTTAAGTTGTGACGCACGGTTGCGCCGTCGGGGTTCCGAATCGTCACCCGTGCCGCCTGCCAGTCGTTCAACAATCGCCCTCGGTTTGCTGATCTTGTTTCGCAGCTAAGTTTGTTCTGGTAATTCACACAAATCGCACAGTAACCGCAACATCGCGTGGACGCTGCCGAGCTCTGCCGTTTCCTTGGCCGTATGGTACGACGACGTTGGCAGTTGCAGCGTCGTCCCACGCACGTTGCCACCGGTTGCCGTGATCACGCGCCCCAGTTCGGTCCTGCCCAAAGAGAGCCGTTTCTCGCGGGTCTGGTTCAGTTCCTCGACATAGCGATCTTTGAAACGGTAACCGATCCCCAATCGCTCGCATCCCAATCGCAATCGCTCGGTCACCTGAGGATCGAACTCGGCCGTCGAATCCTTGGTGCGGAGCACGACATCCTGCAACGCCAGATCTTCCAACGTCGGGAAAGGACTGGTGTCCAGCACAATCAAACGATCGGTATGGATCCCGTGTCGCTGAAACCATTCGACCGCAAATCGCCAACTCCGCCCCGCCTCTTCTCCGGCAGTGAACAGCATCGTGCCCTGGAAGCCCAGCCGAATCAGTTCGATCAGCATCGCCACCGAAACGACATTGTCTAGCTGAGCCGAAATGCGACTGTCGACCACCTGCAGACGATCAAGAAACGACACCGGGAAACCAGGCTGAAGAAACTCCAGCCCTTCGATTTCAAAAATCAGATTACGACGTCGCGGGCAGACGTATGACTCTTTGATCTGCCCTTGCCCCAGGTAGGTACCCGTGTACGGCACGTGGGCTTGCACGCGTTGTCCCTGAAAACGACCGGCGATCAATTCCATGAACTGCTCGGAGATTGAGTCGCCGGTCAACTCGCCACGGTTGCCAGCCACGAAGGCGGCATACTGAAATTCATTCGGGCCCGTACACAGCAAACCATGCCGATCGACGTGAGCCGACAAATAGATGCTGTCTGGCCGCGAGCCTTGAACGACCAGCAAACCGTGGTATCGCTCGACCGTTAGCTTGTACTCTTCCAATTCACGCCGGAGGACTCGGAAGAACGCATCCTCGACACCGACAACCGATGGCTCGCGTACCAGGGCACGCAGCAGATGCAGGAACTCGTCGATACAACCGTCGTTGTGCATTCGCGGGGGAGCGTCGGAGCAACCCGACGGAAGAGCAAGTCAAAAACGAAACCTTTGGCACGCGCGGGCGAATGGCGGCGCGGATAATCATAGCGACCACCCCGCCAATTCCGATATATGAAAACCACTCGGAATTTCAGAAAGAGTGAACCGCTAATCGCTCGACTTCCTCGCTGCGTTTTCGACCGCTGCACGCAGCGTTCGTTCCCGTGACGAGCCCCGCCGTTGGACCGTGCTCCCAAGGAGCCACCTCACACTGGCAGGCTAAGCCGCCAGCACGCTACAGCAATGCCCACACTTGGTGGCGTCGACAGGAATCTCCAGCTTACAGGCGTCGCATTTCTTCGTCGTCGGAGCGATCGTTTCTTCGCTCTTCTCAAACTGTTCGCGAACGCGGTTCATCGCCTTGATGACAATGAAAATTGCCATCGCCACGAGGAAGAAACTGATCATGGCGTTGAGAAACCCACCGACGTTGATGGTGATCGCCGCGATGCCATCGGCCTCGCTCGCTTCGCGAAGCGTCCACGCGATCAACTGAAAGTCGACCTTCTCGGTCAGCAACCCGAGCGGTGGGGTGATGACGTCGGCGACCAGCGATTTGATCACCGTCCCGAAGGCACCGCCGATGACGATGCCGACCGCCATGTCAATCATGTTGCCCTTCAAGGCAAACTCTTTGAACTCTTTCAGCATTCCCATAAAAGTCTCTCTTCAAATTTCTCAGCTTAGAAAACCGAACCGCCTCGAGTAGTCCGCGCACCATCGAACCAGCAATGGGCTCTCTTTGTAAACCGACGCGGCAGGTTTTAGTTTCTCCCCGAGCATTTGCCGGGTGGCATCGCCCGATTTTTAAACAAAACCCGTGCGGCGCGCCTTTCGCTCGCCCCAAACGGGCCCACACACAGGGGCAGCGGGCGAATGCCAACCACAGCGAGCCTGCGGGCTCGGCTTGGGCGATTGCCGGTGCCTCGCCCGCGGCTGCAGCAGCCGCTCGGCTGCAACAGTAACGCTCGATGAGGTAAACTGCCAGCACAGCGGTGCTTCGTGGCACCCGCGAAACGGGAACGTGAAAGGCTGGCCGCGAGCAACCGCTGGCCGGAAAAAACGGCTCCAACTTTTCATTGCGAATCGCACTGGTGACTATGAACATACCCTCCGACCTCCCGAAAGATTCTGCCGGTGAAGAGGCTTCCGTGCCGACCGAGCGACTGCTGCCACGGATTACGATCTATCATCTGATCATGTTGGTCACCGTCAGCGCGATCATTGCTTGGGCTGTTCGAACCGGTTTTCAGGGCAACTATTCGGGGTTGAAAGCGATCGTGCTGCTGGTCTGCGTGACGATCGCTTGCTTCGTTGTGTATGCCGCCATGTTCCTGCTGGCCTATCTGTTTTCGATCTTGATGCAACCGCTGATCGCAGCCACCGGACAGTCGCTGCAACCGAAACGCGATGCCGTGCCGACTCGAGATGTCCCTCAGTCGTCGGTTGACGATAGCCCAGCACCACCGGAGTCACGGTAACATGCTGCGAGAGAAACAACCGCCTCGTTCGGCACGCCCCTGCTGGCGCTCCCTCGCGATACGTTGCCGACGGTTCGCCATCGGCCTGCTCTGTCCGCCCGTGTTGGCGTCGCTTGTGTTCGCATCGGTGGCGGTGGGTACGGTTGCGTCGGCCTGGGCGGAGCCGGTTTTGCTGAGTAACGCGGGAGTCCCTCGGAAGGTCGGCTTTAACTATTCGACTTGGATGGAAGCGGTGCCCGGGAACGGCTACCAAACGGTCTACCTGCAATTCACTCCGACTGCGCAAACCTTCTCAAGGGACCGCAATCTCACGATCGAAATCACTCCTTCGGACAGCATTGGTACGCAGATCGATTTTGTCTATCGCGATACCTTTCAGTTACCGCAACAAGGGACTTCGGCCCGCAGTGTTCACCACATTCCCTACTACTATCCTTGGGACAATATGCGGGTGCGGATCTTGGAGGATGGTCGCGTCGTTCCCGGTAGCGATTCTCGCCCAATGCTTCAGGACACGCGGCGGCAGCCTCTCGAGCACTGCAACGTCGGCGTCATCCTGTCGGGGCAAACCGACCAACTGCTGCAACAAACGGTGGAGAGTCAACGGAAATCGCAAGCCTCCTTTCGCCGCCTCTCGTCGCGGCTCGCCGCCCGCGCGGCGGTCCCTTGCCCAACCGTTAGCAGTGCGGCGGTGAATTTGGTGGTTGCCCTGCCAGCCGAAACCCAGCGGATGCCTCCCGCTCTCGAACGGCCCGAGCCACAGGCTTGGCAAATTTGTCCCGACGTCCGATCATTGCTGGCCGCGTTTGACGGTCCCATCCCCGACGATCCCGACGTGCTGCGGCTCGAGCACGCCGATGCCAAACGCATGTTGCAGGAGACGCAGTCCGCCGAGGTTCAGTTTCGATTGCTCGACATCGACGACATGCAGGCCTCGTGGTTGGCACACTCGCAACTCGATGCCATCCTCGTGCCCGCTCCGCTACTCGAAGCATTGCAAAGCCAACCGCAGCCGTATCGTGCCCTAACCGATTGGTTGGCCGCGGGTGGCAATCTGTGGGTGTACGCCGTCTCGAAAGCCAACTGCGAACTGCTGCAAAAGGTTCCGCTGGCGCCGCTGCCAACCTCCGCGGTTCAGACGGGAAGCAGCTTGAAAAATTCGCTGCGATTGCAAGACACCAATCGTGATTATGAATGGGAGTACAACGCTTGGAATGGGCCCAATAAGTCCTTCGGCGGTTCTCGTCGCGGGGGCGGGCAGCGCAAGAACGCTTTTGAAGCTCTCAAGTTGACCGAACACCCATTCGTTTTCGACGATCCCGGCAAAGCCATCACCGGGGCGGTTCGACAAGGACGCTTCGGTTTAGGTACCGTGACAGCGATCGACTTGGAGGACCCGTTTCCCCAGTCCTATCAGTTCTGGAATGCCATCGTGCGTGCGACCGGCGAGGAACAACTCGACTGGACCTTGCGGATGGGTATGAGCGTTCCGGAAGGGAGTACGCAATATTGGTCGCTGCTAATCGGATCGGTCGGGCAACCGCCGGTCAAATCCTTCATCGGCCTGAACACGCTGTTTGTGTTAGCGATCGGTCCAGTCTGTTATCTCTACCTGCGTCAACGCCAGCGGCTTTACTTGCTGTTCTTTGTCGCTCCGTTGTTTGCCCTGTTGATCACTAGCAGCCTGATCGTCTACGCCTTGTTGGCCGATGGGATCTCCACGCGCGTCCGGACGCGGCATATTACTTGGGTCGACCCCCAAGCCGACTACGCGGTAACGCAAGGTCGCCAAACGTATTTCGCGGTCCTCGACAGTCGCGATGGATTGGTCTTTCCTCACGACGCGGCGGTCTATCCGGTTTGTCGCGGCACCGCGCGGCAAGGTTATCGCTACAACCGTGATGGCAACCCCAAGGGCTCGATCACCAACCTCGCCGAGGGCCAGGTCTTTCAAGGCTGCTTCCTGCCACCGCGTTCTCAGGTGCAAATGCTAGCTATGCACCCGCAGCAAAACGATCAGGGACTGGCTTTCGAGATTTCGCAGGGGGGCGTTGCGGTGACCAATCACTTTCCGTTCGGCTTGCAACAGATTCAACTTCGTGATGCTGCGGGAGTGCAGTGGAGAGGCCAAGCAATCGCCGCGGGGACGCGGGGGGAACTGACGCGAATAGGGGTCGGCGAAGTAGCGCCACTAAACGTCAAACCGTTGGCCGGTAACACCAATCCGAACTTGCAGAATTCCGGCGATCCCTGGGGACGCTACGTGGTCGGTGGCCGCAAGACGCTGCTGGAAAATACCATGGACCGTTGGCTGCTCTCGCTTCCTAGAGAACGCTTCATCGCGATTGCCGATCAACCATACGAGGCGACGGTGGGGATCGAAAACGCGGAACGGACCGAACAGAGCCACATCGTGATGGGAAGGCTGCCATGATTGCAACACCTTGGACCGGGCCGGCGATCGAATTGCAAAATTTGTCGCGCGAATTTGGTTCGACAAAAGCGGTGAACGAAGTTTCTTTTACCGTTCCACGGGGTAGTGTGTTTGGTTACATCGGCCCCAACGGCGCTGGCAAGACCACCAGCATGCGGATTCTTGCGACGCTGGAATTGCCGACATCCGGTGAGGCGTTTGTGGACGGTTTGTCATCGATCAACGACCCCGATCAAGTGCGCGGTCGACTGGGGTTTATGCCTGATGGTTTTGGAACCTACGGCGATATGAACTGCGCCGAGTACCTCGATTTTTTCGCTCGGTCTTATGGGGTGGTGGGACGCGAACGGACGGCCAGGTTGCGCTGGGTGATGGGCTTCACGGGGCTGGACAAATTGGCTTACAAACCGATTCGAGGCTTGAGCAAAGGGATGAAGCAGCGGCTTTGTTTGGGTCGAGCGTTGGTGCATGATCCGGCAGTGCTCATTTTAGACGAACCCGCCGCGGGACTGGACCCGCGGGCTCGGATCGAACTGCGACAGATGATTCGCGCCTTAGCCGCCGAAGGGAAAACGATCCTGATCAGCAGCCACATTTTGACCGAGTTGGCCGAGATGTGTGACCGGATTGGGATTATCGAACAAGGCCGCTTGCTGGCGACCGGATCGGTGGCGGAAATACGCCAGAAATTGAGGAAGACACGCAATGTGCTGGTGCGGGTGACCAGCCCACTGCCCGAGGCGATGGCTATCCTCCAACAGCATGCTTCAATCGATCGTTTGGAAGGAGACAACGGCCTGATTCGATTCCACATCACCGGCGGGGATCGAGAACAGACCGAAATCCTGCGGTCGTTGATCGAAGGGGGCGTGGAAGTCCTGCAGTATGCACCGTTGGACGAATCGCTCGAAGACGTTTTCTTGCAGATCACAAAGGGGCACGTGCAATGAGCGATGCTGTCGACACGACGCCGGGCCTGGAGGCTAACGCAGCGAACGCACAGGTCGCTGCCATCGCGGTGGCTCCGCATCCATTGACCATCGATCCGGCCGGAGAAGGCTTTTGGGCCAGCATTGATCGTCTGACCGATCGTGCATCGGGCTGGCTGAACCCCATCTTGATCAAGGAGGCTCGCCAAGCACTGAAGAGCAAGCAGTTCATCATCACCTTCTTTTCACTGCTGATGTGTTCTTGGCTGTGGACGATTTTGGGGATCGTGCTGCAGACACCCGATGTGTATTTCATCCCCACCGGCGAAACAATGCTGTATGGGTTCTATTTTGTGCTTGCGATTCCGATGCTCGGCATGGTGCCTCTGGTGGCCCATCGGTCACTGGCAGCCGAGATCGACGACGGCACATTCGAGATGCTGGCGATCACCAAACTCTCTTCGATGCGGATTGTGCTGGGCAAATTGAACAGCGCCATGCTGCAGATGCTGATCTACTTTGCCGCTGTCGTCCCGGGGTTGGCCTTCTCTTACCTGCTGCGTGGGGTAAACATGCCGACGATGGTGATGCTGGTCATCGTCGTCTTTTTTTCCGCCATGCTGCTCACAACTTTCGGTTTGTTGGTTGCCACTCTGGCATCCCATCGGGCTTGGCAAGCCCTCGCCTTATTGGCGGTGATCGGGGTGGTTTTGATAGCCCAGTTCATCTGCGGGGCGGTCTGTTTGGATGGCATTTTGGGCACCGACGTCGGTTCCGAGTCGGAGGCTTGGTTCGTGCTCGCGGCGTTTGTACTGGTCGGTGCGACTTGCATGGTGTTGTTCATCAAAGCCGCCGCGGCGCGGATCGCTCCGGTAACTGAAAATCGGTCTACAGGCCTCCGTTGGTGGATGTTCCTTCAACAATTGGTGTGGATTTTTACCTTCGCCTATTTGACCTTTTACAACTTTGGCGACCCCGGTTTTCGCAGTGCCGAGCCGATGCACTTCGCAATGATCGTGATCGCAGGTTACTGGTGTCTGATGGGCACATTGATGTTGGCGGAATCGCCCGAATTGAGCCCTCGGGTGCAGCGGGGACTGCCCAGTACCTTTGCCGGTCGTATGTTGAAGTTGTGGTTTAATCCCGGCCCTGGGACGGGATTCATGTTTGCAACTTGCAGTGGTGTGACTGCCATGCTTGTGATCGGTATCTTCCTCAGCATTCCCGAACTGGTCGACTTCAGCAGTTCCAGCAAAACGGCCAGTATGACGATGGCGCTGCTGCTGTCGGGATACCTGTTGTTTTACCTGGGGACGGTGCGACTGTTGGTGATGTTGCTGCATCTGATCCTGCGGCGGACCTTCGTGGTGCCCATCGTGGTATTGGCTGCGGTGCTGTTTGCCGGCGTCATCATTCCCTTTCTCGCCCGAGTGGTTTTGGCTGGTGGCATGAGCGGATCGCACTCGATGATCGATTTGCCCAACTGGGGTTGGACGATCGAGCGCGCGTTTTGGCCTGGTGTGGGTTGGGAGTTCGGACTGCTGGCTTTTACCGCGGGGGGATTGGTGTTTGCGTTGAATCTGCTGCTGTTTTTCCGTGAGTTCACCTATCGCCGGATCGCTGAACCGGCGCGGTTGCAAGCCGAACAAGCATGGTCCGAGTCCGACATCGTGCCCGACGTGTTAACGCCCGATGCTTAGACCAAAAGATTCGTAACGCGATGGGGAAGAGAGAAGATGAAGCGATTCCTCGCTCAAGCGTTGCCTTTCCACTAAAGTCACGCATTCCTGAGGGCGGCAAGGCTTCCGCAATGTGGTTATCGGTTGGCTGTTGCCCACAGCAGCGTTGCCGTCAGAGCGACGTGGACTGCCACACAGACGCCGAACTTGATGCGATAGGAAAGCTTCTTGGTCTTGTGCCGCAAGCGGCGACCGACCAGCCAACCGCCGGGCCAGCCCCCTAGCCCGGACCATGTCAGCAGCGTCCGTTCGGAAACGCGTGGCGCGTCCCGCCCCGCGGCACGCTTATCCCACGCGTACAAGCCGCCCGTGATCGTGCTTGCCACCAATCCCCAAATCGCAAAAGCGGCTAAGATAGAACTATTCATCGATTTCCTGTTTTCACCGTCGAGCTCACCTGCATGCCGCCTCGTGCCAAAAAAAGTCGCCGCCGCTCCGTTTCGCTTGATGAACCTTTTTCGGTCGACGCCTATTTTGATGAACTCGCCCGGTGGTTGGAGTTGGAAGCGGTTGCCGAACGCGAACGGATGGCGCGACGACGCCAAAACCGCTCCCGTGCGGATGTCGAAAAAACGGGTGAAACGCTGGTCCGCATGCAGTTGGTTGACCACCAAACCGGCTTAGCCGGTCGCTTGCTGCTGGACTTTACCAAACCGGGCGGCGAGCCGCTGCCCATGAATCGCCTAAAAGTTGGATCGCCGGTTGTCGTTTCCAACGATGCCGACCCTGCGGACAACGGCGTGCCCGGAGTGGTCAGCCGACGCAAGCACAACGTCATCCAAGTCGCAACCGATGCTTGGCCGGACGCTCACACGTATCGCTTGGATTTGTCGCCCGATGAAACCACGCGGCGGCGGCAGTTGGCAGCGATGGCCCAAGCCCGCCAAGCCAGCGGTCGCAGCGGAAGGCTCCGCGAGATGCTGCTGGGCAGTCGCCCCCTCCGCTACCAAGAACCGCAACCGATTGAATTCTTCAGCCACCTCAATCCGCCGCAGCAAGATGCCGTCCGGTTCGCACTCGCGGCCGACGATGTGGCGATCCTTCACGGACCTCCGGGCACCGGCAAAACAACGACGCTGGCGGAAGTGATCTACCAAGCCGTGCAGCAAGGCGACCGTGTGTTGGCCTGCGCACCGAGTAACACGGCGGTCGACAACCTGCTCGAACGACTCGTCGCGATGATGCCGAACGTGCTCCGCGTGGGACATCCGGCGCGCGTCTTCGAAGCCCTCCGTGGCCACACGTTGGATGAATTGGTTGATACCGATCCCGCCGGTGAAGTGATCCGCGACATGCGTCGTGAAGTCGAACAGTTGGTGCGTGCGGCGTCCAAGGATTTTCGCGGTCGCGATGGACAGCATCGGCGACGAGAACTGTTTGCCGAAGCGGGACAACTGCGCGGGCAAATCCGAGGTTTGGAACGTTCCATCATCCGCAGTGTCTTGGAATCCGCCGACGTGATCTGTACCACCACCACGGTCGATGATGATCTGCTGGGTGCCCATAAGTTCGATTTGGTGGTCGTCGACGAGGCGTGTCAATGCACTTTGCCCAGCATTTGGCAGGCGGTGCTCCGCGCCGACCGATTGGTCTTCGCGGGGGACCACTGCCAGTTGCCGCCGACGGTGTTGAGCGACGAAGCGGCACGGTTAGGCATGCGAGATTCGATGATGCAGCGGTTAATTGAACGCGAAGGCGAGTCGGTCTATCGGCGATTGACGGTTCAGTACCGCATGCACGAACAGATCATGGCGTTCTCCTCCAAGACGTTTTACGAAAGCTCGTTGGTCGCCGACGTCTCAGTACGCCACCATCGATTGTGCGATTTACCGAACGTCGACGAAACACCGCGAACGACCGATTCGATCGAGTTTATCGATACTGCGGGAGCCGAGTATCTGGAGCAACTCGAGCCCGACGGAGAGAGTAAGTTAAACCCCAAAGAAGCGAACTTGATCATCCAGATCGTGCGTGAGTTGATGGATGCGGGGGTGCGTGCCGACCAGATCGCGATCATCGCGCCCTATGCGGCGCAAGTCCGACTGCTGCGAGGTCGACTCGATACGCCGAAACTGGAAGTCGACACGGTGGATGGCTTTCAAGGCCGAGAAAAAGAAGTTGTGCTGCTGACGATGGTCCGCAGCAACGATCAGGGGGAAATCGGTTTTCTCGCCGATACCCGTCGGACTAACGTTGCCATCACGCGCGCCCGCCGCAAGCTGATCGTGGTCGGCGACAGCGCCACGCTTTCCCACAATCCCTTTTACGCCGACATGTTGGACTACTTTGACAAACTGGGGGCTTACCATTCGGTCTGGGAATACGGCGACGTGTTGTAAGAAATCGCATGTATGGCCTACGATTTGCCCGCTCCATTTGCTTCCGTAGTTTCTCGCGGCATGAGACTCCGCAGTCGGCCCGTTGTGTGGTTCGGTCGTTAGCGGCTATCCGATAGACTGAACCACGGAAAGCTTCCGCGGCTTGCTTGACGAGTCTCCTGAAAACGAAAGGTAGCGAAATAGCTATGGCACATGTGGTCATCATCGGAGGCGGGTTCGCGGGTATTAATGCGGCGAAGAAACTGGGTCGGTCACGACGGGTTTCGGTGACGATCCTCGACCAACGCAACCATCATCTCTTTCAACCATTGCTGTACCAAGTTGCCATGGCAGGGCTGGATCCGTCGGACATCGCGGTTCCGATTCGCGGCTTGATGCGGCGCTATCGACGCGTTCGCACGTTGCTGGGGCGCGCCGACACCATCGATCTAAAGACGCGCGAAGTTCGTTTTGATGGCGGCACGATTCCGTACGATTATTTGATCGTCGCCTGCGGTGCCAGCCACAGCTATTTTGGCAACGATCAATGGGAGACGCATGCGCCGGGTCTGAAGAGTGTCGGCCAAGCGACCGAGATCCGGCGTCGAGTGTTGGTGGCTTTTGAACAGGCTGAACGGACAAACGACCCCGAAGAACAAGCTTATTGGTTGACGTTTGTCATCGTCGGAGGCGGGCCGACGGGAGTCGAATTGGCGGGGGCGATCGCGGAACTGGCAAGGTTTGCGTTGACGGAGGACTTCCGCACCATCAACGCCGCCGACGCTCGCGTCGTGTTGGTGCAAAGCGGCGAACGCATTCTAAAACAATTCGATGCCGATCAAGCCCGCTATGCGACCGAATCGCTGCGACATTTGGGCGTCGAAGTCTTGACCGGCAATCGCGTCACCAATATCGGTTCGGCCGGGATCGAGATGGGCGAGGAACGGATTGGTGCCGGGACGGTGTTGTGGGCTGCGGGCGTGCAAGCCAATCGGATCGGATTGCAACTCGATTCGCCGCTCGATCGCGCGGGCCGCGTGATTGTCCGGCCCGACCTGAGCATACCGGCGAATGACAACGTCTTTGTCGTTGGTGATTTGGCGCACACGCCCGACCAAGATGGTAATCCACTGCCCGGTTTGGCTCCCGTGGCCACCCAATCTGGACGCTATGTCGCGGACGTGATCCTAGACGAAGTCCGCGCCGAACACTCACCCGATACGAAGCAGCGTAAACCGTTCCATTATGTCGACAAAGGACAGATGGCGACGATCGGGCGCAGTAGTGCCATCTTGCAGGCCGGCAAGTGGAAGAAGAACGGCTTGATCGCGTGGTTGGCTTGGTTATTGGTACACATTTATTTCCTAAGCGGTTTTCGCAATCGCTTCTTTGTGTTCCTGAAATGGTGCTGGGCCTATGTGACCTTTTCCAAAGGAGCACGCCTGATCGTCCAAAAAGAATGGCGTCAACAGGAAAGCGACAGCATGTCTCCGCTAGTCGGAAGCCTCGAGGAAACCGAACGAGTCGACGAGGCCCAGGCGGCGCAGCGTTTTGAATCGCTGACCCGCGCCGACGCGAAAACCGCCGAGGCGTTGGAGGTGGGCAAAGCGGCTGTCTCCGAAGATCAGGATTCGTCACGCAAGGCAGATTAATCAGGTTTGCACCAATCAGGCCGCACAACGCTGCTAGCCGTTTGGGCGTGAACCATGCTTGAATCCGTGAACGGTGGATCACGGGCAGGCAACTCGCTCAGCTTACTTTGACGGCAGCGCGAACTCACTTCGAAAGCAGTTCAGCCATTGCTTCGGCAAAGCCCTTGCCGATCTGCGAAATGATTTTGGCCGATCCCAAGTAATGGAACTCCGCATTGGACACGCCGGTGCGGAGCGTCTGTAGTTCACGTTCGGTGAACGACTCGCTGCGCAGTTTTTCCAACGCCGAATTTCTTTCCTCACGGCTGAGCTTTCCCTCGGCCTCCAGCTTTTTGATTTGACGCTGAAGCGCTGACTCCCGAGCCCTCAGTTCCACCAGTTCCTGATCCCAGTAGTTCTCCGTCAGCACCGCCGCGACGGTCCCTTTGAACTCGGGCAACTTGGCTGGAGCGGCCATGGCGGAACGAAAGTTTTGGTGGATATCCTTGTAACGCATCTGTTCGGGTCGGTATTGATTCACCGGACCGCCGACGCCCAAGACGCCGATCACCACGGGTAATTCCGGAGCCGACAAGTCTTTGCGTACGTCGCGGATAAAGTGCGTCATGACTTCGCTGTAAGCCCCGTAGCCACCCGGTTTCCCACGGTTCGGATAGGTGCCTTGATCCACCATATCGTTCCAGCCCTGGAACCAGACCAAGCCGGCTAGCTGGTAGCCTTGCCGCGGGTCGTAGTCGGGATAGACACGCTGAATGTCACCGAGCACATGCCGCACATGTTCCACCATCAAGCGATAATAATGCCCTGTCGCCGCCTCCTTTTCGGCTTTGATCGCCGCGAGATCCTTCCCTTGTTTTTCGATCGCAGCCAATTGCGTTTCACTAAAAGGATAGGGTCCGGCGCTCGGTGGCCGAAAATCGGTGTTCAAGCTCTTACCACCCCAAGCCGTTTTGATAATCAAGATCGGCTCATCAAGCAGTTTTTCCATATAGATCCCGAAGGTGAATTCCGGCCCAATTTTCGGCCCGCCTCCTTCGGCGCCAAAGCCCGCCGTCAAGCGTCCGGTACGCTCCTCGTCCGCGCTGCCGAGCGAGGAAATCCAAACCCGTTCACAAACGCGAACGGTCCCGTCGGCCGCCTGCATCTCCCGCAAGATCGGCGCCGTGCGAGGGTCCATTCCCACGTGCTCCATCGTCCGCACCTGGGCGTGTCCTTGCATGTTCGATTGGCCCGTCAGCACGAAGACTTTCAGCGGCTTTGCGGTTCCGGTCGAGCCACTGCCTTGGATCGCTTGCGCGGCCACGTTCCCGATGTCCGCCATGGCTCCCCATGCCAAAACGAGACCGCCGAACAGGAAGTAACGACGCGAACAAGCAGACAGAAACATCAGCGATCCCCAGATGCAATAGGAAGGAAGTCAGGCAGTGGGCGCCACATCCGCAGGTGCGGCCGGTTCTCGAACCGGCTTGCCGCCGTCCTCCGTGCCACGACGTCGGTCGGGCTGGATGGCGGGCCTCATTCCGCGGGCAACGACAGGTGGACTCAAGCGTACTGGCCCGGCGGAGCAAAGTCCACCAAAAGCGTCCACCAAGTCAAAAGACCGAAACCTTGCACCAGGCGGCTTACTGCGTCGCCTTGATCTCTCTTGAGTAATGCAGGCCGGGAACTAGGCGACCGTAGGGATACGGGTTTGTCCCTGGGAAGTCGACGTTCACTGGCGGTTGGAGGTCGTCGTCTCGCAGTCCCGGCCAATAGCCATTGTCATCCAACTGAATGCCTTCCATGTCGAAGAACAGTTCGATGCGATCGAGAATATAAGCGATGTGCTGGCGTGCGACGCTCGACAACGCCGCCGTATAGGCCTGTTGAGCTTCGAGGAAGTCACGAGCGACCACATCCTTTACCGCGAACTGTAACTGTAAACGGGTACTGACGACTCGTTCGTACGCCAACGCGGCACTCGCGATCGCAATTTCGTATTGATCACGTCGCAGTCGCAATCGCCGCAGGTCTTCGCGAATATCAAATTTGATTTCATCTTCCGATTCGATCAGGTTCCGCAACGTCTGGTTATAGTCGATCAGTGCCAAGCGATAGTTGTTCCGTTGGGCTCTGCGATTCAGCGGCGTATCGAGCGCCATGCTTAAGCGCGTCTGGCTATCGTTGAACGAGAAATCGAAAGGTGTGTTGGCATCGGTCCGCGTCCGCAGCGTCTGCGTGGCTCGTAAATCCAGGATGCTACGCAAGTCGTCGGCCGCCAGTTTGATCGCGCGTCGGCTGTCCGCCAAATCGCCACGTCGGTTCATCAAATCCAAGCGTTGCACCAGTGCCGTCAACATGGCGTCATCCGGTTCCACTTCGACTTCCGGCAACGCCACATCGGAGGCGTTGACCACTTCATCGCTCAGCCGGATCACATCGCTGACGGTCGAAGTGACCATTTCCAGAAAGGACTCCCGATCGGGCGAGACCAACCACGCCGAAGTTTCGTCCGCCAACTGATCGGCCTTGACCAGCAAACGCTGAGCACTCTTGGTCAGGTCGGGAATCTCGTTCAGCTCGCGATCGACCACCGCCTGGTCGAGCTTCGCGTTCAGTTGATCCAACGTGGCGTTATATTCTTTCAAACGCTCACGGGCGTCGGGAGCTGGAGTCGTGCCGGCGGGAGCCGCTTCGATGGCACGGCGTGCAAGCACCAGCGAGGCTTCGATCACGTCGACCGTCCGCAAATAAACACGCAGCGGACTATCGAGAGGCGTGTTTGGCGTGCCTTCGGCCGACTGCTGTTCCAGTTGCAATTGTCGGCGAAGCTGAGCGTTGGATTCTTCGCTCAATACCATCCGTTTGGCTTCGACCTGCCCGCGCGCTTCCAGGACCGCCAACCGCTGCGCCACCTGCTCGATCGCATTTTTGGGCACTGCGAGATCGGTGTCCTCACCGCCGGTTTGCCACGTCGCCTCCACGCCGGCCGCTTGGCTTAATCGTTGGATGTCGAGCAACCGGTCGGTCAGCACCGACGCGGCATTGATCAGTGCCGCGGGGCTGGGTCGACGTTGTTCGCGTTGACCGCTCAATTCCGTTTGTGTCCGTTGAACCAACTGGCGCGCAACTGTTAATTGGTCGGTCGCCGACAGCGCTTCTAATTCGTCCAGCGTCAGATTGACCGGCATTTCGGGCGGCAACCCGATGGCAAGTTTCAGTCGGTCCAGGCTCGTTTCCAACGAATTGCAACTCGCCACTAAATCGCTGCGGCTGCGCAATGCGTTCTGTTCAAACTGATCGACTTGCACGCGTGGCAAGCGACCCGCCTGCAGGTATTCGGCTTGGCCTTGCAAGAATGCGCGTTGGTTACTGAAGTAATCTTGCGATCCGATTTCGATGCTTCGATAGGAAAGCAGCAAATTGTAGTACTGTGACGCAAGATCACGGAACAGGCCACGCCGAAAGCGAATCAGATCGCGTGCGGCGTAGACCACATCGCGTTCGGACTGCGTGAGGCTTTCCAGTTCCACATCGGTTTGGAACACTGTCTGTTGGAAGTCAAACAGCAACTGCGATCCGATGTTGGAGGTGAAGCCTTGTGGGCCATTAAAAGTCAGCACCACATCATTGGCGAAGCTAGCCAGGAACTGCCCGCCGGTTGCCAGCGATCTTTGCACGGCCGCTCCGGTGGGAACGCCCAGCGTGTTGACCGTCGCACCGCCGGCGCGAAAATGGCGGAAGTTGGCTGCCGAGCCATTGCCAAAGGGAATGGGATTGAGGTCGTACTGGTAACGCTCGCGCGTCAAACGCAAGGCGACTCGATAGAGCCGTTCCTTGTTCGATTGGTAGGCGCGACTGTTCAGCAGCGCCAGCTCCATCGTGTTGGCAAGCGTCAGCCGTGGAACTCCGTCGCCCCCGCGCGGTGGCGGTTCGCCAAAGCTGCGACGATATTCTTCACGGACCGATTCGAACTCGAACATCCGACCGAGACAGCTCGCCGGTAGTGGCTCCCAGGCGGCTGGCGGGATGGGCACAACCCGAAAGGCGTCGGGGTCTTCATCGCCCGCCGTTTCGCTGTCGACTTGTTCGGCATCCTTGGCATTCGAATCGGCTTCGGTCGCAGGGGGCTGAGCCGCTTGAACGACTGGGGTTTGCGCCATCGCCAGACGTACCGGAGAGGCATTGTCGTGGCGCTGGTCGTGATCGCTGGGGTGTGTGCTCGGCGCCGAGTCGGGTTTGTCGGCCTCGGGTCGCGGTAGGCGGACGGGCGTAGGAGGGACCGCAGCGATTCGCAGCGGCATGTCGAGGCGCGCGGCGGCTCCGTTTTCGCTGGCTCCGTTTTCGGGCGGCAGCAGCGGCAGGGCTGCTTCGGCCGGTTGCAGATCACCGGCGCCGTTCGGCTTGGCGTCTGGTGTGCCTGGAGGCAAGGGCAAGGATTCGACCGGGGGTTGCTGGTCGGCGTCCGTCGCCGGTTCGGCATATCCGGTGGGCTGGTTGGCATCCGCCGGCTGCGTCGGGTCCCCCGTTGCCAGCGGAGGCAATAAATAGGTGTTCAGTTGGGGACCCGGGTAGGGCAACTGCGGATGATCGGTCGGCGAGGCATCGAAAAACCGCGACCGTGGATCGGGAGAGGCGCTGTACTGCGAGGAAATGCGCCAGGGCGTCTGAGCGGTCTTTTCTTGCAAAATGGCTTCCACGTCCCGGTCAGCACGCATGCGATAGTGGTGCCTTTGGCAACCTGCGGACAGCATGCACAGACCGATAAACAGGCTCGCAAGTGCTGTTTTTGCGGCCCGATTGAAAAGATGTGACGGTTGCGCCGACTGCGTGATCACCAAGGAGAAACCTGCCCGTTGTCGTAAATGACAATTCCACTCAAAATACGTCCCTGCCTTAGGTTCGGCTCGAACCGGTGGTAGACCTGAACGAAGACAACGGTTTCAATACTTGCGACGAACAAACCGGTCTCGTCAGGTAAAGTGGGTCGACTTTGCAAACGTCGCTCCCTTGCCGTCCTCTCTCCGTCTAGCTTTGCCGAGTATCCATGTCGTCTGAAACGCTTGCCGCAACCCCTGCATCTGCCAGTTTCTATGCCACCCTGGCCAATCAAGTCTTGGCCGGCCAGGCCCTTTCGAAGGAACAGGCGTTGGCCGTCCTGCAAAGTCCCGACGAGGATTTACTGGACGTGATGTCGGCAGCGTTCCGCGTGCGAAAACATCACTTCGGTCGCACCGTTCAGTTGTACTTTTTGATGAACGCCAAGAGCGGCTTGTGCCCGGAAGATTGTGGTTACTGCAGTCAGTCCAAAATCTCGACCGCTCCGGTGCCCAAATACAACATCTTGCAACGCGACAAGCTGATGGCTGCGGCGGCGATCGCGGCGGAACGACAAGCGAAAACGTATTGCTTGGTGATTTCAGCACGCGGTCCCAACGAACGGGAAATGAAAGCGGTCGAAGAAGTCGTACCGGAGATCAAAGAAAAATACGGCTTGAAGGTGTGCGCTTGCTTGGGCTTGTTGACCGCAGCACAGGCGGCACGCTTAAAAGCGTGCGGCGTCGATCGGGTGAACCACAACGTCAACACAAGCGAAAAATATTACGAACAGATTTGCACCACGCACACGCATGCGGATCGTGTGGAAACGCTTCGCCATGTCCGCAACGCGGGGCTGGAGCTGTGCAGTGGCGGGATCATCGGGATGGGAGAGTCGGACGAAGATGTCGTTGACATGGCGATGGAACTGCATCAGATCGGTGTCGAATCGATTCCGTTGAACTTCTTGACTTCGATTGACGGCACCCCATTGCAAGACAATCATCGCCTCACCCCCAGCTATTGCCTGAAGGCGCTGGCGATGTTTCGATTGGTAAATCCCGACCGCGAGTTGCGAATCTCGGGGGGGCGTGAACTGCACCTGCGTTCGCTGCAGCCGCTCGGTTTGTACGCCGCAAACAGCATCTTTGTCGGCGACTACCTGACCACCGAAGGGCAGGCTCCCGAAGCCGATTATCAGATGGTCGAAGACATGGGCTTCACGATCACGCGGGAAGAAGAGATCGGCGCGAGCTGTTAATCCGCATCGATGGCGCTCCCATCGGCTCGACTGCATCCGGCCGGCGGTGCGGAAAAATGCCCCCGTTCCCAGCTAGCGAGCCCACCAGACGCTACCATAGCGTGGTGACGATGTGAGCCGACTTTGATAGGGAACGAGAATGAGAAACCGCCCACCACAAGCTTGTGTTTGGATGGGGCTGCTGCTGTTTGCCTGCGCCCCGTTTTTCGCCGGACCACGCGTGGCCGGTCAAGAGACCGACCGCGAACCAATTGCCGATCGAGCCGCTGGCCGCGATGCTCAAGCGGTCGCGGAAGACTTGGTGCACCCCCCGGCGATTCGACTGGAGTTGGCCGCGAGTGAACCTGAAGTGGTCGATCCGGTGGCGATTCGCTTTGACCATCGGGGGCGAATGTGGGTCGTGGAGATGCGCGATTATCCGTTCCCGCAAAACCCCGACCAGCCCCCGCGCGGCCGTATTCGGGTCTTGCAGGATGCCGACGATGACGGGCATTTTGAAACCGTCACCACGTTCGCCGATCAGTTGCGGTTTCCGACCGGTCTGCAGCCTTGGAAAAATGGTGTCATCGTCACGCTGGCTGGCCAAATCGCGTTCTTTGCCGACGATGATGGCGATCTGCAATCCGACCGTAGCGAAGTGTGGTTCACCGGCTTTGCCGAACAAAACGAACAGTTGCGAGCCAACCACCCGACGCTTGGACCCGATGGGTTGGTCTACGTCGCCGGCGGTTTACGCGGTGGCACGATCGTCAGCCAGGATCCGCGGTGGGAGGCGTCCGAACCGCTGGAATTGCAAGGTTTCGATTTTGCCTTTGATCCACACGGTCAATTCTGGGGACGCGTCACAGGGAACAGCCAATACGGGCTGACGATTGACGATTTCGGTACCCGCATCGGCTGCAGTAATCGGAATCCGGCGATCGAGGCGGTGCTGCCGATCGCGGTGGTCCAACAGGTCGCCGGTTTGACTCCGAAGGATGCGTTGAACAATGCCGCGTTGGTTGGCCCCGATTCCGAAGTTCGCTCGATCGCTAACGCCTGGACGACCAGCAACCTGCACGCCGGCCAGTTCAGTGCGGCTTGCGGAGTCCTCCGTGGGGCGGGGCCCGGTTTGCCAGCCAGTTGGCGTGGCGATCTTTTTGTTTGCGAGCCGACCTCTTACGTTGTTCAGCGACAGCAAGTCCAGCCGGATGGACCGGTGTTGCAAGCCCGGCGGAACGAAGGCATCGAGTGCGCGGCGAGCCGCGATGAATGGTTCCGGCCGGTCGATTTGGCGCACGGGCCCGATGGCTGCATCTACATCGTCGACATGGCGAGGGCGGTGATCGAGCATCCCGATTGGATGCCGACGGAACTGAAACAGCGTGCCGATTTGCGATGGGGTGAAACGCGCGGAAGAATCTGGAGGATGGCGGCGGCCGATTGGCAACGCACGCCGCTGGGAACACCGCCCAATACCGAAACCCAAACGCTGCAGTGGTTGGGGGATGCCGATCCATGGCGGCGCAGCATCGCGACGCAATGGTTGTACGAAACTCCTGCGGAAACTTCGACGCTCGCGGATTTGCAGGGCGCCATTTGGCAAGGTGACGCGGTGCTGTCCGCGGCCGGTCGCGCCCGAGCGGTGCAGTGCTTGGCAGCGCATGAGGCACTTGATGAAGTCTCGGTGAAGGCGTTGTTGCAATCCCCCGACGCAAGGCTGCGGCGTCTTGCTCTTCGGCTACGATCTTCCAACCTGTCGGTGGAAACGCTCGTCCAGTTCACGCACGACGATGACGCGGGCGTTCGCTTTCAGGCGGCCGTGGCGTTGGTGCTCCGCGAAGATCTCACCGCCAGCGGCCTGGAAGCGTTGGCGAAAATCGCCGGTCGAGATGCTGCCGATCCTTGGTTTGCAAAGATCTTGACAGCCCTCTCGCCTGAATCGACAGCCCAAATGTTGCCGATGGTGCTCGAGATGCCACAGGCCGACTTGCCGATCGATCTGCTTGTGACGCTGGCCCAGCGTGCGGCACAGTCGCAGGCGGTTGCCTTTGATCCGGTGCTGACGGCAGCCGCCGATGATGATGAATCGCATTCCTTGGCCGTTGTGGCGGGCTGGTGCCGAGCCATCCAGCGGGGCAAAGCCTCGGTCAGCGAGCGACGCGCGTCATTGGACCCCGCGGCACAAACGGTCCTAGACGAGGCATTTGAAAGGGCTCCGTCAACGGCACTCGATCGTTCGCAGTCACTCCAGCGGCGAAGTTTGGCGGTGGCGGTGCTTGCCGCGACACCGGAGCGTTTGACGTTACTGCGTCCGCTGCTGGACGCCGAAGAAGCTCCGCCTGTTCGCGCCGACGTGTTGCCGCGGCTGTTGCAACATGACGCGTCCTGGACGCTTGCCTGGCTCGATGAATCGCTGACCGGATTGTCGCCCAGTTTGCGTGCGACGGCGATCAGCGGTTTGTTACGAGACACCGCGGCGAGTGGCTGGTTACTCGAGCGTGTCGAGTCGGGAAAACTGACGCCCGCCTTGATCGGTTTGAATACGATCGACCGACTGAAGCGTTCCAGCAACGTCGAATTGCGCCGGCGCGCCGGGGAGGCGTTTCGAGCCATCGACGCCGATCGTCAGCAAACGCTGGCACGCTACCGCGATGCCGCTCAAGCAGCGGGGGATGCGGTGGCGGGTCGTGCTCTGTTTCGGCAACATTGTGCGGTGTGCCATCGCGTCGAGAATTTCGGCACCGACGTCGGGCCCGATATCTCGGACAGTCGCACCAAGACGCCCGAAGCTTTATTGACCGCCATTCTTTCTCCCAATGCCGCCATCGACGCGGCTTACCTGCGTTACACCGTGCTGACGGTAGATGGGACGGTCGTCGATGGGTTATTGCTGAGCGATTCCGGTGATTCAGTGGTCGTTCAGGTTCAAGGGGGGGAGCGGCGGACGTTTGCACGTGACGAGATCGAATCGATTTCCACCTCGGGCGTGTCGCTGATGCCCGAAGGATTCGAGCAACTATTATCGGTCGATTCGATGCGGGATTTGGTTAGCTATTTGAAGAACTGGCGTTATCTGGATGGTTCGATTCCGCTTCCCACCGCGGACCGTCCCTGACACAGCAGCGCGGGTGCGATACGATGACAGTCGCGATCGATGGTTCAGTGTACCGCGTGGTGCCGCCGGCGATCGCTGACCGAACCATCGGTGCTGTAGATGAGCCCCTCAGCCAACGACGAAACCAAACCGGATGCCGGCGCGCCTCATGGCGACGTGGCCCATTTTGATATCGACGGCATTCGCCTTAAGCTTTCCCAACCGCACAAGACGCAAGGCCAATGGATCGGCCAACGCGAGATCTTGATGCAGTTACTTGCCTGTTGGGTGATGTTGGACGAGACCGACCTGCCACTGACGCCGCGATTGGTTGGTTCACCAGGCATCGGCAAGACACAGCTAGGAATTGCCGCGGCGGAGATCAGCGAGCGGCCGCTGTACATTTACCAGTGTACCGCCGACACGCGACCAGAAGACCTACTGATCACGCCGGTGCTGGCCCAAGACGGCAAGATCGCCTACCACGCTTCGCCTTTAGTTACCGCCATGATTCGGGGTGGCGTCTGTATCTTGGACGAAGGCAACCGCATGAACGAAAAATCCTGGGCCAGTCTCGCGCCGTTGTTTGATCAACGGCGCTACGTCGAATCGATCGTCGCGGGGATCTCCATTCCGGCTCATCGAGACTTCCGTGCCGCGGTGACGATGAATCAAGACGAATCGACGTTCGAGATTCCAGACTACATCCTCAGTCGTTTGCAACCAACGTTGCAGGTTGGGTTTCCGAACAAACAGGATGAGATGGCGATCCTGCAGTACCACCTCCCGTTTGCGGAGCCGGAGATGCTGGCGATGACGGTCGAGTTCCTGCAGCACGCTCACGAACTAAAACTCGATTTCTCGCCCCGCGATGGCATCAATCTGCTGCGGTTCGCGCTCAAGCGAATGGCACAAGATCCACAGCACCCGATGTCGCGCGATGCCGCTTGGAACGAAGCCCTCGAGCGGTGCTTGGGCGAGGAAGCCGTCGACCTGGAGTCGCTCGCCGAACGCCGCCAGCGAACCCTTGGTGGCGATAGCGTTCCGCTGGGCCTAGCCGATTTCTTCTTCGATCCCGATGATCCTCTCCATCCCGATCGGGATGAAGAAGACGACGAAGATTAAACAGGTTTGCAGGAATTCTTCCGCAGAACTCTGCTTGGCCGTTTGGGCGATAGCCCCGGTTGTAGTCAGGAACCGCGGCTATCGCCGAGGCGGCTCATTTACCCG
>CAYZHQ010000081.1:0-26637 GCA_964477385.1 uncultured Pirellulaceae bacterium
ATGGGGAGCCACGCCCGACACTGGGGAGGGACACCGGGCAGAGACACCCTTTAGCGCATGTGCAAGCAGAATGATCTGAGTCTGCTGCTAACGCCCCCGCCAGCCGCCAGTGCTAGAGAGACACACACCGGCTGCTTGCTGCTTCGTTTACTTGCCTTGGCCAGGACATCAACGCGTCTTAGAAGCGGTATTCGGCGTTGAACACAAAGCCATCAAAGGTTAAGTCGCCGTCTAGATCTCCCGCAGAGTCGGCTTGGACTTTGTCAATCCACTGGTCCGTTTTCGCAACGCCCATCCAGTTGCTAAACGTGTAGCCCGCCGAGAGCTTGCAGTTGGAAGTGCATTGCCAACCCGCCCCGACTTCTAACTCAAGAATCGACACGAGGCGTCCGGCATCCCAAGAATTGGCGACACGCAGAGGATCGACGTTGCTGGAGTGCAGGTAGTCGGCCTTGACCTCTCCGGCCAAGAAACTCGCTGCCGTTTTCCCGTAACAAAACAGACCATGCCGACCGTGGTGCTCGATGTCTCCGCCCAAGCGAAGCCCCAGTCCGTTGAACTCGATGTCGCTGGTGACCAATTCGGTTAAGCCAGCTCCGGAGTACTGAACGGCAAGTTCCTGATCTAAACGTCCGTAGCGCGCACCAATCGTGAAATTGGCAGCGGTGCACTGGTTGGAGATGACAACGAAGCGGTAATCGAGGTCGACCGTCTGGAAGTCGATTTCATATTGTCCTATGGCCAGCAAAGCGTCGGCCGCCGCATTCGCTTCATTGGGGTGCACCAACAGTTTGCTTAACGAGAACAGCGCTCCGTCCCCCGCCAATCGCTGGTTTTGTTCGCTGAAGAAACCCGAATAGTTCAGCGAAAGACTGCTGTGCTGATCTTCAAAGGCTTTTCGAAATCCAATCTGGTAGCCAAGATCGAATTCAGGGTCCAGCAAGCCGGTCGCACCGACGGGAACGTTGTTATTGACCGGCAAGGCGAAGGCGACTTCCGCGTCGCGAGCACGCAGCAGCATCAGGCTGGCATAGAAGCCTGTCCGATGTGCCCAGATCGGCGGACAACAGGGTTGCGGAAAATCGCGGACAGCATGACTTTCATTGTAGGAAACCGGCCGCAGGTCGCCCAATAATTGGAAATCAGGCATCAGAGGATCGGGGGCTTGCGTTGCCTGCAGAGCGGTTGGCAAGGCACCCTCCACCGCGTAAGCGGGCGTGACAACCAGCAATCCTAAGATTAGTACGACGCCACGTGGTAAGCCTTTGATCATTTTCGCAATCCTTGTTCTGTGACTTGGCGGCCCATCCGAGGAAACCCTTGAAGTACTATCGGTCCACTGCACCGAAAGAGGGGAGTCGAGTCGCCTGTCATCGGACAATCGCTACGGTCGTTAAAAGAACGAATCCAACCAGCGTGCTGCCGGCTGAATCACCGGAATGACAGAACCCCCCCGAAAGGTTGTTTTTTGCATGGCTGAATTGCTTGCGTTATCTGCAACGGATGAATAGTCTAGGCATTTCATATCGCTAAATCGGGCGATTTGCGGATACTTCGTAAGGAGCGGTTGATAATGTCAGTAGGTTTGGGCAAACAGAAGCGTAAACTGCGGAAACGCTTGAGCAACCGTCGCAAGAATCTTGTTTTCCCAGTGCGCGGTGAGCGTCTTGAAGAGCGCCGCCTACTGGCTGCGGTAGTGACAGCCGTTTCCGCGGGTGCCTATTCGGCTCTGGTCGACTATATCGATGCGTTTGTGGACATTGACCAGATCGTCCCCGAGTCGGCTCGAAACCGTTTGCAGAGTGGCGGAAGTCAGGAAACGCTGACCTACCAAGCTTACGCGGGAGAAGTGAACGACGTTTCGATCTCGCAGCAAATCGGCGACTTGGCATACGTCATCAACGAAGGTAACGATGATGTTCCGATCATCCCCGTACCCTTAGCCTTCAATCCCGAGGTGATCAACGATTTGGGGGTCGGATTTTCCTTTGTCGTTGAGGTGACGCTCGACGTCGCCGATGTCATTAACCTACCCGATGCCGATGCGATTGTTCCCAATGGCACGTCGATCCTCGATTTGATTCCAGGGGTGGGTGGTCCGGACGGCGTGCTGTCGGAGATGACCAACCTGCTTGGTGAGGGCCTCACGTTTGGCCTTGGCGAGATCATTAGCTTCATCGGCGACGGGATGGAGTTCGTCCAAGATGCGATCAACACGGCGGTCGGCCCGATCATTTCGGTGGTGGGCGATGTCGTACACACCGCTTGCAAGGCCATCGACGCGATTCCATTTGTCAATCCCGACTGCGATGATGTCAGCAATTTTAGCGAGAGCCTGTTGACCAGCCTTGCGGACAACCTCAATCCGCTTCCGGATATCCCGACTGAGTTGCTTGAACTGGGGCTGTCGATCATCGAAGGCTTGACCAGTACCTTCACCACGGAAAGCGTACTCGTCTCCACCCTGGACGGACCCGACAACGTCGACCTGCGGACGCTCAACGGAGTCGGGCAGTTGGTTTATGCCGGTAGTGGAAGCGACGTGATCATTGCGGGTGGTGGAGATGCAGATGTCAAACTGTATGGTGAAGAGGGACGCGATACTTTTATTGTCAATTTCGGGATGGATGTTCCCCGTTACTACGTCGATGGAGGCTCGGGCAACGACATCCTCTCGATTGGCGGAAGCGAAGGAAACGACATCATTCGGGTGGTCAGTTCGGGCGGCGCGTTGCAAAGCGTCAGCTTGGAAGCGCCGAATCCAAACCAAGGCAATGCCTCCAGCGAAGTTCAACAGATCACGCTGCCAGCCAACGTGATCGGTGGTGACTTCACGCTAAGTTTCCAAGGCGAAACGACCACTCCGATTCTCACCACGGCTACCGGTGTTGATGTGGAGTCAGCATTGGAAGCTTTAGCTTCGCTGGACGCCTCGAACGTTGCCGTAACGGGAGTTGCTGGTGGTCCCTACACCGTCACGTTCGGCGGCAGTTTGGCCAACACGGATGTTCCCATGATCACGGCGAACGGCGACAACCTCGACGTCGACGGCAGTGCCATGGCGGTCTCGACCATTCGCCTAGCCGACGCCACGCAAGGCACCAACGAAGAGCAGACGATCACGTTACCCCCAACGATCGGCTCCGGCACCTTCACACTCGACTTTGACGGCCAAGTAACCGATCCCATCCAATTCGATGCCGCGGCAACCGATGTGCGGACCGCCTTGACCGAGCTATCGAATATCCCACCAGACAGTGTCGATGTGACGGGAACAGCAGGCGGACCATGGGTTGTCGAATTCAGGAATTCCCTGGGGTCGACGGACCAACCGTTGTTGACCGCCGACGGCACGAACTTGATATCGTTCATCACCGCCCAGGTTACCGAAACCGTCACGGCTCTGACTGGCGTCAACGAGGTGCAACGTGTGGACGTTCCCGCGGGGGCAAATGGCGGAACGTATCGCTTGACCTTTGACGGGGATACCACTGCGCCGATTCCCTATAATGCGACTGCGACGCAGGTGCAGTCCGCACTGCATGCGTTGAATTCCGTCGGCAGCCCTAGCAATTTGGTCGTCACCCCTAGTACGACTGCCGGTTACGAATTCGATATCGCCTTTACAGGCGATTTTCGAGGACTCGATCAACCAGGCATCACTGCCGATAGCGACGACCTTCGCGGAGGAGTCGATTTGGCGGTATCTTCCATCCCGAACGGTAGTGGCACGAACGAAATCCAATCGGTCACCACCAATGGTGCAACCAGTGGAACGTTCTCTTTGACGTTTGATAACGGAACTTTTGCACGAACGACCGGTCCGTTGCTCCATGACGCAACTGCCGGTGAGATTGAAGCGGCACTGAATGGCCTCACTTCGATCGGAGCGGGCAACGTGTCGGTCACCGGACCGGTTGGTGGTCCTTGGGAAATCGAATATGTCGCCGACTTGGCGGCAACAAATGTGCCGCTGATTGAATTGAACGACATCGACCTTGCCCCGTCTGCGACCCAGGGTGTGGCGACGGTCACAGTGACCGAGGATGGTGATCTGGCGGGTCCAACCGACGAGGTCCAAGTCGTCTCCATCGATGCAGACGATGGGACGTTCATCCTGAGGCTCGATAGCCCGCAAACCAATGGGCTCACTGGTGGAGCGCCGTTGGAAACCAACGCGATTTCTTTCAATGCGTCGGCAAACGATGTGAGGATAGCCTTGGCTGCCCAAGGATTAAATGTGACCGTGACGGGAAATTCCGGCGGACCTTATACGATCACTTTTGATTCGGTAGACGTAGCAGGTCAAGATATTGCCGGCGAGTTCGAGGTCGATACGACGAACCTGATCCGGTTCACATCCTCGGTGTCTCAAACGTCGGTCGCGGGCGTCAACGAACAGCAAATAATCGAGGCAGTCGATGCTTCTACACTGACAACCCTGACGACGACCGGCGGAGAATTCACGCTGACCCTTGGAGGCCGAACGACTCCTCCGTTGCCGTACAACGCGGCCGCTTTCGAAGTCCAAACTGCGCTTGAGGCGTTGTCGTCCATCGGGGCTGGAAATGTGAGCGTCACAGGGGGCGCAGGGGGTCCTTGGACGATCGAATTTATTAAAGAACTCGCCAAAACCGATATCCCCTCGATCGTCACTAATGGCACCCAGTTGGCCGGTGCCCTGTCAGTGTTGACTGTAGACAACGCGGTTTCGGCGGCGGCCGGAACCAACGAACAGCAACAACTTGCTTTCACGCCCCTGCCTGACTCCGGCGGTAAATTTACGCTCTCTTACAACGGAGCCACGACCGTTCCAATCACTTATCCGGCAGCCGCTGGAACGATTGAAAATGCATTGGAAGCCTTGCCCACGATTGGAGCGGGTAACGTGATCGTGACGGGCGCCAACGCAGGGCCTTGGACGGTCGAGTTTGTCAATGACTTGCGAAGCGAAAGCCGACCGTCGATTAACGTTGACACGCGTCCGCTCGAAACAGATGGCCTGAAAAAGGTGAATCCCGACGTCGTCATCGCTACGTCGAAGGAATCGAGCGGCACCAATGAACTGCAGCGGATCTCCCTGCCCGCGGGCATTCAAAGTGGCACCTTCGCTCTGGAATTCAATGGTGAAACCACGGCTGACATTCCTTACAACGCTTCACGCGACCAAGTCAAAACGGCGTTGGAAGGTCTTGCGAATATCAATGTTGGCGATGTCCAAGTCTTTGGCCCTCACAGCGGTCCTTGGACCGTGGAGTTCACCGGCACGCTGGCAGAAACGGATCAACCTTTATTGAGCGCCATTGGTACGAACCTTGTTGTTTCAGGGGGATCCCTGTCATTAATCGAGACGACGCAGGGGAACGATGGCGCTGCAAGCGTGGTCCTCGCGACCACGACCTTTCAAGAGGTGGTCAGTATTGAACAAATTCAGATCGATGCCGGCGGTGGCGACGACACGATCATCATCGAAGGCGATACCGGGATCGCTCAAATCCTCGTCGACGGCGGCGATGGTACCGATGTGCTGGAACTGGTGTCACAAGCAGCAGCGCCAAACTTTGTCGCCCCCGTCTTCCCCGATGGCACCCAAGCCACTTTGGAAATGGACGGCCAGACGGTGCAGTTTGCAGGTGTCGAAGGGGGAGTCGTTTTTGATGCCGCATCGAATGCTGGAACGATTGCACTCAGCGGGACCGACGAAGCGAATGATATCCGTTTTCAAGGTCGAGGCACGGGAGCGGCAACCTTTGCCAACGACGGCCAAGTCACCCTTTCTTTGCGGAATGTTGGAGCGGACAGCGAAGTTACCATTTTGGGGGAACAAGGTGACGACACGATTTCGGTGGCTCCCAACGGTGTCACGGAGTTTGCCGTATTTGTTGTCGATGGTGGTGGGCCAACGGGCGCCAATGCGATTCGTTTTGAAGGGACCGAAGAAATCGCTCCCGGCACTGGGCAAGACTTCTTCACCTATACGCCCGATGCGACTTCCTCCGCCGCGGGTCAAGCGACTTACGATCTGGGCGCACTCAATTTAACCACGATTGCGTTTTCCAGTTTTTCTGATGTCGCGTTTGTCGGTGCCGGTGGTGTGGACGAATTGGTCGTCAACGAACCCGTGGCGGGCTCTCAGGACACCGTCCTGTTTAATCCCGAAGTCGGCAATAACGGCTCCTTCCAGTTCACCTCCCAGCCCGGCGGACCGAACACCTCGGTGGTCTTTTCGCCCGTTTCCTATCAAAGCATCGAGGTTCGCAATTTCGATACCGGCAGCGGTGTGGACACCTTCAGCCTGTCCAGTGATAACCTGCCTGGGGTCAATAGCGAAGCCTCGGTTGTGGGAGGATTCACGGGCGTCACGGAAGCCCGCTTTGGCGATCAACTGACCACCTTTACTCATGAGATCGATCCCGCTAATCCCGACATTTTGACTTTTGAAATCGGCACGGCCAATGATGTTGTCACGGTGACGCCTGGCGTAGGCATCACGATTGTTGTCAACACGGCTCTCGGCAAGGACCTGCTGAAATACAATGCACTGACAGATGACATCACGCTAAATCTTGCCGAGTCACGTATTTCTCAAGTGGGGCTAGCGGATGTCTTATTCACCAATGCGGAAACGGTGGAACTGCTAGGCAATGGCACCAATGCCTTGTCGGTGCTGGGCGCCGCACTGGAAAATCGCTACGTCTACGCACCGCTCAGCCCTCGCGGAGGACGCTTCCTTTCCGGCCAATCCGATTCCGCATTTGTCTTCGATGAAATCGGCGGTACGTTTACGCTAGGTGGCGGCCTGTCCGTGCGAGATGTGGTGGTCTTCGAAGCCTCTTCGGAGCGCGACACCATCGAGGTCGATGGCCCCGGTCGAATCCTCCGTATGAGCGACTCTTCGGGAACGACACTGAAGCCGGTCCAACTGACCGGTTCCATCGAGAGCACCAAGGTTATTGCCGGAGATGGTGACGACTCGATTCGTGTCATTCCGACCTCCGACCTTTTCATCAGCGTTGATGGCGAAGGCCCCAATGCGAGTGACCGCCTGCTGATCGAAGACACAGGAATTGGGAACCTTGTGTTGCACCGCGAAGCGGCCGACGGGCGAAGCGGATCGGTGACGGTAGGCGATCTGCCACCGGTCGATTACGTCAACGTCGAACGGATCGATATCTTGCCGCTCGATCCTCTGACAGGTGGCACCGGCACCGACGGCTTGGGACAGTTGGTCGTGTTCGACGCCGATCCGTTCGAGCACAACGAGAGCTTGCCCAATCGCACCGATTTCTTGAACCTGTTCGAAATCCCGACCAATCCAAACATCGATCCCGGAACCGCCAATGGTATTTTTGCAGCGGGGCCGACACTGCCCGGTGACGAGGATTGGTATCGGTTTGATGCCCAGCAAACCGCAACGTTACGTTTTGAGCTGATCTTCACCGCGATCGGCGCATTGGCCAACGGTAATCCAGGGTTGCCCGGAAATGGCGAACTTCAGATTGAAGTTTATGACCAAAACAATAATCTAATTGCGAAATTTGCCGGCGAAGGTAATGACACTCACACCGTCGGTGTCGAAGGGGGGCAAAGCTATTCGCTACGGGTACGGGGCGTGACTCCGGAAGCCATCAACAACTACGACATTCGCGTCGTCAATCTGGACACGATCGGACCGCAGGTCACCAATCTATTCATCACCGACAATCCGGCTACCTTGGCGGATGAGTCGGCGTACAACCTGTTTGATGTGAAGCCGGTCCAGGGACCGACTCCTTTGGTCAGCAGCTTGACCATTAACATTCGCGATCTCAGCGAACGTTTCCCCGGCTTCTTATATGGAGCTCTGGATACGGGCATCGCCGAAGCGGTTGGACAATACCAAGTAGTGGGCGATCACAACGGCATCATTTCGATCTCGTCGGTGGAAGTCCTTAATGATCCTGTGGTGGTTGGGCAAAATGCCACTGGTCAAATTATTTTGCACTTCACCGAACCGCTTCCGGATGATCGTTTCACGCTGACGGTTTCGGATAATTTGGTGGACCCTGTCGGCAATCAGCTCGATGGAGAGAGCAACGCCAGTGAACCGCAGGAGGCGCCTACGCTTCCATCGGGAGACTCGGTTTCCAAAGGCGATTTCATCGCACGCTTTACGATTGATAGTCGTGCCGAAATCGGCAGTTGGTCCTTTGGCAGTGCCTACATCGACACCAATGGAAACTTTCTGTTCGATCCTGAATCGCAGTTCAGCGACGACACGAACGAAGACATCGTCTACAAACTGGGTTTCCAAACCGACAATGTTTTCGCAGGCAATTTTGTCACCGAAGCCAACGCGACGGCCGATGGCTTCGACAAATTGGCAGCTTATGGTCAGGTTGGCGGAGTCTTTCGCTGGTTAATTGACACTAACAACAATGGGGTACCCGATTTAGTTGTGGCTGACCCAGCACAAATTGACGGCCGACCGTTTGCGGGGAATTTCGATGGTAACTCCGCCAATGGCGACGAGGTTGGCTTGAAGGATGGAGACACCTGGTACCTCGATACAAACCATGATTTCAAAGTTGACACCGTCATCAACAGCAACCTCGTTGGACTCCCTGTTGCCGGCGATTTCGATGGCGACGGAATGGAGGACCTGGGAGCTTGGGCGGACGATATCTTCTCGCTCGATTTAAGCAGCGTGGGGCTTGATGGGCAGCATGATGTTACGTTTCGGTTCGGCTTCTCCGGGATTCGTGAACTGCCGTTTGCAGCGGACTTCAATGGCGACGGCGTCGATGACTTGGGGTTGTGGAACCCCGACGGATCAGGTGCCGGAGTGAGCGAAAAGGCGGAGTGGTACGTGCTGATGAGTCAGCCGCTTCTTAGTGATTCAGCATCGACGTCGCCATCGACGTTTGGAAATTCGGAGACACCTTCCACATCGTCTCCATTCCAGCAATTATTCGGTGACGAGTTTGTTCCCGTTGACCCTTCTCGCGACTATGTGTTTTCTGGCGAATTGCGATCCGGCGATGATCTGGGAAATCAATTTGATCCCAATAACCGGCAATTTTTTGGTTTCGCCAGTTACGATGCCGACCAGTTGCTGATTTCGCCTTGGCACGTTAATCGATTTGGGACAGCCGTCGATACCCGATTGGCTGTGACACTCAAACCGGGCGATACCACAATCACCCTGGACGATGCCAGCGGGTGGGCTAACGCGGGCGCTGCTCACCAGCGCACCTTAGCTTGGTACGGCTATACGAATAGTGCTGGTTTCACCTATCCCGACTACACCTACACGCGCAATGTGGCAGTGGACTTTGCCAATGGGATGTGGGACGCGGGAGCCATCACGGGGAATGTGATTACGTTGCGGAATCCTTGGAGTGGCCCAGAGATCCAAGCTGGCGAGGCGGTCCGCAATGCAAGTTCGGGAGGCACCCACATTTACGCGGCAGCGGGAAACACCGTAGTTCCCGATCAATGGACTCAGTACCAAACAACGGTTTCGGGAGCCACTCAATTTCGACCCGGCACCGCGTTTGTCAAACCGCTTGTGCTGGCGAATTACCAGGGAACGTCTACCAACCTGCTGCGTATTCGAAACGTCCAGTTTCTACCAAGCAAGTCTGACGTTATCTCTGTCGTCGATCGCATCACAGCAGCGGTCGATGGAACGTCGGGACAGGTGGTGAACTTCACGCCGATTCCATTCGGTCCCGATCTGTTTGCTAGTTTTGGCGACACATTCTCGCTACCGATCGTCGGCAACTTCGATCCACCGGTGGTCCCAGGGGCTTCTTCGGCGACCGAAGAGGTCGCGGTGACGACACTCAGCGCTACCAACCCATTGCTGCCGCCTGATGTGGATGGAAATGGAAAAGTCGAGCCTGTCGATGCGTTACATGTGATTAACTTCCTCAATCGTCACGGGATCAAAACGTCGTTGGGTGGATTGCAGGTGGAATCGAATGCAACCCTGGTCGACCCAACATTAATGCTGGACGCCGATGCGGATGGTTCGATTACCGCAGTGGACGCGCTGGCGATCATTCATGCGATGAACCGAAGATTGGCGGCGGGCAGAACCCAGGGAGAAGCCACGCCAATCGTCGAACGCTCCGCCGTCCTCGATGAGCAGCCTCGGGAGGCAGGAGAAGAAACTTTCGACCAGCTCGATAAGCAAGGAGGCGACCATTTTTACCGAATCGATCGACGCGAAAACGACCAAGCGTTGGCCTATTGGAACGCGTTGCCTGCCGATAGCCGTGACGAAGAGTCCGACGAAATGGAAGCCTTGCTCGATCAACTCGCCAGCGACCTGGGATAATTAGCACGCAATAAGAATGCCTGGTCTTCTTGTTAGTGAATTTGGCACCGCTTGCTTCACCCAGGGGGCGGCAGCCATTTCCTAGAGGAGCCGAGTGCGAGGCAGTCGCTGTTCGGTTGGCAGTCCCCCTGCCGTCGCCAGCGCTGCGAGCGAATCAAGACACGCCCAATTCGACCCACACAGGATTCACTGAAGAAAGGGCGGGGGCATCTGGGGAACCGTTTGATGGAGCCGTTCGTTTTGATCGGGCAAAGCGGAGTCCATCCCCTGGGGAAGCTGCGCGGTCCGCGGCAGATGCCGATTTCTGGTGCGTCTGAAGTGGCGAAAGCGAGCGAATCCAGCCGTTTTGCGATCCCGCCTTCTGGCCAGCTTGCTACACTACACCGCTGGTTGGAGCGTACGTTTTCTCGCAATCGCGACGCGTCCAGCCTCGATGAGTCTCCGCCTGCTCCTTCCAGCCCCTTGCACTGCGATGCTGCGTCCGTTGCATGTTGTTGCCGCTTGTTGCCTTGTGTTGCTGGCTGCTTTTCCTGCCGCAGCCCAACCGCCGACGCCTCAAGTCGACGATCGTGAATTGTCGCTGCAGACGCTCAAGACCTATTGCTACGACTGCCACTTTGGTGAAGAGGCCGAGGGGGGGATTCGTGTCGATCTGTTCGAGACGAATGCCAAGCTTGCCGATCACGTGGAATTGGTCGAGAAGATCATCTTGGCGCTCAAAGAACAGCAGATGCCGCCGGCAGATTCCGAGCAACCTTCGGGCTCCGACAGGGTTAGAACTCTGGAGTGGATCGAAGCACGCTTGCAGGATTTTGACTGTGGCACGATTAGTCGCCCAGGCCGGGTGACGATGCGACGTCTGAATCGTGCCGAGTACAACAATACGATTCGAGATTTGACGGGGCTGGATTTGAAGTTAGCAGATGACTTTCCTTCTGATGACGTGGGCAATGGCTTTGACAACATCGGGGACGTGTTGTCGATTCCGCCAATCCTCATGGAGAAGTATTTGGATGCGGCCAATCGGATCGCCGTGGCAGTCCTCGACGATCCTGCGGCGCGGGAACGCGTTTTTCCACTCACTCCCAAGGATGGGAAGAACCAGGAAGAAGTCATCCAAGTCGCCCGCGCGAATGCCGATGCCTTTGCTACTCGCGTTTTCCGGCGCCCCATTACCGCCGAGGAATCCGAGCGGCTATTCGCATTGATGCGTGCTGCCTGGGATGCAGATGCCAGTCCCGACGAAATCATGCGGACGCTGATTACAGCGTTGCTTGCGTCCCCACATTTTATCTACCGCGTGGAGACCGATGATCCCGCGTCGTTTGTCGACGGAGTTCGGGCGCTGGATGATTACGAACTGGCCAGTCGGCTGTCGTATTTTTTGTGGAGCAGCATGCCGGACCAACCGCTATTCGAAGCGGCCGCGCAGGGCCAACTCCAAACACCGGAGCAACTGGCTTCTCAAGCCCGGCGGATGTTAGCGGATCCGAAGTCGCAAGCGCTGGTGAACAATTTCGCGGGTCAATGGTTGCAGTTGCGTGACTTGGAAAACCTCTCCCCCGATCCACAACTCTTCGCCAGTTTTGACAATCAACTCCGCCGGTCGATGCGTCGCGAAACCGAACTGTTGTTTGGCAATATCATGTCCGAGAATCGCAGTATTCTCGAACTACTGAACGCCGACTACACCTTCGTGGACGAGCGGTTGGCGGCTCACTATGGGATCGAACAAGTCGCCGGCGAGGAATTTCGTAAAGTCGATTTACAGGGCAGGCGGCGGGGCGTGTTGATGCATGCGAGCATCCTGTTGCTGACCTCAAACCCGACGCGAACGTCCCCGGTCAAACGTGGAAAATGGGTGCTCGATAATTTGCTCGCCGAGCCCCCGCCTCCAGCCCCGCCGAATGTTCCCGAATTGGGAGAGGCAGGAGAAACGCTGGGCACTTTGCGGCAACGGATGGAGCAGCATCGCGCCGACCCCAATTGTGCCGTCTGCCACACCAAAATGGACGCATTAGGCTTCGGCTTGGAGAACTTTGATGCCATTGGATCGTGGCGAGATGCGGACGGACGAGACAAAATCGATGCGTCGGGTGAATTACCCGGTGGCCGAGTTTTCAGCAGTCCGGTGGAATTAGTGCAGATACTTGCCGAAGATAAAAAACAGGAATTTACGCGATGTGTAGCGTCTAAAATGCTGACGTTTGCACTTGGCCGCGGCTTAACGGTTGCCGATCGTTGTTCGGTCAGCACCATTGTGAACCGTCTCACTGAGAACGATTACCGGTTCGTGACCCTTGTCGAATCGATTGTTACCAGTCCACCTTTTATGATGCAGGAGTCAGGACGATGACCATCTTGAACACGAACGACGGCAAGCTTTCTCGCCGAACGATATTGCGCGGCTTGGGCGTGTCGCTCGCCCTGCCTTGGCTGGAAGCGACGCGCGCGACCGCCCACGCGACCACAGTGGCCACTTCGCCGAACCGCATGGCCTTTATCTTTGTTCCCAATGGCGTGGCTCTCAAGCACTGGACGCCTGCCACGGAAGGTTACGGATTTCAGTTGCCGTCGATCTTAGAGCCCCTCGCACCGGTTCGAGAGGATCTGTTAGTGCTGAGCGGTTTGACTCATGACAAAGGCCGAGCCAATGGGGACGGGGCGGGCGATCATGCGCGGAGTGCCTCGGTCTTCCTCACCGGCGCCCAGCCGCGGAAAACCGATGGAGCAAACATTCGTTCGGGAATTTCGGTCGATCAAGTCGCTGCCCAGGCGATCGGTCAGCAGACACGGTTCTCATCGCTGGAGCTTGGCGTCGACGCGGGCCGAAATGCGGGAAATTGCGATTCCGGCTATAGCTGTGCTTACTCCTCGAATATTTCCTGGTCGTCGGAGTCGACGCCGGTTGGAAAGGAAGTCAATCCGCGTTTAGTGTTCGAGCGTCTGTTCGCTGGTGGAAAACCGCGGGAAGTCGACAAAGCGGCACAGCAACGCGAAGCCCTACAGCAAAGTATTCTCGATTTCATTTCCGACGATGCCAAACGGCTACAGACGAAACTGGGACGTAACGACAATCGGAAACTGGACGAGTATCTGACGGGAGTCCGTGAGGTGGAACGTCGTGTGGGTTCCAAACCCGCATCAGCGCCGAGCGACTCGGAGATCGACTACGCCATCCCGGCTGGTATTCCGGGAGACTATCAAGATCACATGCGGATGATGTGCGACATGATGGTGCTCGCTTTCCAAACCGATTCGACTCGGATCGCGACAATGATGTTCGCCAACGCAGCCGACAATAAAAACTATCGCAAGATCGGCGTGCCCGATGGACATCACGATCTTTCCCATCACGGTGGCAACCCGGAAAAGCTGGAGAAGATTCGCCAGATCAATCGGTTTCACATTCAGCAATTAGGTTACCTGCTGCAAAAGATGAAGTCGGTTCACGAGGGAGAACGGACGCTGCTCGATAACTCGATGATTTGCTACGGCAGTGCGATTAGTGACGGCAATCGGCACAACAACGAGAACTTGCCGATCTTGGTCGCAGGTTCTGGTGGCGGGACCTTAGAGCCGGGACGCCATATTCGGTATTCCGGCGAAACACCGATGTGTAATCTCTTCATGTCGATGCTGGATCGAATGGGAGTCGACGCACCGTTTATTGGAGACAGTACGGGGCGTCTGCCAGGTCTTTCACTTTAGACGCTTCTTCAGCAAGGATTCTTCTGTTGCGTATTTGTTACCTGCTGGCGATTTGCTCGCTAAGCATCCTCGGTCCTTCCCGTTTCGTTTCGGCTCAATTAACCGACGTCACCGCGGAGGAACTCACTCAGCGACTGAATGACCCCGACACCAATCTGCGCCGCGATGCGGCCTATGAACTGGTTCGTCGACGGGCCGATACGGAATCGGTCGTCCGCGCCTTCGCCAAGGCCACCTCGGATAGTGACACTCAGGTGCGTCTCCAAGCTCTGATGGGCCTGGCTCGCGCGGGCAGTGTGGCTGAACCGGCAGTCAACGAGTTGGTCAAATGCCTCAACGACCGAGATGCCCAAATTCGTTTTCGGGCAGCGGACGCACTGGGCAAGATCGGTCCCGCGGCGGTGCAGTCTTTAATCGAGACGTGGCCGAGAAGTTCCGAACAAACCAAGCTCGCCGTTGTGCATGCCTTATCCACGATCGGACCGGCAGCACGCCCGGCAGACGCGATTTTGCAAGAGGCCCTATCGAGCTCCGCGGAAGATTTGCCGCGTCTATCCGCCGAAGCTCTAATGAAGATTTTTCCGCAAGACGAATCGATGACGCTGATTCTGGCGAAGCACACCAACGAAGAAGTACGTCGGATAGGGGTCTTGCAGTTGACCGACCTTCCGGAACTTTCGGAGGCCGCGAAACGGGAAATGCAACGAGCGATTTCGGATGCGAATCCGAAGCTCCGTGAAATTGCCGTCGTGGCCATTCATCGCGCCGCACTACCAGACGCCGAAAAAGAAAATGGTATCGAAGCCGGTTTGCTGGATGACGTCGCGGCGGTTCGCATGGCAGCCTTGGTAGCGGTTCGCAAAGCAGACTTTCTCGGCAGCGCCTTCGCCCAGCGAATCGCAAGTCGGCTCGATGCGGCAACTCCCGAAGTCTTGACCACGATCGTCGATGCGTTGGCATTGCTTGGCGAAGATGCGAGGGAAACGCTTCCCAATTTGTTGGATGCCGCGGCAAAGGGACAGCCTGCGGATCGCGAAGCCATCGCCAAAGCGGTGGCTCGTTTCGGCGCAGCGACGGTCCCCGACCTGCTCGCGGCGATTGAAGCCCGGCCCGATGTCGAACCAACGTTATCCCGCGCTCTAGCGTTGATCGGCGAGCCAGCTATGGATGCAATGATGGCTGGACTGAATAGCGACAGCAAAGTCATCCGGATCGCTGCGACGCGTGCTCTCGGAGACGTGGACATGCTCAGTGACGAGGCACTGCAACGCTTGGTGACTGCGGTTAAGGACCCAGATAGCGAGGTGCGGGCTGTGGCTGTTACGGCGGTGATCGCTGCGTCAGGCGACACCGAAGCGGTCCGGGCAACTCTGTTGCAAGCGTCGCACGACCCCGACGCCAGCGTTCGAGCGGCGGCGATCGCGGGAGTGCCGCAGTTTTCTTTTTCAGAGCAAGCACGGCAGGATTTAGTCGCTCGAGGCCTCGTCGACAATGCTCCCGGTGTGCGTGCCCAAACCCTAGCGATTCTCGGGAGTTCCTCGAAACCACCGGAGGCGTTTCAAGAGTCGATTGTCCGGTTGGCCAACGACGAAGACGTGCAGGTCCGTGAACAGGCCATCATCACGTTAGGTAAATTCCCAGCCAACAAGGTGGAGGAGCCCATTACCCGCGCAATGAAAGCTGCCTTATCTGACCAAGCCTTGCCGGTCCAGATCGCAGCGACCGAATCGTTGCGGCAACTCGAGCCTAACGATGCGGAGGCACTGCAAGCGCTGGCCGCGAATTTGGAAGGCGAGCTAGAATTGCAACTAGCCAGCTTGAAGGCGTTGAATCGGTTTCACCAATCGGCCGGTAGCTTGACTCCTGTTGTCACCAAACTGCTGCAGCACGAACGACCCGAAGTCCGTCGAGTAGCCGTGCAGACGCTAAGCGTGATTGAACAGGAAAAATCCCGCTTGGCGCAGCACCTACTGGGCATGCTGGATGATCCCGAAGCGGACGTACGGCAACTTGCCGGTAGCCAACTGGGCAAACTGGGGCCCGTCGCCAAGGGGGCCGTGCCAAAGCTGTTTGCGTTGTTAAGCAGTGAGGTGGACAGTGATTTCGCGAGCAGTGCGTTGCGAGAAATTGACGCGGCACCGATCGAAGCCCTGCCGATGTTGCTGGAGAATCTTGAATCAGAAGAGCGACGCGTCGGGTTTTATGCAGTTTCTTTGCTGGGAAAAATCGGTCCACCGGCGGCGGAAGCGTTGCCTAAACTAGAAGCCCTCTTGGAGAGTTCTGGAAAGGAATCGGGCGGCAGATCTGACTTCCGAAAAAGGTTTTTGCGAGAAGCGATCGCCGCAATCAAAGGCGAACCGAAACCGTAGTAGCCGTCGGCTCTGGAATACGCGAACGGGATCCACATGGAATGCCTAGCCGTTGAACGTACGCAGCATCTTGCGTCCTTTGTATAGATTCCACAGGTCTTGGGGACCTAACGGCCGCGGCCTGCCAACGGTGATGTAGTCGATCGTTTCGAGCCCGTCGGTGATCACGACGCAGCTTTTTTCGTCGTGTTCGGCGGTGCAAGCGATGGCGTGTTCATCGAGAAGAAAGCAGAGCGATTGTGGTTGGATGTTTTCAAAGCCTTCACGGCGAAGGTGTTCGATCAATGGTTCGGTGATTCGCTTCTGAGCGGCGTTCCAATGCGCCGTGGGGACCGTGAAAATATCGGGATGTTCAGCATGCCAACCGGCATAGGCCGCGTAAATGTCGTCGATCGACAGTTCCGCAACGTCGGCGCTAAATGCGTGGGTGACGGGGCCCGCAATTCCAACGTTGCTGTACTGAATCTCGCCGAGATCGTATTCGAACCGAACCAAATAACAAGCTACGGGATCGTGAAAACTGGGCCACAGTTGGTGTCGGGTATCGATCACATCGACGGAAGTCGGCGGCACGCCCATATTTTGAGGCTGGCATAACCAGACGGCCATGTCGGCCGCTGCCAAGGCCTCGGGGGTTCGATACTGTTCATCGATCGATTCGCCCAGATCCAGTTCGTCCGCGTATTGCAGCACCCGCCGTCTTGCGGAAGGTTCGGCAGCCAAACCGATCAGTTTCTCGGTGCCCTCTTCGTCTTCCAAACGTGCCAATGCCCCGGCAGCCTCGCTTTGCACGCGACGATGTTTGATTTGCAATGCTTGGTGCAGTTTGCCCTTGGCTCGGTCATCCCCAATCAACCCAAAGGCATCGCAGAGTGAAACAGCCAGCGCAATCGCCTCCCCGAGCACCGCTTGAACCGCATCGACTGAATCACCGAACTCACTGGGATCGCGTTCAAACCGCTCCAGTTTCGACACCACGGCATCTAGTAGGACCAACAAACCATCGACACGCGTTGTAGCCGGATGCGTGTCGACGCGTCCGCTGCGAGTCAAGAAGTTGGCAACATCCAGGATGGGAGCCGCGACGCTGGGATGCGCCAAGGCTTGCAACACATCGGGAAAGAAGTCGTCAACGTCCCAGTCGCTATGTTGCAACAGGGGGCTGAGGATCTGACCGACCGCCATCCAGCCCTCCGGTGGGCTTTGGATCAGCATCTGTGTGGCGATGTGCAGATGGTCGCCCGACCGCGCCAAAGTCAGCAGGTGCATCGGCAAATGGCGATTAGGCGTGCCGATAGGCAGGGCTGCGTCGATACCGTGGATTAACGTTGGGTTGACTTTACGAATCGCTTCGGCGGGATTTTCGCAGTGCAGCACCGAAGTATGAATCGCGCGCAGTAAGCCACCGAGGATTGCCGGATCCGTCCCCCCCAGTAGCGAAGCATGGCTCCATAACGTCTGCATCCAAGTGGCGGCGTGTTGATTGGCATCAGCGACTGCGACAACTTGCATCGTCGTTCCGGCAGCCACCGGATCCGCATCAGGACCTAGCAAGCTGGTGAGGTCTATCGAAGTTTCGGTCATTTGGATGGGGTTAAGCAGTAGAGGATCAGTCCGCGACAAAATTAGAGCCTAAGGTCAATACAAACGTTGTGCCATCCCGTGCGAATCGATCTGCCAAGGCGTCCAGACAAGTTGGACATCGTTGACTTTGAGGTCGCTTTTTCGCGGTGCCACGACCATCGTTTCGAGCTCGAGGTTTTGGACATCGAACTGGTCACCGAGGGCTGCGATATCGCGGCGCAGTTCGGCTTCGATGTCGGTGTAATCAAGCTCCAATTGCTGAAGCGCCTTCTCCGCACGCCCAATGTCGCTGTGTTGTTGGGCGGCGCGGGTCGCGCCGCGCACCGTTGTTGTCGTCCGACGCGTAATTTTGTTTCCCAGAAACGCGTTCAGCAGCGTCGTCCCAAAAGAAACCACTGACGACACGGATGCTTCCTTGAACTGATCTTTTTCGCGTGCCAAGCGATCTTCGGCGCTGCGAACTCGTTTTTCCGCGGCCAGCAGTTTCGTGTTGTATTTACTTCGCAGTTTTTCCGTCTCACGATCACGAGCTTCGTGAGCCGCTTGAGTCATCGCAATCCGCGCCTCGCCTTCGGTCGTTCCCGGCGGCGCATAAGTCTTCAGCGCAGGGCTTTTGTACAGAGTCATCGCCTGATGGCGGTAGAAGTAATCCTTCAGTTGTTTCGCCCAAGTCCTATAATTCGACGCACTGCACAGAGCGGGCGGGAGATCGTAAAAAGTGAACGCCTCGTCCGCCTCATCGAATTCGATATCTTCCGGCAGCGGCTCGCTGGCTTCCCAAACTTTGTCAGGCACCTCGGTGCCGCACATCAGGAAACGTTTGGCGTCGCGCCACTGATCGAGCCCGGCACTGGAGCGAATAAAGTGCAACGAACCTGTGCCTAGCAAGCCTGGTCGGTAGACCAGTTTGGCATCGGGCGCGATCGGTCGCGACGTCATGACAAACCGTTCCTCGACCCCCGCGGGAATGATTGGACGGGACGTGGCGGTAGGATTCGCCGGCGCGGTTTCCGAGCCTGCTTCTTCTCGCCGCTGTGCCGCCGCTTTGCGGTCTTCCATCAAATCGGATAGCTGTCCGCGAGCCAACGGCCCGGCGAGGAACGACATTGCCCAGCGTGTTTGAAAAACGGTGGGACCCTGGTCATGCACATTGTTCATCAAGAAGACGCGGTTACCGAGTGCAGCCAACATCTGCTCAATGCGAGACTTGTCAAATGCCTGTCCCGTTTGGATTGCCGCTCCCTCGAGTCCATCGAGTACGCGTGCTTTGTCGCGTTCGGTTTGCAGGCGTCCAAGGAACCATGTGCCGATGTTCGATAAGCCCTTGTAGTCGAGATCGACCGGGTTTTGAGTCGCCAGCATGATCCCCAACCCGAACGCGCGGGCTTGTTTCAGCAGCGTCATCATCGGTGGTTTGGAAGGAGGCTTGGCAGACGGCGGAAAGTATCCGTAGACCTCGTCCATATACAGCATCGCGCGGAGCGAACTGGTGCCACTTTGAGTCCGCATCCAGGCGACCAATTCGTTCAGTAAGATCGTGACAAAAAACATCCGTTCGCTGTCAGAAAGGTGCGCGATCGACAAAATCGATACCCGTGGTTTGCCTTCGGGAGTGTATAGCAAACGCTGAATCGAGAGCGGTTCGCCTTCCAGCCAACTGGAGAAGGCAGGCGAAGCTAACAGGTTGTTCAACTGCATGGCCAGCTTGCCACGGTCACTGGTCGACATGAACGAGTCGAGGTCCAGCACCCCGACACGTGTGATCGGTGGCGCCTGAATCAAACCGATCAAATCGCCGATCGAAACGCTGCGGCCTTCGCGCCAGCAGTGATCGAAAATCGAAGAGATCAGAATGTGCTCGCGTGATAGCAACGGGTCAGCTTCGATGCCCAACAGCGTCAGTAACCCCGACGCCGCGCCGGTCACCCGTTCTCGCATCGCGTCGCTGTCGGCCAGCAAATCAGGTGGTGGCGCGTCAAAGCTTTTCAGCACCGTCAACTGCAGGCCAATATTGCTGCCGGGCGTGTAGATCGCGAAATCGGCCGACGCTTTGTACTTCGCAATTCGCTCAGGGGACTGTCCCCACGATGCCAGCCCACTCTTCCATTTCTTCGCGGTCTCGGCGGCGAACTGGTCGATGTCCATCCCTTTCCGTACCGCTTCACCCGGCTCCAAATAGCTCTTGAAATCCGAGGGATTCAAATCGGGAAACGCGAGCAAGAGGTTTGCCAAGTCGCCTTTAGGATCGATGCAAATCGCCGGAATGCCATCGATCGCGGCCTCTTCGAGCAGCGACAAGCAGAGGCCTGTCTTGCCGCTGCCGGTCATTCCGACACACATCGCGTGCGTGCACAAATCTTTCGAATCGTACATCTGCAGATCGTTCTGCAGCTTCGCCTGCTGTAGATCGTATTGGCGTCCTAAGTAGAACGCGCCGAGTTTCTCGAATTCATCGACGGATGGAATCATAGTGGGGAATCTGCCAAGCGAGTATCACGAAAGCCAGTCAAAAAGGGACCGTTTCCTGCCTTCCAACCCGCCACCAAGCACAGGACGGACCTCTGCTTGCTTGGCCCCGTGGCGCGTTCCCATTTGCAATGCGTTGAAAGGGAGCAACGTTGGTGCAAATCCTAGCGGAAACGACTCGCCACCTGAACGGGTGTCAATTGGCAACGAATTCCATGATCCGAACCGCATGGCCAAGACTATCTTCGTGATGGCGGCTGCTAATTTTCAGTCGCAACTGATGCTCGCCAGGCGGCAAGTCGGTGGCAAACATCACCGTGCGGGGATAATGCAGCCCTTTGCTATAGCGATGAAACAGGTCGATTTCTTGAGGCGGCAAGTCGTCGATCGTCACTTCCACCATCCCGGCGTCAGGACCTGCCAACACAAACGCTCCCGCGGCGGTACCGCTAAAGCGGAGGCTCAACTCGGCTCCAGCAGTCGTACTGCACAGCAACGACAGTTTATCAAACGTGGCACGCGACTGACCGGGAAGGTCTTTCCAATCGGGACGTTCGATCACCCAATCGGTCTCCGTCGTGGCTGAATCGACGGGCAGAAACCGACCGCGGAAGTAACTATTCACATCCAGTGGCTGAGGCAACGCGTGCGGTTGGAGCGAGGCATTCGCTTTGCGTGGTTCCGCCCAAGCCGCTTCGAGTAACTCGATGACGCCATCGGCTGCCAAGCGATTCCCCGGCTCCTTGGGATGCGTACCGCCATACAACTGCCATGTAAAATCGCCCGCCGTGATACGACTTGCCAATTCGCGGCCGACATCGTTTGTGCTGACGGTGTAGTGCGCAGCGACACGTTCGTGCTGAGCGCTGCTGACCGGCGATCCTCCTTGCTGCAGCGTCTCGAGCATCGACGGGTTAACAAAATGTGTCATGACTATATCGAGCATCGGCCGTTGTAGGAGGGCTTGCCGCAAGATGCCCTCCATGCCACGCACGCATTCACGCGGCGGGTGGACGGCGTCTTGATCATCGTTGACCGCAAACTCCACAAACAACAGATCGGGCTGTTTGCTGAGCACATCGCGTTGCAATCGAAATGCCCCCGTCGCCGAACAAGTTGAGCTGATACCAGCGTTGATGAAGGTGAACTGCGTGTCGGGAAAACGCTGCTGAAGGTATTGGCAAACCTTCGGCCGATAGCCATTCATCTCGGTGATCGATCCGCCAAGAAAGGCGACCGTGCCCCGTTTGTCATGTTCGAAGGTGTAGCGTGCATTCTCAAGATGGCCGCGTTGCTGCTGAGCGTCGCGCGGAGGATCTTCCTGAGCAAACCCGACGGCGCGGGGCAGAGACAAGCCAAGCAACAGCAAGATTCGAAATAGCGGCAGCATCGAGGAGGTCCTTTGAAACCGGGCGGTAGGGAGGCAACTGGAGGGCCTCCATTCTAACACCAACGTCTCGGCTATCGACCCAGCAGTCTTTCTAGGCCGCGATTCATTTGCTGTTGCAGATAATTCTCGGCGGACTGTTGAGCCGCTTTGAGGCCGAGGTTGCCGACCATTTGAGTGATCGCGGCGGTGTTCAGCGTGGGACGCGAAAAGGTTCCGGAAATCGGTAGCGTGATCGTCTCGCCGGCGAGCGATTGCACGTCACTACCAAGCCAACGGGCTTCCAGGGGCACCTGCGCCATCAGGTTCAAACGTCCGTCGATTGCCACACTGCCACTGGTGATCACCCGCGCATCATCGATCGTGAAATACATCCGCTGATGATTGACCACGCCGTCCCGAAGATCGAATTCCACCACCTGGGCAGGAATCGACAACAGCCGCCGCGTCCGCGCGGGAGCTTGACCACCGGACAGCCCACGACTGAGGTTCTTCATCTGATCGATGCCTAAAATCACCTGGTTGGCAAGTGGTCCGGCATTCATATCGATGCCTTGCACCGACAATTGACCCGCCACGCGCGAGCGCTGCGTATCGTCGGGCACGACGACACATTCGCTCAGTTGCAAATTGACCGTACCGCTAATCTCTGTTGCATCGGCAGCAAGCGGGGCGAGGTACTTCAGCCATTTGCGTGCCATCTGCGGTTCCAGCCGAATGTTCTCGGCAAACAGGCCGGGGCTCTGTTCAAACCACAGCGGGCCATCGCCGTAATGCACTTGGCCGGCGACGTGCAGTTGTCCCAGATCCATCGGAATGGTGGTCGGTTCGATCGTGGTTGTCACGTCGGTGATTCTCAAGTTCGCCGTACTCTTACCGAAACCGATGCCGGCCACACTGCCGCTTTGCCAACCGATGGAACTGCGGACATCGACCGACAATTGATTATCGGGCTGTCTTTGCAAGAGAATATCCATGGGTGCGGCATGCGTACCGGTCAACTGAATCGGTTGGCCGGCGAGTGCCGAAAGCCGCTGGGCGACGAGCGGCATATCGATTTCGCTAGGGCCTTTCAAGTGGATTTCGCCCAACGTTTCGTTCCAGATGACATGCCCATCCACCGTCGCGTCGAACCACTCGCTCGCCACGCGCACATGATCGGCCTTGGCACCTCCGGTCGTGGCGTCATAACGAAACACGCCGCGGATACTGGCCGTTGGCTCGCTCCACAGCGGAATCAAATCGGTGGCGTGCGCCGCGGCGGAGGGACGCACCGGGCCGGTGAACGTTGAGCGGGCGGTGACCGCGGTTTGGGAAATCACTAACTGGTTCGCCTTGGCGTCGGTATCGATTGACCAGATGCCATCTTTCCCCGTCAGGACCGCCGACCCTTCGCACCGCCCTTGGATTACATAGGACTCCGATGCAACGTGTGGTTGCGGCCCCACATAGTTAACCTGTTGGATCGTCGCTGGCTGTGTTTGCTGAACGATGGAGGTGCGCACCGAATTCTGCAGCCGCTGCAGGTCCAATCGCCAACCAAGCTCCAAATTAGCCGACTCAGGAGCGGCCTTTCCGACTGCGGCAAAGGAGAGCGCGTCTCCTTCCACCGTCAACGTTTTGGCGGCCAATTCACCTCGCGGCCAAGCGTAGACGCCGTCAAACTGTAGCTTCAGAAACGGTTGAGTGAAAATTTGCGCACCCCAACCGGCTTGCGGTTGTTGCAGACTGATTGTCGCGGCGGTCAATCGTCCGCTCGTCTGGGCGACTTCCACCATGACCGCAGCGGTAAAGCTACCAGCGACCGAATGCAACTCCGGCGGCAGCCAAGGTCCGGCGAGCTGTACCAGGGGCTGGCAATTTCCCGAACCTATGATTTGCAGAGGCAGAGGGTTGCCAGAGGCGGGCTCGCGGACCGCGCGCAGCAGTTTGGCCTCCCAACGATGACCATCGGCGTTCAATGTCGCGTTCAACTGGTTCAGTTCGGCCAGCGTATCCCCTGACCAAATTCCCGTGGCGTCCAAGTTGGCGGACAACGACGGCTGGCGGATCGACTGGCCGCTCGGCAGGAGGATATTGAGGTCGTTTGCCGCCAGATCACCGCGCAGTTTCCACTCCGCAGCGGCGCCAGCCGACCAACCGATGTTGCCCCTCGCGGTCCCCCTGAGCCCGGCATCGGGGAGCTGTACCAGCGGTTGCAGCATCGCAGCGAGACGACTGAAATCGACGTCGAATTTCCCAGTTCCCGAACGCAGGTCGCCTTGTCCCGAAGCGGTCCCGAAGGCGCTGCTCAGCCGGATCTGTTCCGCCGCCGCGACACCGTCTCGCAACAAGAACGTTGCATCGGCGATGACCGGCTCCAGCACGATCGGACGACCCGCGGCTTGGCCTCGGATCGGCGATGTGCGGACGGAGCAGACGGTGCGGTATTGGCCATCGTTGCCGGCGCGGGAGTCGATTTTGCCGGTCACTCGACCAGCGGTGATCGTGGCACCGCTACGCAGTGGCAGCAACCCTGGAGCAGCGCGTTCGAGCTTTGCTAAATCGATGTCGGCCGCGCCAGAGCCGCTGATCGTTTCCACCCAAGCCAGCGAAGTCGTCGGACCGGTTGGCAGCGGAACGTTGCCGCTCATCGTCACGTTGCCAAAATCACTGACCGCCTGCAACTGCCGCGTTTGAATCACGCCCTGTTTGTAGATCAATCCGCCGTGCAGGCTGGCGAATTCGTTGGCCCATGTGCGTTGCCCCAAACGACTATCGGCGGCGACCAACTTGCGGATTTCGACAGAATCGAAACGGGCGGAGAGCAAACCCTCGGGCATCTGAGTCAGTTGTATCACGCCGCTCGCATCGCCGGACAACTGGTCAGGCAGCGAACCGGCCGACTCGGGGAATCGTCGCTTCAGCAAGGTGACAATGTGCAGAGGAACGTTGCGTAAACGCAGGTCTACTTGCCATGCGGGTTGGTCTGCTGACAGCGGTTCCGGGGTCTGAGAAATTTTGGTGCCGATCTCCAACGCCCCGCTGGCTCCGCGGGGATCGGTTAGCACCGAAGAACCTTGGATTTCAATCCCAGAAGTCAGCAGCTTGACCGTCGACTGGACATTACCGACAAACCAAGCGGTATCGCTGCCGACATCGGTGATTGTAAAGTTCGCATCTTGAATGTCGATCGTGCCGGTCATCGGCTCCGCCCCGGAATCGCCGGCGAGCAACGCCGCCAAGTCATCTTCCAAACTGCTGCGTCCGTCGGCTACCGCGACTTCGGCATCCAGGCCTCGGATCGTAATCTGGCCTAAATCGGAAAGGGATCCGAAGCAGTCGAGCAATTTAAGGTTGGTCTGAATCGACTCCATCGACGCTTTCGTCTCGCCCGACTCGCCAGTGATTTGCACGCCGTCCAGCCGGATCGGGGTGATCCAGCCAAACTGCATCGACTTGGCGGAAACCTGCAAGCCATAACCCGAGGTGGCACGCGATAGCAATGACTGCGCTAGGCTGGTGTGTGCGAGGATGCTTGGCAGAGCAACGCCAAACAAAGCTAACAGAACGAAGCTAACCAGCAACATCGTGCGCGTACGTTTGCTGCGTTCACCTCGACGTTGCTGAGTCCGTTGTCGAAGAGACTGCAGGAATCGGCTGCTCGACTTGTTGTCTGCCATGACACGTTCACCGTGGGAAACTGTCGCCCCAGCATGGTCTTGCTGAGTAGTTCGGCCCAACGAGCGTCGCTAGACCGCTGCGGAGTTTAGGCAAAAAGGTTCCAATGGCCCAAGATGAGTTTTTGTGCCCCCTGCTGGCTCTATCCAACGGCACTCAATGAGAGGGAGCCAAGTCGGCAAAGGCATTGCTTGCATGATCAATGAATGCAAGAATCGCAGCTCGGGCATGGTCCTCTCCCCCCCTTTTGCCAGCAGATTTTTGTTATGGATTACAGCTACCAGACGATTTCCAAGATGATCGATCATTCGCTGTTGCAGCCAACGATGACTTGGGAAACGTTGGAGGCGGGTTGCCGTCTGGCTCGGGCCTACGACGTGGCGAGTGTCTGTATCATGCCCTACGCGCTGCGACGCTGCGTGGAACTGCTCGACGGCAGTACCGTCCAGCCCAGCACGACAATCGGCTTTCCCCACGGAGGGCACACGACGGCGGTCAAAGCGGCCGAGGCGGCCAAAGCGATCGCCGATGGCTGTCAAGAACTGGATATGGTCTGCAATATCTCCAAAGTCCTCAGCGGGGACTGGGATTACGTGCGGACCGATATCGAAGCGGTGATCGCGCCGGCGCATGCCGCGGGACGTAAAGTCAAAGTGATTTTTGAAAACTGTTATTTAGAAGATTCGCACAAGCAACGTCTGTGCGAGATCTGTGGTGAGCTGGGAGCCGACTGGGTGAAGACGTCGACTGGCTATGGAACGGGCGGAGCGACGATCGAAGACTTGAAGTTAATGGTGGCTCACACCAAACCACCGGTCCAAGTCAAAGCGGCCGGTGGCGTCCGGGATCTCGAAAAGTTACTGGAGGTCCGGGCCTTAGGGGTCACTCGAGTCGGTGCCAGCGCAACCAAACAGATCCTCGACGAATGCCGCAGCCGGCTAAACCTGGAAGCCATCGACATCGAAGCTCCCGAAGCATCCGGTTACTGACCTCGAAGGCACCGAGCCCCGCCATTGGCAAGTACCATTGCCAGGTGCCGGCACCAGCAACGGCCCCGTTTGGGACCAAGTGACGTTGGCCAAGTAAGGATCGTGCGACAAAAAAGTGTCGGGTACCTTTTGCGAGGAACTCGCCCT
>CAYZHQ010000082.1:0-25957 GCA_964477385.1 uncultured Pirellulaceae bacterium
AAGCTACGTCGAAAGCGTGTGGTGGAGCCTCAAGAACCTGTTCGATCGCGGCTTGCTATATCAAGGCCACAAGATCGTTTGGTGGTGGGCACAAGGCGGCACCGCGCTGTCCGCTGGCGAAGTCGGCCAAGGCTATCGCCAAGTCGCCGACCCCAGTGTGTTCGTCAAGTTTCCGCTAGTCGATCAGCCCCAACGCAGCTTGCTGGTCTGGACGACCACCCCGTGGACGTTGCCCAGCAACATGTTTGCGGCCGTCAATCCCGAATTGGAATACACGCTCGTGGCGGTCGCCGAGAGCGACGATCAACTGTGGATCGCGTCGGCCCTCGTCGATGCGATCGCCGCCAAGAGCAAACTTGAGCTGACGCCGCTGGAGACGTGTCGCGGTGCGGAACTGATCGGCACACAGTACCGACCGCCATTCGATTTTTATTACACCGACAAAGCCAACGACCAAGGGAAACTGGTCGGGGGCGGGACGCAAAACCATTATTGGCGCGTCGTGGCGGCCGATTTTGTCACGACCGACAGCGGCACCGGCTTAGTCCACCAAGCCCCGGCGTTCGGTGAAGTCGACTACGAGGTCTTGGCCACCGAACAGCAGCGGTTTGTCGAAGGCGAAGCGCCGGAGCTGTTTCATTGTGTCGGATCCGATGGACGCTTTACCGAAGTCGCCGGCCCGTTTGCCGGGCTGTGGGTCAAGGATGCCGACAAGCCGATCACGCGCGACCTGAAAGAACGCGGCGTGCTGTTTCTGCTAGAGCAATACTTGCACGATTATCCGTTTTGCTGGCGAGCCCAAGAGGACCCGCTGATCCAGTATCCACGCGAGAGCTGGTTCATTCGGACGACGCAATTCAAAGATCAAATGCTGGAGAATAATGCTCAAATTGGCTGGCAGCCCGAGCATATTCGAGACGGCCGCTTCGGCAACTTCCTGGCTTCCAATGTCGACTGGGCACTCTCGCGAGAACGCTTCTGGGGTACCCCGCTGCCGATCTGGGTCTGCCAACAAACGGGGCGGATGGAAGCGATCGGACAGTACGAGGAACTGCTTGCAAAGCCAGGAGTCGCGGGGACCGATGTGTGGGAAAACGCGAAGGCGGCGAACCCCAAGCTGGTCGACGACCTCCGGGTTCACAAGCCTTACATCGATGCGGTCACTTACGATTCGCCATTCGCACCCGGTGCCCGGATGCGGCGGGTTACCGAGGTGATCGACTGTTGGTACGACAGCGGTGCAATGCCTTTCGCCCAGGTCGGCTACCCCCACCAGCCAGGCAGCAAAGCTCAGTTCCAATCGCAGTTCCCTGCGGACTTCATCAGCGAAGCGCTCGATCAAACACGCGGTTGGTTTTACAGCCAACTGGCCATCAGTACGCTGCTGTTCGGACCGGACAACAGCGACTCGGCAGCCGCTGAGCAAACCTCGACCACCCTGCCCTGGCCTCATCCGTTCCGGAACTGCATCGTGTTGGGATTGATGCTGGCCGAATGGTACGAACCCAAAAAATCGGATGACAAAAAAACGATCGCGCTGACCGAAGGCGAAGCCAAAGAAAAGTTTGGTGGCGATTTCGAAAAGAAGGTCGGCAAGATGTCGAAGCAACTGCGGAACTACCGCAGTCCCGACGAAATCTTCGACCAATATGGTGCCGATGCCCTGCGGTGGTACTTCTTTGCCAACCAGCCGCCGTGGACCTCGATCCTGTACAGCGAGCGAACCATTCGTGACTCGATTCCGGAATTCCTGCTGCGACTGTGGAACGTCTTCAGCTTCTTCACAATCTATGCCGAAATCGATGGCTTCGACCCGACCGCCGGTGTGCCCGAACCGCAGCAACTGACCAGCGAGGAACTGCATTCGGGGGTCGGCTACCGCCCGCTGGCCGAGCGGGCGGAAATCGATCGTTGGATTTTGTCGGAACTGAACCAGACCACACAGCGCGTGACCGAACGGATGGACGCCTACGATAACTACGGTGCCTGCCAACAAATCACCGCCCTCGTCGACGGCCTGAGTAATTGGTTTGTACGCCGCAGTCGCGACCGTTACTGGGCCAAAGACAAAACGTCGCCCGATAAACTGGATGCCTACTGGACGTTGTACGAAACGCTGGTTCAGGTCACCAAACTGATCGCTCCCTTCGTCCCCTTCCTCGCCGAAAACCTATGGCAGGAACTGACCAAACCGTTCGCCGGCAAGACGCTGGAAAGCGTTCACTTGTGTGACTACCCCGACTGCGATATGGCGCGCGTCGATGCCGTATTGTCACAGCGGATGGGATTGCTCCGCGAGATCGCCTCACTGGGACGCGCCGCCCGCGCCGAAGCCAAACTGAAGGTTCGCCAGCCGCTCGCCAGCGTCACCGTGGTGCTGGCCGATCAACAACACGTGGACTGGTTGAAACAGCACGACGCGTTGGTCCAAAGCGAACTGAACGTCAAGGCCGTGGAGTACGTCACCGATGCGGAGAACTTGGTGCAGTACAGCGTGCAGCCCAACTTGAAGCGGCTCGGCCCGCGTGTCGGTAAAAACATTCCGCAGGTCAAGAAGTTGCTCGGACAAGCCGACGGGGCGCAACTGATGGCTCAGCTTCAAAGCCAAGGCCACATCGAATTGACGATCGGCGACCAGCTTCTGCAACTCGACAGCGAGGACATCCAAGTCCGCCTGCAAGCTCGGCCAGGATCTTCGGCGTCGCAAGGGCAGAACAGCGTGGTAGTGCTCAGCACCGAGGTCACCGCGGAATTGTATCGCGAAGGCATCGCTCGCGATTTAATCCGGTTCATCCAAAGCCGACGTAAAGAATTGGGCTGCGAATTTACCGATCGGATTGTGGTCGGAATCGTGTCCGATAGCGAAGAGGTGCAAACCGCAATCACAGAGCACGAAGCGACGATCCAGAACGAAACACTGGCCGAGTCGCTTCAGCTTTCAACGTTGCCAGACGCCGAGTCGCAACGACTGAAGGTAGCCGACGCCGAGGTCGAGCTGACCGTCTCGATCGCATAGCCGGCACCCTATTCCGCCTGAGCACGCCTCACGGACCACGGCCAGTGGTTGGCCCATAGTGGTCCGGCGTGTCACACTCCGGTCCTCAAATCATGAGCCCCCCGCAGGCATAGCAGACCGTCGGACCACTCGGCAAACTTTGCCCTCCGCTGGTCAGCGCGCTCAAAAACCACCACCGTGGTCCGATGCCGCGCATCTTCTTGAACCAGACCAAACAGGTCGCAGTAGACCGCCGCCGGGTCGGGGCCATCCTCGGTCGCCGCGGAAGCCACTCGAGCACGAGCCTCGAAACGAAACACCTGCTTCCAACCAGGCCGCGCGATCGCGACCAGCCGCACCTGCCGCAACTTGGCCGTCCGCCCAAAAAAACCCTCTCGCGTCAAATGCGTGCGAATGGCTTGCTCCATCTCTCGGTCACCGCACCAGTTGTCCCAGCGTTCTTTGCAAGATTTTAGCCATTGACGCATAAAGCTCACTCAAGCCCTCGTTTTCACCGTGACCGGTGGCCCTGCGGGAGTCATGAAGGGTTCACCGGAAAAACTTTTTCAAGATATTTTACGGCGGCTGCAAGCCCTATTTCGCTTGCAATCTGCCGCGGAAGACGCGACAACTAAAGCTGTCCTCGCAGACACCCGTACTCCAACCGCAGACGGCAAGACCATGCGAAGCGGCATTGCCACCGATTGGAAGCCCAGCCCACGTGGGTTTTCGCTAATCGAACTGCTGGTCGTCGTGGCAATTATCGGCCTCCTGCTGGCGATGTTGCTGCCTGCCATTCAAAACGTTCGAGAAGCCGCCCGGAGGACTCAGTGTGCCAACCGGCTGCATCAAATGGGGCTGGCACTGCACAACTATCACAACACGCTGGGACGCTTTCCCGCGGGAATCATCGAAGAAAATGGGCTGCTGTGGAGCGGTTCGTTACTGCCGTTTCTCGAACAACAAAATGTTGTCGAATCGATGCGGCCCGACATGGACTGGACCGACCCGGCAAACGCTGCGGCACTGCAAATCATTTTCCCAATGTATCGCTGCCCCTCCGCTGCCGCACCGCTACGGCAGGACCACGGTGTCCCCGATCGTGTTCCCGCTACTTACTTGGCCGTCGCATCGGGGACGCTCGGGCGTGAGTCGGGGACGCCGCCCACGCTCTATGATGCTGAACAAGACGGGTTGTTCTTTCGCGACAGCGGCACAAAATTCCGTGATGTGCGAGATGGCACGTCGTACACTGCGGCGATTGGCGAAACGTTAGTGGATGTCACGATCACCGCGCCGGATCACTTCGGAATCCCGCAATTGCTCGACCATTGGTGTGTCGGCACCTCGACTTTTTCTGCCAACGAAGTCAGCGAAGCGATTGGCAGCACTGCGGTTCCGGTCGGGGTTGCCGATTCCCACGATCCGCGAATCTTTATCGAAGACAAAGAACTGAGTTACTCTAGCCGTCATCCCGGTGGTGCACAGATGCTGTTCATTGACGGCCGGATGCAGTTGATAACCGATAGTATTGACCGCCAGATTTGGAGTGCGGTTGGAACCCGGAATGGCCTCGAAGTTGTCCACGAATTGTAAGGTCCGTCATGCTGAATGTCCGCTTAGCAAGTTTTATCCTCGCCTGCGTTGTAGGCTCTTTTATTAGCCACTCTCTGCTCAGCCACGCGCTGGCCGATGACGTTCCTGGACAAAGGACGCCCAAAGAGTGGGTCGAGCGACTCGATGCGCCTACGTTCGCGACACGTCGAGAAGCGGCAAGGGAATTGGGCGAACTGGGGCTTGAAGCGATCGACGCCCTCTCCGAAGGGGCCCAGTCGCCTTCCAACGAAGTTGCCGAGCGATGCTTTGAATTGCTGACCAAGCACTTTGAATCAGGCACCCAAAATGTGCGCCAAGCCGCCGAACAAACGCTGCAGAAGTTGGCCAAAAATCCCTCGGAAGGGATCGCCAATCGAGCTCGCAATGTGCTGGCTCCCAAACCTGCCGAAGCCAACATGCCGCGCAATGCACCGGCGCCGATTCGATTTCAGCAGCGAATCGCAATTCAAGTCTTGAACGGCAAACAGAAGAAAATCGAAATCGAACGCAACGGCAAGAAAGTCGTCATCCGAATCGATGGTGACAAACACACCGTCGAGCGTCCCGGCAATGCGGCCAGCAAACCCCCGGTCGAATACGAAAATGAGCAAGCGCTTGAAAAAGGTGATCCCGAAGCCCATCGACTGCTGAAGCAGTTTGGCCAGATTCGCATGCTCGGTCCCGGTCAGGCAAACGGAGCTCAGGGACGGAAGCTTCAAGCTGGCGGGCTGCGATTGCAACTTAATGGTCGCTTTCCAAACATCATTCTCAATCGCAAGCGACGCCCCGAAGCAGCGCCCGAAGCCGAAGCAGCGCCCAGCACACCTGCCGAGCCGGGTCCTGAACCCGACACGACGGACGTGGATGTCGTCGAAGTCTAAGGGCGGAGATGACCCTTCGTTGCCAGCCCCCATGGCGCTCTCCCAGCAGCCCATTTGCGAGGTGACGTCTAGGGAGCGTTCCACCCCGAAAAATCGCGTCAGAAGACTCAAAAGAAAGCTTCCTCAGGAATAATTGCGAAAACTGGACAGGAAACTTTCCCTCCCTTAAAGCCGCTTTAGAAGGGCTTTTTCGGACAATTTCTGCTCGCTATGTTTGCTAGCCCGCCCCTGTTTGGGAAACACCAAGATCAGGTGAATTGACAACGGGCGAAATGGTGATGACAACATTCTGATCGCTTTGAGCTGTCTTTGTCATGTGCGGTATCACTTGATCCCACGGACGCCGGCCGGGCAGTCGCCGCAAAGCCACTTTGAAGCTTTCAGAATCGCTCACACCGCCCTCCAATCGAACCTGACGAAGCCATGCTTCAGGACCGCCTAACCCAACTACGATCCGCCTCGCCAGCCGTGCTACCCAGCATGCTGCAGTGCGATTTCGGCAATTTGCAGGCCGAAGTGGAGCAATTGGAAGCGGCGGGCACCCGCGTCTTGCACCTCGATGTGATGGACGGTCATTTTGTGCCCAACCTGACCTATGGGATGCCGATCGTTGCCAGCTTGCGTCGGTTGACCAAGCTTCCGCTAGATGTGCACCTGATGATTTCCGATCCGATGGCCTACATCGACGCCTTTGCCGAGGCGGGCGCCGACATGCTGACCTTTCACATCGAAGCCGTTGCCGACCCTCTGCCGGTCATCGAGCAGATTCATGGCCATGGGATCGTCGCCGGAATCGCCTTGAATCCCGACACACCGCTGGACCGAATCTCGGGTTGTTTAGACGACGTCGATGCGGTTCTTGTCATGAGTGTCAACGCTGGATTTGGTGGCCAAGCATTTCATTCCAACGCGATTGAGCGGCTTCGAACGCTGCGTAAGTCGCATCCGAATTTGCTGCTGGAAGTTGACGGCGGCATTAAACCCGAAACGATAGCGCCATGCCGTGAGGCAGGTTGCGATCTGTTTGTCGTCGGTTCCGCGATTTTCGGAAACGATGATTACGCGGCTGCAGTCCAGCGCTTACGCGACGCTCTACAGACCGATTCTTCCACTTAGTTAAAGTACGAAATGTTACGGATCGTCTTGGTGCGCCCCGGTGCCACCGAATTCGATGAGCAGAAGCGAATCAAGGGTTCGCTCGATATGCCATTGTCTGATCACGGGCGGGAGCAAGCCGTACGTACCTCGAAAGAACTCGAACGAGTTCAGATCCGAGGTATCTATACGGCTCCCTGTGAATCAGCTCAGCAAACGGCCAAAGTTCTCGCCGAAGGTCGACGAGTCAAAACGAAGGTGATCGATTGCTTTCGCAACGTCGATCATGGCTTGTGGCATGGAAAGCTGATCGACGAAGTTCGTCGGCAATTGCCCCGCGTCTACCGCGAGGGCCAGGAAGCGCCGCAGAACATTTGCCCGCCTTGCGGCGAAACAATCGAAGACGCCAAGGATCGCGTCGCTGGGGCACTGCGGAAAATCAGCCGCAAATATCGTGATGGCGCAATCGCATTGGTGATTCCGGATCCCCTCGCCAGCATTGTGCGTTCTTTGCTCAGCGGCGAAGAGCTCCGTGATTTATGGAAGTCCGAGACCGATTCGGGGACTTGGGAATTGGTCGACGCCAATGGAACGGTGACCTCCGCACAGCACTCTTCCGTCTAACGTCACGCCGCGCAGCGACTTGCACGCTGGACTGCCAGGATTCCTTGAAGACGCTCGCCCATCCGGCGAGCGTTTTTTTTTGCGTTCACCTGCGACCCCACAAAGTGAAGGTCAACGCGTGACCCACGAAGGGACGCGGCGAAAGCCCCCGGACACCGAAACGTGTTAGCTTTTCAGGCAAATCCCTGGGGCTCGACACCATTTTGCGTTGGCACGGACTTAGCAGTAATCGGCAAGCTAGATGCTGTAATCGCCTACGCGATTCCTTGGCACAAATTCTTTGACACAATTTGCACAACATTAACCTCGAAACACGATTCGAAGGGAGTAAGGCATGTCACGGCTGATGGGGCTCGGATTCGTTTTATGTGATGCGGCGGCAACGTGCGCAACGGTAATCTATTCTTCCGGCGCGGTGGTCGTATTGGTGACCGCGTTTTTCACTTCGTGTGCGGTCGGGTTGCTCTCCTCCACCGTACGCTCGTTGCTGTGGCCGACTTACTTTTGGGACACCTCGGCCAACGAGTAAAGCCCGAGCAGATCGTAAAGCCCGAGCAGATCGTAAGGGCGACTCGCAGGAGAGAAATCCCGATGAGCACCGAATCCCCGCACGATGCCGCGGCGTCGACTGACCAAGCCTCCGACCAGCTTGGTCAGGAAGGGTATCGTCAAGCGCTGCAAACCCTGCATCGCTGCCTGGAGAGCTACGGCTTTCTCGCCACACCGACGGAGTGCGACAATTACCGTCGCGTGTGGGGACGCGACAGTTGCATTGTCGGCTTGGCGTCGCTGCTAACGGAAGATCCAGAGCTGGTCGACGGCTGTCGGCGCAGCTTGGAGACATTGATGCGGTACCAGGGCCCGCATGGCGAGATCCCCAGCAATGTCGACCCAACGACCGATCGCGTCAGCTACGGTGGTACCGCCGGACGCGTCGACGCAAACCTTTGGTTTGTGATTGCCGCGGGTGCTTACTGGCGTTTTACCGAAGACGACGAATTTCTGCATCAGATGCTCGAACCGCTAGAGAAGGTGCGCCATCTGTTGGGCGCATGGGAGTTCAACACGCGCGGCTTGCTTTACATTCCTCCCACGGGTGACTGGGCAGACGAGTATTTGCAGAGTGGCTATGTGTTGTACGATCAATTGCTGTATCTGCAGGCGCAGCGAGAATTTTGCGGAATCCACCGACATTTGCACCAAACCGCCGACCACCATTTAGAGGAACGTTCAACGCGGCTGATGCATTTGATTCGCGCCAACTATTGGCTGTCCGACGGCCAGCCACCCAAAGACGTTTATCATGAGGTGTTGTACAAGAAAGGTCGCCAAGCGGCGCCGGAAAGGGGCGGTTCGTATTGGATGCCGTTCTTTACCCCGTTCGGTTACGGTTTTCGCTTCGACGCCATGGCCAACGCTTTGACGATGCTTTTGGGAGTGGCCGATGAAGAACAGTGCAAGGTTGTCGACAGCTACATTGCAAACTCGATTGTCCAGGCAGATGTGATGCTGCTGCCAGCTTTCGATCCAGTGATTACTCCCAAAGACGAACTGTGGGAAGACCTACAGGTCTCCTTTTCGCATACCTTCAAGAACTCGCCTTACGAATACCACAACGGCGGGTTATGGCCGCTGGTCACGGGATTTTATGCAGCCTCCTTAGCGAGCCGAAATCAAACCGATTTGGCGCGGCGCTACTGCCTTGGGATCCATGCCGCCAATCACTTGGCTATGGATGGACAACCCTGGAGTTTTCCCGAATACGTTCACGGGCAGCAACATACTCCCGGCGGAACCAGCCCGATGGGATGGAGTGCCGCCGCGGCGGTCATCGCCGAGCAAAGCCTTCGGGGCAAGCACTTGTTCGGCCACGTTTCCCAAACGCCCGCTCAGAAGGAATAATCGCAGCCAGGAGGAATAATCGCAGCCGGTCGACGAGTGAGCTCGACAAAGCTTGCTAGTCGAATCACTAGAGGGCTACGTCTCTTTAATCGCCACAGCGCGAATCAGCCTTCGCAGGGTTGGCGAGATACAGCCGTTACCGCTGGTCCGATGCTGTGGATCATTGACGATCAACTGGTCACCACTCAAACCTTCGGAGAGGAGATTCAGCACGACAGAGTAGGTGGAGTGCCGATCGAGCGGTTTTGCCAACAGACCGTTGCCACCTAGTTCTTGCACGACGCGCTGTATCTCATCATCGTGCAGGCTGGTCATAACCAACACTGGAATACTGCGCAGTGTGGAGCAGCTCGACCGGCGCATTTTTTGAATCAGTTCCAAGCCGCTGCAATTTGGCATTTGAATGTCGGTCAAAACCAAGTCAGGCGGTTGTTCCTGAATCAACTCCCATGCGTTTGTACCGTCAACGGCCAGCGAGCATTCGAAGCCACTGTCGACCAGCCAGCCCTGCAGCAGTTCTCTTGATGCCCGCACGTCATCTGCAATCACGCAACGTTTTGGTTTGGCTGGGGTAAGCATAAAAAGAGCTATCAGTTTCAGAAGTCTTCGGCAGACGGCAAGTCAAGCGAATGGCTCGCGTTCGGTGCGGTGGCCGGAGAATCGGTTCTACGGCTGTCACCTAGCCGCGCGTCCGTTAGGGGGAGGCACGCAGAGAAACTCTCGTGCGGAAAAGTTCTGATGCGTAGGAACATGCAAGCTGCGTGCCATACGTCCCACAAGGACCGGAAGCGGCGACGATGCCAGTCGGAGGGACGGGCTAATGAGCATCTTTCCAGCCGACCTCCTCTTCGCCGACCCGTTGGCCACTGGGCCTTCATCAGCCGCGGCCAAGGACCCACTGGGTGGCGTGCTGGACCAACTGGGTGGCATGCTGAATCCCCAGCTTTTGCTTGATGTTCTCTTTGTGTCGTTCAATGGTCTTGACGCTCAAGAAGAGCGCTTCGGCAATCTGACGGGTGCTGCGCCCATTGCCGATCTGTTCAAAAACCTGCAGTTCGCGGTTGGTCAGTCGTTCGATGCCATTGACTTTGTTCGGCTTCGTATTCCCAAGCCGATCTCGGATCAGGTGCTTGGTTACCGATTCACTGAAGAAAAATTCACCGCGGAGGATCGCGTGAATTGCGTTGGTCAGATTGCCGGGGGCTTCTTGTTTATTGACAAATCCCAATGCACCAACGGCCAACACCCGGTGTGCAAACAGGCTTTCGTCATGAGCGGAGATGACAAGGATCTTGGTCGCCGGAACGTGGGTCACCAAAGACTTAATCAAATCGATTCCATCGCCATTTTTCAACGACAAGTCCACCAGCGCCAGATCGGGACGCTCTCGCTTGATCATTTCAAACCCCTCCTGCTCGCTGCTTGCCATTCCGCAAACCTCAAGCAACGGATCTTGATTGATCAGTTGAGCACAGCCAAAACGGACGATACCGTGGTCGTCTACCACCACGATACGGGCCGAGCCAGACAGCGTCTTGCTCATCGTTGACAACTCCTTTTAGGGATCGTTACGGAGATTCGGGTGCCATTCTTCCTTGACGAATCGATCTGCAGTTCGCCCCCGACCGAGGCTACTCGGAATCGCATGATCCTCAAGCCGTTGGTATAGCCGTGACGCTGGCTAACATCAAATCCTATTCCGTTATCCTCAATCGTCATCTTAAAATCATCATTCGCGGCAAGTCGGATGTCGATTCGCGAGGCCTGAGCGTGCTTGACGGCATTATGCGTTGCCTCGCGAGCAATCTGGAACACCGCAAAGGCGACTCCGTCGTTCTGCACAAAGCTTTCGTCGAAAGGCTCATCATCCACTTCGCACACTATTTCGTGCACGTTGCACAGTTCGTCCGCAATCCGACGAATCGCGGGCAAGAGATCTGCGGCATCGAGCGAACTGGGCATCAGGCCACTACACAAGTGCCGAACATCCAGATGCGTCTGGCGGAGGATATCAATCAAATGGTTTACATTCTCGATTTGCAATTGCAAATCACTGGGAAGCGTGCGACGTAGAGACTCCGCGATCAGCGCCCCACCGGTCAACTGCTGCGCGATCCCGTCGTGTAGCTCTCGTCCGATTCGTTGCTGCTCTTCGCTGGCAATCTCCGCCACGATCCGTTCCAGATGTTTCCTCTGGATCACGTGTCCAAGCTGGATCCCGATATCAGGAATGACGTCCAAGAAACGACGTTGAGGGCCGCTCTGGACTTGCGAGAAAAACTCCATCACCGCGACGACCTGCGTGTCAATGGTGATCGGAAAGGCGATCGCGGCGTGCAATCCAAGCTCCGACATGTCCAATTGCCACAAATCGCTTTCCAGGGCGATGTCATCGACCCAGCTGAATTCTCCTGATTCCATCACTCGACCGATCAGTCCTTCGCCGCCGGAGACGGTAATTTGGTCGATATGTTTTTGGAACTCGGCGATCTTCAACGCCACGGCAGTGGGCTGTTCGGCCTGCGATGTCACGCGTTGGGGGCGTGTAGAGGGCCCGCCATCGACTTGCTCCGCGTCATCCTCGTCAGCTTCCACCTCTTCGTCGGGCAGACGGAGGCCTTGAGATAGGTACCATAACCCCGAACTCTTCAAACGACGCACCCCCGCGGGAGCGTCTTCGTCTAACTGCCAAACATGCCCCACGCGCCAGCCATTGTAGCTGGCGATCTCCTTGAGCGCCGCACGCAACGCATCGTTCACCGACTGGGCTTCATTGGCCGCTCGCGTGATGTGCTGCAAGACCTCAAGGGCTTCGGTGCGGTCGGCAACCTGCTGTTCGAGAATCTGATTGATATCCCGCATTTGCCGTTCGGCTTGTTTGCGTTCGCTAATATCCATCACCATGCCGATAGCAAACCGTGGCTGTCGCTGCCCGTCTTGCTCCGTAGCGACCACTTTGCCTCGATCCTCCAACCAGCGAACTTCACCCTCTGGCAAGACCACTCGGAACTCCGCTCGATAACCATCCGCATCGCACGCCGACACCGCCTGCTCGATCACCTTCAAATACGTTTGCCTATCATCGGGATGGATTAACTCGATAACTCGCTGCCGATCGACGATTTCCTCGGACGGTATACGAGCCAACATGCGCAGTTCCTCGGACCACACGACTTCTTCGGTGCTGACATCAAACGAGTACCAACCCAAGCGAGCCGCCGAGGCGGCCATCCGCAGTTTCTCTTCGCTCTCTTTCAGCTCGGCTTCGACCCGCTTGCGACCTCCGATGTCGATCCCATGCACGACAATCGTGCCATCATCCAGCCTGCATCCCGAGAGCATCATCCACAGCCGCCGACCATCCTTGCAAAGATACTGCTTCTCGTAGGGCCCCAGACGACCCGTTTGTTCTAGTTTTTTTAACTGAGCAACGGTGGCTTCAATCCATTCCGGAGGCGTCATAGTCAGCGAGCTCAGCGTACCAGCTTGAATTTCGCTGCGGCTGTAACCGGTGACCTCTAAGAACCAATCATTGCAGTCCAGCAAATCTCCTTGAGGGCCAAAGAACAGCACGCCAATCCCGTCGACATTCAATGCCATCTGGAAGCGGCTTTGGCTGATTCGCAGATCTTCTTCTCGTTGATGGCGAGCCGAGATATCGACTAAGGTAACCACGACGCCACCAATGCGATGATCATCTGCCCGGTACGGCACCACCCGCCGAATAAAAGTGCGTCCATCGTGACACCGGACCTCGCTGTCGATTGGCACCAAGCGATTTAGCACCTGCTGACACACCTCTTTCAAATCGTCGGTTGCAAAATCGTTCTGCAGATCATCGAGGGGACGTCCGATGTCTCCGGTCTTGATGCGAATTAGGCTGGTCACCGCGGGCGTGAACCAGCGGATTACTAAATCTGTGTCCAAACAGACGGTGGCAACTTCGGTTGCTGAAATCAAATTTTCGAGATCGGCATGCTTGACCTCCAGTTCTTCCACTTTCGAGGCAAGCTGATGGTTAACGGTGGAGAGCTCTTCGTTGAGAGATTGCAATTCTTCTTTGCTCGTCTCCAACTCTTCATTAGTGCTCTGCAGCTCTTCATTGATGCTCATGACCTCCTCGTTAGACGCCTTGAACTCCTCATTGGAAACGTCGAACTGCTCGATCGTCGATCGCAGATCGTCTTTGGTGGCGTTCAGCTCTTCCTCCAACTGGCTGATGATCGTATTTTCATCGAGCGATGTATCGGCGACCGAATGCGGCACGGTTTTCTCGGAAGTCGCCGGGGGATGCTGTTCCAGATTTTTGGGTTGCGGGGAGGCAGACCCTAGGTCTCGGAAAACAATCAGCATGAGCGGCTCGCGTTGGTCGGCTTCTTCAACCAAGCTGATAGAAACCGAAACATCATATCTGTACGTCTCCCGTTCTACCTGACAGGTCACGCTGACGCTTTTGCGATCCGTGATCGCACGATGAACCGCACCGCGCAGTTTGCTCCGCAATCCATCACGCATCTTGCTTAGCAAATCGGCGTTGGGGATTCCCGGTTGATGTAGCAGATAAGGATTGACGTCACCGTTGATGTAGAGAATCCGCCATTGGCGATCGATCAGTACCGCAGCTGGCGCCAGCATCTCGACCAGCTTCTGCTCGGCAAGGTGACGCAACTGAATGTCACGTCGGAGGGGAACAGTCGTCGTGATGTCGCGACGAATCGTCCCCGGCACGATCGGCAGGTCCAAACGATCATGCCGTGCATGGCCGATGCCACGATATATTTTGTGGCGTTTACTGAGCCGCTCAAATAAGTCGTTTTGCCGTCCGATCGTCTCCGCCGTCCCCAGCATTAAAAAACCATTTTTGCGGAGGGCAAAGTGAAACAGAGCGACCAGTTTCTGCTGCACTTCGGCTTTCAGATAGATCATGACGTTTCGGCAGCAGATGAGATCGAGTCGCGAGAACGGCGGGTCGGCGATCAAATTTTGATCGGCGAAGATGACCGTCTCACGCAACGACTTGTTGACCTCATAGTGCAAGTCACCATCTTGCAAAGTAAAAAATCGCTGCACTCGCTCCGCCGACATATCCGCTTCGATGCTCAGTGGATACCGTCCCTGCCGTGCTTGATCGACCGCCTCCTTATCAATGTCGGAGGCGAACACCTGCAAGGCACAGCCCTTTCGCTGTCGGCCAATTTCTTCCAGCATCAACATCGCAACCGTGTAAGCCTCTTCGCCCGTCGCACAACCGGCTACCCACACCCGGACCGCTTCGTCATTCCCTTTTTCCTTCACGATCGACGGGATGACATTCGCTGCCAATTCATCCCAAGCTTCACGGTCTCGAAAAAAGTCGGTCACGCTGATGAGTAGATCCTTGGCCAGCGCACGAATCTCCGCTGGATGCTCCTGTAGGAACTGAACGTAGCTTTCGAACCGATCGAGGCTGTGAAGGCACATCCGACGACGAGTGCGTCGCAACAGCGTGGCCGGTTTATAGTTGCGGAAATCTCGCTTGGCATGCTTGCGCAGCAAGTTCAGGATGGCACTCAAACCTGCCTCTGTCGCTTCGTCGGGCGTTCCCAAGTCGTTACGGTCAGTCAGGTGCTCCTCTGCGGACGCTTCGTCCTGACCTTCTGGATGTGGCGGCGCTTCGTGCGTATAAGCATGTTCGGTGAAACGCACCAGCGCTTCAGGAATCTCCTCCGGAGACAGCACTTGGTCCACCACGCCCGACTGGATCGCACTGTCTGGCATACCCGCGTGTCCGGCGGTGCTGCTATCTTGCGCCAACACCAAGCCACCGTTCGCCTTGATCGCTTTTACTCCCAGCGTGCCGTCGTTACCGGTACCCGACAAGATCACGCCGACCGCCCGTTGCCCCTGGTCTTTGGCAAGGGCACGGAAAAAATGGTCGATCGCAACCGGTGTTCGTCGGGGACCTTCCATGTCCGAAAGTTGTAATTGGCCGTTGACGATTCCTAAGTACTGCCCCGGTGGAATAACGTAAATATGATCCCGCTGGACAACCGGTTCATCATGGACTTGGCAGACGTTCAGATTCGTATATTTCGATAACAACTCCGGCGCAAGGCTGGGCTTGTCACGGGCGAGATGCTGCACAATCACGATTGCAAACCCTGGCTCAACCGGCATCGCTTCGAGCATGCGACGCAAGGCTTCAAATCCACCAGCCGAGGCCCCGACGCCAACAATCGGAAACCGCTCAGGGGATGAATCTTGGGGGCTTTTCTTCGCCACGTTTAGCTCTTGAAAGGACTAGGTTTTTCCTCAGTGTAAAGCGATACTCTGACAAGCATAAGCCTTGCAATCTCAACTGCCAGGGAGAGTGATCGCCACCCTGCAGAATGTTGTTTGCCAGAGGTGTGCGGAGGAGTCACTGCACGCGACTTGAGGATTTCCCCCATTAAAGCTTACGGGATTTTGGGTTGTCGCTGTTGGGAAGCGTTGGAGAAACTAAGCATCTTTGCCTGATAGGCTAAGCAAAGTCTCGACCGCACCCCCTGGACCGATGATGAACCAACTTGATCGCTATCCAAAAGGATGCCAGATTCCCGTCGCCAGCGATGCGATGAATGAACTGACTCAACTAGCGGCATCGCTCGAGTCGATCGAAATTCGACTCAGTATCTTGGGGGTTAAAATGCACTATGAAGAGTCTCCTCATACGGAGCAGATGGTTGAACTGCTTCGAGAACTGGCAGAGCTAAACCGCCAGTTGACGAATATTCTCGTCTTTGGCAATTAAGACCAATCCTTGGCAGACGACACTTGTCGGGGGGCCCCATGGCGAGTTGACGTTCAGAACGTGAGGCGGGAAATGTGATGAGGAAAGAGCATGCGACACAGGCAGGCAAATGTTCAGTATTGAGTGCCGACCAACAGGATCACCAGGCGGGCCTGCGACGCGTGCTGAGCTATGTGCAAGAACGATCCCCGAACTTGGCTCTTGGTCGATCGATCGATGAGGAGTTATTTCGCGTCGTGCGGATGATCGTACCTCACTTCTGTGATGCGGCCTGGATTGACCGCTTTGCCGCCGATGGTTCGGTCGAGCGCATCGCTAAAGGAAGCGGGGACGAGGACGATGAGCAGGCGGTGTGGTTGGAGTTCACCGAAGCGACGACGGAGGCCTCAGCAATCACCGATCGTCTGAAGATCCCGATCGCCGACGGCAAACAGCGCTTCGGCATGTTGAGTTGCCTCCGCCGGCCCGGTCGGCCCTCTTTCTGCGATGCGGAGCGGCAATTAGCGCAAACGATCGGTAGCCAGTTGGCAACTTGTTTCAGCCTCCACACCGCGTCTGTGGCCGGTAGCGACGCCTCGGCGAACCGCAACGACGGACGAGCACAGGGAGCTGAATTCATCGTCCGTCTGCCTGCCTGCGAACCGCCCTCACGCTCTCACGCTTCCTCCCTCGATCCTGTGTTACAAAGTCACCAACGCGTGCTGATCGTAGATGATCGCCGTGAGAATGAACTGGTCCTGAAAGCTCTCGTCGGCAAGCTCGGCCCCTACGAAACCCGTTCGGCTGGTGATGGGCCAGCTGCCCTCTCCTTGTTGCAAGACTTCCAGCCAGACCTGATCTTGCTAGACCTTGGCCTGCCTGGGATGAGCGGATTAGAGCTAGCCCGTGAAATTCGCAAGCTGGAGCATTGCCGAGACGCGTTGTTAGTGGCGCTCACTGGATACGATGATGACGATCTGCGTAGGGAAGCCACCGCATCGGGTGTCGACCTCTATCAACTGAAACCAGCATCCATCGCCATGCTCCGAGAAGTCCTGCGCCATCCAAAACTCGTTGGACAATCGTTCGTCGAATAATCTCGTTAAGCACAACCCTATTGTCTTGCCGTTGGCGACCCGTCCTTAGGGAAGAAGCTGGCAGTCAATGCTTCCATCGCGGCTGTCCTCCAGTAGGCGTTCACAACCGTCACCGGCAGCTCGGTCGCCCCCTCCCACAGGACTTCAGAGCCAGCGAGTTTTGGGAAAGGGGGTACGTCCTTTGCAGCTTCAAGGATCGGTAACCTTACCGACCCTGCCTCGTGAGCGGGATCGGCCGAATCTTCCATCCCTACAAAGGAGCCCTCTCATGCCCTCTTCTTCTTTGGGTCCCCGCCGAAAGCGGACCGCACTCCCACTGCTCGCGTTCGGTGCCTCTCTCGTCGGTGCCTTCCTAGCTGGTGGTAATGCGACAGCGCTTGCTCAAACCAATAACGCTTCGCAGGATCAAGCGTCTGCTAAAAACCAATACCAAGAGGACGATGTGCCCGCCTTCGGGGTGGTCGTGGACTCTTCTCCAAGCGGTGCCGTGCTGGTGCTTGATACGGTTCAAGGTTGTCCCGCGGAAAAAGCAGGAATCGAATACGGCGACTACTTGACCTCCATCAATGGCAAAAAAATCAAGTCGCCCGAGCAGTTTCGCGAGCTCGTGCAGGGCATGAAGCCAGGCGAAGAAATCTCGGTCACCGTTTGGCGCCAAGGCGACAAAATGAACAAACGCGTCACGCTGGCGTCGAAGGCAGACAAGCCTCCCAAGAGTGACAAAGCGTGGCTGGGCGTGATGTTGGCGGAAACGGATCAAGACGGTGCTAAGATCGAACGCGTCTTGCCGCGCAGTCCCGCGGCGGAAGCCGGCCTGCAAGCAGGTGACTTGATCACAAAGCAGGGCGATCGGCAGGTAACCGACGCCCAGGCGTTCATCAGCAGAGTCGCCGATGCCGAACCCAATTCCAAATTAGAGCTGACCGTTCAGCGAGATGGAAAGCAAAAACAGATCACCGTCACGTTGGGTCACCTCGATTCAGCTCCCATGAACTTCTTGCGTCAGGCAATGCGTCCGGCAATGCCCAACCAGCAAGATGGTGGATCATGGATGGACCGACAGCAACCCTTTGAACCCCTTGGCGCGCCATCGATCACCGATGATGCGCTGGACGAACTGCGCCAGCGTGTCCGTGACCTCGAACGCCAAGTCCAAGAAGCGCTGAACAGCGATGAGGACAAGCAAGGCGAACCGCGTCTTGAAGATTCGATTGAAGACCTTTCGCAAATCGCAACGCCGTCAGGCAGCGAGACGTTCTTGGTGGTCCAACGCGGTAACCGCGACCAACGCGATGGACGCTACCGCGACGGACGGGATCGTGATGGGCGCTATCGAGATAGTCGCTATCGTGATTGGCGAAATCGCGATTGGCGAAATCGGGACTGGGACGATCGTGATTGGCGAAATCGCTACCAACGCGGATACCGTTCGCCACTTTACCGCAGCCCACGGTACGGAAATCGCTACTTCTATAACAACGGTCGGCCGTATTACTACGGTGGTTACAACCGAGGTTTCGGTTATGGTCGCCCCGGCATACGGTTCGGCAACTTTGGAATTTACTGGTACTAAGGAATCGCCGCATTCCTGGTTCGTTACATGATGTTTATTGCAGGAGATAAATGATGGCTTTATTTACAAGCACCGAGTTCACGTCGTTAGATGATTTGCTGGTCGAGCAACTGCAAGATCTCTATGACGCGGAAAACCGTTTGGTGGATGCTTTGCCCAAAATGGAAGAAGCCGCCAAAGCGGCCGACCTAAAGTCCGCCTTCCAGAGCCACCTTGCGGAAACCAAGGGGCACGTCAATCGCTTGGAGCAAGCCTTTAAGTTGCTGGAAGCAAAGCCCAAGCGAGAAACTTGCGAGGCGATGAAAGGGCTGGTCAAAGAAGGCGAAAAGGTCGTTGATGCGTCGGGCGATCCAGACATCAAGGACGCTGCGTTGATCGCCGCAGCTCAGAGAGTCGAGCACTACGAAATTGCCGGCTACGGCTCGGCTCGTAACTTCGCCCAGCGTTGCGGTCGCAATGATGTGGCCAGTCTATTACAGGAAACGCTCGACGAAGAAGGCAATGCGGACAAGAAGTTAACCGCCATTGCCGAAAGTTCGGTAAACGCTCGTGCGTCGAATGCATAGCAAACGGGATGTCTTTGAACAGGCCGGCCCACCACGCGTGGGTGCTGGCTTGTTCATCTTGTCGATGCATAAACCTCCGCATCCGCCGAATGGCCGAACCGACCGACACTTGACGCTGCGATGAACGAGGGACCTCTCCGTGGCTTCATTAACGGCATACTATCGTAATCCTTCGGTCTGGAACCGCATGGTTGAGTTCCTAGGAGGCGACTGTCTGCGGGACGCATCGTGTGCCTACATTCTTGGTTGCCCTGAAGAATCCAAAAACTTAGACGCAACCCTGCACCCTGATGCCTTCCCCACCCTTTTACAGCAAGGACTGGATGTTTCTCGATCCCTTTGGGACACGCGGTTCCTGATCGCTCATCTTGACATCGAATATGTCAATTTTGATTTCCCTGGTGAAGCGTATCTTCATCCGCAAAGAATATTTTCCATGCAGCGTCCCGTGGTCCATGCGATTCAGCGATTACTGCTGCAATGGGAAATCGTGCCACTCCATCTGCTAACAGGTCGAGGCCATCACTTTGTCTGGAAGATTGATCGGAATTCGGATGCTTTCCACCAACTAAAACAACTCGGGCGAATCTCGACAACCCTGGAAGGCCGCTACCAGGAACCTTGTGCCCCGCGGGGGCTGTGTGTGGAGCACTCGCTCGGTCAGGCCTTTGCTGGTCTGGGATTGTTGATGGAATATCTTGGCCACATGGCCAAACACCAGGTGATCGGCAACAGCCAGTTGTCGGTGCAGTTGACCGATATTGAAGTCGGTGCGACGGGCCAGTCGTGTTGTGGCCGGGAAGTGATCTCGATCGATCTTTCCGAATACGCCGATCCACTCCATAAACGTCACATCCGCGTTCCCTTTAGTGTCTACCTCAAACCCTTCCAGAATCGCAACGCGGTAGGGGAACACGTCCTCGCCGCGACTCCTCCCATCTTTGAAATCCCGCTGTTCGAGATGGCTGAAGAAGAGGCTATCGAGGTGATGCGTTCGGCGGAAGAAACGATGGAACTTGCCGGCCGAGCTTCGGTACACATCCCCGAACAATCCAGCGGAACCCAACGTCTGCTAGAGCATTATCGACAGTCGTCTTTAAAAAGCTTTCATGACTGGTTTTACCAGCAGGACCACCATCCCCCCGAACATTGGCGAAGCACCTATGATCGTTGCCAGCTTGACCAACTACCCTCCTGCACCCGGCACATTCTACAACACCCCAATGACCTGCTGCTAAAGCCCGCGGGGATCCAACACCTGGTGCGGGTCTTCTCAGCGCTGGGCTGGCATCCTCGACACATTGCCGGGTTGATCCGCTCTAAATACGAGCGTGACTTTAACTGGGGTGATCGCTGGTATCAGCGTGATGCGGCCACGCGAGCCGATGGATACACCCGCTTATTTGCCGGCTTAATCGCCACCGGCGTGGATGATGCCGTCGATTTAAACTGCGTTTCCAACCGAGAAAAGGGTTACTGCTTCGAGCCGGAATGTGGACACAATCTGGCAGACTATCGAGACTCCTTACGAGCGAGAAAAGATCATGAGCGACTGGGCTGTCGGCCTTTCGACGGGCTGTTTCTACCAAACCAGCATTTTTGATTGCCTAGAGCCAATCCGAAACACCGGTTTTGGATTGCTTGAGATCTGTTCCTGTCCGGCGCATTTGGACTATCACGACCAAGACAAAGTCCGCGCTGCCGCAGGGTTGATCCACGACCTCGGTTTGGAGCCGTTCTCTTTTCATGCCCCCTTTGCCGATGACATCGACATCACGGCGATGGACCGCGAGCAGCGAGAGCGGTCGCGTGATGAGTTGCTCCGTGCCGCAGATGCCGCGGCCCTATTGGACGTTCGCTATTTTGTCATTCATCCAGGACCGGAAAAAGGAGGTTTGCCCAATCAGGAACGGACTCAGAGGATGCACAATGCAGCCGGTGTTTTGGATCAGGTTTCGCGACATTGCCAACACCAGGGAGTCTCGCTGGTGCTCGAGAACATGCTACCGCACCTATTTTGTGGCCATGTCCGCGAACTGCTATGGATCTTGGGCGCTATGGAATCAATTGAACTCGGCATTTGCCTTGATACCGGACATGCCCATTTGTCGGGAGACCTACGCACCGTCGCACATAAACTTTCGGGACACCTGCGCATGATTCACGCTAGCGACAATCGGGGTCACGGCGATGACCACTTGCCTCCTGGAGAAGGGCAGATTGACTGGCAAGCTTTTCTAGAACAGCTTTCAAGATATGATTTTCGAGGCGCCATCATGTTGGAGATTGCCGGCAATCATCACGGCGATCCCAGAACGGTACTGGAAGGTGCAAGAAATGCCCGCAGATACCTCCGGAACCTCGCCAGACGATTACCGCTGTAGCCCCGATTGACTGGGAACGATCGAATGACGGTCGCGACGCGTCGTTCTGGGCTTGCGGTCGAGCTGTCAAACTCGCGCACCGGGCGGACAAGCCCGCACGGGCTTGGAGTCTATCGATTCCGCCGCCCCCGATTGCACACCTGTTGCCTATTCAAACGGCCCGGTCCATTGATCGCTGAAACCCTATGGTGACTCTTTCAATTCCATTCGACGAAGCGACTGATCAGGCGACTGCACCAAGGCGTCGACCAATGTTGGCGTAAGATTCACGTCCGTTGCAATACTTGAACGTACATAGTGATAGCCAATTTGCTTGCCGTGGGCCTCCCATTCGTATACCGCCAGGAGGAACGGTGGTGTCTGGTCGTTAAACAGCAGGACGCGAAACAGAATCATCAGCGAATGCGTGTCGCGATTCTGGGCCATCGTCTTAATTGCAACAAAGGGCTTCGTTGGCCTCTTCAGCAGATCGGCATGCCCATCGACAGGACCTCCGAAAAATTGGACGGCTTGATACTCGTTGTCGGACATTCATTCACCCTTGATGCAAATGGGCCTACACTATGGAAACGACGGTTCTGAACTGCGGATGCATCAGGACGCTGCGCGAGCAACTTGCCTTAACATGGCGCCCTATCGAACATCGGTGCCGCGGACGTTTACGGTGGTCGAAAATTGTCGTTGTGCAAACATCGCGTCTGGAGACGTCAAGATCCGCGGGCAGCAAGGTAGTTGTTCTGTCAGCAATGTCAGGGGACTGATCCGATCCGCATAAAGGGTTTAAGCAACTGGTGTTCCATTGGCTTCAAGCTGCCGGAAATTTGGTCCCCAGACGCTCTTTGTCTGGCTCAAAAGTTCTGCCCAACAGGATCCGGCGCATCGCAAGCATGCTGCGTGATGAAGCGAGCGCCTTTGGAAAGATAAAGATCCTTAGCCCGAGACGATGATGCTAATGTCGCCTTCCTTACGCTCCACATTCAGGCCGACATCGCGGGGATGACGACGAAGCGCCAGATCCACCACGCCGTCTCCGATCCGCAGATTTTGGATCCGAACCCACTGGAGATAGCTCGGCAGCAGCGGCGTATCGAATCGGACTTGCGGTTTGTGGGGAGCGAATGTTAATCCGAGCATCGCCTGCAGCACCATAAACACAGACCCCGCAGCCCAAGCTTGTGGCGAGCAGGCGACCGGATAGAGTGTCGGCGAGTGGCCTGCCAAGCGTTTGAATCCGCAAAACAGCTCGGGCAGGCGATGCAGTTCATTGAACATCGAGGCGTCGAATAAACCGGTTGCCACCTGCAGGGTTTCCTCGCGAAAACGATAACGAGACAGCCCGGCGGCACCGATGGCGGTGTCATGAGGCCAGACCGAACCGTTGTGATAAGACATGGGATTGTAGCGTGCCTCGCCTTCGGAAATGGTGCGGATGCCCCAGCCGTTGTAGGCTCGCTCGTTGGTTAACGAGCGACAGACCGCTTGGGCATAGCGGTCCTCGACGATCCCGCTATAGAGCAGGTGCCCGGCGTTGGAATTGCGCACCGTACAAGGTCGTTTTTTTCCATCCAGCGCGATCGCGTAGGTGTCGATGGAATTGATCCAGAAGGCTTCTTGAAATTTCCCCTTCAGCTTCTTGGCTTGCTGGCGCAGTTCGGTTGCCCAGCTTTTTTCTTGGCGCATGTCGGCCAACTCCGCGGCTAGTTGCTTCGCTTGATAAACGTAGCCCTGCACTTCGCTGGCCGCGATCGGGCCGACCGCTTCACTGCCATCGGCATGAAACACCGAATCGTTGGAGTCCTTCCAGCACTGGTGCACCAAGCCTCGCGCGTTGTGGGCTTCGTACTCGACGAAGCCATCCCCGTCATAATCGCCATACTCATCGATCCAACGCATCGCGCGGCGAATGTTAGGCCAAATATGGTCAATGAAATCGCCGTCTCCGGTGCGCCGGTAGTATTGACCGGCGAGAATGACAAACAGTGGCGTGGCGTCGACCGTTCCATAATAACGACGAAAGGGAACTTCCCCCAAGGCCGCCATTTCGCCATCGCGCATTTCATGCACAATCTTTCCCGGCTCCGCCTCCGATTCCGGGTCCAGTTCATTCGCTTGCGTCGCCGCGAGGAAGTTTAACACGCCACGGGTCAGTCGCGGTTGCAACCACAGCGTCTCGAGCGCCGTGATCAAGCCATCGCGTCCGAAAGGAGTTGCGAACCAAGGCACCCCGGCATAGGGGTAGCTTCCGTAGGTCGTTTCGCTAACCAGCATTTGCAAGTCCGCCCGCGAACGATTGATCCATTCATTGAACTGCTCGTTGGAAGTGAAAATCCTTGTTTGCTCCGCATCCTCGGAAGGCGACTCGATACCGTTTTTCCGCATTACCGCAGCATGACTCGGAGTATGGAAAAAACCATCGCTACTATGGCATTTGACGGTTGCGTTCAGTGAACGGTGGGCACCGGCATCCAATCGCACACGGACGACGCAACGGCCACTTTCCAGATGAACCACATCTCCCTCTCCATCAAATTCGATTTCACTCGAACGGCTCTGAGCATCCAAGCCGCGGTATGACAAGACCACACGGTGGTGATTGACTTTCGGAGCTAGGTCTTCGCCTCGTCGCTGCCGCGTCGCCCCGCGGACTTCGAAGATGTCCTTAAAGTCGGTACCAAAGCGGTACTCCAATTGCAGCTCAAGCGGTTGACGAGAGTAATTCGTTAGCCGACACTGCTCATGAAACGCGGATTTCTGAATCGTTAAGGCGCGAAAAATATGCAGCGTACCGTGCGCTAAAACCTGGTCGCCTGGCAGCTTCAAATCAGGCGTTGTCATTTGAACGACCAGCAAGCTGTTGTCTTGCTTCATTGTCGAATTGAGCATCATCGGTCGTTGTCCCTCCACAGACAGTTCCCACTGTGCAAGGTGCCGGGTGCCGAGATGAAACAGCCCCTGGTCGCCACAAGCGTGCGATCCCGCTTCCCCCAGACGATCAAAGACGGCAAAGGTGTCGGAGTGCTTGAGGACCTGAGCGCCGTCGCCGCTAGGGTGCGAACTGGCAGTTAATTGGCAGGCGTCGTTGGAATCAATCGGTTTATTCATGGTTAGGACTTGATCGGGTCAGAGGATCGGCAGCATTCGCGGCGGGGCGATTCTCGGAAAACTGGGTCAGTGCGTGGTAGACGTCGAGGTAAGCTTCGGTCATCCGCCGTACCGAAAAATGATCCTCGAAGTATTGGCGGCACGCTTGCCGATCGATCGTAGGTAGCTGTCCGACCGCCGCGACCGCTTCGTCGACGTCGTTGACGACGAAACCGCTGACACCGTCTTGCATGACTTCCTCCACCGAACCCTGCCGGAATGCAATCACCGGCGTACCGCAAGCCATCGATTCGATCATTACCAATCCGAATGGTTCTGGCCATGCAATCGGAAACAGCAACGCTCGTGCCCCTCGAAGCAATTCGCTCTTTTCCTGTTCATTAACCTCTCCGATGTATTCGATCAGGGGGTGCTCCAAATGGGGTTTCACCTGATCGACAAAGTACTCACGATCCACACGGTCGACCTTTGCTGCCATCTTCAATGGCACACCGACTCGCTTTGCGATCTCAATCGCATCCACCGGACCCTTCTCGGGGCAGAACCGACCGAGAAACGCAAAGTATTCACCAGGTTCCCGGTTGAATTGGTGGGTCCCCGACGGCGTGCCGTTGTAAACCGTGGAGAACCAGTTCGCGTGCGGGAGAGGTCGCCGCTGCGCATTGGAAATCGAAACGACCGGCATCTCCAGGAACTCCTCAAACATGGTGTCCAGATCGGGCATATCCAATCGCCCATGCAGGGTCGTGAGCATCGGTGTGGAAACACTGCGCCAGACGGGAAGGTGTAGGTAGTCGGTATGGAAGTGAACGATGTCGAACTGACTCGCCATCCGGACAACTTCCATCAGTTGACACAGTTGGCGAATCACTGGGTCGTGCAACTGATCCGAATTACGCGATGACTTCGGGATGACCGCGACGTGCCGCGCGGAGGTCTGCGAGTCGCCGCTAGCGAACAGAGTGACTTCGTGGCCCATCGCAACCAATTCCTCGGTCAAGTAATGCACCACTCGTTCAATTCCCCCGTAAGTTTTCGGAGGGACGCTTTCCGTTAACGGAGCCACCTGCGCTATCCTCACCTTGCTCTCCTCTTGTTTGAGTTCTCTCGCGCGTTGCGGCAATGACCGCGCAATGCGGTAAAAGGCCGTTGATCGAGAGGTGCTACCCGGTCGCGAGCAGGCTGACAAACTCTGATTGGAAAATCGACATCGTCGCGACGCATGTGCCAGCAGTGGAAAGCAAACGCTGCTCCAAATCGATTGGGAAAACCCGCTCGATCTAGGCTGGGGAATTTTCCCACCAAGATGATCGCCGGGGCACTTCCGCCCCTGCCATGCCTCTGCCAAATGTTCGGCGATCCGATGCGCAGCGAACCTTTCACCAAGATCCAAA
>CAYZHQ010000083.1:0-25642 GCA_964477385.1 uncultured Pirellulaceae bacterium
TCTCTGTTTGGTTGGAACACTTTCCGACCCTCCAGTAAACGAAAAGCCGTCGTGTAACCCACGACGGCTTTTTTCGTTTTATCCCGTTATTTCGCAAGGACTTGCGTCAACGCCCGCCGCCCGTATTTCTCTGTCGTCTGAGACCGGTCAGATAACCCGGCGCAACTTCGGCGGCCCGATTTCGAGCTCTGGCCCAGATTTCTGACGTTCTCCGTTTCTGAGGGCCGTCGGGTTAGAAGCCGTCGGCACCTCCCAATCGATCAGGTTTAGAACAGCGTTTGACCCCGGAAAACATTGGGTTTGAAAGAGTGTCGCTCGGAGTAGAGATAACGACGACCGCTCAAAACGCATCTTTCTGGGTAAGAAGGCGTTCAGAAGCTCAGAAAAAATCGCCAAGACGCTGACGAGGCGAAGCCCCTCGGAAGGCCAGAACTCTTAGAAGACTCAGACGCTCAGAACAACGGGGAAAAGCAGTGAGGTGGCTCCACGACCTAGGTTGTGTGCTGTTCTGCGGCTTTGCCAACGATCTCGGCCGCGTCGTCGACCAAGGCGAGCGTGATTTCCCCGGTGCTCATTTCAATAACTGCCTTCGAGAGAATCGCGGGCAACACGAATCGTTTGGCATCCTCGGTTAGTTGGCCCCAAGCCGCGGCGATCGCTTGGACTTCTTCTGAGTCGTCTTTGGGCGGTTGGTTTAAGATCCCGCAAATGAGCGTCTCGATTTCGTAGCACTGGACGTTGACGCCGGGGCATGGCGGCCGGCCACCCGCCGTCGATCGGCAACGATAGTACGGATAACGAATCGAGCCCCTATGGGAAGTGGCTGTGCTCATCGGCCGGTTGCACTCACCGCAAATCAAGATGCCTCGCAGCAACGGTTTCGGTCGTGGATTCTCTTTGCGTTCGCCTGGCGTTGAGACACGTGTCTTTCGCGATTCGATCTGGCGTTGCACCGCATCGAACGTTGCTTGGTCGACAATCGCATCGTGTTCTCTTGGCAGAGTCAAAGTGCCGTGATGGATGCGGCCGGTGTAAGTCGGGTTGGTCAAAATGCGAATCAGCTGTCGCGCGGTCCAGTGTTTAGTTTCCCCGTTCTGATTCGGCCAGCCCTGCAAGTTCGCGAGCGTCGCCAATTCATTCGGAGTCGCCCCGTCGGACGCAAGCTTAAAGAAGTCACGCACCACGATCGCCTGCTCCGCATGTGGTGGGAGTGCTTGGGTATTCGCATCGGCTTCGTAGCCAAACGCCACTCGTCCGGCGACTCGCTTGCCTTGTCGCTTCAGTGCCGCTCGAGCATTCGCCAGTCGTTCTTTGGTCAGTTCGATTTGAAATTCGTTCCCGGCCCCAATGATGCTTGCCATAGTGCTTGCAGAAGTCGACCAACTTCGGATGGAGTTCCGGGTCGTACCAGTCAGGCGTCTTGACGGCGCACTTGGCGTTGTCAAAGACGACTCGCTGAGGCACTCCACCGAGCGCCCAAAACGCATTCTCCAGCGTGCGGATGAAGCTTTCGGTATCCTGCTTCCAAACGGCCTCGGTGTAGCCTTTTCGTGAATGGCTCAGGACACAGCGAAAGACGTGCGTGCGCCGGTAAGTTCCGTCGGTACTTCGGATCTTAGCTCGAGTGCCGAAATCCACCTGCAGCTCTTCGCCGGGTTCGACTTCCATTCGGCGAAAGGGCAGTTCGCGATTGTTGCCCAGCGACTTGACAAATCGATTGACCGACCAGTACTTGCCTTCAAAGCCGTGTTCGGCCACGAGGTCTTGATCGATGCGTTGGGCCGACAAACCGAGCTCGCACTTGGCGACGATGATTTCACGAAACGGCTCACATTGACTGTTGCTCGTGATCGGCTCATCCCTCGGTGCCGAAACCTCTGCTTGATCCCCCGAGCCGGTTGGCGCCTTGGTACTGTTTGAATCCTGCGAGCCGGTTGGCGCCTGATCGCCGAGAGCCGTTTGCGCCGTGGTACTGTTTGACGGTGCGGGCGTCAGATGCCGCCGGACGGCCCCGCGGGAGACTCCCAGAGTCTCAGCGATGCGACGCTCAGAGTAGCCAGCGTCGCGTAAGTTGTTGATCGCAAAGTGGAATACTCCCCAAAACCTGATCCAGAGGTTACGAAAGTCTAGTGCCCATTCCGGCGAAGGATTCTTCATGAGCAAGATACGACGACGACTTTCTTCCGAACAGATCATTAGAAAGCTGCGTGACGCGGATGCCATGCTGGCGGCCGGCAAGAACGTTGACGAAGTCCTCCAATCGCTCGAGGTCAGTGAAGCCACGCTGAGCCGCTGGCGAAGCCAGTATGGCGGCATGAAGAGCGAGGAGGCCAAACGGCTCAAGTCACTCGAGGAAGAGAATAATCGGCTCAAGAAGATCGTGGCCGAACAGGCTTTGGACATCTCGATGCTTAAGGAGATCACCAAGGGAAACTGGAGTGCCTGCACTGAGGCAGATGAAAATAATCAGCTTCATTGAGCGCTGCCAGGGGATGTGATCGAGCAGATTGTTCGGCATGTGGGCCTCTGGTAAGGCTCTGTCCGCACGCTCGCAACCGCCCAGGCCCCGCCCACTACGCACACCGACCGGGCGGGCGAGCTTACGTTGGTCCTCGATGACGACTTCCTGGAGCACGAGGACCAACAAGCAAAGCCGAGTCGGCCGGGCGAACTGCAGTTGGTGCTCGACCCCGAGTTCTTGTAGGGCGTGGCTGGCCAAATTTTTCGGGTCCAGCTTCCGCCGGCGCCACCGGTGTGCGCTAACTAGGCCCAGAATCACGCATTTTTCGGCGCCGTTGGGCGTTTGACTGAGCAAAAAGGTTTCAGCGGCGGGCGAAAGCGGCGAGAGCCACCGACTCTGGGCTCTCAGCCGTGGAAGGACGGCGAAACAACGGGAGAAAAGGCGGAGGACAGCAGGTTGACAGCCTGATTTCACCACCTAATTTCCACGGTCACTGGAATCAAAATCCCTGTCAGCTATCAGCAAAATCCCTATCAGCAAAACCACGGGCAACCAATGCGATGAGTTTGACAACGAGCTCGCGACACCAGCTTAATCCTGTCGATTCGCTGGAAGAAATCGATCATCTATATGATCCATTCGACCCCCGTCCCGTTTTCTTTCTCGCAGCGACGCCTCGTTCATAAAGGGAGTTTGGTACACTGTCATCCGATTACCCACCTGGAGAAAGCCCATGAACAACTCGATACAACGCTGTGTTTTCTCAATGGTAGTTGCCTTCGTTTTCGCGGGCGAGTTAAACGCCACGGCGGACGAACGCATGAATATCTTGTTCGTTTCGGTCGACGACCTTCGGCCCGAGCTTGGTTGCTACGGAAACACAGAAATCAAGACGCCGAGCTTTGACAAGTTCGCGCAGCAAGCCACGACTTTCACGCGAGCCTATTGTCAGGCCGCCGTGTGTGCGCCTTCGCGCGCGAGCGTGATGACCGGTCTTCGTCCCGATTCGACCCGCGTTTGGGATCTGCGAGGAAAGTTTCGCGTGAACCTACCAGCCGTCGTTACGATTCCGCAGCACTTTCACGCCCATGGCTACCATACCGTTTCAATGGGCAAGATTTTCCACAACCACATGCCCGATCGCGTCTCGTTCGACGAGCCCGATCTGCGACCAGCAAGGTATTTAACGCCAGAGTTGATCGATCGTGAGCCGGAGTCGTTTTACCACGACGGTGAACTCAACCGGGAACTTGCCGAAGTGAGGCAACGGCGTCTCGAGAAGAACCCCAATGCTTACGCGGATGGTTGGGCCTACGGACGGGCGACCGAATCGTTCGATGCGCCGGACAGCGATTTCTACGACGGAGCGCAGACGGATCTAGCGATCGAGACCCTTGCGAGATTGAAGGATAAGCAGCAACCGTTCTTTCTGGCGCTCGGCTACTACCGACCTCATCTTCCGTTTGTCGCGCCGACCAAGTACTGGGACCTATACGACCGGAAAAGACTGTCGATGGCAAGCAATCCGTTCCTGCCCAAAGACTCGCCCGTGATGGCGATGAACTCGGCGTACGAACTCAAAGGCTGTTATGACCTGGAACATGTCAAACATCCGTCGGTGGCCGGACTGACGGAGGAAGAAGCTCGTCTGCTAAAGCATGGATACTACGCCTCAGTCAGCTTTGTCGATGCGTGTTTCGGCAAGCTGATGCGTGGACTTACGGAACTCGGCCTCGATCAGAACACGATCGTCGTTGTCTGGGGAGATCACGGATGGAAACTTGGCGAACACGGTAGTTGGTGCAAGCAGACGAACTACGACATCGACACCCGCGTTCCGCTGCTCGTTCGTGTCCCGGGGCAGGCGGTCACAGGTGTGACATGCAGTGCCTTGGTCGAACTCGTCGACCTCTACCCAACGCTTTGCGACGCCGCGGACATACCGATCCCCAGCGACATGGAAGGTACAAGCTTCGCACCGCTGCTTTTTGAACCAAATCAGAAATGGAAGTCAGCCGCATTCAGCCAGTTCCATCGCTCGCCTCGCGTGACACCCGACAAGGGCGACTACATGGGACTGTCGATGGTCACGCAGCGACACCACTACGTTGAGTGGCGACAGTGGGACGACGATAACAAGAAGGTTGGCGATCTTGCGGCAACCGAACTCTACGACCTGGAAGCCGACCCGGAAGAAAACGTCAACATCGCAGGCCGCGCCGAGGGCAAACATCTCATCCCGGCCCTGGCAGAGCAGTTGAAAGCCGGTTGGAAAGCAACAAGTCCGTAGACGCGGAAGTGATGCGAGAGCCGGACGCCCCTCGGCCAAACAGCTTTAACGAATCGCTGCCACAACTCACTCAGGCGACGTCGGATGGGAGGATGGAGACATAGCACTTTGTCGGCGGGCCGAGCATTCGCTTCATCGAAAAGACCGCATGTGCGATCTCGGACGGATGGGCCCTGCGGCTGAGTCCACGCTCCGTCGGGCTTAAAAAAGGACGTTAAGAACCTTTTTTGGGCGGATGCTCTGGTAAAGACGCACCGCGGCTGAACCGGCGGACGGCCGACAGGTTGAGAAGGCGACGTCTGGGCTCCGCGGAGCTCTGGCGGCCGGGATCAGTTCGCGGAGTCGCCGACGCAGCCGGAAACGGCGGTGGGTGTTGCGGCTGCGGTGACGGTCGACCACCACCGTCCGGCCCGCCACGCTGGCAAACAGACGTCCGAAATCCGACACCAACTCGCACCACACCGAGCTTGCCAAACCCAAGCGATCCAGGATCGGGGCCAGGTGCTCGGGCGTTCGCCCTCGCTTGTCCGCGGCCAACTGACGGGCCGTCCAGTCCAACAGTTCCCAACACCGCTCGGTCGACAACGGCAAAAATCCTTTGTCGCTGGCTCGGTCACCCGATCGGCGACAAAATGACCAGCCCGGCGACAACCAGCAAGCATGCGATCACAGCGATCCCTGTGAAGCGTCGGTAAATGCGGGGCCGAGCCCGAAATTGTTCAGTCCCTGAGACAGATGTTGTCTCTGAGGACGACATTGGCCCTGACGCCGACTTGGAAGCGGAAGTCGATTCGGTGGAGTCCACGAGCTGTTACTCCGGTGCCAAGAACACGAACGGTTCGGACGCTTGAATGTTGTCGGTCTGATTGCCGCCCAGGCCAGGGTTCCCGTGCAGTTGCAGTTTGCGTACGCCGGAGTTTGCCCCAAAGTTAATCTTCTTCAGATCAACCCACACGAGACTGGGGCTGGCCGTATCTTCAAAAGAGTAAACCAGGTTCTTTTGCTGCGAGACCGTGCGCCAAATCGTCGAGGAAATATTCGGCTGGTCCGGGGTGCTGATGCCTCGCGGCACGCTGACGTTTCGCATCACGCTGAAGACCGCTGCGGTCGCCTCGCGCGAGTCGGCTGATTGCGTCGTCGCGTTGATATAAAAGCTTGCTCTCGCAAAACGATCAGCGGCTCGATTCGTGCCGGGTAGCATGACCGTTCGGCCGATCTGCTTCCAGTATTCATTCAGTGCCAATTGCTGGTCGTAAACCGGCGAATGGGTCATCACTTGGTATTGCCTTCCATAATGGATGACGAGTTTCCCATCGATGCACTCGAAAATTGCCGAGTCACCAGTGGGATCGGAAATCGACAAATGGATCTTGCCCGCCACACCATTCGGAGCCACAACGCCCACGATGCAAAACGATGCCTTACGCAGTTCGGCAACGGCTTCTTCGACGGTGGCAAAGCTGTCCAGGACATACTGGGTCCAGGCGGCAATGGACATTTTCGGCCGCGCGTCGTTGTCGGGATCCGGGTATTCGCTCTCGACCAAGAATAGAAGATTCGCGACCAGCCCTTTTTCGTTCATGCCGTCCGCAGTCCCCGCTTCGTAAACTGAAGCAATGACGCTGCCGTATTAGCTCGTCCAAGTAAATCCTTGCTCCCCCATGCCTCCGTCCCGCTGCATGCCACGCGGAAAGACCCAAAGGTTGGTCTGCATGTCTTCCTTCCAGTCCATGGTTCGACCCGTTACCGTTTGGCCTGCTTTGCCAAAGTAGACGGCTCGGCTGCAAGCACTGGCAATTTGGATAGCTGGCAGGACAAGCAGAATGAGCCCAAGAAAAAACGTTACGACACGTGTTCCATGCTTCACAAAGTACCTCTCGTGATTGTTGTCGGGTCTAAATCCTGTCTCGACGCTGGAACACGACGCATCGCACCAAGTCGCCCATTGTACCGCGAAGGCACTCTCACGTTTGCCATCTCGATGATGCTCGACAGGGCGACAAGGCGACAAGGCGATTGCAACGTAAGTCATGCTGCGAACACGACTTTCGCTAGATAATCTCCGTCCCATCCTGATTGAAGGCGTTTGTTTTTGACACCACAGTTGGCCGCCTTCTCTTGTTTGAACAGGCTCAACGCGAGATCGTCCGTGAGCTGAGATCCACACCGAAGTCTGCCTGGAACACCGCGACAACCCCCTCGCCATCCGTCGAGAGTTTGGTAGTTGGCAACAAGCGATCGATGAGATGTTTGGCAAGGGAAACGAAAGTGAGCAGCAGGCTACTGGTCACCGAACATCTGGCGGGCGGAGGTTTGCATGTGCTTGGAGGCTGGGGACCGCGTTGCCAACTTGAACTGGCTGTGGCGTTTCATTTTTTCGAGCCCCGGTGCACCATTACTTGATTGGCATGTTCTTCGCGACCACTTCTTGACAATCGTACCTGCAGGCCAGTTGCGCAAACATTTGATCTTGGCGGATTGGTCAGGGAAAGATCGATTTTCTTGCGTCACAGATGCTGTTCCGGGGAAGACTGGCTCCACTTCGGAATGTAATTAGCTACGGTGGAGCCGATAATTGGAATTTGATTGCATGGCGGATTATTTTTTGTTGAGGAGTTGAACGAGGGGATTCATGGTGCAAAGCGAGCAGTTTGATTTGGTCGTCTTGGGGAGTGGGCCAGCCGCAACCGGGGTTGCAACTTCGGCAAGAGATCAAGGGCGAAGCGTTGCGTTAATTGACTGTCGGGAGATTGGAGGGACTTGCGCGTTACGAGGCTGTAACCCGAAAAAAGTTTACACAAATGCGGCTAATCTGCTTGCGCGTGTTGAGGGATCCTACGGTCAACTCAGTCGCTTTCGTAGTGATCAACATCAATGGTCGGATCTGCTTTCATTCAAGCAGCAGTTCACGGAACCGGTTCGCCAAGGTAAAGCGGTTTCTCTGCAAGAGAAGGGGATTACAGTTTTGCGAGGGACCGCTTACTTTGTGGACGAACGCACCATTGGCGTTGCTTGCGACAGGCTCGGCGACGAAAAGGGGCACAGATTGTTGAACGCCGAACGAGTGCTGATTGCTACCGGCTCCGAGCCCCGGGATCTGCAAATGCCGGGCGCGGAACACGTCATGACTAGCGACGAATTCTTGGAGTGCGAAGATCTTCCACGTCGCGTAGTTTTTATCGGGGGCGGATACATTTCGATGGAGTTTGCTCACGCTGCGGTTCGTTATGGAAGAAGTGTCACAATCCTAGAAAGAAATGAGCGAGTTCTAGAACAGTTCGACCCGGATTTGGTGCATCAGCTGATGGAATATTCGTGCGGTTGCGGGTGCATGATCCAAACGGACTGTAATGTGTGCAGTGTTCAACAAGAGGAAGACGGCACCTTTACAGTCACTTATGAAACGGCTGATGGATCTGAGCGGGTTGCAGCCGATGTCGTGGTGCACGGTGCGGGACGCGTACCCAACATCGGGCGGTTGCGACTCGATTGCGGCCAGGTCGCGTATTCGGAACGTGGTGTTGAGGTCAATCAGTATTTGCAAAGCACATCAAATTCTCGAGTCTTCGCAGCTGGCGACTGTGCCGATACCGGGCGACCGGCGTTGACGCCGGTTGCGAATGCCGAAGCGGATGCCGTCGTGGAGAATTTATTTGCGACAAGCCTTCGAGCAACTGCGGATGTTGAGGCGATTGCTACGGTGGCATTTACAGCACCGCCGATCGCTCGCGTAGGACTTAGTGAACAACAAGTTCGCGAAACAATTGGCGATGTAATCATCAATCACCACGATACTTCCGCCTGGGGTTCGATCCGCAAGATGGGAGGTGGCTGCGGAGGTTATAAGGTGCTGATCGATCCGTTGACGCGGACAGTCGCTGGGGCTCATCTGTTGGGACCTCGAGCAGATGAACAGGTGAACTTATTTACCTTGGCGGTGAGACATCGATTGACTGTCGAGCAATTAATGTCCACTCGCTTCGCCTTTCCCACCCATGGCCACGACCTCCGCCGAATGCTGTAACTCATCCAGCGAAAAAGCCAGCGTAAAAGCCAGCGAAAAGCAATGAAATGAAGAAAGGGAGCCCCCCGCGGATTGGATTCAACCCGACGAAGAACAGCTTCCAGCTCCTCACGGGACTCTTTGCTCACGCGCTCATGCTGCGATTCGTACCAGTCTCTTGCCCTGGCAATGTCCAGCGGTACATCGGGATCGACGGTCAGACGATTGCTGTACAACGGTGCTCGGGCGTCCCGCCCGCTTCCGCCAAAACCTGCGGGCGGGACGCCCGCGTACCGAAAGGTTAAACCCAAAGATTCTTCGGGAGGTGCGTAGTACAGGACTGTGGCGAGGCGTGCCGCAACAAGCACCGCTGCAACGGTTCGGGCATCACTTGCCTTCATCCCGAAGAGGCGACGATCGCTGCCATTGGATCGACGAAGGCCCGAGTTCGATCTGTGGAATACAAACGCAATCCCTGCACTGGTCGCTAGGCACAACGCGGCGAGCAAGTAGGCCAGGACGCGATAACCCACGCGATCGAGATCCGAAAGTTCAGCGTTACAGGTCCATGCTTCGTAAGAAATCAGCACGACTGGAATACAAGCGATGGCAATGAGGGTATCGAATCGAGCCACGCTGCGAGGTACACGAGATTCGATCACGTTCGCCGCAGAGCAAATTGCCTCGCCGCGGTGGTTTCGGTCGCGGTTACTCTTTGCGTTCACCCGGCAAGGTCGATCCGCAACGAGCCACTGACGACGATGAATACGCCCTGGCACTCATCTTGCTGTAGAAAGATGCACCGGTGGAGTAATCCACCGGTGATCGCGTGAGCGGTAAGCGCGGGGATGTTTCCATCGCTCAAACGGGCGAACAAGGTGCGATCGCGGGGGGCTGTGCTGTCGCCAGGGAGTGTCGCGAAGGAGGGTTCACTTGACCTAGATCAATTCGCGAGTATTCGCAAGGAAGAATTTCCCGAGGTTAGTTTCCGGTCTGCGTAATTGGGCTTTCCGTTGTTTCGGAAGTCGTCAGAATTTGTCGGGTAGATGCTGAAAACCCCAGGCCCACTTCGCGACCAACCAAAGCAAGCTGCGAGAAACATTCGTGACGAAGGATATGTCCAAACCCAACGAAGCGGAATCCGATGACGTTTCGGCTAGCGGCGAGGCCGGTGTGGAAGACGCATCGGCAGCCAACAGCAAGGCACTGTTTGGCAAACCCTTGATCGCGTTCGCTTTGGTGCTGGGTATGTTGGCTGGCGTGGGCACGTTTACGTTCGGTTACGGCAAGGGGGCGAGCTACCTGAGCAACAATCCGCAGACCTGCGTGAATTGTCACGTGATGCAGGACCACATGGATTCTTGGCAACAGAGCAGCCATCACCACGTCGCCGTCTGCAACGATTGCCACTTGCCGCACGACGCGATCAGCAAGTGGGTGACGAAGGCGGACAACGGATTCTTTCACTCACTGGCGTTCACCGTGGGCGGATACGACGACCCGATTCAAATCAAGCCAAGAAACCGGCGAGTGACCCAGAGCACCTGCGTCGATTGCCATAGGGATTTCGTTCACTCGTTGTTGCCGGCGAAAGCCGGTGCCGACATGCAAAATTGCGTCCATTGCCATGCCGACGTCGGCCATGCAGGACGCTAGTGGCGTAAGCTTGCAGCTTGCGATTGGAAAACACGCAAGCTGCAAGCTTACGCCACTTGTTCACCCTCCGAACTCTACCACTTGAAACTTTCACACATGGCTTCAAACAAAAAACGTGGCTTCGGATGGCTCGTTGGCCTCACCACAATCACCGCTTTGGCGACTGTCGGCGTGGTCGCACTGCTGGTCAATATTTTTGAACGCAAACAAGAAGCCCGCGTGCCATTCACGAAGGTGGTCGAAGTCACCGAGGTCAGCAGCGATCCGAAACCGTGGGGTCTGAACTTCCCGCAGCATTACGAGGACTATCTGAAAACGGTCAACGACCCGTACACGGATTTCGGTGGCAACCACGCTTTGCCGCCCAGTAAGCTGAAAGAGCATCCTTGGCTGAAACGTTTGTTCGCCGGCTACGCGTTCAGCATCGACTATCGCGAAGCCCGCGGCCACGCGCACATGCTGGCCGATCAAGAAGTCACCAAGCGAGTCACCGACGTGCAACAAGCCGGTGCTTGTCTTCACTGCCATGCGTCGATCATTCCGACCTATCGACGAATTGGTTTGGAGGAAATGGGGAAAGACGCTTCGCCGGCCGTGTTGGCCGAAGAATTCAACATGGAAGCGGTCATGGCGGGCTTCAAGGCCGTCAGCCAAAAGACGTATGAAGAGGTCCACGCCGAAGTCGAAAAGACGGTCGATGGCATGGACGTCACGACCGGCGATCCGCACATGGGTGGCGCTCATCCGGTGTCCTGTTTGGATTGCCACGATCCCGACACGATGGAGATTCGTGTGACGCGGCCGGGGTTCATTCTTGGCATCGACAAACTGGCCAAGAGCGACGACCCGGTACCGCACTTGCCGTCGATCGGCGAGTGGCGTGCGGCCGGTTCCAAAGGCGATTACGACTCGAACACGATGGCGACGCGGCAAGAGATGCGTTCGTTCGTGTGCGGGCAATGCCACGTCGAATATTACTGTGCCAACAAGATGACGCTAACGTTCCCATGGGGTAACGGTCTGAAGATGGAAGACCTCGAAGCCGAATGGGATGCGACCGAGTTTCCCGAAGGCGAAGATGGCACGCCCGGCGGCGAGTTCTACGATTATGTTCACAAGGAAACCGGTACGAAGGTCTACAAGGCTCAGCATCCCGAGTTTGAATTGTGGAGTCAGGGCATTCACGCGCGGTCGGGCGTCAGTTGCAGCGATTGCCACATGCCGTACGAAAAGAAAGGTGCGGCGAAGGTCAGCAGTCACTGGGTACGCAGTCCGATGATGAACATCAATAAGGCCTGCCAAACGTGTCACAACATTCCTGAACAGGAAATCAAGGACCGCGTCGACATGATCCAAGATCGCACGCGAGCCTTGATCGACCGAGCCGCTGCGGCCGTCACGGAAATGTTCGACGCGATCATCGAAGTGCAGGCTGCCGGCGCGACCGAAGAACAGCTCGCACCGATTCGCAAGCTGCAGCGCAAAGCGATGTGGCGACTTGATTATATCGCCAGCGAAAACAGCAAGGGCTTTCACGCTCGGCAAGAGGCCGCGCGCATCTTGGGTGAGTCGATGGACTACGCCCGCCAAGCGATCGCGATGTGCTACAAGCTGGATCTGAAAGCCAAGCCGGAAGAAAAAGCCGCGGCTGTTTCCGAATAATTGATGACGCAGAGGCGGGGGGACGAAGAGTCGCAGAGCAGCAAAAACAAGCGGTTTTCGCGTGGACACATTCCTCGGCGTCTCCGCGCCGTTCGCGACTCTGCGTCAACTTCCCCCGTCCTCCGCAAACGTCGTGACAATGTGCCGCAGCGTGTCTTTGCAGCCTTTAGTGCACCTGCAGGCGCACTATGGGGTAGGGTGTTGTGGGTAAGGTTCACACGATCAGGAAGCTTTTGTCATGCAGTTTCTCAAGCGGGAAATACGCCGGTCGTGCGCCTGATGACACGGTCTTAATGCGAGCCTTCATCGGCGGCGTGATCGGGCTATCGGTCCCGTGCGTTCCAATTTTGTTGTCGGGCGACATTTCTGTCAGCCAGACCGCGGAGGCATGGGCAACGTGGCTGATCGGATTCGCGGCGACGACGATGGCCGTTCGTGGCGTGCTCGCATCGCAAAAGCGCCAATCAAGAACGATTCACTGGTCCGCCATCACCGCTTTGACACGGCTGGTTGTTGGGCTGACTTATGGAACATTCAAACTGCCCATCGCAACGCTGCCGATGCTGGCGATGTCGTGGTACCTGAAGTTCGAACCGCCGCCGGCGAAACAGCTCAAGTGCATCGGATGGACACTGGTCGTCGGCACGGTCGCGTCGGCCACTTGGATGATCGCTTCATTCTAATTTTCGAGGGACCAGGATACGTTCGGGAGCGAAATGGCCCGGCGACGTTACCTTGAAGCATAGAAGCCCCGAAGCCAAAATGAAACGAAGACAACCGAAAGACCACTCGAACAGAAAGCACACGTGAACGCCAATCTGAATCCATCTGAGCAGCGCTCTTTGGCTGCTATCCAAGAATGCTCCTTCGTCGTCAATGCGGGAATGCTTTGGCGTGAAGGCACTGAGGCGAAATTTCTGGATTCGATCCAAGACGGTTCGTTGCCCAAGGAAGCTTTTGATCGGTGGTTGGTTCAGGACTATTTATTCGCCAAAGGCTTGACGACTTTCCAAGCGATCGCGGCGGCCCGAGCACCACGTTCGACTCAAAAGGTGTTGATCGCTGGGCTTGGTGCGATGGATGCGGAACTCGAGTGGTTTGAAAGACTTGCCAGCGAGCGCTCACTTGATTTGGATGTTCCTCACCATCAGACCTGCCAACGTTACGTCGACTATTTGATCGCGGCAGCTTACACACAACCGAGCGAAGTACTGGTAGCGATCCTGTTCGGGGTCGAGGTCGCCTACCTGAGTGGATGGAGTGCGTTGGAAGCATCCGGTCCCTATGCGGAGTTCGTTACACGTTGGTCGAACGAACATTTCCTAGCGTACGTGCATCAGTTACATGACGCATGCGTTCTGCATCCGCACCAACGGCAACAGGATCAGTTCAACGAAGTGCTTCGACACGAACGTGATTTCTGGATAATGACTTACGAAGGCTAGGGCTGAATGTTGCATCAAGATTTGTGGGATCAAAACGCCAAGTTGGTGGCGAATTGTGTCGATCATCCGTTCGTTCGCGGCCTCGGTGACGGGACGCTCAGCAAGGACGCATTCCGAAGCTATGTCGCTCAGGATGCGTTTTTCTTAAACGCGTTTGCAAAAGCCTACGCGTTGGCGATTGCGAAAAGCGAAACCATGGAACAAGCGAGGACGCTGCATGGTTTCATCGACGGCGTCCTGGACGAACTCGGGCTACACGCGGGCTACGCGAAAACGCTCGACATTGACCTTCGTTCGGTCGCGCCGTTCCCCGAGACATTGGCCTACACCGAGTTCTTGCAATCACGAGCCTGGCATGGGGCACTGGGCGAGATATTAGCTGCGATGGCTCCCTGCATGACGTTGTACCATCACGTTGGCACGTTGTTGCTACCGAATGTCCACCTCAATCATCCTTACAAAGACTGGATCGAGAGCTACTCCAGTCCCGAGTTCGGTCAGCTTTGTCAGAGCCTCGAACAAATGCTCGACGAAGTTTCGACCGACACGCCCGCGGTGCGATACGCCTACCAGTACGCGATGCAATGCGAATTCGATTTCTTCACCGCGCCGATTGAGCGTTCCTAAACGGTGGTAGCTGAACGCGCCAGGCTTCTGTTGACGTTCGATTTCGTTTCTCTATGCATTTATGATGCGATCGCAAAAGCCCACGGTCGTTTGGGCAGCGTTGCCGGAACACCCATCATCAACGCCGACACGTCGGCATGCATGATGTGTGAGGATTTCCCGTGCATCGCGTCCTGCGAACCGGGCGTGTTAACCGATGCGGTCCCGCCGATCATGGGCACCGCTCAGATCACCGAACATTTATGCCTTGCCCACCACAGTCCCCAGCCCTGCAGGCTGGGCTAGGTAAACAGCCGGGGCTTTGCCCCTGAATCAACAAACGCAACGTCAACTTCTTCGGGCCAAAGGCCCAGCAATTTACCTAGCCCCGACCAAAGGGCTGGGTAACTTTTTTGCCGAAGTCAACATACACCTTGACGTGCAGGATGGCAAGTGTACCTTTAGGTGCATGTCTGGTTTTGGCAGCGCAGGTCAGTCAGGCCTTCGGCTCGCATCGGAGTTCCTGACGTGCACCCCATGCCCCCCTTCCCGCCCCACTGAAAGAGACTCCCAGCCATGCTGAGTGAAAAAACAATCCGGATTGTCAAAGAGATCACACCGCTGGTCGCAGCCAACGCGGAGACCATCACACGTCGGTTTTACGAACGGATGTTCGAGGCCAATCCAGAAGTCAAGGTGTTTTTCAATCAAGCTCACCAACACACCGGTGGCCAGCAGAAGGCTCTCGCCGGCGCGATCTGTGCTTACTTCACCCACATCGACAACCCTTCAGTGTTGTTGCCGGCTGTCGAGCTGATTGCTCAAAAGCACGTGTCGCTGGGCATCCAAGCCGAGCACTACCCGATCGTCGGCAGCAATCTGCTGGCCGCGATCGGCGACGTGATGGGCGATGCCGCGACCCCCGAAATCGTCGAAGCAGTTGATGAGGCGTACGGATTTCTAGCCGACATCTTTATTGCTCGCGAAGGCGCGATCTACGACGAGCAAGCTGCCGCACCGGGCGGATGGAACGGCACGCGAACGTTTGTTGTGGCTAAGAAAGTCCCCGAGTCGGATGTTGTCACATCGTTCTATCTGAAGCCCGAAGACGAAGGCCCGTTGCCTCCGTTCAAGCCCGGCCAATACATCACCGTGTACATCGACCATCCGCACACGCCGACTTCACCACGCAATTACAGCTTGTCGGATTGCCCCAGCCAACCGCACTACCGCATCAGCGTCAAGCGAGAAGAGCGACTCGTCGCAGACGCCCCCGACGGTTTGATCTCGACACACTTGCACGACGGCATCGAAGAAGGCCATCGCATCCAACTTGGCCCGCCATGTGGCGAGTTTACGGTCGATCCCAACGACATCAACAAACCGATCGTCCTGATCGCGGGCGGCATCGGCGTGACGCCGTTGTTGTCGATGGCCAAGTCAATTGTGCTGGCCAATCCGAACGCTGAGTTGTATTTCATCCAAGCTGCCCGCAACAGGAAGGTCCAAGCGTTCGCTGCTGAACTTCGCAACCTTGCCGAGGCCGGTCCGTACGTCAAGACAAAAGCTGTTTACGATGCACCGGCTCCCGGCGACATCCAAAACGGAAACGCCGAAGGCTTCGTAACCACCGAACGGCTTCGTGACTGGACGCCCTATGCGGATGCGGACTTCTACTTCTGTGGCCCCAAACCGTTCATGCAAAACATTCACGCTTGTCTGCAAGAACTTGGCGTCGACGAACATCGAGTCCGCTATGAATTTTTTGGTCCAAAACAGGACTTAAGCGTAACCACGCTCGCCTAGAGCATTGCCCATTCTGCAATCCTCCGCGAAGTTACCGACGGTTACATGCCGCCCGAATGGGCGTGCAAGACCTACCGGGCGATGCTCGATTCGCTTGAAAAACTGGAAGCTGACAGGCACCAGCTGCATCTAACCACAATTGTACCTCGTAGGCAGCGCGGACAAAGATTCCTGCCTGTCGGCCGATCGCCTGTCCGTATTGCAAGCCAAGTCCGAGTTCGAAATTGCCCAGCACTTCGCGTTGCTCTGCGATGTCTTCCAGTTCGGTCGTGAAAGCGCCCTTCATTTCATAAACGCGCTGCTGGGTCTCGTTCATCAATAACGAGCCTCGCCCCGATACGTAGAACCCAAGCCGGCGGGTCCCCAATCCTGGCGACAGCATGGCCGACGCGGTCGGCCCGGCCCCCGTGACTCTCAAATCATTACTGACCAATTCTTGCAACAACCCACCGGCATCCCGCACGTCGGCGCGCAATCGTCGGTCCATATCCGCAATGCGAACACCGACGCCGAGCAACGCTCGGATTTGTCGGAAGTGGAATACTTGTGATGCTTCCAAATCGAGCGTTTGCAAATTGAGCGAATGATCCGAGGTCAGTGGCATACCGAGCTCCGCGAAGCCGACCTGCGGAAGGAAAGCTACGACGTCGTACTCGCCGCCGCCGTGCTGCATCACTTGCGTGGTGACGAGGACTGGCGAGCGGCATTTGAAAAGGTCATCTCGGTTTTGCGTCCTGGTGGATCGTTCTGGATCACCGATCGGGTCGTTCAAGAGACCAAGCCAGTCCAAGAGCTGATGTGGGCCCGCTACGGCGATTACCTCGAGGGACTCGGTGGCGCCGAGTATCGTAACAAGGGCTTCGGGTACATCGACCGCGAAGATTCGCCACGGCCAGTCGCCTATCCGCTCGACCTACTCCGCCAAGTCGGCTTCTCCCACGTCGATCGTGTCCACGGCGTCCTTGATCGCTATGTTTTCGAGACGCACGGGGATCGCGGTGATTTCGTTCGATTGCTCATCCGTCGCGAGTTGGCCAAGGCTGATGCCACGATCAACGGACCACGCACGGACGCGCCACAACGGACATTGCGCCGCTCATTAAGTCACGGCATCCTGTAGTTTCCCCCCGGTCGCCCGATCAACCCCGGGGCGAAACACCGGCATTTTATTAGGCCCCATGGTTTCGCTGGCCGCGACAGCCGATAATATCGGTAACCCATTTGCGAAGGAAGTTCCTGTGTCGGTCGTCTGTCGTCTTACCGCCGTGGCTGCGTTGCTGCTACACCTGATTTTTGGGTGTTCGTTGCATCATGCGGCTGCCAACGGGCAACATGACCACATGGAATGCGAGCATTCCTGCTCGGCTGCCGACTCGCTAAGTGTCCAGCAGCAACCTGCTGCGAATCCCGGCCATGATCACGACCAAAACCGTGGGACGCAAATCGAAACGCCCGGGGTTGATACGTTCATTTTGGGCCGATCGATGGCGACATGTTGTCGGTACGAATCAAAACCTTTGGATGGCCAGCACTCCCGTTGTCACGGCGAACTGGAGTGTAGCTTCGTCCCTTCGAGCGATGTCGAGTTCATCATCGATCGGGCGTTTGTCGCGTTTGTGACTTACGAGCTCGATCCGATGGCAGGCGATGCAAGTTCCCTTGCACTGCGCGGGTTGCGTGAGCGATCCGCGATCGGAGCCCGAGATTCGCTCTCCCACTGTGCTTCTCTCTGCACGTGGATCGTTTGATTGAAGTTGCTGATTGAAGATTGATGACTTGGGTCTGCCGCGGTGGCCGGCCTTGGCCATTGAATGCTTCCATTCGATTTTTCGTCTCTGCGGCTTTCAAACTCCATTCACCAGTGGTTTCTCATGTCCACGCCCACAGCTTGGCTAGTGCGTATGCGCGGCCCCGTTTCGACCATCGTCGCGATGGCGGTTGCCCTCGTCATCGGTGCTTTCGTGTTTACGGACCTGCCGCAAAGACTTGGTCTTGTCCCCACATCGATCGACCAGACCGAACCGCATGCGAGACATGAACACGGTCTCGGTGAGCACGAAGAACACGCCTCGGACGATCATGGGGGACAGTCGATCGAATTAAGTCCGCAGGCTCGTGCCAATTTGCGTCTGAAGACCGAAGCGGTCGCGGTCGGGGCTTATACCAGCTACATCGAAGTCCCTGGGATCGTGACACGTTGGCCTGGAGAGACGCACGTGTCAATCACTTCACCGCTCACCGGCGTGATCAACGCGATCAGTATCTCACGGGGCGAGATGGTTCAAAGCGGTTCGCCGCTGTTCACACTCCGGCTGACTCATCAAGACCTTGTCAAGACGCAAGAAACATTCTTGTCGCAGCTTGGCCAGCTCGATATCGAGGAGCGTGAAATCCAGCGTCTAGCTTCGATCTCGCAATCCGGCGCGATCGCGGGCAAGACACGCATCGCTCGCGAGTACGAACGCGACAAATTACTGGCCGGTATTCGTGCCGCTCGGCAGGCCTTGTTGCTTCACGGTTTGAGTGAAACGCAAATCGCCAGCATCGGACGCAACCGCACATTGATTCGCGAAGTCGTCGTGACGGCACCATATGTCGAAGAAGACAACTCGTTGCATCATGAGTCGCTTGGGCGAGCGAATGATCAAACCTCGAGCTCGCCAGGCGAACGTTATGCTTCGATGCAACCCCCGCCGCTGCCCCTGCCTTTGCACAACCATATTGATACCGAGTTCCTCGTCACGGAGCTGGATGTCCGGCGAGGTGAGTCCGTTTCCGCTGGACAGCAGATCGCACAACTATCGGACTACAGCCGATTGTTGATCGAAGGCCAGGCGTACCAGCGCGACGCGAGCCTATTGCGCACGGTCGCCGAAGCAGGCGCGGCGTTGCAGGCAACGATGACGGGTGCAAACAATGAAATGCAAACGATCACCGGATTGAATGTCGTCTACATCAACAATGAGGTGGGCAGGGAATCGCGATCATTGCCGTTCTACGTTGGGCTGGACAACGAGGTCGAGCGTAGCGAGCAGCGCGGCGACAAACGTTACGTCAGTTGGCGTTACAAGCCGGGCCAACGCTTAACCCTTCGGTTGCCCCGATCGCGAATCGAAAATGCGATCGTGGTCCCGAAAGACGGCGTCGCTGAAGAAGGACCCGAACGTTTTCTGTTTGTCGAGCATGACGATCATTTTGTGCGTGTTCCCGTAGCGGTTCTCGCCACCGACAGCGTCAACGTCGCGATCAAGAATGATGGTCAAGTCCGACCGGGGCAGAGGATCGCCGTCAGCGGCGCGCATCAATTGCAGATGGCCATGAAGAATCAAACCGGCGAAGCCATCGATCCCCACTCTGGCCACAACCACTAGGGAGGAGGGAAATGCTTGACAAAATCATTCGCCTATCGTTGAACAACCGTCTCATCGTGCTGGCGGTCGCCGCGATCATGTTGACCGTCGGTGCTTGGCAGTCGACGCAGTTGCCGATCGATGTCTTTCCAAACCTGAATCGCCCCCGCGTGGTGGTGATCACCGAAGCACCGGGAATGGCTCCGGAAGAAGTGGAAACGTTGATTACGTTCCCACTCGAGACAGCGGTCAACGGTGCCAGCGGCGTCGAGTCGGTTCGCAGTAGCAGCGGCATGGGACTGTCGGTGATTTACGTCGAGTTCGCGTGGAACACAGACATCTATAACGACCGCCAAGTGGTCAATGAACGCCTGCAACTGGCCGCCCAGCAACTGCCTGACGGCGTCAAGCCGACCCTCGCTCCGATCTCGTCGATCATGGGGCAGATCCTCATGTATGGCATGTGGAGTGAAAATACGAAAACCGAACCGATGGAAGTTCGGACGCTTGCAGATTGGGTCGTTCGCCAGCGTTTGCTTACCATTCCCGGCGTTTCGCAAGTCTTTTCGATGGGTGGCGGACGAATGCAGTACCAGGTGTTGATCAACCCCGATGCGCTGCGTGAATTCGGTTTGACGATGGACGACGTTCAGACGGCGGTCAGTGAATCCAACCTGAATGCGACCGGCGGCTATCTCGATCAGCGCGGTGCCAATGAATTGCTAGTCCGTGGTCTCGGACGAATCACCAGTCTTGCGGACCTAAGAGAGATTGCGATCACGATGCGAGAGGGTCGCCCGATTACGTTGGGCGACGTGGCGAAAGTCGTCGAGGGTCCTGAGGTGATGCGTGGCGACGCCTCCGCATACCTGCGTGAAAGGGACGGCACGCTCGCCGGCGGTCCCGCCGTCGTGCTGACGATCAATAAGCAGCCCGGAAGCGACACCCGTGCGGTCGATCAAGCCATCGCCGAAGCTCTTGAAGAGCTCCGGCTTTCATTGCCCGATGACATCCGCATCGCCAATGTCTATTCGCAGCGATCGTTCATCGACCGAGCCATCGACAATGTGGTCGAAGCGCTTGCCGATGGGGGTGTGCTGGTGTTGGGCATCCTGTTTCTGTTCTTGCTGAACTTCCGCACCACCTTCATCACGCTTACCGCGATCCCGCTGTCGATCTTCGCCACCGCGTGTGTCTTTGCCGCGTTTGGTCTATCGATCAACACGATGACGCTCGGTGGTCTGGCTGTCGCCATTGGTGAACTTGTCGACGACGCGATTGTAGACGTTGAAAACATTTTCCGTCGCTTGAAAGAGAACCGGCTCTTGGAGTCGCCGCGACCAACCTTGGCGGTTGTGTACGACGCCAGTATCGAGGTGCGTAGCAGTGTGGTTTATGGCACGGTGATCGTTGTTCTGGTATTCATCCCGCTGTTTGCGTTGGAAGGCATGGAGGGGAGGCTGTTTGTGCCGCTAACGTTGGGATACGTCGTGTCGTTGATCGCATCGCTGTGCGTTTCGCTGACCGTCACGCCAGTCCTGGCGTCATTGCTGCTGGTTGGCAGACGTGTTTGGCAAGTCGTCGTTCCGATTTTGGCTTTCGGCATCGCCGGGTTGATGGTCTACTGGGTCATCCCGCGTGCTGCCCAGATCCTGCACCTTCCGTTTGATTTGCCCGGCGAGTCATTATGGTGGTCGGTTGCGTTGATGCCTGTGGTTTGGGTGTTGCTCCAAACAGCAGAGAGGCTGCTGGGCGGCCCCGAAGCCGAAGAGGGCAGGTTGCTGGAGGGGTTGAAGGGTGTCGCGGGATTGGCGATCAACTTGAGTACGAGATTCGCTGGTCCTGTACTCGGTGTCGCGGCCGTCCTGGTTGTTTTGGCTCTGTTCGCGGTATCGCAGCTCGAACGGGACTTCTTGCCGCCGTTCAACGAAGGGGCCGTGCAGGTAAACGCGTTGCTCGCCCCGGGGACGTCGCTGGCAACGAGCAACCGGATCGGTCAAAGCGTGCAAGAGGAGCTGATGAAGATCGATTCAGTCAAATCGGTTGCGCGGCGAACGGGGCGTGCCGAGTTGGATGAACATGCCGAAGGTGTCAACGTGACCGAGCTGTTTTTGGAGATCGACGAGGACACGGATCGCGAAGGGACGATCGAACAGATACGTGAAACGATGGAGGAATTTCCCGGTGTCGTCTCCAGCACCGAGCAACCCTTGGCTCACCTGATCAGCCACATGATCTCGGGTGTGAAAGCACAGATCGGCATCAAACTGTACGGCGACGATCTGGACGTGCTGCGTAACAAGGCCGAAGAGATGAAACAGCGCATCGCGGATGTTCCCGGTCTGGTCGACGTGATGATCGAACAACAGACCGACATTCCGCAACTCCGGATCGAACTCAATCGCAACGCTTTGACGCGGAACGGCCTGCGCCCCGCCAACGTGATGGAGCTTGTCGAAACGGCGATGAACGGACGAACGATCAGCCAAGTGCTGCTCGGCCAACGCACCTTCGACCTGATCCTGCGAATGGACGAACCTTTTCGCGAAGATGTGAGCAAACTCAAGCGACTCGCGGTCCCGCTTCCCGGCGGAGGCACGCTGCCGTTGGAAGCGGTCGCCAACATTTACGAGAGTGGCGGTCCCAACATAATCAAACGGGAGCAGGTCCGACGTCGGATTGTACTGCAAGCCAACGTGTCGCGGCGCGGCGTCGTGGACGTGGTGGGCGACGTGAAAGCACGGCTTGCCGACATCGATTTAGAACCGGGCTACTTCATCGAATACGGCGGGCAATTCGAGAGCCAGCAATCGGCGACACGTCGGCTGACGCTCCTTTCCGGGCTCGCACTGCTGGGAATGTTCTTGGTGCTCTACACGCTGTTCGGCAATGTCAACTTCTCGATTCAGGTGCTGGTCGCGTTGCCGACCGCCTTCATCGGAGCGGTTGCGGCATTGGTAATTACCGATCAGAACTTGACGGTCGCGGCGATGGTCGGCTTCATCTCGTTGTGCGGCATCGCGAGTCGCAACGGTATCCTGCTGCTGAACCACTACATCCACTTAGTCGAACATGAGGGCGAATCGTGGACTCATGAAATGGTCCGACGGGCTGGGCAAGAACGAATGGCTCCGGTGCTTATGACCGCTCTCACGTCCGGCATCGGCTTGCTGCCGCTGGCACTGGCCGCGGGCGAACCCGGCAAAGAGATTTTATATCCCGTCGCCACCGTGATCGTCGGAGGCTTGTTGACCAGCACGCTGGCGGAATTCTTTGTGCGGCCAGCTTTGTTTTGGACGCTCGGTGTCGGAGCAGGAAACCAGATCGTCCGCGACCACCAAGAATCGCGATCCGGCGACTGGAGTTTAAAGATTAGGGAGACGGCCTGACGTCATGCAGGCAAGCTTGACCAGCGATCTCGAGGCTTGAATTCTGACTTTCCACGGAAGCAAAGCAATATTGGAAAGACGCTTTACTGCCTGTGCAAGCTGACCAGATATTGTCCTCCCGTGGACGCGATTTGAGTCTGCACGTCCAGGTCGGGAGTGAGACGCGAAAGTCGATCAAGAAGCCAAGCGGCAACCATTTCCGCGTCCTCTCGGGTGGGGCAACGAGCCATGGCTTCGCGGCCCCCCTTTCGCTCAAGTCGCTCTGCGGCTGCGATGATCGGTGCCGGCTCGACGACAATCAGGTGATCCGGCCAAGGCACGACCGGATCATTAGCGCCCTTGCCCGTGTTGCAGCTTTTGTGGGCCAAACGCCCTGTTGGCAAGCCTCCCTTGCCCTGTTTCTTTTTCTTTGCCCGAGCCTTGGTGATGCGGGTGTCCACACTCGCTGCGCGCGGATCGTTCGGCGACATCTCACGGTCGACCGGTTCGTCGCACAGCCAACAACGCCAACCGTCGGCTTCGCCCACGTTACTAAGTTGTCCCATCCGTTTAATTCCTGTATTTTTGAGGCCTGCATGGTTCGCTGGGCCCAGACTAGCAAGTTTGGGGAAAAGTTTCCGGCCTTAGAGGGTTTTGCCATCCCCTGCTCGCGACGTAGGCTTGAGAAGCAGCGTGGAGTCGACGCCCTCCTGAAACGGAGCCCCGCGGGAGCCTCGGTGTCACACCGGCAACGCCATGCTACGCTACCTGTGGGACACTATGTTATTTTAGAGTCACTGTGCTCCCTGGCGGGGCGCTGTCTCCTGATCATTCACCCATCCTTTCCTGCGGAAGCTTCCATGCTTCTGAAGCGGTAGCATCTTGAAAGTTCCAGAGCGTATCAAACCACTGATCGAAGACGGGATAGTCGACAAGGTCTTAGGCTCATTAATGAGCGGCAAAGAGGCCCAGGTCTTCCTTGTGCGGTGTGGCGACGAGACCCGCTGTGCCAAGGTTTACAAGGATGTGGCCAAACGTAGTTTTAAAAACGCGGTGCAGTACCAGGAAGGCCGGGGAATCCGGAACAGTCGCCGGCAGAGGGCCATCGACAATCGTTCCAAGTTCGGCCGAGATCAACAGGAAGTGATTTGGCAACGAGCCGAAGTGGACGCGTTGTATAAACTCGCCGATGCCGGTGTCCGCGTTCCCAAGGCGTACGGATTCTTTGATGGCGTGCTATTGATGGAACTGATCACCGATGCGGAGGGCGACGTGGCACCGCGACTGAACGACATCACCATGTCGGCGGAGCAGGCGGTAAAAGATCACGCCACAGTCATGACCTACGTCTTGCGAATGCTGTGTGCCGGTTTAGTGCACGGCGACCTTTCGGAATTCAATGTCCTGCAGAATGAATCGGGCCCTGTGATTATCGACTTTCCCCAAGTCGTCAATGCTTCAGGCAACAATAATGCCAAGACCATGTTGCAGCGTGACGTGCGAAACATCACTCAGTACTACGCACAATACGCCCCGCAACTGGCGGAAACACACTACGCCGAGGAAATGTGGGAATTGCACGAAAAGAGTCAACTGGCCCCCGATCGGAAACTGACCGGCAAATTTAAATTTTCAACCAAGGCAGCCGATGTCGATTCGGTCATCAGCATGATCGACTTTGCCTATGAAGAAGAGATGGCTCGACAAGACCGCTTGAAAAACGGCTGAGACAACCACCGAACGGTTTCTTTTCCGTAGGCTTCCTCCACATCGGAATCTACTCCATCATGAAAAACGCCACCCTTGCCTTCATCATGCTTCTGCTTCCAATGATGGCTCGGGCTCAAACTTCCAAGCGGTCCGAACGGTTTGAAGTTCCGGAAATCGGCTCCTCATGGGACGATCTTACAGCAGGGATCGAAACCCAGGACGACTGGAAACAGCGGCGTGCGGTGCTGAAGCGCCGCTATTTGGAACTGCTTCGCGACCAGCACAAGCCGGCAAGACCAGCATTGGATTTGAAGGTCGTCGAGGACGTGCTGGTGGACGGGCTGTATCGTCGGCAATTGATCAGCTATGCGGTGGAAGCGGACGAGCGGGCTCACGCGTATCTGGGGATTCCCTTGGAACTTGACGGCAAAGCCCCAGCGATTGTGGCTCTACATGGCACCTATCCCTTCGGTAAAAAACGGGTTGCAGGGCTGATCGACAACCCAGACAAGGCGTACCTCGATCATCTCTGTCGCCGCGGCTACGTCGTCATCGCTCCCGAACACTTCGTATCGGGCGAGCGGATTCCGTCCGCGGGTCCTTACGATACGAAGCAGTTCTACGAGAAACATCCGCAATGGACGGCGGTCGGAAAGTTCACGTACGAGCATTCGATTGCGATCGACGTCCTGGAAACCCTAGAGCAAGTCGATCGAGATCGCATCGGCGCGCTCGGCCATTCGCTCGGCGGCCATGGAACTTTCTTTTTGGCGGCCTATGACGAGCGTATCAAAGCCTCGGCGTGCAACTGTGGGGGCTCGTTTTTCCGTCATAACCCCGGCGTCGAAAATTGGTCACGAGACCACTGGTACGTTTATTTCAAACCGCTCCGCAAAGGTCTTCTCAAGGGCGAATTGCCGCCGATCGATTTTCACGAAATCATCGCTTTGATCGCTCCCCGCGGTTTCTTGGATCTGTCCGGCTTGAACGATGGCCATGGTCCCACGCAACGGCAGCGTCTGCTGATGTTGATGAAAATCATGGAAGTCTACGAATTGGTCGAGGCACCGCAAAACTTCGCTTTCTATGCCCACGGTCGCGGACATACCGTCGGGCACGAATCACGCCAGTTGATCTATGGTTGGATGGACACGCACCTCAAACCAGACGAAGCCACCAAGACGCAACGCGTCTCTCCGGTCGCCGCGGAATGAGTCGCCTCGGCGATAGCCGCGGTTCCTGAATCCAACCGGGGCTATCGCCCAAACGGCTAAGCAGCGTTCTG
>CAYZHQ010000084.1:0-20750 GCA_964477385.1 uncultured Pirellulaceae bacterium
TACGAGATTCTCCGGAGTGACTGGAGTTCAGACGTGTGCTCTTCCGATCTTGGCGTCCAGGGTCAAGCGACCTGCCGGCAGCGGTTGCTGCAAACGCTGATTGTCAAGATCGCTTGAGAGGGGGTCGGTGACTTGAGCCGACAACTGACCGCCGTCACACAGCATCTGCAGCGTGTAGGCGCGCAGTTGCAAGCGATCGGGCGCGACATACTGCACCGAGAGAGGAGCCGTGTCGATTTGGGGCGTGCCGTTTTGGCGATACGTTAGTTGCACGCTGCCGCGATCAGAATAAGCCACTGCGTTGCGATAACGCGCCACGAGCGATTCGAACAACGGTTTGGCGGTATCGGCCGGATCACCGATCGCCGTCACCTGCAAGGCCTGCCGTTCGCCGGGGACCTGTCCTTGTCCCGGAACCAGCGCTTGGCTTGGGGGCGAAGCAGCCGGGTCTGCCGTGGCGGCCGTCGTGGTGTCCTGCTCTCGGCAACCCACCAGCGTGATCAGAAAAAACAGGCCGGTCGCTCGGAGCAGCCAATGCCACCGGCCAAACCCAAGGGGCGGACGGAACCAGCACTGCGGCAACTGGGGGGCAATCCGCCTGCCGCTGAACCGGCGCCGGGCGAGGTCACCGCAGTCCCTCCGATGCTGTCGCCGTCGCATTTGTGTTACCTCACCGATTTTACCAGTTGCAGGACCATCGCCCCCGAACGAAAAAGAACGTAAAACAGTCTTTAACACGTTTGGACCCACTGATGGTAGAGGATTGATGACAAACTCAAAGCAAACGGAGTCGGTGTTGCCGCTCTGGCAGGACTTGCCCGCTGCTCAATCGGCCGTGAACGGTGCTTGCTTGCCCGCCGCGTCGGAAGGCTTGGCCGATCCCCGTGCGGTCGCGCACGCGATGGTGACCAAGCCGCTCGATTTTCCGCCCATCGATCAAGTCGTCGTGCCGGGGGACCATGTGACTTTGGCGGTCGACCCCAACGTTCCCGAGGTGGTCAACATCGTCGCCGGCGTCGTCGATGCACTGCCGATCAGCCAGTTGGGGACGGTGACGGTGCTAGTCAGTGAAGAAGCGACCGAGGAGACCCTGGCAGCGCTGCGTGAAACGCTGCCGGAATCGGTCGAGGTCCGGCTTCACAATGGGGACGAACGAGAAGAACTAGCCTATTTGGCGGCCAATGAAGCGGGAGACCCGCTGTACCTCAACCGGACGCTGACTTTTGCCGATTTTGTCCTGCCGATTGTGCTGGCCCGTAGCACCGGTTCGTTGGATCCCAGCTGGCAAACCGGTGGACTCTCGCCCGCGCTAGCCGACGCAACCAGTCGGCGGCGATTCCGCTACGAACGGTTAATGCGTCGCAGTGCGGCAAACGAAGAAGCCGCACAGGTGGCGTGGTTGTTGGGGATTCAAATGATCGTCGCCGTCACCCCCACCGTCGATGGCCAGCCCCAGCAGATTCTCGTTGGCACAACGTATGGTATCGATCAGGCGCTGGCGGAACAAAACGAGGCGCTGAAAAAGCCCGCCGACGAGTCGCTCGACAACCACGATTTGGTGTTGGCTTACCTGCATGGCGGTGAGCAGCAACAGACGTGGGAGAATGTCGGAAGAGCTCTGTTTGCGGCCCGCGGGGTCGTTCGACCGGGTGGCACGATTGCGATCGTCACGGCACTGCGAGAGCCACCGAGCGGTTCCTTGCTGCGTTTGCGCGAAGTCCAACAAGGCAGCGAAGACGACGTCCGTAAGCGGTTGCTGAAAGATACCGATCGCCACACATTCACGGCCACGCTTCTGCTGGACGCGCAGCGTGAAGGGCGCGTTGTGCTTTACTCTCAAGTCCCCACCGAGAAAGTCGAGCAACTCGGAATCGGAGCGATTGATAACTCCACCGAACTCGATCACTTGATCAGCGAGCATGCCTCATGCTGCGTCTTGCCCAGCGCGCAATTCTGCCAGCCCGGGACCAGCCGAGCCTAACACGTACCGCCTTCAAGCTGCCGACTCACGCCACTCGGCTTCCGCTAGGCTGGGCGTCGGTTTCGTCGACCCTGCGTTCCTAAGACCCTGCGTTCGCTTTCCCGACCCAGTGGAATTTTTCGCCACACAACGTCGACTCTCCATCCCATCGATAGGCCACCAGCTTACCGTTTTTGGCCACGCTGTAGTCGGTGCAGGCGACGTTTGTCGCCAACGGAGAGGGAATTCCGGTCAGCCAGTAGTGCCCCACGAACAGTGGCGGCGCATCGGGCGGGTACTTCTCCACCGAGGCGAGCTCACGCAGGTCGAGGGCGACGTCGGGCACGTCGTCACTGCCAAAATGATGTTCTCGGTAAGTTCGCCCGGCCCCCTCTTCGTACCACTTCACGCGGACGGCGTGACGCCGCTGGCCGGTCTTCCCTGTGAACCAGTGACCTTCCGGCAAGCGGACCTCTGGGCCTTTTAGCACCCTTTCCACTGCCTCGCCGAGTCGACTGTTTGGATCTTCCGCAAGCATGAAAAACGCTGGAGTGAACCGACCGGCCGACTCCAAAGCGGCTTCGATGCAGGCAATGTCTTGGCTTTGCCAAGACGCGTGCGCAACGCGAATCCCACCCACCTCGATCGCCACGGGCAGTGTCTTAAACCAAGCCAACGCATCGGCAAGCGCTTGATCTTTTAATTGAACCCGGCTCGCTTCGTTTTGATGCAAGTTCTTGTCAGAATGCTCACGAAACCAAGCCTCTTGTTTTCCCGGCCGCAGTGTGTGGAAGGCGATCAGGTTGTACTCATGGTTGCCCATCACCGCCAACGCATCCCCAGCATCGACCATCTGTTTCGCGATTCGGATGACCTGGGCAATCTCCGTCCCCCGATCGACAAAGTCTCCCACAAAGATGACTTTCCGATCCGCATGTCGATACCGGCCGCCTTGCTGTTCGTAGCCCAAGGAATGAAGCAACGCCTGAAGCTCTGCGGCGTGGCCGTGGATGTCGCCAATGATGTCGAATGACTTGGTGTGATGCATTGTTCCCTCAATTTTTTGCAAAACAAAACGGCCAACCGTTGCGAAGTTGTCGACTTGTGCGAACCGGTCAAGCGTTTCCACAAAAACGAAAGGTAAGCTTTGCGGTTCGCGAAGGGTACCGCTAACCTAAGGTCCGTACGACAAAAAAGTGTCGGGTACCTTTTGCGAGGAACTCGCCCTTCGGGTGCTTCGCACAAAAGGTACCCGACACTTATTTATCGCTCATTGCTAAGCGTTCCAATCGACCAGGGTTAGAAGTCGGGGACATGACACAGGGAGAAACTTCATGAGACCAATCGTGTGTGGCCTGCTTGCCATCGCTTATTCTTGTTTACCAGTTCCGGTCGCGTTCGCTCAAACCGATCAGGGACTCCGCGCCGGCACCGCGGCGGTGGACATCTCTCCGACGGTCTTTCCGGTTCAATTGCGGTCCGGCCGTTCGGATTATGTACATGACCCGTTGCATGTGCGCGCCATTGCGTTGGAGAACGATGGCGGTCGAGTGGTCATCGCGTTGGTCGATGCGATTGGAGTCGGCCGTGAGATGGCGGACGAAGCCAAAGCCGTTGCAGCGAGGAAAACAGGTTGGCAGGTGTCCGAGATGATGGTCAGTGGAACCCACACCCATAGCGCGCCGAAAGGGGGCGATACTTCGCCCGGGCGGATCGCGTACGAGCGACTGCGGCGGGAAGGGCTGGCAGCTGCCCTGGTGAAGGCGATCGAATCTTTACAGCCCGCGAGGGTCGGGTTTGCCGCCGACGCCGAACCGAGTGAGGTTTACAACCGACGCTGGTTTCTCAAGCCCGGCGCGGACCTGGAAAATCCCTTCGGTCAGTTGGATCAGGTGCGGACCAACGGGCCTCGCAACCTGCTACTGAAACCCGCGGGACCGACCGATCCGGAAATCTGCGTGATCGACATCCGCACGCGGCGCGGGCGACCGCTGGGACTGATCGCCAACTATGCCCTGCACTACGTCGGCGGCATTCCGAAGGTGACCGAAGCGGACGGCCGAGTCGTGGGGATGGCGTCGGCGGACTATTTTGGCGAGTTCTCGCGGCGGATGCCGTATCGCATTGGCGGCACAAATCCACCGGAGAACTTTGTCGCCATGATGACCAACGGTGCAAGTGGTGACATCAACAACATCGACTTCCACGGTACCCGCCCGCCACGCGCTCCGTTTGAACAGATCGGCATCGTTGCGCAAAAAGCTGCCGATGCGGCGTATCGCGCTGTCAAAAACATCGAATCCTACGACCAGGATCCGGTGATCGCGGTTCGCCAGCGCGAAGTGGTCCTGGAATATCGACGGCCGACCGATGAGCAAGTCGAACGGGCACGGCGGATGTTGGAACGGCCAGCTAAAGAACGAGACGCAATTCACTCCAAGACGACTCAGTACGCCAACGCAACGCTCCGCATGGCAGCCCCGGAACACCCCAAAACCGAGTCGGTCATCGTGCAGGCGATTCGCGTCGGCGATCAGGCGATCGTGACGATGCCGTTCGAAGTGTTTGTCGAAATTGGATTGGAAATCAAGCAGAAGAGCCCCTTCCCGCACACCTTCTTGGTGGAACTCGCCAACGGGGGCTACGGCTACTTGCCGACTGCCAAACAGCATCCGCTGGGCGGGTACGAGACATGGCTGGGAACCAACAAGGTCCAGCACGATGCATCGGAGATTCTAACGCGAAACCTGCTGGAAATGCTGGACGAATTGATGCTCGTTTCGAACTGACTGAATGCACGTCTCCAGCGGAATCGAATCGATGCGGCAGCGACGCTACATCGCATCGGCTGGCATCAGTACGCGTCTCCCGATGGAACTTTAGAAGCGGGCTTCCAGTCCCGCGTAGGCGGAGGCGGGAGTGCCTTGATAACCGGCAACGGGCTGGAACTCTTGATCGAGCAAATTGTCGACGCGGCCGAAGGCTCGCCAGGTCGAGTTCAATCGATACCAACCGGCGAGATTGACGAACCAATAATCATCCAGCGTGGTTCCGAAGTCGGCACGTGGACCGACATAGAGCGCCTGCAGCGTCACGTTGGCACGATTGTCGGGGAACGTGCGACTGAATCCCAACGACCATTTGTCTCGCGGTCGCCGCAATAGCTGCGTCCCCGTCGCCCGATCGCGAGTATCCGTAAAGGTGTAGTTCGCGAACACCGTGGACTCATCCGTCAATGCCCAAACACTCGTCAGCTCCACCCCTGAGGCGAGGGCCGAACTCACGTTCTGTAATTGGCCACCAAAGGGCAACGGCGAGTTGGGATCAAACACAAAGAGAACCAAGTCATCGAAGTCGTTGCGAAAGTAAGTGGCATCGATCGTCAAACGATCCGACAGCAAACGCTGCTGCAAACCCGCCTCCCAGCCTTTGCTTTGTTCGGGCCGTAGCTGTGGATTACCGACCAAGCCCAATAATTCATCCAATGCCGGAGCGCGAAAGCCGGTCCCGATCGCCCCATGCAAGGCGGTCGCCGGGGTCAGTTCGTATCGGCCGGTGAAACGATAGGTGAACGCATCGCCGGCGCGACTGTAATCGTCCCAGCGGGCGCCCCCGGTTAAGAACAGTTGCTCGCCGATGTCGACCGTGTTTTGAACATACCCACCCAAGTTCCCTTGGCGTGCTTGCGGTACCGAAGCGTTGCGTGCGACCTCTTCGTTAAAGTCGACTCCGGAGGTAACCATCCACCGCGCGACGGCGTTGTCGGCCAGCAGCAGATCGTTCTGCCAGTCCAGCCTTCCGAGTCGCCCGTAGAAGATTCCTCCAAAGGCGGACAGCGACTGTCGCTCGAACTGCGTGTAACCACTGCCCAGGCGATGCGTCCACATCCCATCGAACATCGTCAGCGTGGCTTGACCACGCACAAACGTGGAAACCTGCTCAAGCGACGACGAATCGTCTTGCAGCGTGAAGTTGGGCGGCGGAAAGCCATCGGTTCCGGTGTCCGAATCTTGATGCCGAGCGATCAAGTCGAGCGTCAGATTATCCGTCACGTTCCACCCCAGTCGTCCGGAAATCGTGCCGTTGCGGTAGAAGTCCGCTTCGGTGTTCCCCGGGGGCAAAGCGGCGGCCGAGAAGCCATTGGTGTCGTTGTAACTGCCGCCCAGCGAATAGTAGACGTGATCGTTGCCGCCTGCCGTTCGGGCGGTCGTACGCGATGTGCTAAAGCTGCCTCCTTCGGCGCTGACCACGGTGATCGGCTCCCCGCCGCGCGCCGTGATGATGTTGATCACGCCGCCCATCGCGTCGCTGCCATACAGCGTGCTTTGCGGACCGCGAAGGACCTCGATGCGATCGATTTCGTCGACCGTTAAGAACGAAAAATCAAACGCGCGGCCAGGGCTGCCGGGATCATTCAGCGGCATCCCATCGAGCAAGACCTTCGTTTGGTTACTGTTGCCACCGCGCATGAAAACCGAAGTCTGCTGTCCTGGTCCTCCCTGCGAGACGACGTCCAAGCCCGGTACGGTCCGCAGCACATCCGCGACGCTGTTCTGCCCGCTGTTGCGAATCGCTTCGCGACTGATCACCGTTAACGAACTGCCGACGCGCCCGGCGGCGCGCGGCGTGCGGGTTGCCGTGACGACATTGGTGTCCGACAAACCGGCAGACGGTCGGCGGCCTAGTTCGGCATCTCGTGCTGTCGGTTGCACCTGAGCAGGTACAGCAACCGGTGCGTCTCCGGCGGCAGGCAAGGGTGAGCTTGCCGATGGATTGGCGCGCGACGGCATGGGTGCCGGTTCGGCTTCGCTCGCGCCGCGATCCGCGACCGGCGGAACCACCGTCGTTTCGGGAACGACAGGTAGGTCCGCTTCGTCGATCGGGTTCAGTGACTCCACCGACAATGGATCGCGCAGCGGAAGCTCTTGGGAGACCGCTTGTCCGGCCGGTGTCCAAACGCTGGCGAACAGCATCCCGTGCAAAGCAATCCGCATCCAACGCATATTCCGCATCCTCGTGTGTATGACAGGGGGTTATGCAGATTATTCGGCTGGTAGTTATTCTGGCGCCATCTCATCCGTTACGGCCGGTACAGCTTGCCACGACGGGGAATTGTTAACGATTACGGCGACTGGATGCCATCGCTGCGGTAGTCTGTTGGATTCCGCGGGGGTTGCTTACAACAAAGTGGCCGCCTGCCCTACTTCTGTTTGACGATTGGAACCCACGATGCCTGAACCACGCTTTTCGCTGCCTCTCCCGACCGCCGATGCGACGCCGATTTTCGAGCACTTCCGAGGCAGCTATGGGACGGAATTGTTGACCGCTGCGGTGGCGCACTTCGATCTTTTCCAGCGGCTTGCCGAGCAACCGCGGTTACAGGCCGAGCTTGGCCAATCGATCGGGCTGGAGGAGCGTGCAATGCAGGTACTGACGACGGCGCTGCGCGCGATGGGAGTGGTCGCCGTCGATGATTGGGGTCGGCTGAAATTAACGGAACTTGGCGAGCATTTGGTGCCCGGCAGCCCGTTCGATGTCAGCGACTACGTGGGGCTGGCCGCGACTTCGCCCGGCGTACTGGAGATGGTCGAGCGTTTAAAAACGAATCGACCGACCGGTTTGGATGAAGGGGGCGATGGAGCGGCTTTTATCTATCGGCAAGGCATTCGTTCGGCGATGGACCAGCAAGCCCTCAGTGAGCACTTCACCATGGCGCTAGCCGGACGAGCCAAGAACGTGGCACCGGTGTTGGCCGAGCGACTCGATTGGACGGAGTCGAACACGCTGTTGGATATCGGTGGTGGAACAGGAATTTACAGCATTGCCATTTTGCAGCGCAACCCACGGATTCGAGCTACGGTGTTGGATCGTCCCGAGGTATTGCAGATCGCGCGGCGGCTTGCCGATCAGGCGGGGGTCGGCGATCGCATGACCTTCCTTGCAGGTGATATGTTCGAGGACGCGATGCCCACGGCCGACGTGGTGCTGCTGTCGAATATCTTGCACGACTGGGATGTCCCCGAATGCGAGCGGTTGATCGGGCGAGCCGCTGCAGCGCTTTCTCCGCTGGGCAAGTTGATCATTCACGACGTTTTGCTGGATGATGATTTGGGCGGACCACTACCGATTGCTTTGTACTCGGCTGCCTTGTTCACATTGACCGAAGGCCGAGCCTACAGTGGGGCTGAGTACTGCCGCTGGTTGCAAGCGGCCGGCCTGACAACCGCATCCCCGCTGGCGACCGCGATTCACTGCCACGCAATCATCGGCACGCAAGGGTTAGAGCGAAACCGCATGGAAACGGCGTTGTCTTTTTAGGTGCCTCGCTATAATTCATTGCAGAAATCACCACAGGTCGCTGCCCGCGTTCGATCCTGCCAACCACCGGTGCGAAGCGGAAAACTCCAGCCATTGCGATTATTCTCCTCAACCGGCACGACCTTCATCGAAAGACCTGAAAGAGAGGTTTTGCGGATTGATTGGCGTGGACCGATCATGAGGCCAGCGATACGCTAAGGGCCGGTTTTCTGGATGATTTTGTCGCTTCTTGTGGCACTGAGTCGCTGGACACCCGCGACTCACCCTTGATTCACCTGCCTTCTCGTCGCAGCCAAACCTGATGAAACAATCGTTCCTATCGAAACGCTCGCTCTTCGGTCGCTCGAACGCGATGCTGATCCTGATCGCGATCTTCTTTTTCGTGCCGTGGGCGACCCGTGCGGCGCGGTTAAGTCTGGGCAAGACGGAGAACAAGGTAAAGGATTGGTTGCCAGCGGACTTTCGTGAAACATCGGAACTGGCTTGGTTCGCCGACTACTTTGCCGGCGAACGGTTTGTCTTGGCGACTTGGCCGGGAGCGACCGCCGAAGATCAACGATTGAAGTTGTTCGCCGAGAAACTCCGCAGTGAAGCGGCTGGAGCGACGCCTGACCTTGTACCGGCCAACTGGGAAGAAGCGCGCAAGACGGCCACCGAGCTGAATTTGATGCTGCCGTCGGACTTTTCCAAAAACTGGGGAGGCCGAAACGAGAAATGGTTGATCAGCGAAGCGGGGAAGTGGTACTTCATCACGCCCGACGGTCGATTGTTTCGCTGGGAAAACGAAGCCAACGCGCTGCATTCTTCGATCATCGCCATGAGGCGAATGTCAAGCGACTTCGAGGTCGAGGGGACCTTTATCGCTGCGTTTGGCGGCAAGCCCGCGGAAGGGGCATCAAACCCCTACTACAACGATCCGGCCCTGCTGACGGCGCCCTTGTTTCGCTCCGTCCAAACCGGCCCCGATGTAGCGGCACAATTGGCTGCCGAGGGAGGACCCTTGTGGCCGGTCGATTTAACCGACCCTTCGCTGAAACCTCGCGTGGCACAGCGACGGGCTATCGAACGCCTAACGGGAACGCTGTTCGCCCCTCCCGTGCCGCACGAATTTCCTTGGACCGCCAAGGCGTTTGAGGAACTGATCGCCGAAGACGATTCCAGCGCGGTGCGTGACGATTTGACGACCGAGCTGCAGTTCGCGATTGACGAGCTCGTTGCGGAGGAATTCGACGGCCAGCTCGCCGCGTTGGTGGAAGCCGACACAAAGCGACAATCCGAGGCCTGGTATCGGGTCTTTGATGCAGTGGCGATCGAACCACCTCCGCCGCTGACGACGGTGATGGTAACGCTAACGGAATTGGGCGAACGCAATCTGCCGTACGTTGTGGGACGCGGCGTGATGGGGGGGCCACGAGGCCGCTTGTTGGCACTCGCGGAACAGTCGGGGTTGGAGGCCGCACCGGTTCCTTCGGCGGCGCCTCCGCCGTTCAACACGCCCGAAAAAATTGGCATCACGGGACGGCCGCCGCTACGGCTTGGTGGACCCCCTGTCGATAACGTGACGATCGATGAGGAAGGGACGATCACGCTGGTGCGGCTGATCGGCTACAGCGTGTTGCTCGGTTTCGGGCTGTCCTACATCTGTTTCCGAAGCCTCAAGGTCACCGTGATGGTGTTTGTCGTCGGCGGACTGTCGGCGGTGATGGGCATGGCGTTTGTGGGTTGGAGTCGAACGGCGGTCGACGCGATCCTGTTAAGCATGCCGTCGTTGGTCTATGTGCTGGGATTATCGGGCGCCATTCACGTTGTAAATTACTATCGCGACGAAGTCGAATCGCGCGGGCAGACAGGGGCCGCCGGGCGAGCATTAAAGCATGCGTTGATCCCCTGCACGCTGGCCGCTGTCACCACGGCAATCGGTTTGATGTCGTTGTACACCAGCAATATCACCCCGATCCGTAAGTTCGGCTTGTTCTCCGCCATTGGCGTCATCAGCACCGTGGCGATCTTGTTTGCTTACCTACCGGCCGCTTTGGAAACATTCGTTCCGAAGCTAAAGGCCCGGGAAAAAGCCAAAAATGAAGACATCGGCGATGGCGGCGTGTTGGGCCGTTTTTGGCACGCCGTTGGTATCTGGATTGTCGGGCATTATCGCTCGGTGACGTTCGTCTCGGTGGTCGGTTTGCTGCTGTGTACTCTGGGTCTGTTCAAGATTCAAACCAGCGTCCAGTTGCTGAAGCTATTCAGCAGCGAATCTCGCATCATCAGCGATTACGCTTGGCTGGAGGACCACTTCGGTAAATTGGTGCCGATGGAATTGGTGGTCCGCATGCCGGCATCGGAAGCTCAGCCGACGAATGACACAGACGCCGAGGTGCCTCGCACGATGAACATGCTGGAACGGGTTGAGGCCGTTTCCAGAATTCAAACCGTTGTCGAACAGGCCTTTGGAGAACGAGGACTGGGGATCGTGGGCCGCGCGATGAGTACGGCGACCTTTCTCCCCGAGTTGCCAGATCCGTCCAATCGTGACCACAGCCCCACTCGCTATCGCTTTGACCAAGAATTGACGGCGGCGAGAAGCGAGCTGAAACAGACCGATTATTTTCGCACCGAAAACGCCGGACCGTTCACCGACAGTGATTTGTATCGGATCAGCCTCCGCGTCAGCGCTTTGTCCGACGTCGACTATGGTCGGTTCATTTATGAACTGCGTGAAGCGGTCGAGCCGGTGCTGGAGGCTTACCGCACCGACGAAGAGGTGGCCGACCAGTTAGCCGCTAGAGAAGATTCGAAACAGAATGTGGTTGTGCTGGGACGTGGCCAACCAGCCAGCCTGGGAACCGAACCGATTTTGCGAGCCGCGGACCAACCGGACGAAGCGGACAAGATCGACCAGCGGGCGATCTACGAAACGGCCCTCGCGGAATTGCTGCGGAATCACGCTCGCACCAGAGTCTTCTGGCATGACCCGGCCGCCGGTTCACTGTCAGGGAAAAGCAACGACGAACGTTGGGGCGAACAACTTGCCGCCGCCGACCTCGTGATCTTGCTCCGCGACCATGGCGACTACGATGTGCCGTTCATCCAACAACACGCACAGAATGTCGTCGATGTTCGCAACGTACCCTTTGACCGTGCCATCCCCACGATCGTGGACGAGATTCCGGTGTCCGAGAATGCGGGACCGGTGCAAGTCGTCTACACCGGTGTGATTCCGGTGGTCTATAAAGCGCAACGCACTCTGCTGAACAGCTTGGTTGAATCGATCGCGTGGGCGTTTGTGCTGATCGCCGTGGTGATGGCGGTGTTGCTCAATCCAGGAAGCATGCCATTTGAATGGCTGCGGCCGCGCAACTTGGGTTATGGATTCGCGGCCGGGATAGTTGCCATGATCCCCAATATTTTCCCCGTCGCGGTCGTCTTCGGCTTGCTGTGTCACTTGGGCGTCAAGATCGACATCGGGACCATGATGACCGCTTCGGTGGCAATGGGAGTCGCGGTCGACGACACGATCCACTTCCTGACGTGGTTCCGGCAAAACTTGGATGCCGGGATGAACCGCCTCGAGGCGATCCGCGCTACTTATCGGCGTGTGGGGCCAGCGATGACGCAAACGACGATCGTCGGAGGCTTGGGGTTGTTCGTGTTTGCTCTCAGTTCGTTCACGCCGACACAACGTTTCGGCACGCTGATGTTGATGATGCTGTTAGCAGCGTTGGTCGGCGATTTGCTGTTTTTTCCCGCGATCTTGGCCGGGCCATTGGGGCGATTTTTCAAAGCTCGTTCGCCACGGACATCCGATGGACCGGCGGCAGCCACTTCGACTGCTTTGGCAAGTCCCGCTCCCGGCTCGCTTTCCAACGAGACGGTGATGGAAGCCGCCACGTCAAACGACTCCACAGTCCACGCGGTAAATGCCGAAGGCGAATCGTTCCCTCGGCAACGCGGGATTCGCGCCGACCGGCCGCATAACTCCGGAACGCGAGCGAAGCCATAAGGCCGGGTCGCGGATGGAATCGAGTCGACGTCGGCCACTGTGTCTCAAGCGGACGAGTCACCGCTACGAGCAACTTCGGGAGCGGCTAGTCGTAACAACTCTTTGACTTCGGCGTCGGTCGTTTGAGAAAAATTCTCGTACCAGACTCCCACTGCACGGAATGGCTCGGGAGTGGCATGGCAGATCACTCTGTCGGCCTCTTCGCTGAGCTCATCGCAGGTGCTTTTCGCCGCCACCGGCACGGCGACAATCAACATTTTGGGTTGTTGCGTATTAACCGCTTCCACCGCCGCTCGCATCGTCGATCCCGTGGCTAGTCCGTCATCGACCAAGATCACAGTTCGGCCCGCAATGACAGGCTTGGTGCGTCCTGCCCGATACTCCGCTTCGCGACGGGTCAATTCTCTCAGTTCCTGATTGGCAGCGGCGGCAAAAACGGGTTCGCGAATATTCAGTTGCCGCATCACCGATTCGTTCATGACCCGAATGCCCCCACTAGCAATCGCGCCCATCGCCAATTCCTCGTGTCCCGGCACGCCGACTTTGCGAACGACAAAAACATCCAAGGGAGCACGCAGGCGTTTGGCAACCTCGTACGCGACCGGAACGCCGCCCCGCGGAAGCGCCAGGATGATCGGTGACTGATCGGCCCAAGGCAGCAGATCCTCCGCCAGTTTTTTTCCCGCGTCAGCGCGGTTTTGAAATAGTGATGTCATCGGAAGGCAACCTCTCAAAAGGTGGAACGTCAAAGCGATTCTTGTCGATCAGGTAGTGCTGAAACCAACTACGAGCCAACCGGGCGACTTGCTCCAGCGTGCCCGGCTCTTCGAACAGGTGCGTTGCGTTAGGGATCACTTCAATGTGGTGCTCCACGTTCAACGCCTTGCAGGCTTTGCGATTCAGATCCAACACAACGGGGTCTTCGCCACCGACCAACAGCAAGGTCGGCGCCTTGACGCGTTCCAATGCTTCACCGGCTAGGTCCGGGCGGCCTCCCCGCGAAACGGCTGCCCCTACACGGTCCTGCCGATCAGCAGCCACCATTAACGCGGCGGCGGCACCTGTACTGGCACCAAACAGTCCGATCGGTAAACCCGCAGTTGCCTGTTGGCTGCCAAGCCAATCGACGGTGCCTGCTAAACGCCGCGCCAACATCGGAATATTGAATCGCAGTTCCGATGTCAGGCGATCGACGCGGTGCTCATCCGCGGTCAACAAATCGAACAGCAACGTCCCCAAGCCACCTTTATTCAACTGCTCGGCCACGAATTGGTTACGTGAGCTGAACCGACTGCTGCCACTTCCGTGAGCAAACGCGACCACCGCGCTTGCGTCCGAAGGCATCGTCAGTGTCCCTTCCAGCGAGACTTCCCCCACGTCGACCATCACGTCTTGTCGATTCGCTTGTGTTTTACCGGCCATCAAATTGACTCCTGTATCGGTCGTATAAAAACGAGCAACGCTTCATGCTCCGCCCGTCTGTTCGGGCTGGCCACTGTGCTGCGGCGTCTTGACATCGCGCGGCGCGTGTCCGGTCTCCAGGAAAGGCTTGATCCGCATTACGGCTTCTTGGAATTTGCTCTCCGCGTCGACGCCAAACAACGATCCCATGCCGGACGCTAAAGAACCTCCAGGCGGCGTGTAATGCAGGTCCACATTCACCCGTGTCACATCCTCTTGCTCCTGTTGCAAAGTGACCGTGCCGTGATACGCGACCGGCGAGTCCGGAACACTTTTCCAGGTCAACCGTTCCTGAGGAATCGACTCGGTGACCTTCTCCTCCAACTGCAAGTCTTTCCCGCCGGGCAACTGCATGCTCCACCGGTAATGGCCGTTGCCCAAATCATGCACCTCACGCACGCTCGGCATGAAAGCACCGACTTGCTGGAAATCCGACAGAAAGTCCCACACCTTTTCCAGCGAAGCGTGGATCGTGACAGACCGCTGCAATCGCATCGGCTGAGGGCAGCTAGCCGTCCCGGCAAGTTCGCCGATGCTGCGGTTCGTGGTCGCTCGCACAAACAACCCGAAGCCGGCGGTGCCCAGCAACATCGACGTCAGGTTTCGCCGAGCCAAGCAATTGGACATCAGACCGATCCCTGCCAGTTGAGCGACCGCGCGGGTCGCTGGTGACCAGTTGTCTTGCATGAACGCAGGCGCTTCGCCGACCGGTGCATGACCACCCTGCAGGGCAGCAACATCGCCCCTTTCTTGAAAACGCTCCAGCCGATCCTCCACCGAACGCACCCCGCGAACGCGCCGTATGGCGTGCATCAGCCCGTCGGCTTCGTCTGCCAAAACGGGCCCGCTGACCAGCACGTGACGGTCCTCCGCTTGAACCGTGATGGCGTGCGGATGTGAGCAATAACGCCCCAATTTGCTCCGCACACGTTCGCTTAGCACACGGTCATCGGTCTCTTTGCATTTCCACATCGCGGACGCTTCCGCAGCAACCCCCGACGCGCGGTTGCCGAAGTCCCGCTGAGCCTTATCGGCGAAATCTTCCACGCAGTGTTTTGCATGGTCCACTTGGTCAAGGATATCCGCCCTTCGCCGCCGCCCTCGCTGCGGATCCCAAAGGTACATCAGGCCGGCGCCAAGGCCTATTCCTTGTAGCAGTGTCTTCAAGTGCATCGGTCGACTCCAGTTCAACGGGTTGTCGGCAAAAAAAATTAGCGGCATGCCCTCGCCGTGAGGCCCCGCGGACCATGCCGCAAACCTCCAGCAGTCAGCAGTTGCTAGTCGTCACTTCGTTTCTACTCAATCAGTGCAACTCATATGCCGATCAACGAGCGATTCAAAAGGGGCCGGAAGCACAGGCTCGGACAAGAGCTGTTGCCCGTCCGGATGCGGGCCTCATCGCCAGCCCCCATTCGCTCGCCGCAGTGAGGAACCATCCCCAGCAGAGCAAGGTAAAACAACGTTTCCTTTCCGCTCCGCCGATCTGTTAGAATAAAGCCCCTCCGAGTCCCTGCCTCGGGTTGCCCCACGCACCGCTGGCCGCAACTTCACTTCCGTTGGCGGCGGTTGTCCCCTCGACGCCGTCACAGGTAAGGCGCAACCGCGTGTGCATTGCTGCATTTCCGGAAAAGATTTTCGGCGGGGAACTCGGTCCCGCTTCCTCCTCGCGCCCTGCCCTGCCGTTATGAAGATCTTCTCCGCTGCCTGCCTCCCTTCCCGCCGGCGCCCCCCGCTGTCTGGACTGTTCACAGTCGCTTGGCTGGTCCTGTTCGGATCGCTGCACCTGTTTCCTCTCCGCTTTCCTTTCTGCGGCAGCGTCGCGCAGGCTCAAGTCCCCCAGCGGTCGGCGGCAGCGGATGATACCGATTTCCTGCCCTTCGGCATCTACCAACAAACCGCGCCCCGGCCCGAACCGACTGCAGCAGTACCGACCCGCTTGCCATTGGAGCTTAAGCCAGATGCGCGCGTCGCACTGATCGGCAACACGTTGCTCGAACGAGAGCAGCATTTCGGATATTTCGAAACGATGCTCCAGCAGGCACACGCGGGGACGCAGATTGTGATCCGCAATTTGGCTTGGCCTGCCGACACTCCCGAGTTGCAACCACGCCCAGCCAACTTTGCAGACCTCCACCAGCATCTGCGCTACGAGAGAATCGATATTGTTATCGCTGCGTTTGGGTTCAATGAATCCTTCGATGGACCCGAGGGGATCGCCGCATTCAAAGCTTCGTTAACACGGTTCGTCCAGACGACACAGGCCAACGCCTACAACGGCCAGCACGGTCCGCAAATCGTGCTGCTTTCTCCGATTCCCAACGAGAACGTTGCGGGAATTGCGGCGGCGGATCGAAACAATCGAAACATCGCCTTGTATGCCGAGGCGATTCGCACGGTCGCCAAACAACAGCAAGTCGGTTTCGTCGATCTTTTCACGCCCCTACAGCCGGCACTCGCGGCGGTCGAGAATGATCTGACGTTCAACGGCGTACACTTAACCGAGCCCGGCTACCGATTGCTTGGCCAGACGCTGTTTCAAGGTCTATTCGGTCAGTCAGTGGAATCATCCGTTAACGACCAGATTCGCGAAACCGTTATCGACAAGAATCGGCAGTACCAACGACGTTACCGGCCGGTCAACACATTCTATTACACCGGAGACCGCCGCAAGAGTTATGGCTATCTGGATTTTTTGCCGGCGATGCGAAACTTCGAGATTTTGGCGGCCAATCGCGACCGTCGAATCTGGGATTTAGCCGCTGACAAACGAGTCCCGCCGACCATCGATGATTCCAACGCCCCGCCGTTGCCGCAGGCGCAGGCCAGTCGCGGAGCCAATCAATGGATGACGGCTGCCGACGAACAGGCCGCCTTTCAAGTCGATCCGCGATTTGAAGTGAACTTATTCGCCGGCGAGGAACAGTTCCCAGACCTCGCGGCGCCGATTCAGATGCGTTGGGACAGTCAGGGCCGATTGTGGGTCAGTTGCTCGACCACCTACCCGCATGTTTATCCCGGCAACGAGCCGAACGACAAAATTGTGATCCTCGAAGATACCGACGGCGACGGACGAGCTGACAAGTCGTCGGTGTTTGCGGACAACCTGCACATTCCGTTATCGTTCGAGTTCGGTGACGGAGGCTTGTATGTTTCAGAGCAACCGCATCTGACATTTCTAAAGGACACCGATGGGGATGGCCGGGCCGATTTGAGACGCCGGGTGTTGACCGGATTCGGGACCGAGGATTCCCATCATTCCTTGCACGATTTTACCTGGACGCCCGATGGCGACCTGTTGTTCCGTGATTCCATTTTTCTTCACAGCCAGATTGAAACCCCGTATGGTCCGGTGCGACAACAGAACAGCGGCTGGTATCGGTTTGAACCTCGCAAACATCGGCTGACCAGTTTTGGCACGTATCCGAGTACGAATCCCTGGGGAGTTACCTTTGATGATTGGGGGCGGCACATGGCCAGCCATCCCATTTTTGCCGCCGCTTTTCATGCACTCGACCCCCCCTATCCCTTGCAGCACCCGCGTCCTGACGGCTTGCAAGCTTACTCCGGAACTTGCGGCCAAGAATTCGTCGACTTTGCAACTTTCCCAGAATCGATGCGGGGAAACTTTTTAAAGGCCCGCTACAAGCCGACCAATCGGATCGAGATCCATCGCTGGGTGGAATCGGAATATGGATTCGACGAAGAATACGTCACTGACTTGATCTTCGCCAAAAACCTCAGCTTCATTCCGGTCGATATGCGGTTCGGCCCACGTGGCGCGTTATACATTTGCGATTGGTACAATCCCATCAAGGGACATGCGCAGTATTCCTTGCGAGACGACCGCCGTGATCGCCATTCGGGACGCATTTGGAGAGTGGTGGCGAAGGATCATCCGCTGCAGCAGCCACCCAAGATTGCGGGAGCTCCGATTGACGATCTGCTGGAGATCTTGAAACGTCCTGAGTATCGCTATCGCTACTGGGTGAAACGTGAGTTGAGCGAACGTGAGCCACAGCGGGTCCGCGCGGCGCTTGATCGCTGGGTCGCGACGTTAGACCGAACGGATCCTCGCTATCGGCATCATCAAACCGAAGCCCTGTGGACCTATCGCAACATCGACGCGGTCAACTTGGATCTTTTGCGGGAGCTGCTGAGCTGTGAAAACCATCATGCCCGGGCCGCGGCGACGCAGCAACTGCGGTATTGGCACCAAGCAATGCCCGACGCCACGCAGTGGTTGCGCAAATCGGTTAACGACCCCAAAGGCTTGGTGCGCATGGAAGCTGCCATCGCGGCGAGCTACATCGGCTCCGGCGAGGCCTTCAATACCCTGCTGGAGATTTTCCGCCACCCACACGATAAACACCTGACGTATGCCATCCGCACCGCTTTCGGATCGAAGACGCTCCGTCCCTTCTGGGCAGAGGACCCGAACTCGGTCGTGGCGCTAAAGCTGAAGCAGGCGCAGCGTCAAAGTGCACTTAAGGAACCGAAGGCCCGTGGTGCCGAGGCGACGTTTGATAAGCAACCGGATGTGCGGAGACTCACCATCAGTTGCGTTCCCGAGCAGATGCTGTTCACTGTCCAGCAGTTTTCCGTTACCGCGGGGCAACCGGTGAAGTTGGTTTTCATGAACCCCGACGCTACCGACCACAACCTTGTGCTACTCCAGCCCGGCGCATTGGCGGAAGTGGGCATGGCAGCCAATGAAATGGCCAAGGATCCCAAGAATGCGGAAGGCGATTTTATTCCCGCTTCCAAACGTGAGCTGATCTTGCACGCTTCGCCGTTGATCGGGCCAACGCGAAAGACGCAGGTCCACGTGCTGCGTTTTCAAGCTCCCACCGAGCCGGGACTGTATCCGTATGTGTGTACCTTTCCTGGGCACTGGGTAGTGATGAATGGCGTGATGGCGGTTGGTCGCGATTCGCGGCACGCAGCGGAATTGTTAGCAGCCAGCCAGCCAAAAATCGTCCAGGCTTGGAAGATCGCCGATTTTAAGGATTTGAAAATTGAATCCACCGAGGCTTCGGTCACTCGCGGGATGCAGGCGTTCGTCAAAGCGAGCTGTAATCAGTGTCACGTGGTGGCGGGCCACGGCGTCAACCTGGGCCCCGACCTGAGCACGACCGTCAAGCAGTACAACGACCATGAGTTACTCAAACAGATCCTGGAACCGTCGGCAAAGGTTCACGAGAAATACCAGACCCATCAGTTCGTTCTGGACGATGGACGCGTGCTGGCCGGCTTGATTGCAAGCGAGGATGCACAGTATTACAACGTGATCACCAACTTGCTGAATCCTCAAGCCGTCGAACGGCTTGCGAAAGACTCCGTGGAGGCAAAGGTGGCTTCGCAAGTCTCCTCCATGCCCAGCGGCTTACTGGATGTGCTCCGGCGCGAGGAGATCCTCGACATGCTCGCCTTTCTCCGGGCCGGGGACTACGAATTGCCGGCGCATCTGAAGAAGATGCACTCACATCACCATGGCGAAGAAAACGCTTCTGAATGAAAGGTGTAGGATGAATCGCTACCAGTCGCCACAAGATGGCTTGATCCGTAATCGCTCGAGAATGTCGCCCAGCCGTCGGGCTTTCTTGGTGGCTTCGGCCAGCGGGATCGCCGGATTTCCCTTTGGCACGCCTCGGCCGCTGCAAGCCGCGGAAGTCTCCAATCCGACCGGATTCGGCAAAGCCAAATCGGTGATCCTGTTTTTTCTTTGCGGCGGCGCGTCGCACATTGATACCTGGGACATGAAACCGGACGCTCCCGCGGAGTACCGCGGACCGTTCTCGTCGATCCAAACGTCGGCACCGAACATCCAGTTGTCAGAGCACTTGCCGCTGCTGTCGCAACAAGCCCACCATCTGGCCGTGATTCGATCGGTCGGCAGCACCGTCAACACGAACGACCATCATGCGGGTTACTACTACAATCTCACCGGTCACGTTCCTGATACGACTTTTAAAACCCAAGGCAATGACCGCCGCCCGTATCCCGACGATTGGCCGTTTGTCGGTTCCGTTGTTGCCATGCGTCGCGGCGGACAGTCGACGCTGCCGGGTGCGATCACTTTGCCTCACAAACCGAGTCGCTTGCCTTACACTCGGCCTGGCCAGTTTGCGGCGCGACTGGGTGTCGAACACGATCCGCTGTATGTCAACGGTTCCCCCGATCAACCGCTTCAGTTCCAGGCTCCCGCGTTAGTCTTGACGGGCGATGTGACGGCCGATCAGCTACGCTCACGGCAACAACTGCTACAGAAACTCGATGTGGCTCGTCGTGATTTTGAACACTACGAATCCGAACGCACCTGGAAGCAGCACCAACAGCGGACACTCGATCTGCTGCTGTCGTCCAAAGCCACCGAGGTCTTTGATGTCCAAAGCGAACCCGAAGCGGCACGGAATCGCTACGGCACATCGGTGAACGCGATGAGTCTGCTGATGGCTCGCCGTTTGGTCGAAGCCGAAGTCCCCTTCGTGACGGTGTTCTGGAAGGGGAATGATTCGCTGAAAAAGAAGTGTCGCAGTGGCGGGAGTTGGGATACCCACGGCAATAATTTCAAATGCCTGCAGGAGGATCTCTTGCCTGAATTCGATCAGGCCTATTCCGCTTTGTTAGAAGATCTCCAGCAACGGGGTTTACTGGAACAAACTTTGGTGTTGGTCAACAGCGAAATGGGACGTAAACCGAAGATCGGAGATCCACGTTCAGGCGGCGTCAATGGAGCCGGTCGCGATCACTGGACACACTGCCAAAGTGTGCTGATGGCTGGCGGCGGGATCCAGGGTGGCCAAGTGTTCGGCGCCAGCGATCGTCTGGGCGAATACCCCGCGATCAACCCCGTCACCCCAGCGGACATTGCGAAAACAGTCTACCACGCGATGGGTATTGACGACTTGCAGGCCACCGATCGGCAAAATCGCCCATACAATCTGTTGGCCGAAGGCCAGCCGATCACGTCGCTATTTTAGTAGTCGGTAAGTTAGTAGTCGGTAAGTTAGT
>CAYZHQ010000084.1:20850-25634 GCA_964477385.1 uncultured Pirellulaceae bacterium
TTAGTAGTCGGTAAGTTAGTAGTCGGTAAGTTAGTGGTCTTCGAGCGATTCGTTTTTAGGGCTGCGCGATCCAGGTTTGGATTGGTTGCCCATCATCAAGGTTCCAGACACGGACCTCGCCATTAAACGCCCCGCTGGCGACTCGTTTGCCGCGCGGGTCGGCATGGGTCGACAACGCCCAATCGCCGTGGCCCTGAAAACTACCTGCCGCTTTACTGTCGCCAGCAGAAATGTGCCGCACCGATCCATCGTCGCAGGGCACGAAGATGGAACGGCCCGCACGAACGAGCTTGAACGCCCCGGCGCCGAGATTCAGTTCAGCGGCGCGTTTGGCGGTGTCGAGGTTCCACCGATGCAGTTTCTGGTCGGCGCCCGCCGAAACCGCCTGCTTGCCATCGGCCAAGACGGTCACGCCGTGGACCGAGCCTTGGTGTCCGGCGTAGCTGGTCAGCAGATCGCCCGTTTCTCCGTCAAACACCTTGACCGTTTTGTCGCGGCTGGCCGAAACGAGTCGTTTGCCGTCGTCGCTCCAGGCAAGCGCGTTGACCCAATCGGCGTGGCTGGCCATCGAGTGGAGTTCCGACAATGTTTCGAGATCGAAAATGCGAATCAAACCGTCTGCCGAAGCGACGGCAAGCTGACGGCTTTCGGGGCGGAACGCGGCATCGAGCACCACGTCGTCGACTCGGGCGATCACCCCGGTCACGGCCCCGGACGCGAAATCGACCAATCGCAGCTCGCCGCTACGGCCCGGTTCGCCGCAGCCGACCGCCAGCGTTTGCTGATCGGGCGAAAAGGTGAGCGAGAAAATACGCTGGCCCAGATTCGGAATCCGCCGAACCAACTCGGCCGATTCGATATTCCAGACCGTGACCTCGTGATAGCCGCCGACCAGCAACTCCTCACCCGATGGGGAAAAACAGACCGCGGTGATCGGAATCGGCTGCGCGTAATGCGTTGGCGGAGCGGCATAGGTGGCCGCGGGAATCACGACCGCCAAGGTGTCGCCGGGTTCCCTACCGTCGAACTTGCCACCCGCTTCGATCCAAGACCTGATGATCGCAATTTGCTCCGGTGTCAGCGGTTCGCTCTCCGCGGGCATCCGCTCCGATTCATCACACGTCAAACGCCGTAACAACTCGCTACTCTGCCCCGCCTCCAACGCGATCGGGGCCTCATCCGAATCGCCCGCGATGATCAATTGCTCGTAAGAATCGACACGGTACCCCCCTTCCGCGTTCTGTGGTCCATGACATGCCAGGCAATGATCGCGGAGGATCGGAGCGACGTCGCGCGAGAACGCGGCAGGTTCCGCGGCGGCGGTCCAATTGCCAACGCAAATCATCCCGCAGAAAAAAAGCGATCGTAAGGAGGGCATCATATCCTGGCCTGTTGTGCGGACTCGAAGGCAGCGAGGGGCTGGCCTGTGAATGCTTAATGCTGGAACAAAAATTCATCGGTGTTGAACAGTGCCCAGCAGACGTCTTCCAGCCCCGCCGCCGGTCCCTCGCGTTCGCTGCAGTGGGCCAGCGCCACTCGCAGTTCCTGTTCGGAGGGGGGCCGAGAAACGGCAGCCAAATACAGTTCACGGACCGTCTGCTCGATCGATCGGCCGTTGGCAAGCAACTTTCGAAAACGGTTGTTGGGGTCTCGCAGTTTTTGATGAATCGTCGAGCCATTAAACAGTTCGATCGCCATCCCAAGGTTGGAATCCTCAACCCGTTCGCAAGCACATACGGTACTTCGTTCGGGTTGACCAAACACTTTCAGGAAATCGACGGCGATGATGTCGGGCGCGGGCAATTGCGTTGCCTTCGTCCCAACCGGCAAGCTGCCAAAGGTTTGTGTCAGCCCCAGCGTGCTGTTGATCGCATCGAGCAATTGCTCGGCGCTCAATAATCGCGGTTCTTGATGCGAAAAGTAAAGGGTATCTACCTGATTGGATTCGTTTGTCCGATAGCTAGCCTGGTACGTTTGGCTGGCAAGAATCGTCCGCAGCAGATGTTTCCGATCATACCCACTGCCGACAAAGTCGTCGGCCAATGCATCGAGCAACGGTCCGTTGCTCGGCGGGTTGGAGTCACGAAAGTCATCAATCGGATCGACAATGCCGCGAGCAAACAATTGGCTCCAGATGCGGTTCGCTTCGATTCGTGCAAAATACGGATTTGCCGGATCGACCAGCCATTCGGCAAACCGCTGCCGACGATCACGACCATCCGCAATCGTCTCGTCGGCCATGTCGAGACTTCCCGTCTGAGGCAACCAGGGTGCCATCTTTTCGGCCGTGCGAGGATGAATGACATCCCCGGTGTTGACGCTGTAAACGAACATCTCGCCAGGCCGTCCGGTATCGCGTCTCGCCACCCGATGAAAGAACGCTCCCAGTCCGTAGTAGTTGTCCTGTGTCCAACGTTCAAACGGATGGTTATGGCATTTCGCGCATTGCAACCGTGCTCCCAGAAAGACCTGCGAGATCGTCTCGACACATTCGTTCATGTCGGTCGCCGTGCGATAAAAATTGGCAGGGGGATTGGACAACGTGCTGCCCGTCGCGGTCAACAATTGCTTGGCAAACTGGTCGTACGGCATGTTGTCACGCAACGATTGCTCCAGCCAGCGATGGTACTTGTACACCCCTTCCTCGCCCACCAAGTTACGAGTCATCTGCAACAGATCACCCCACTTGAGTGCCCAAAATTTGGCGTATTCCTGACGCTCGAGCAGGTCATCCACGAGGTGCTTGCGTTTCTCGGGGTGAGCGTCCGCTAAAAATGCCTGGGCTTCCTCGGCCGTTGGCAGCAGTCCGATCAAATCCAAGTGGACTCGCCGGACATATTCGGCATCGCTGCAAGGGTCCGACGGCAGATATTGCAGCTGCTGCAGCTTGGCATTGACCAGTTCGTCGATGTAGTTCTGAGACGGCGGCGCTCGCCATTGAAACTCGTCGTCAGTCTGAACAAACATCAGCGGCACCGATTCAATGTGCTCGAGGTAACGGACCAAGATCACCGTTTCGCCCTGACGATGGGGCGTCACCCAGCCGTGTTGGTCGACCGTCGCGACGTTGGTGTTGGAACTTTCATAAGCGACCAAATGAGAAACATCGCGTTCCGCTCCGTCGCCGAATTGGGCTACCGCTGACAACTGTTGGCCTCCGCCAACCAACGACAGCACTCGCTTCTGATCGGGATAGACGACCAGTTTTTCGCAACGAGCCGTTTGTGGCGGGTCGACGTGGGCACCCTCGGCGATCCAATCACGAAGGATGGAATAGGCGTCGTCGTCGGCGTGCAACTGTTTCCCGCCACCATGAGCGACTTTCATGGTCGGTTTCAGCAACAGTAAACTCGCCGCGGCATCAAGCGTGTTCACGCGGCGGCCATAGTCTTCACGAATCAGCGTTAACTCATCGAGCTTCCGGTCAAAGGCTCGTAGCGATAACCGAAAGCCGCCTTTCCCACTGGGCGAACCGTGGCATGCACCGGAGTTGCAGCCTTGCTTGGACAACGCCACCAAGACTTCGGATTCAAAAGCGATGGGCGATTTCGATGCAAACTCGACCACACGGACCGGCAGCCGTGTTTGGATGTCCCCCGCGGTGAGAATAATCTCGGTGTCGCCGTTCGCATGGGGCCATACGATCCCGTCGGTGACGCTGGCGATCGAAGGGTCGGCGCTCCGCATCTGCGTCTCACGCGTCCAATCACGTGCCGCGTCATGGGCGTCCACGCCGGTCACCACCAACCGACGTCGCGCCCGGGGACCCTGGAGCAGAACCCGCGGCGGAAAAACCTCCAGCTTCGCCGGCGTGGGGATAACGGAGACCTCAATCGCGTTCGAGGCGACCGACAAGTCGTTCCCGGCGTGGCGACTGTTGGCCAGCAGACGCAGCGAGTGCGCATCGAGCGCCTCCGCATCCTTCGCAATCTTCAGCTCCAGTTCAACTGTCGACTGGTCCGCGGCGACCACCACCGTCTCGGGCGCCGAAACGCCATCGGGAAGCGATTCCCAGGTTAGATTTACCGGCTGTGCGTCGTTTCCCTGACGGGTCACCTTGGCAATCAGCGTGACGGTCTCCCCGGCGATCCACCGCTGGGAGTCAGACAGCGTCACCTTGACCGGATCGAACCATTCGATCGGCAGCTTGACCGTTTCCAGCCGTCCGCGGTTCTGGAATTCGGTAAACGCTTGAATTGTCAGCGCCTCGGGCTCCGTATCCGCGGAATCGGCTTGCGTCCAAGTTGCCACGTAGCGGTCCTTGTCCGCTTTGACCGACATGCTCCAGCCGGCTGGCAGCTCCGAACCGAGCAGCGTCACCGGTTCCTTAAATTCCTTTGCGTTTCGTTTCAGCAGCAGCGTCGCCGAATGGGTCTTCGTCGCACGCGCGAACTGCAGCGGTGCCTCGGGCTGCAGTGCCAGGGGTGATTCCACCGCTGGGGCTCCGGCGAACTGCAAGACCCCTCCGTTCCATGCGGGCGGAACCAGCAGAAATGGTTTTTTCAGGTGATGCAACGAATCGCTGTTCAGCAGAACGCGGTGATGAGGCGACTCGGTGGCCGTTCCCAGCAAGCTGGTCGTCTGAACCGATTCAACGTTCCAGGTTGCGTCGGCGCAAAAGAATAGCCGCGCCGCGTTGGCTTTGGTGGGGATCAACGGATTCAGCAACTGCAGGCCTTCGCTGCCTTCGGGCAAGGACAGCTCGATCGGGCCGTCGTAACCGAATCGCTCGATTTGCAAATCGACCGCACCGGCCCCGTGGGACGCTTCGATGGCAAATTGTT
>CAYZHQ010000085.1:0-25593 GCA_964477385.1 uncultured Pirellulaceae bacterium
CGACAGCCACTTCTTCGACAGCCACTTCTTCGACAGCCACTTCTTCGACAGCCACCTCTTCGACAGCCACCTCTTCGACAGCCACCTCTTCGACAGCCATTTCTTCGACAGCCACCTCTTCGGCAGCTACCTCTTCGGCGGTCAGACCGACTTGGATTGCCGAGGCGGCCGGCGCGTCGCTTGCGTCGGCGTCGGCGGGATCATTGGAGAGGACAAGTCCACTCTCTAGGTTGGCGGGCACGGAGTGTTCGATGCCGGCGGTTGCTTGCTCCCCGTCGGTCTTTGCGACCGCATCGGTCGCTGGTGCATCGGGCTGAGCGGTTTCATCAGGAGGTGCCAAGACGGCAACTTTTGCATCGGCATGCAATGCGGCCTCGGCTGGAGTCGCGGTGGCGGTGACCGCGATGGGATTTCGTGAGCACTGATTAAGAAAATGTTGAGCTTGGGCAATTGTCGGCATCAAACAAAATGCCATACCAGCCAACCAGACGCGTAGTCGAAGGGTCATCTTCGAGTCCTCCTGACAAACTGCACCCTGCCATCCGTGATCAACAAAAGGGTGGGCGCGTTTGTGAATAATGGGGTGGGAATAATTTGGATGGACGGCTCGCAAGCCGTTTAGATAGCTGATCGCGTTTCATGAAACGCACGGGCGTTCTTTGTGAACGGGTACGGTGGTTCGTATCCGAAAGGAGCTATCGGCGCGTTTTCCGATTACGGTCAAGCTGCGGCGTGGGAAAGCGGTGAGGATTCCCTGTCAGAGTAGGGGTTACGTCGGCAAGTCCGATTGTACGCCGGATTGGCCCCCCACCGCTGGCAATTCGACGCAGCGACGTCGCCGCATTCCGTGCATTTCATCTGCGTCTTGCGGCTCGGCGCAGCTAGACCCGCCAGTGGCTAAGTTCCCGCGCAGCCCGCCATGGCTAAGAAACTGGCGGGACAAGAAAGATCGCTAACGATGCGCCTCGTCGCAAGCCGCCATCGCCTTTGTTACCAACGTATTTCCATCTGCGAGACGACCCGTGTGGCGAGGTCATCGATCGCGGCTTGCAACTCACTCTCGATCGACTGGCCCGCTTCGGGCACAACGCGACTGCTTTGCGAAAAAGTAAACGCGAGATCTTGATTGGGAAGCAGTTGGTTTTGCATCAACAGTTGACCGCCGCGATCGACCCAAGCCGCTTGCATGGAAACGACCGCGTCGAGGGCTCGTGGATCATCGCCGCTCGTTTCGGTCAGCACCCGCTTTGTCTCGGTCAGAAACCGCATCGTCAGCGTGCTGTCGGCATTCGGATTGCCGGTCACTTTGTACGGAGTACGCCGTTCAATTTCGCGAATCACCGCTTCGGTCAGCCGCACGCCCAAATCGTGGCGAAAGGTGTCGTTCCGGGCGATGGGAACATGGATCGTGCGGATATCATTACGAAACAGTGCTTGCGGGCCGACTTGATACCCAACGCAGCCGGTCAGGCAGAGCGTTGTCAACAGACAGAGCATCAGCCCAGCACGCCATGTCGATCGGAACGATGGGTGAAAAAACATAAAACGTAGTGCTGCTCCGTTGCACAATCGAAATGCACAGTCCAAATTTCAAAACTAACGTCGAACGGTGCCGCCCTCGGACAAAATCAGCGGCTTGCGTTGACGCTGGTTGGGAAAGGCCTCGACGAGCCACGCCAAGCGTTTGGGCGGTACATCGGGTTGGTCCGCGAAGGCCGCCAGTCGTTCTCGGGCCTGCTCGGCGAAAGGGGTTCCGGTATGTTTTTCCAAAACCTCTTGGTAATAAACCCGTGCCGCACCGTATTCCTTGCGACGCTCGCGGTATCGAGCCCGATGGACCAGCTTCTCCGCTTTCTTGTAGTCAATTTCCGCGCTGATTCGCGCCAGCTCTTCGCTCAGCGAAGCATCGCTCAACCGATCGGGAAAGCGACGCCGGGTTTGCTTGAGCAACTTATCGGCTTCATCGAGCATGATTCCGCTATAGCTCGGGCCGGCATACACCAACAGCTTGCACCGCAGGCCCATGATGTGAGCGTTGAACTGGTGGTCGCTGTCGGGGAACGTTTGTCGGAGGTCGGTGAAGAACTCGTCCGCATCTTGGTATTTGCCTTGACGCATTTTCTCCACGCCGGCTGCCATGGTTGCATCATCAGACAGCATTCCCGTGGGATCGTTGTAGCGAATGTTGTCGAGCACTCGAATGGCGTGTCCATCGGCATCGATGAATGGGCGTTTGGGATCAAAAAAGTTGACCGGCATCCAGCTCTTGTCGCCCGCCTTTTCGGTCTGGATCCAGTACTGGCTGATTTCAAATAATCGGGCCGCCGCACGGTCATTGTGACGGCTGCGCGGATGCTGCTTCTGCAGCAACGTGAACGCCTCTTCGGCATCGATCAGTCGATCGGCAAAGAAGTAGCTTTCGCCTGCCATCGCCAGCGCGTCTTGCTCGATAGCGGAGCCCGGATAAGCCTGCGCCGCGCGAGTGAATCGGTCCGCGGCCTCCGCGAACTGGTCAACGGCCTGCTCGCGTGGCAAAGTCGAAGCTTGACGGAACAACGCATCGGCTTCTTGATAGAGTTCTTTCGCACGCGCCTTATTATGCGGTTCTCGCCCGGTCACAAAGCTGACCACGCGATTGGTCGATTTTTCGGTGATGCCACGAATCCCCATGGGCTCCTCGTCAATGGATTCGGGCGCCCCGGCCAACTCGCTCTGTGGATCCGACGGTGGCTTGGCAAACAGCGAAGCCGGACCGTCGATCGGGCGACGGCGGAAGGTCTGGCAGCCGGCAGCGACGAGCAGCACCGCCACGAGCAGCACCACTTGGCGAAACTGCCGGGCCACATGGCCACGGCCCGCGTGGAAGACGGACGGAGTAACGGCGAGATGGAGCTCCGCGTCGCCGTCCGTCAATGGGCGGTCCGTCGCTGGGCCGTCCGTCGCTGGCAAAGCGTGCTGCAAAGCGGTTTGCTCTGGGCAATCGCTGTGCGGTTGATATTTCGCTTCAGACATCCTTGTCCTTAAGCATCCACGGAGATTGGTAGGTAGCGAGTCATGCGCGGCATAATGCCTAGCATCGTTACAAAGTATCGACTGACGAGGGTTCTCAATTCGCCGTAAGTGGTCGCCGGAACGATTTCCTGAGGATAATTAGCTTCGGTGACCAAGCGACGCAGCCATTTAAAAGCCTCACCGGATACGATTAATTTTTCACGATGCTGCGGTTTGCAGGTATCGCACAACCAACCGCCAGCAAGCAATCCGAATGTCATTTGGCTGGTCATCGCCGTTTCCTCTGCCCTGCCGCAGTCGACGCATCGGGCGGTTCCCGGGGCGTGACCGAGCAACTGCAGGGCTTGAAGTTCGAAAAATAGCAAGGCAGTCCCCAAATGGGCGTCTCCGTCAATCCGTTCAATCGTCTCGAGCGTTAATTGAAATAGTTCAGGGTGAGGGTCTCCGTCGTCGGTTAGGTGACGTATCATCTCCGCCACGTAATACCCGCCGTACAGGCGCTGCAGTCGCTCCGCGGGCGGAAACGAAATTTTTTCAGTCACCCGAAAGCGGCGATCCAATTTGGCTTCGGTCAGCAGATCGAGCGCATCGCTCGATTTACGCAGCAGTATTACGCGACAAACGGCCAGCAGGTCAAGCGCGCCTTCGAAAGGGCCTTTTGGTCGCCTCGCCCCTTTTGCTATTACCCCCAACTTGCCAAAGTCGCGAGTCAGCAGGGTCACGACGAGGCTCGTTTCGCTGAATTCGATCGTCCGCAACACGATGGCGTCCGATTTGTCCATGCGCTACTCGCCTTCGCGCCCAAGCATCGCCAAATAGTCGCTCATCTCGGCGGCCGCGTGACCATCCTTTTGAGCCCGTGCTTGGTCGATGCCATCGCGCAGAAATGCCCGCGCTTCGCTGATTCGGTCCAGGTCGACCATCAGTTGCGCTGCCATAAAAAAAGCTGGCACGTAAGGCGGGTCGTCTTTGGTCAGCCCCTCAAAGCTGGCGATCGCTTCGTCGTTCAGGCCTTCGCTGCGTTGCTCCATGGCCAAACTGTATCGCAGAAACGTGTCGGTCGGGTCGTCCGCCAACATCGCTTCGATTTTTTCTCGCCGGGTAGTCATCGTCAGGTTCGTCTCGGTTGAAGGCATCCGCGGGTCGGTTGGTGAGAGGCTGATTTTCGGAGAAAACCGGTGGATTGCCTAGTCGGCCAATGTTCAATGCCAACTCCGGGCGACCTGACAAACCGGCGTAATCGTCATATTCGTCGAAATGGATTCAACTGTTTCAATCCACACACCGATAGAGGAAGAGGTAGAAATGTACGTCTCCTATGAAGAGGTTTGCGCATGTCTGGCGCCATCAAATATCCGTTACTTGTGTCCCTGGTGATGGGCTGTTGCCTGTCGTTCGCGACTGGACAAGAAGCGACCGAAGACCAACCCATTCGCTTGGTTGTGGGAAAACAGCCAGGCAGCCGCAAAGACATGGTGCATCGAGCGGCTCCCACGGGACGTCGCCCTGGCCTGCTCGATCGCTTGATGCAGTTCGGCAGTAGCTCCAGCAAGGATGACAACACCAAGGTGACGCCGCTACCGGCCTCCGAGCGACAACCGGCGGACTGGTCGAACGTGCCTTACCACGAACCTGGTCGCACCACTGCGGCAAGCTCGCAGCCGCGTCCGGTAGCCGATCCTGGCCGCCAAGCGGTGGGCTCGGGCACGCCTCGCGTCCGTTCGTCAAGAAGCACTCCCTCCAATGGCCTGTCGCTCGGGCCGATCCCCACTCCGCCGAGTGTGGAAAGCGTCAGACGACGACCTCTCGAACCTGAAGCGGTCGCCGCCACACCGGAACCAAGCGAGTTTTCACCAACCTTCAGCAGCCGCCGCAGCGGTCGCCGCGCCGTGGAGCCGCTCGACGACACCATTCTTTCCGCCTCGGATTTAATGCCGCGAGCGGACCGTCCCAACCAAATTGGTAACCGCGCTATCGAATTGGACAGCGAGCCGCACGTGCAGCAGCGTCGCCTGCCAATCGCCTCGGCGGAAACTTCACCGACCACCGAACCACGCTCCACCGCGACGGCAAACAATACGCCGACGACCAGCAGCCGACGAAGCGCGTCAGGGACTGCGAAGCCCGCCGACGTTCCGCCCAGCTTGGCCAAGCAACCCTCGGCCGGACAGCCCCTGGGAACCGAACCTGCCGCGCCGGCCGCGCCACGAGCCCTTGCCGCGAACGCTCCCGTTGAAGCCTCGACGACCGACGTCCCGACACGCTCGGTGGCGCCGCAAGCGTCACCGCAGGCTCGCGTTGCCAGCCGTCCCGTGCCAGGTGGTTCGCTGAACCTCGGGTTGGCCGTGCCAGCCGAGACCGCGGCCGAACAAGCCCCGTCCGGTAAAGCTGGCTTGCAGTCACTGCCCGGACTGGACCCATCGGACATGGTGCCATCGCCAGCCGTCGCGCAGGCTCCTTCGGCAACGCAGGCTCCTTCGGCAACGCAGGCTTCACCTGCCGCGCAGGCATCGCCATCGCTGGCAGTCCCCAGCAATGCGGGTCTTTCCGAAAACCGCCAAGCCGCCATCGCGGATCGTGTGCGCGAAGACTCCGCCGCCTCCGAGGCGCCTATCGGATCGGGCGTCGTCAGCTCGACCAACCCACCGGCGACCAACGGTGGCGCGACCAACAGCGTCCCGGCGACCGATGGCTGGCAAGCCAAGGGGGGCAAGCCCCAAACCGGAATGTCGCTGCAACCATCCAACAACGTTGCCAAGCCGATTGGAGATGGCAGTCATCTGGCTGGCAAACCGCTGTCGACCGATGGCAACTTCACCAGCGTTCCGGCCGAAGTGCCGGGCCTGCGCGTGATCGCCGAAGGCCCGTCACAGATTATGATTCGGCAGACAACGAAATACGAAATTCGTGTCGAGAACCGAGGTGCCGTCGCGGCTCCCGGCGTGCTGGTCCGGACCGCAATCCCTGGCTGGATTGGCATCCGCGGCAAGACGGTTTCTCGCGGTAACATCACCATGGACGAAGAACAAAACAAACGGCAGTTGCTGTGGGAGATCGACAGCTTGCCAGCCGGTGCCGTCGAGCGTTTGACGTTGCAGGTGGAAGCCGAGAAATCGGGCTCCTTTGGAGTCGCCGTCGATTGGACTCTCCTGCCGCAGGAGAACAAACTGCTGGTCAACGTGCGGGAGCCCAAACTGCAACTGCTGATCGAAGGCCCCGACCAAGTCGTCTATGGCGAATCGGAAACTTACAAAGTTCGCGTGCTGAACCCCGGCGATGGGATCGCTCCCAATGTGGTCTTTACGCTGTCGCCCAACTCGGCCACGCCGCAGTCGCAACAAATCGGTTCGATCCCCCCTGGCAAAGAGGCTCAGTTCGAAGTCGAGCTGACGGCACAGGATCTGGGGGACTTGAAAATCCACGGCTTGGCAACGGGTGATTTACAATTGCGAACCGAAGGAGCCAAGACGATTCGCGTCGCCGCGGCACAGCTCGAAGCAATGTTGACCGGACCGCCGCTGCGTTATCAAAACGGCGAAGCCGACTACAAACTGCAGCTTCAAAACGCGGGTGTCGCCACCAGTCGTGACGTGATGGCAAGCCTGCGATTGCCGACGGGGATTGAATACCTCGGTGGCTTGCAAGACGCGCGCGTCGTCGGGGACACGCTGCGTTGGAAGATCGACCGACTGGAAGCGGGAGCGACACGCGATTATGCCTTCCGCTGCAAAATGAGTACCACGGGAGCCCACCTGTTGGCCTTCGAATGCCGAGGTACCGCCGCCGGTCAAGCCGCAGTGTCGATAACCACCAACGTCGAAGCTCTGGCCGACCTGGTGCTGACGATTAACGACCCGTCCGCTCCCGCACCCGTCGGTGAAGATGTGGTTTACGAACTGGTCATTACCAACCGTGGCTCCAAAGCGGCCGTCGACGTGCAAGCTCTAACGCACTTCAGCGACCACATCGAGCCGACTCGTATCGAAGGTCATGCTGGCAAGATCAGCGTCGGGCAGGTTCAGTTCGACAAGATCTCGCGAATCGACCCCGGTCAAACGGTGACGCTACGGATCGTGGCTCAAGCCAACCAGGACGGAAATCATCGCTTCCGCGCCGAAGTGACGGCGGATGAAACGGTGTTGGTCGCCGAGGAAGCAACCCGATACCTAAGCCCTATGAACGACCAGATCAGCCGTCGCAGTAGCGATGACGTGTCTTGGGAGTAAACGGTAATTTTCGCATAAGGGAACCGTGGCGGAACTCTCCGAGCTTCCGCCACGGCGAACTTTGCTTGGCGACAGCGATGGTTTGCGGGAACCATCGCTGTCGTCTTTTTTTGGGCCGTGGTTACTTTTTACGACTAGCCCAAGGCAAAACCGAGCCAAGCTGCCGCTCGGTCACCGATCCCTAAGCAGGCAGGAGTCATCCGCTAAATGAGCCGCCTTGGCGATAGCCGCGGCTCCTGCGTTACGCGACTAGCGCCAAACGGCTAAGCAGAGTGCTGTGGAATAGTCCTGCTAACCTGCCTAAGGCTCGGGGTATGCGACAGTAATCACGCTGCTGATTCCGCCCCGCGGGGTCCAGCGACTTTCCAGCGTACAGCGACGTGGCTGGACGACGGCAATAAAGTCGTCCATGATGCGGTTCGTGACACGCTCATAGAAAATGCCCTCGGTGCGGTACCGCTGCAAATACATTTTCAAACTTTTCAGCTCGACGCACTGCTGATCGGCAACGTAACGAAAGGTGAGGGTGCCAAAATCGGGTTGTCCCGTCTTGGGGCAGACCGAGGTAAACTCGGGACATTGAATTTCAATCCAGTAGTCGCGTTCGGGACGAGGGTTCTCGAACGTTTCTAAAGTTTCGCGAAAGTTGTCTGACACGTTGAGTGCTCCTGAAAAAGTCGCTGAATATTACAGCCTTCCACGTCTTCGAATAGGGCCCGTTTGATGTCAAACGGAAAAGCCCACCAGTCGCATCTGCCAGCGCCGCCGGGAGAGCCGCCGCTGCATGAACCGTCGTCGGACCAAAAGTCATTGCGGGTCGCGGAAACCTTTGACAGCGTGCAAGGCGAAGGGCGCCTGACCGGCGTCGCCAGCCATTTCATCCGCCTCTCGGGCTGTAATCTACGATGCTGGTTTTGCGATACACCTTATGCCTCCTGGAAACCCGAAGGGCCGTCGCAGTCGATCGACCAGCTCGTGCGACGCGCTATTGCGTCGGGCAATCGACACATCGTGCTGACCGGTGGTGAGCCACTGATGTTCGCGGGTGTCGAAAGGTTGGTCTGCCAACTCCGCTCCGCCGGTCTACACGTCACGATCGAAACGGCTGGCACGGTGGCGCCCGACCTGTTGGCCGACTTGATGTCGATCAGTCCCAAATTACCCAGCAGCACCCCCACTGCGGCAAACACCGCCGCGGTGCCACAAATCCGCGATTGGGACAAAGCCTCCCTGCAACGTTGGTCAGCCCTGCACGAACAACGCCGCTGGCAGCCCGACGTAATTGCCAAGCTGATCGCGAACAGCGTTGACCATCAAATTAAGTTCGTCATCGATACGCCGGCCGATCAAACGGAAGTGAGCGCGGCGGTCGACGCGCTACAGGTCGACCGCGAGCAGGTGTGGATCATGCCGCAAGCCATCACGACGGTCGAACTGGACGAGAAAGCGAAATGGCTGCAGCCCTGGTGCGCCGCCGAGGGCTACCAATACTGCGACCGCAAACAAATCCGCTGGTACGGAAACCGCCGCGGCACCTAAACAAAAAGGGGACGGCGGCAATCGTGTTTGGCACGAAATTTACCCCACGGGGCTGGTGACCGTGAAATCTGCCAGAGTGGCAGCACGCAATTCGTCCCCGCTTTCCGCGTTAAGCTACGACGCCGTGTCTAAGATCCCTCAACGCCGGAGGCCTAGCCGGCCCTCCAACGAAGCTTCCTCCAACAATGCTTCGACGCAACCGAACGATGCCCGGCCGATCGAACTGCGGGGACTGAAGGATTTCGCCATGCTTCGCCCGCTCTTGGAGGACTTGCGTGGCGAAGCGACGGCGCGCGATCAAGCGGGGAATCGGACCACAAGATTCGTTCGATATCTGTCCAGTGCACGCCGCACAAGAATCGTAACGGCGGCAAGGTGAGAGGTTCCAAGGTATCGGATAGCGATGGCGTTCTCCGGATTGCAACCAACCTGCTCAACGTGCCAGCAGAGATCATTGCGATGTTGTATTCCTCTCGCTGGACAGTCGAGATCTTCTTCAGGCTTTACAAGCAGTCGATGGGCAGGGCGCACCTGCTCAGCCACAGCCACAGCCACAGCCAGACGGGCATCGAAAACCAGGTTTACAGGGCCATGATCGCTTGCTGATGAACCTGTGGGTCGGGGGTAAGCCCGGCAAACGCACGTTCGAGATGATCAGCTACTACTTCATGGGCTTGGCCAGCGAGCCAGTGTTGCTGGCTCACCTGTTGATGCTGCGACGACCCACTGGAACCTGCCCAACGCTGCGAGTTGGCCCCTTGGAGCACAATGCCCCGAAGACCAACATCGACCCGCTTGACTGTCAATCAATCGCCGTGCCGAACACGATTGGGACGGAACACGATTGGGGCGGGGGTCTTTTTAGAGTCGGATGCGGAGGGTTTGGGATTCGTAGCCGGCTAGGATGAGCTTGGCGGCGTCGTCTTCGAGTTCGTAGGCGTGGTCGTCGGCTAGTCGTGTGACGCCGCTGGGGTTGCGGAAAAAGTGCAGTCGCGTCTTGGTGGTTTTGCCACGCGTTTCGACAAGGAGCAACGTGAGTTCCCGTTTGCCGTCAACGATTTCACTGCGTGCATCGCTGATGACGACGTTCTTGGCATCGATGGCGAGTAACCAGCCGACCGGCATGGGGGGCGTGCGGGTGGGAGCTTCGATCACCGTGGGCGGGCAGAGTCGCGAGCGTGCAAACGAGACGGGAGATTTGACGTCAAAGCCGTATTCGAGCTCGAAGGCGTTGTCGGTTTGGCCGGCGACGCTTAGCAGGGTGTCGAACATGCGGTCGCCGCAAACCCGGTGCGCCGGACGTCCGCCGGCCAGGACCAGCGTCTGGCGGTCGGCTTCGTCGATCACGATTCCCAGCGGCGCGTTCAGCAACCTGCCGCGAGCGCGATGGACTTTGTCACGCAGCAGGACTTTGGCGCGAGCCGCTTCGGAGGCGACCGCCGCGCGGGCGGCGAAGTAACTTCGCCACGGATCGGGCTGCAGGGTCAGTGCTTTGGCGACGCGGATTTCACCCGACACGTGCAGCAGTCGCGAACCGCACTCGACGCGGTAGCGGACGACGAATTCGCCGACGACCGAATCGAGCCTCACGATGCGACCTTCACAGGTGATTTCGCCGACCGCCGCGTCGTTGCGAGTCGTGGTGATCCGATCGGCTTTCATCGTCGAATAACGCGGTTCGCGCGTGGCATCGAAATGGCACAGTTGCAGCGAGAAGCGATTCCCGCGGATCGGTCCGCTGTGGACCGAAGCGATCGAGCCGTCTTCTCCAACCAAGACATCGAGGAACTCATTGGAAAGCCGCTCGCCGGTCACGCGCCGCTCCGGTTTGCTGAACCAGCCTTGCTTGACGGGTTGGTTGCCCGGATGAACGGTGGCAAAGCCCATCGCCGGGACGTCGACAAACGCGGCGCTTCGGCCGTCGCCCAGCGAGTGGCTCGCGAACAGGTGCGGCTGGTCGGCCGGCGGGTGACCCGAGAAGGTCGTCATTACACGGAGTGGAATCGAATGCGGGTTCAGAATCAAGCGACTCGCTGCGGCGTCCGATTTGCCGGCTGCCGCCAGCGCATCGGCTAGCGCCAGCCCAGGTTCGCCGTTCGCCGCGGGAGCCGACGTTCCGCCGACCAGATCGCTCAGCGTTGTCAGCACCGCATCGCGTTCCAGTTCCAGTTGGCGTTGAAAAGAAGCGGCCACGCTGGTCAACGGATCGACCGCGGCGTTCTGGACCTGCGTCGTCAGCCAGTTCCCATCGGCTTCGATCGACTCGGACTGAAAGCTGTGGTAGGGGCGTTCGCCTTCGGAGAAATACCCACCCAGCGTCCAGAACTTGCCCAGCGCCAGCCCCCAGTTCGCCGCGAGCTTGAGGTCATCGTAGGCATCGCATGATTGGCCGGGCCAGTGGACCAACAGCGCCGTCGCAACATCGCCTGAATCGACCGCCGCGCCCAGCGTGGCACCGAGCCGGAGAAACGCCGCATCGTCGGCGGCGTCAATCGGTTTCGAAACCAGCGTTTCCAGTTCGACCGCGCCGGCTTGCCACAGCAATTTGCTCTCGTCTCGATAGCCCGTCCCAGCCGCGAAGTCGATCGGGATCGCGCCGGCATAGCCGAGGCTGGCGATCCACGGCGCCAGGTCACCGGGAATGCCGCCGCTGTAACTGGCGAAGGCGTCCGGAAGTTTGCCCAGCGTCTCGACGAATCGGTCTTTGGCCGTGGTCAACGAGCGACCGATTTGGGCGAGTGTTTGATGATCCAAGCAATCGCGGCTGTCCGGAGCTCCACCGGCGATCCCCAGCGTACCGGCTTGGTGACGTTGGCGGATCGTTTCTAGGGTCTCAGGTTGCTCGTTGGCTAATCGTTGCGAAAGCGCCGCGTCTAGCAAAAGATTGAACGGTCGGGGATCGGCGAGTGCCGCGGTCAGCGAATCGCCCAGCGTCGAACCGGCCAACAAAGTCAAATCGATCAGGTGGGGATCCGAAGCAAAATAGTGATCGCGCTCTTCGGCCAGCATGTCGAACGCGCTGTGCAATGATTCCGCTGCCGCCGTCCCATCACCGGCTTGCCAAGCCTTCGCAGCCGCGACGACCACATCGGCGAAGTGCACTTCGTCGAGGTTACTGGTGTAGCGGAGTTGCCGCGTCATCAGTTGGACTTGGAGAAAAACGTAAGCCAGCGCGAAGAAATCTTCCGCCGCGACAGGGCGATGGCCCCCGCTGACCGGCTGCTGGGGGCCCGCGAGCTGATCGAGAGGTAATTGTTCCAAAAACGACGCTCGAGAGCTTGCCTGAACCGTCACCACTTCCTTTTCAGCAGCATGGGTGGACGGAAAGTCGCTCGGCAAGCGATCCCGGGATGTCTCGGGGATCAGCAAAAACAGACCCTTCATCGGCGACGGCGGCGTGTCGGCCCGGCACCATGTAGGGAGTTTACCGGTTGTCGCGATTAAGGCCGGGTGCCAGGGGGCTGACCAAGCGCCCAAGAGGCCGGTGGCGTGGGGTCCTGACAGTCTGGAAGGAAAATCTTCCAGTGTGTTGCAAGGAATAAGGACACAACACTCTTCGATTAACGGCATGGCTGATTAGAATTTGACGTGGGGCGGCGGCCGGCGATACACTAGACAGGTGTGGCTAGCTGGATTTGAATCGATTTTACTTGTCTTTGGCGTCCTTGCCCCAGCAGCTCACATCCACAACGTGGAAACCGTATCCGCCCCGTGGCGTGCGAGCAAGCATTGGTAATGGGATTGGTAAGGGAACGTTGGACGGATTTCAATCCGGTTCGTCCTTTTAAGGAACGGTAGCAATATGGCGAATGCAGCAAGCGTTTGGGGAATTGAAATCGGACAGTCCGCGCTCAAGGCGCTGCGCTGCCATCTCGATGGCGATAGTGTAGTCGCCGATGCGTTTGACTTTATCGAGTACCCGAAGATTCTCAGCCAGCCCGAGGCCGATCCTGAAGAATTGGTTCGCGAAGCGCTGGAGAAGTTTCTCGAACGCAACGACTACTCGAAAGGGACCAAGATCGTTGTCAGCGTGCCCGGTTCGAGTGGCTTGGCAAAGTTCTTCAAGCCTCCGCCGGTCGAAGCGAAAAAGATCGCCGACATCGTTCGCTACGAAGCTCGCCAACAAATTCCGTTCGATTTGGATGACGTTGTCTGGGATTACCAGATGATGCCGGGCAGCTTGATCGAAGAAGGCTTCGCACTCGATTCGGAGATCGGTCTGTTTGCGATGAAACGCGAACAAGCCTACCGTGCGATTGAACCGTTCGAAGCTGCGGGGCTGGAGGTTGACCTGATCCAGTTAGCTCCGCTGGCCCTGTACAATATGCTGTCCTACGACCGGCTGCATGAGCGGCTGGAAAACGACACCTTTGATCCCGAAAACCCACCCTCTTCCACCGTCCTGTTGTCGATCGGCACCGACTCGTCAGACTTGATCATCACCAGTGGTTTTCGCATTTGGCAACGCAGCATTCCGCTGGGTGGTAATCACTTCACTCGGCAGTTGACCAAGGAACTGAAGCTGACGTTTGCCAAAGCCGAGCACCTGAAGCGGCACGCGCGGGAAGCGGAAGATCCAAAACTGATCTTTCAAACCATGCGGCCGGTCTTTAATGACTTGGTTACCGAAATTCAGCGTTCGGTCGGCTTCTTTAAAAGCATCAACCGCAAAGCCGAAATCGCCGAACTGCTGGTCACCGGCAATACGGTGAAGATGCCCGGACTGGCACAGTACTTGGGCAAAAACCTCGGCTACGATGTGCATGCGATCGACCGCTTTGGTCGCTTAAGTGGCGAGGAAGTGCTCAGCATTCCGACGTTCAAAGAGAACGCGCCGACATTTGGTGTCTGTTACGGACTGGCGTTGCAAGGACTGGGCGAAGGCCAGATCGGCACCAGCTTGGTGCCGCAAGAAATTGTCACCGAGCGGATGATCCGTGCCAAAAAGCCGTGGGCGTTGGCTTGCCTGGCAGCCTTGTTGATGGGATTGGTGACCCATTACGTGTTTGTTCAAAAGAGCTGGTCTCAAACGCATCCCGACGATTGGCAGCAAGCCACTTCGGCGGTCAAGATCGCTCAGGACCACAGTCGCCGCCACACCGAGATGTTCGATGGCTTTAAATCCAAGCTGGTTTATCTGCGATCGGTCGGCAATGAGGTCTCGGGCAATAGTGAGCGTCGCTTGCAGTGGATGGAGTTGGCCTCGACGGTCACGCAGATGCTGCCGCGCAGCCTGAATGAGGAAGGTCGGCGACCGAGCCCCAAAGAATTGCCGTTTATGGACCGGCCCGACATCTATGTCACCTCCGTCGATGATCGCTACTACGAAGACCTCTCGACCTGGTTCGACGAACGTCGCGCCTCACGGTATCGCGAGGAACTGCGGAGCTGGGCCGATTTGACCGACAGTGAACTGCCCGAAGGGTACGCCGAGGATGAGGGCCCGACCGAAAGTGGCTGGGTAATCGAAATTCGAGGTTACCATGATTACAACAACACCGAACGGCGTGGCTTTGAAGCGAGCAACCACATCCGCCGGACGCTGCTGAATAGTTTTCTGACCAAGTCGGTTCAACTGCCCGATGAGTCGGGGCGGATGCATACCTTCACCATGGAAGAGATGGGGATTAGCTATCCGGTGTTGGTTTCGGATAACAAGCCGCGGAAGGTGCAGGTACCGAATCCCGACTACGAACCGCCACCACCTGGAACGGCGATGTCGGGCACCGGCATGGAAGACATGGGGATGGAAGGTATGGGCATGGCCATGGCCATGGGGATGGAGGGTGGTGGAATGGACGGCATGGGAATGCAACCCAACGGTGCCGCCGACGGTGCCGCGAAGCGTGAACCCAAGACATTGCCGGTGGTTCGGCAAGACTTTGTGTTCCAGTTCGTCTGGAAACCGGCTTCGCTGAGCGAACGTCTGCAGCAGCAACGTGAGGCGGCGGAACAGGAAAAACTGGAAGCGGCGGGTCAAGAAGTCGCCATGAATTAGTTGTCTGATGTCCGCTCTTATCGCCCTAGACTTGTTACTCTTCTTTTTCGGTAAACCTCGATGGATCAACTGAAGCAACAACTGGCCGTCGTCAGCAAATACGGCTTTTGGATCAGCACGGCGCTCGTCGCGCTGGTTGCAGTCGGCGTTTGGTTTATGGCAACTGGGGCTCTGATCGAGGAATCGGAGAAGCAGATCAGTGCACTCAAAACCGCCAGCTCTTCGATCGATACGATTCGCTCGGAGGTCAGCAAGCATCCCAACGATCTTTCGCATGCTTTGATGGAGGCAATGGTCGCCAAAGAAGAGACCGCCGTCGCGGCGGCTTGGCAGTCGCAATACGATCGCCAACAAAACATTTTGGTTTGGCCCACCGAAAGCCTCGACAGTGATTTCATCAAACGGGTCAAGCCGTTCTTCCCCATCGAGACGCACTTCTCCGAGTTCCCCGTTCCGCCGGAACAGGAAATCGAAACCCGCTATCTAGAAGCCTACCGCGACTATATCGGCGACGTCCTGCAGTCCAAAGCCGATATCGTGGGAGCCGAATGGAAAGCCGACTTTGCTTCGGTGTCGACCTCCGGAATGGGGATGGAAGGTGGCATGGATTCGGGCATGGGCATGGATTCCGGCATGGATTCCGGCATGGGCATGGATGGGGGGATGATGCGGGGTGGTCCCGGCATGGCGACGGTCGGAGCGTCGAAGGAAAAGGGACCGCTGGTGCAGTGGAAGTCGAGCAGCCAAGAGGAAATCCTCGGCGACCTGTTTCCCTGGCGCGGCAATCGGCCGACGACCCTTGAAGTTCTGTACAGCCAGGAAAACCTCTGGGTGATGACGCAGTTGCTGCAAATCGTTGCCGATGTAAACGGCAATATCACCCAGCCCTTCCAAGCGAAAATTCACGAGATTGAGAAAATCGGAATCGGCCGTAGTGGCAAACGTGCCGAAGGATCGATCAGTCCTGTCACGGCGGGCGGCGGTGGCGGTAGCGGAGATATGATGATGAGCGGGGGTGGCATGATGGAGGGGATGGACATGGAAACCTCCGGAAGTGCCATGCCGGGCGGAATGGATATGGACGGCGGCATGGGCGGCTCGGCCGAAGCGAGCGATCCGCTGGAATCTCGCTACGTTGATATCAACTACGAGCCCATCGAAGCGAGTCGCGTGCGTCAGGCAATGTCGCCCGATAACCGTAAACCCGAAGATGCGTTCTTGACCGTCGCGAAGCGACTGCCAGTCGTGCTGCGAGTCAAAATGGATCAACGCGAAATTCCTCGCTTGCTGGCTGTGTGCGGGAATGCCGCCCTGATGGTCGAAGTCCGCCAGATCCGGGTCAATCCATCGGGGTCGTCCGGCGGTGGCGGTGACCTGGATGTCGGCATGGGCAGCTTGGGAGGCATGGAAGACAGCGGGCTGGGGAGCGGCAGCATGATGGAAGGGATGGGAATGAGCAGCGGCATGGATGACATGATGGGATCGATGGGCGGTGGCATGGGAGGTCGATCGGGTGCCGGTGGTAGCTATCCGATGGATATGCCTGTCGAGATCTACGGCATCATCCACATCTACAATCCGCCGGCGATGCAGAAATTAGGGGTCGATCAAGTCGACAGCAGCACCGTGGTGGAAGGTCAGGCGATGGGAGATCAACCGCCGGCCGACACGGCAACCGCCCCGGCACCATCCGCGACACCTGAACCGGCACCATCCGCGACACCTGAACCGGCACCATCCGCGACACCTGAACCGGCTGCACCTGAACCGGCTGCATCTGAACCGGCCGACACCGCACCGGCTGCGGCCGAACCGGCCGACACCGCACCGGCCGGCACCGAACCACCGACCCCTTAATCTTTTACCCCCTTGAACTGATCGTTTTCTGATCGAGAAACCTCGGAGCTTCGTCATGGATAGCAATGCGATCCAAAAATTGTTCATGCAGCACGTTGAAAAAGGGGTGCTGGTGGGTATTGGTGCCTTTGCGCTATTCCTGATCTACCAAGGGATGGGGTTTCCCCGTTTCCAGGACACCGAGTTCCAGCCGACCGCACTTGCTCAGAAGGCGAATCAGGTCAAAGGCAGTATTGATGATCCGCACAATGACGAGGTGCTCGCGTTGTTGCCCGAAGCGGAACCGCGGACTTATGTGGAACGCATCCAGCAACTTCAAAAACCGATTCCATTCGACGAGTACCCGCATTCGCCATTTGAACCGCGTGACATTGACATCAGTGTGAAACGACAAGACGTCGCGTTATTACCGCCGATGGATTTGCAGATGTCCGGAATGCTGAGTGCCATGGCGGTCCAAGCGAAACTTCGAACAACCTATTTGGTCCGCGACCTGGAAGATGCTCCTGAGCCTGAAGAAGAAGAGGAGAAACCTCGTCGGCGCGATCGTAGTCGTGGTCGCAATGCTCGCGGCACGGGAGATCAAATGGAGATGGGCATGGAGATGGGTATGGGTATGGGCATGGATGAAGGTGGAATGGCAATGCCCGGGATGGGGGCGATGGAGATGGGGATGGGCCCGGGAATGTCCGGCAGCATGACCCGTCGCTTGAACTCCAAATACAACAAGGGTGCGGAAGCACCGGCAAATGCCGAAGTGGCAGCTACCGCCGCGGGCGCGGCTCCGCAAAAACGGCCTCTGAATACCGTGCCCGAATCGGCCTACTTCATTGCCGGTACGGCGGTCGTACCGCATAAAGCGCTCGTCGAAGCATTTCATGCCACGTATGAAAAAACGAGAGATTACCGAGCGGTCCGCGATCGCCCGATTTATGTCGGTTACGAATTTCAACGAGCCGACGTGACCGAGAAATCGGTCGAACAGATCGTCGACGGAGATTGGGTAGACCTTACCACAAAACCCAAATACAACGATGATTGGGATCGGATTAACCAGTACGCATTGCATTGGTGGAACGGTTACGCACCCGACATTGTGCCGGCCGACTATCGCGACCCAAAGCTGACTTCGTTGATTCCGCCACTGCTGATTTATGATTTCACGACCTTTGCCACCCATCCCAAAATTCCTTTGAAGACGATGTTGGAGATTGAGAAAGAATCTCGTGATCCACTCGATCAAGTCCAGGTTGTCGACATTTTTAACAATGAAAATGATGGCGATGCTGCGGTGGGTGCCGAGGGCGGATCGGGGATGCCAAGAGGTGGCATGCGTAACGGCGGAAGCGTGGGCGTGGAAAAGAATCCGCCGGAATTTAAGATGATTCGGTTTTATGATTTTTATGACCCGCGATTTACCAACCCGCCACTGCCGGGCCGTCGTTATGTCTATCGCGTACGCTACAAACTGGAGGATCCCAACTTTCCAAAGTTGCCTTCGCAAGCCCCGTCGCTACGCAGCCTAGCTCCTGAAGTTTTCCAGCGGGTCGTGCCAAAGATGAAAGAAGCCGAGACCACCAAGAAACGAGATTTCGTTATTCGGTCGCCGTGGAGCGAACCGAGTCCGGTGACGGAGTTGCCGCGACCGATGCGGATCTACGCCGGGCCCATTGTGGCACCCGCTGAATCCAAGGAAGTCGAAATCGCAAATCGCGTCATCGATTATGTTCGCAGCCCCGCGACCGCCAAAGCAGTCGCCACGATTTGGGACTGGCGGCACGCTGTGGCGGTGCCGGCACCTTTTGATGTCCAGTCAGGAACCGTGATGAATGCGACCTTGGATGCCGAAGTGGTCGATCCTTTGACAATGAAGATTAAGACCAAACCGAATAGCTCCGTGAATTCCAATGCCGTGGTGCTCGACATTGTCGGAGGCGAACCGCTGAAACTGGAAGAAGAATTTGGCTTAACGCGGCCGGGCATGATGCTGGTTTTCGACCCCATGGGAGGCGGTCTGAAGGTGATGGAAGAGATCGACGACAAGTTCGATTTCAGCATGTACACGTTCACCGACGACGTCGTTCCCGTCGACGAAGATGCCGCTGGTAGCACGGTGCCGGGGATGGAAGGCTTCGACTACATGGGAGCCGAAGGCGGGGCGATGATGATGGAAGGGTTTTAGCCGTCGGCTGGTAAAGGCGATGGATACCCCAAGCATGATCAACGACAGTTCGGTTGATGGTTTCGATGATGGCACTGACGGTTGTGTCAACGAAGCGAACGATGATTCGCGGTTTGCGTTTGGTGAAAACTGGGCGGCCTTCCTAGCACAGATCGACGACGATCGCATTGCACAGGCTCAGGCTTCGCTGGCCACGATGTTGGGTTCGGATCGACTGGACGGAAAACGTTTTCTTGATGTCGGCTCGGGCAGCGGCTTGTTCAGCTTGGCGGCTTACCGGATGGGTGCCTTGGTAAACTCGTTCGATTACGACACCCACAGCGTGGGTTGTACCCAAGAACTGCGACGACGTTTTGCTCCCGAGGCGGAAGATCGCTGGCAGGTCTGGCAAGCGTCGGTCTTGGATGACCAGGCGATGCAGCGTCTGGGGACTTTTGACGTCGTCTACTCCTGGGGCGTGCTGCACCACACTGGCGACTTGCAAACCGCACTCCGCAACGCGGCGGCTCGAGTGGCATCGCCCGGCCAATTCTTCATAGCGCTCTACAACGACCAAGGCGGAACGAGTCGGCGGTGGATGCACATTAAGCGTCTTTACAATCGTCTGCCGCGAGGGCTGCGCCCGTTGTTGGTGGGCTTGGTTGGCGGCTTGTTCGAAACCAAATTCGCGGTGGCTCGTTTGGCCGCGGGACGGAACCCGTTACCGTTTGCCGATTGGCGTGCCAAGCGGCGGGATCGAGGCATGTCGGTGTGGCACGACTGGGTCGATTGGTGCGGTGGTTTGCCGTTTGAAGTTGCCACGCCCGAAGCGGTGATCTTGCCATTGCAGGCCGCCGGTTTTCGGGTGACCAATCTAAAGACCTGTGGTGGCGGTTGGGGCTGCAACGAGTTCGTCTTTGAGCGATCGTGAAAGCACCGCGAGGCACCACGCACAGGGCGGGTACTTACTTGTCGCTGGATGGCGAATCGGTCTCTTCCGTCTCTTCCGTCTCTTCCGTCTCTTCCGTCTCTTCCGTCTCTTCCGTCTCTTCCGTCTCTTCGGGTTTGGCTCGTAGTGCGAGGATTAATTGCACCGCATCGTACAAAGCATGAGCCACGATCGGCACGATCAGGTTCTCTGTCGCGATCGTGATCCCCCCTAGATAAACGCCGACGGCACTGGCCAATACAAAATAGGTCGGCGTCATTGCGTGGACTAAACCAAACGCCAATGAAGCGACAAAGACGCCAAAGAAGATCAGCCCCGGCGAAGCGGTATCGAGTGGGCCGATGATCCAACCTTGCAGAAAGCCGCGAAACAGCAGTTCTTCGCCCAGGCCCGCGCACAAGGAGATCGCCACCAACTCCAGCACCGTCAGATTCCGCATCGGAGCCAACAAGCGATCTTTGGTCAGCCGGCTGACTTCTTCGACACCTGTCAATTTCATGTGATCGAGAATGAAGACGGCAATCAGCATGGGGATTGTTGCCACGACGCCCCAGCCGATTCCTGCGAAGATCGCCGTCGGGCTGTCGAGATGCGGAATGTACTGCCGCGCGTCATAGCTCAGCAGTGCCCCCAGTCCCAGCCCGAGCACTCCCAGCAGCAGTTCGAAGCCGACTGCTTTCAGAAAAAACGCATCTGGATCCGACTCCCGAGGGTCGTCTTCGTCCGAAATGAAGTCTTCTGGGTCGTCCATGTCTCCACCCTACGCGGGAGCCAGAGAAATGTCTACAAGTGGGGCTCGTTAGCAATGAGCGATAAATAAGTGTCGGGTACCTGTTGTGCGAAGCACCCGAAGGGCGAGTTCCTCGCAAAAGGTACCCGACACTTTTTTGTCGCACGATCCTTAGCTCTCGTCTTGCTCACGCAATTTGACCAGTACACTGTAGTCTTCCAGAGTCGAAGTATCGCCGGCCGATTCGTTCCCCGAAGCGATATCCCGCAGCAGGCGCCGCATGATTTTTCCGCTGCGTGTCTTGGGCAGTGAGGAGGTAAACCGCACGTCGTCGGGCTGAGCCAGCGCGCCGATTTCCTTTCGCACATGCTGACGCAATTCCGCTCGCAATTCTTCGCTTGCTTCCACGCCACGGATGGTGACAAAGGCCGAAATGCCTTGTCCCTTCAGTTCGTGCGGGCGTCCCACAACGGCGGCCTCACAGACCGCCGGATGGCTCACCAGAGCACTCTCCACTTCGATCGTGCTCAAACGGTGCCCCGATACATTGATCACATCATCGATGCGTCCCATGATCCAGTAGTAGCCATCTTCGTCGCGCCGTGCGTTGTCGCCCGTTAAGTACATGCCGGGCACCGTTGACCAATACTGTTCGATGAACCGCTGTTCGTCTCCCCAGATACCTCGCAGCATGCCGGGCCACGGTTTGGCGATGCACAGCATGCCGCCGTCGAACTCGTGAATTTCTTCGCCCACGTCATCGACCACTACCGGCACCACGCCCGGCAGAGGACGCGTACACGAACCTGGCTTGGTGGGCGTCACCCCCGGCAGGGGGCTCATCATGATCCCGCCCGTTTCGGTTTGCCACCAGGTGTCGACAATCGGGCAACGTTCCGCGCCGATCTTTTGGTGGTACCACATCCAGGCTTCGGGATTGATCCCTTCGCCGACCGTACCTAGCAACCGCAAGCTGGACAGATCGTGCTTCTCGACATGCTCATCGCCCCATTTGATGAAGGCACGAATCGCGGTCGGCGCGGTGTAGAGAATCGTGACTTTGTATTTCTCGACCAGCTCCCAAAAGCGATCTTCGGCCGGATGGTTTGGGGCCCCTTCGTACATCAAGCACGTCGCTCCTGCTGACAGCGGGCCGTACACGACATAGCTGTGTCCGGTGATCCAGCCGCAATCGGCGGTACACCAGTAGACGTCGCCTTCGCGATGATCGAACACCCATTGAAAGGTCCGTTTAGCCCACAGGTTGTAGCCTGCCGTGGTGTGCAGGATGCCTTTCGGTTTCCCGGTGCTGCCGCTGGTGTAGAGAATAAACAGCGGGGTTTCGCTGTCGAGCTGAGCAGCCGGGCAGTCGCTGCTGGCCGTGTCGACCGACTCATGCCACCAGACGTCGCGACCGGGCGTCATCGGAGTCGCCTGCTCGGGCATCCGTTGTAGCACCAAGCAGTGTTCGACGGTGGGCGATTTGGCCAACGCTTCGTCGACCGTTTCCTTCAGCGGCAGGACCTTGCCGCGACGATACAAGCCGTTGGCCGTAATCACCAGCTTGGCTTTTGCATCGTTATTACGATCCGCAATCGACTCCGCCGAAAAACCCGCAAAGATCACCGAGTGGACCGCGCCGATGCGAGCACATGCAAGCATCGCAATGGCCAGTTCCGGTGTCATCGGCATGTAGATGCTCACCACGTCGCCTTGTTGAATCCCCAGCGACCGCAGTGCGTTGGCGGTCTTGCAGACTTCCTCGTGTAACTGAGCGTAAGTCAGCGTCCGCGTGTCGCCCGGCTCCCCTTCCCACAGAATCGCCACCCGCTCGCCATTGCCAGCCGCGAGATGTGCATCCAAGCAATTGTAGCTCGCGTTCGTTTTGCCTCCTGCGAACCACTGCGCGTGCGGCGGATCCCACTTGCAGACCGATTGATAAGGTTCAAACCAATGGAGATGCTCTTTCGCTTCGCGATCCCAAAACGTATCGGGATCGTCTGCCGCCGCCTTGTAGAGGGCTTCGTATTGGGCCTGCGACTGGATCACCGCCGCATCGGTGAAGGCTTTGGGAGGCGGAAACAGACGATTTTCGTTCAGGATATGATCGACGTGTCCCGAAGCAGATTCCGACATGCGATTGACTCTCTCAAGCAGCGATTAGAGGCGTTGGAAGGGGCTGCCAAGAGGATGCCGGCAACCACGGACGATGTTTGGTTGGCAAGAGTTTAGCGTGAATATCCGCCAGTTTCACCCGCTGTTGGCGGCCAAAGCCCCTTTGAAACGCCGTATACTGAGGAGACCTCGTTTTTTGGCTGCAAAAGTACCGGCATTCGTTCATGGTCAGACCGCAATTTCCCGATTACGGCGCGTTCCTGTTTTGGCCTCAAGAGGGGCACGCTTGGATTCATGTCGATGACGTCGTGCGGGTCCGGGAGCTGATTCCGAGTGATCGGGTGTTCCGCCGCGAAGCCTTCGACGGGACCTTCTATCGCTTACGGTACGGTTCGATGGTCATCCGGCTGCGGCCCTGTTTATGGCAGCCCGTGCAGGGCGAAGGTTTCGAGATCGGCGACCAAGTCGAAACGGTTGGCGTGGGCATGGTCCGTGACCTGTTCGTCGCTCGCATTACCGAAATTCGCTATGACCGCAGGCGACAGCGAACGCATTATCAATTAACACGAGCGGACCAAGTTGTGCCGGGGCGATTCGTCGCCGACGACCTGCGGTTGCTCAGCGGTCGCACGGTGCTACGCAAGCAGTGGGCGGAGTCACGGCATCCGGGGCGGCAATGAGCCCTCGTTTACGGGCGCCCTCGCTTACGGGCGATTGAAACAGCGAACTTGCCTTTGAGAAGGTGCTACGGCGAAACGGAAAGCTTGGCTTGGACTGGCAGATGATCGCTGGCGAAACGTCCGTTGGGTGTTTTCGGATCAAGCGTCTCATGGGCCAACACGGTGACTTGAGGGCTGGTCAAGATGAAATCGATCCGGACATTGGGATTGATCGCTTTGAAACCGTTCCAGGTGCCGGTCGGTCCGGCCGGTGCCGACTGTGACCGGACGCGGGTGTCCTGCAGCACGACTGGCTGGTCTGCCGAGGTCAGCGCCTTTAGCGGCGCACTGTCTGGCGCGGTATTCAGGTCGCCCATCACGATCACATGTTGCCCGTCGGCCATCTGTTGGACTTTGGCATGAATCAACTTTGCCGACTCCAGCCGCGCTTCGGCACCGACGTGATCAAAGTGCGTATTGACGACTAACCACGTTTCGCCCGTTTGCAGGTCTTTTAGACGCATCCAGCTAGCGATTCGCGGCAAGGCGGCATCCCAACCTCGCGAGCCCACTTGCTCGGGCGTGGGGGACAGCCAGAACGTGCCCTGTTCTTGCGCCTCGAACCGTTCGGTGCGATAACCGACGGGCGAAAACTCGCCACCCGCCTTGCCATCGTCGCGGCCCACCCCGTACCACGTTAGCGCTTTGGTACGCTCTTCGATGTCCCGCAGTTGCGGGGCGGTGACTTCTTGCAGGCCCACGATGTCGGCGGCTTGAATCACTTTCCCCACGCTGTCGTGGCGATTGCCCCAGACATCTTCGCCGTCGCCCCGATTCGCGAAGCGGATGTTGTAAGTCATCACCTGCAGCGAATTTTCTTCAGCCATTGCGAGCGAACTCCCTCCGTCCAGCACGTTCCAGAATGTGCCGAAAATCGTCGCGAAGATCCAGACGGGGTGAAAAGGTTGCATCGGGGTACCTAAAGCCAAGAACGGGAAAAAAACATCAGTAGCACGAATCGAAAGAACATCTTAATCGTTCACCGGGTTAGAGGGGGCATGCGCTGCGATTACGGCGTCTGTTACCTGCGGTTTTCAAAGTTCCGCGACGGCTTGGACCTTATCCGATGCGTCTTGCAACCCCACGCTGACCGCAGCCTCCGGTTCAGTCCAACCCCAGATCGTTGCCGACTTACCCTACCGCAGAACCATGTCACTGCATAAAGATGCGTGCGACGCGTAAGGCGTTAGTGGCCACCGCCGGCCTGCAAACTGCAATCGCTGCACATAGAATCGCCGTCAGAAACAATCGATGCAAACTGCGGCGAAAATGTTAGGGAAAAGCAAATTTGGGCAAGGGAGGCTCGCGGAAAAAAGAGGGAGGGATTTGCGGGGCGTTAGGGCAGGCGGGGGCACCGTAGAGCGGTCCGCGGCTAGTCGCTGCAGGTTGGTGAACGATTCCTTATGTGGCGAAGCCAACTTGCTCAGGGGGCGAAGCGAACCGATGCAGACCCTCTGGTCGCCAGAAACCGGGGTTGCCCTGGTCTGCCGGAAAGCAACAATGTCGACTCAGAATAAACCCACCAACGGGCGTCCGCCCGTCAAACTAGCCTCTTTGCTATCTCTCTGTAGAAGGATTCCAAAATGAAGAATTCCGTTGTCCGATCGAGCTCGCGGGTACTTGCTGCTTCCCTCCTGCTGGGGCTTGTCGTCAGCACCGCCTCGGCCGCCGATCCGGTGACCGTGAAACTCGATACCACGGCCGGCGTGATCAAGCTGGAACTTGACGCGGACAAGGCCCCCAAGACGGTCGAGAACTTTGTGCAGTATGTCAAAGATGGCCACTACGACGGCACCGTTTTCCATCGCGTCATCAAAGGTTTCATGATTCAAGGTGGCGGCATGACGTCGGACTTGACCGAGAAAAAAACGCGAGCTCCGATCGTCAACGAATCGGATAACGAACTGAAGAACACGCCTTACACGATCGCCATGGCCCGCACTCCCTTACCGAACAGTGCCACCAGCCAATTCTTTATCAACCATGGCGACAACACCTTTTTGAATCGTGCGGAAGCGCAAGACGGCGTTGGTTATGCGGTCTTCGGAAAAGTCATCGAAGGTAAGGAAGTGGTCGACAAGATCGCCAACATTGCCACCCGCCCCAAAGGCCCGCACCAAAACGTCCCGGTCACCGAAGTCGCCATCAAAAAAGCGACCATCGAGTAAAGAGGGGACGGGACAATCGTGTTTGGCACGAAATTTATCCCACGGGGCTGCTGATCGTGAAATTTGCCAGAGTGGCAGCACGCAATTCGTCCCCGCTTTCCGCGTTAAGCTACGACGCC
>CAYZHQ010000086.1:0-7574 GCA_964477385.1 uncultured Pirellulaceae bacterium
CCAATACGAATCAACTCGCCTAAATCAACGAGCCGGTGAGCGAGGGATTTATCGGGGATCCCTCGCTGACGCGTTGGATTATCAATAATCCGGGCTAGCGTCTGAGGTTCACGAGTGGGAGCGGATGGGGTTTTGGTTGCTTAAAACTGCAGCGGTTGACCTTTTCGGAGTTGTTCTCGAACGCGTCCTAGCATCTCCCTGAGATCGAAGGCTCGGCCGGCTTGATTGCCGCTGGGGTTTAGCACCGCTACGTCGACTCCTTGGCGAAAGCAGGCGGCCAAGACGCGTACCGTCTGCTGCGGATCGGGCGATTCGACTCGCCAAGTCGAGTGCTTGTATTCGGCTTTGGCAAAATCGGTAGCTCGCTGCGGGTCGCTGAAGAGGGCCAGCGCGAGACGACTGCCGCGGATTGTCGTTGGCACCCCTTGCCCGGCGTCATTGGGTTGCTCGGTATTTGCGATGGGCTCGGTCAGTCGCCACAGTGCCGGGCCGTCTTGGCCGAGCACTAGCACCGGTTGAAATGCGTTCGGGTCGCTCATCGCTGTGGCTCGTCGTTCGCGGGGGTTGTCTCGATCGCGGAAGTGGGGTTGTTTTTCGGAGTCGACTTTTTCGGTTCCGCGGGCGTGGCCGGATTGCGACGGACCAACCACTTATCGGCGGGCGGTTGGTTAGGGTCGGCCACTTCGGGAGCGCGGGGTTCAGGATTGTCGGCCGGCAGGGGAATCGGCACCATGATCAACCGGACGGGCGTACGTTCTTCGGGGACGACCCCTTCGGCGGCACTGAACTGGAGGTTGTTGGTGTCCTTACTGCTGGCGACCGGCAAATCCATCATAGCGGAGCTGAAGTTGGAGACGCAGATCAGGTCCCCCGAGTCGGCTTCGTAGTAGGTGACGCCGTCGGACGGATCGGTCCAAAAATTACTGCCACCGAAGACCCACTCTTCGGCCAGCGGTTTTTTGGTGCCGGTTTTCACCACCCAGGTTTTCGCGTCGGCTTTGTGCAGCTTGCCCGTTTCGTCGAACCACATCACCCAGATCCGGATCGCTTGCCCGGTGGCTGAGACGAAGTTGGGGACGAACTGAACGGGAGTTCCTTTTTGGGCCCCGATGGCCAGCAGGGCGGTATGAACATCACGACTGCGAGCGAGCACGCCGACGACCGATTCGTGTTCCTTGGTACCCGCCGGGCAGGCGAACATTTCCAGCATGCCGCGATTCATCGCCACGTAGCCATCGACGATCACTTGCTTGCCCTGTTTGTCGACCCACAAGCGGCCTTCCTTGGACAGACGCACCGCGCCGGGGGGATCTTGGAAGAGTTTGCCGATCACTTCCGCCGGATCGGGTTCGGGCTCGAACGTGTTTTCCACAGGTGCGGCGGCGTCGGCGTCGGTTGTGGCAGCCGAATTTGGCAGCGGATCGGTCGGCGGTGCGGCAGTCCCCTGAGCGTTTGCGGCGATCGCAAACGCGGACATTAGAAGGCAAATCAGAGTGCGGCGGATCATGGCGTCGAGAGGCCTGCGAATTCGAGAAAACTTGAGCGGACGGGGATGCTGGGAGAACTGCGACAAAGACGTTACTATTCTACGGCCGGCACCACCAACACCACAAACGCATTTCGCAACTCTTGACAGATAAGTTCCGACCCATGGCGACTGCTTTCGATAAAGACACCTCCGCATCGAGCGACGATGCGGGCCCGAATCCACGCAATGGCGACCACGGCAACGCGGCGAGCGGCGCTCCGGGGTGGGCGGAGCTGACCAAGCGGATCGCCAAACGCAGCAATACGCGGACGCTGGCTGGACTGTGGCCGAACTGGGATGCGAGCGGGGCACCGTTGCGATGGGGTGTCGCGGCGGCCAGTGGCGAGCCCGTTGCCGATAGTCTGCAAGGGCTGACGTTGCTGGCTGCGGGCCAGTCGTTGCCCAAGCGATTGCGGATCGATTTTCAAGCCGCCGCGTTGGATTTCTGTGAATCGCTGGGCAGTCCAGGGTTGGAGGGGACCGATCAGGTCGAAGTCTTGGCTTGGGCGTACGCCTTGCCGGAACTGACCGGCCGACTGCGTGAGGCGACGTGGTGGGAGGTACTGAATCGCCTGCAGACGCTGCAGCATGCCGCCGCCGAGCAGGCTTCGCCTGATTCGCTGGCGCATCTGCTGCTTGGTGGCGAACTGGGTTTGGTGTTGTCTTGGCGATTAGCCGACGTGCCATCTTGCAAGGCGCTGGTCAACGACGCGGCGGGGGCGGCCATCGGGTGGTTTGACCAGGGCGACGACTCGGTCGATACGGCGTTGATGCGTGCGGGCGTCACCACGCGGTTGGCATTGGCGGCGGGCCTGCGGACGCAAGCGCTGCTGAAAGCGGCTGCGAAGCGCAAACTGAAAGCGTCTCAAACGTCGGTCTTGTGGGACCTAGCGACCTGGGCCGCGGCCACAACGAACCCCGACGGCACGGCGGTCTTTTCGGCCGCCGCGCGGGGTGCTGTTCGGGAAGACATCCGTACCGAAGGGTTGCTGCTGACCGCTGCGGCCGAGCTTGATCCGGAATCGCTAACGCCGGCGGTCAAGGCGGCACTTGGGCAATCGAATTCACGCGGTCGCTTGGCCTGGCAGGTTTCTTTGCCCGAGCCGACATTGAATAGCGAAGCGGCTCGCTTTGCCGTGATGTTGCCGGAGTGGGACGTGCGGCGGGGCCGCGTCCATATCGATTACCGCGATGAAGCCTTCCGGTTGCAAGTCCACGCGGGGCGACCGATGTTGCTGGATGGTCGATGGCAGATCACGATCACCAGCGACGGCGAAGAGCTGGCACCGCGCGGCCCTTGGACCGAAGTTTGCCAGCACACCGACGACGATGTGCATTACCTGGAATTGGAACAATCCTGGACGGGAGACGTGGTGGTGCAGCGACAGATCATGGTGGTCCGCGACGATCGCTGCGTACTGTTGGCCGATGCGGTGATCTCAAAGGACGGCAGTCCACCGACACGTTTGGAATACAGCTCGCGTTGGGCCGTCGATGCGGGCATTCAAAGCGACCCGGAAGCCGACACATGGGAAGTCATCATGGGCGACAGCAAGCCTCGCGCGCTGGCCCTGCCGTTGTCGTTGCCGGAGTGGCGAGTCGGGCCGCGAGCGGGCGCCTTTGGTGTCGGCACCGACGGTGCGTTGGAGCTGACGATGCAGGGCAGCAACAATCTGTACGCACCGCTGTGGTTGGACTTCGAGCGGTCACGGTTTGTGAAGCCACGGACTTGGCGACAGTTGACGGTGGCCGAGTTCCTGCGGATCGTCACTCCCGATGAAGCGATCGCGTTTCGCGTCGAAGCGGGTCCTGATCAATGGTTGATCTACCGCAGCTTGATCGGCCGCATCAGCCGGACGGCGCTGGGCAAGAACCTAGTCGCCGACTTCTACTGCGGTCGCTTCGATCCCGAAGATGGTTATGCCGAGGAATTGGTCACCGTCGACAACGATCCCGACGACGCCGAGTGATCCGCCGCCCGTCCTACTCGTTCGTTTCGCTACGCGGCTCTCGGTCCCATAGCTTGCGAACGAAGAAATCCGATCGGCGGCGTTTGCCGTAGGCGCTTTCTCCCGCACCGTGATCGCGTCCCGGGAACACGATCAGCTCGAAATCTTTGTCGGCGTTGATCAGCGCATCGACCACCTGCATCGTGCTGGCCGGATCGACATTATGGTCGACCTCGCCCACCGTCAGCAGCAGGTCGCCTTTCAAGCGATGAGCATTCGTGACGTTGGACTGTTCTTCGTAATGGGGACCGATCGGCCACCCCATCCACAGCTCATTCCACCAGATTTTATCCATCCGGTTGTCGTGACACCCGCAGTCCGCGACCGCCGCGTGATAGAAATCGCCAAAGTTCAGCAGGGCTCCGAGGGCACTTTGTCCACCGGCCGAGCCGCCCCAGATCCCGACGCGGGACAAGTCCATCTGCGGCACCTGTTTGGCGGCGGCTTGCATCCACAGAATGCGATCGGGAAAGCCACTATCGGCGAGGTTTTTCCAGCACACATCATGGAACGCTTGGGAGCGATGCGACGTTCCCATACCGTCGATTTTGACCACCACAAACCCCAGGTCGGCCAGGTCCGCGTAGCCGCGTTGCAGCCCAAATGACTTGGGCACAAACGCGCTGTGCGGTCCAGCGTAAATCGCTTCCAGGACGGGGTACTTTTTCTCTGGATCGAAATCGTGGGGGCGAATGATGATGCCGTAGATGTCGGTCTTGCCATCGCGTCCCTTGGCCACAAAACGTTCCGGGGATCGCCAGCCCTGCTCCAGCAACGGCGCCCAGTCCGCGGCAGCCAATGTGCAGACCAGCGAGCCATCGGAGACGCGTCGCAGCTCGGTCACCGGCGGCATGTCGACGCGACTGTAGCGATCGATCAGCAAGCCACCCCGCGGCGAGAAACTCCATTGGTGATCACCATCGCCGGCGGTCAGCGGCGTGATGGAACCATCATCGAGCGACACGCGCAGCAAATGACGTTGGTAGGGATCTTGCTCGGGATAGTAACCGCCCACGGAAACCAGCATCGTCCGAGCCTGTTCATCAAAGCTCTCCACGCCGCGAACGACCCACTCGCCGGAGGTCAAGGGACGGATCGTCTGGCCTGTTTTTTGATCGATCAGATAAAGATGATTCCAGCCATCGCGTTGGCTCATCCAAATCACTTCGTCGGTATCGTCCAAGAACCGCAAGTACTGTTTGTGAGCGTAATCGATGAAGGTTTCGCTGCGGTTTTCCACCAGCACCCGCGGCGTTGCCGTTTGCGGATCGATTTCGATCACCGACAAGCGTTGATGGCCACGTTGGTTGTAGACGAAGCGAAACGCCGAAGAATCGGGTTTCCATTGGTAGTCGTTGACGCTGAACGGATTATCGAACAGCGAGTCATCGATGGCGACCAAGGTGCCGTCCTGGACGTTGCCTAAGTAGGGTCGCGGGTGGTCCAGTTCGTCGCCTGGCTTGGCGTATCCAAACTGCAAGGTCCGTGGCTGCAGTTGATCGTCCGGAGCGGTGTCGACCACCGTCACTTCACGCTGCGACGCACGCTTGGTCCGTAAGACGACAAAGTACGCCTGGTCGGGCGACCAGAAGACACGCCCCCCGTAGCCATCCTCGGAGGTGCCATCGGTAGTTAAAGGAAGTTCGGTCCAATCGCTGGTTGGTGTTTCGCGTCGCTGAAGGACAACGTTGTCATTTTTGAACTGGACCTTCGCCAGCATCGTTGCCGGATCGGCGTCGGGTGTTTCGCGTCGTGCGCGCCCGCGATCGCCACGTCGTCGCAGGCTTGGCGGAGTCGCATTTTCGGTCACCGTAAAGGTCGACGGTTGTGCCACTGCCTCGACGGCAGCCAAGGGATTTGCATCGCGGTCGGTGACCAGCCAGACGTGTTTTTCAAAAGTGTGTTGATCGAAGCTCGTTCCGGGAGCGACTTCGCTGTAGCGTTGGCGATTGCCTTGCGGATCGAGCCAGTACAGGACCACCGGATCGGCGCGCTCGTTGACAAACACGATCCCGGAAGACTCGCCACCGCTGCGTGAGGGACGCAGCCATCGCAGAGCCGGCAGGCCTTGAGCGGCTAAGTTTTCTTCGGACGGTTTGAGCGTCAGCGAGGTGCGATCGAATTCCCAGTTGCGACCATCGAAAGCGAATCGGACTTGCTGTGCGTCGTCGCTGAAGGTCCATTTGCGAATCGGCAAGCGTTCCGCGTCGACGGGCTTTTTGGTGGCCTCCGCCAATTGCTTCGCAAGCCGATCGTGGTCGAACGCCACGGACCGTTCTCCTGTCGTGGTGTCGACCAACACAAAGCGGTGGGTCTGCAGCGAAGTCTGTTCGCGGAACCACAGACGCTGTTCGTCATCGCCGCTCCACTCGATGTTTAGGCGCTCGTTCAGGACTTTCCCATTCAATTCCCGCGAGGCGCGTTGGACCCAGTCGTATTGGGCTTGGGTGCCCTGTGCGGAAAGTGGCGGTAGGGCCGTGCCTGCCAGCCACATCAACGCGGCAATCCGCCCCGTTACTGCAAGTAAGTTTCCAAGGCCTTGCGGTTGGATTCGAAAGCCATCTGAGACAAAACGTGTTCGTCGCATCTGCACCATTCCCAAGAGGTCACTTCGTCAGTATTTGCATGAACGCCATTCGTAGTGTCCACGTCACAGACATAGAATACATCCAGCACTGGCAAGACGGCGCCCCTGTAGTTGTAGGTGTTGGGAAAAGAAACGAGGATGGAGTGGTTCTTGACCCTTATGCCTAGTTCTTCGGCGACCTCACGCGCCAGAGCGATCTCGGCAGATTCGCCCGGATCGACAAATCCGCCTGGCAAACCGTACTGTCCCTTGCCCGGATCCTTGGCGCGGCGGATCAGCAGCACGCGGCCTTGATCGTCCGGGATGATGCCGCCGACGGCACTGACGGGCCCAAAATAGTAGACGAAATCGCACGCCTTGCAGCGAAACGGATTGTGCCCGCTTTGGTTCGCCGCGGCACCGCAGCGGGGACAAAACTGAAACGTCTGGGCGATGGGAATCGGGGCGTTCATAAACCGGCCGCACAGAGGGTGGGGGATGTCAGAAAGCGTATCTTACGCGATAATGATTCGGTCCTGGGTCCTTGCAAAATGGTACCGATTAACGGAACCTGTAGGACTACCGACGTAAGCTCTTCTGGAAGGTGATCATGTCTGAAGCGAATAGTAACTCTGCCGAACTGTTGCGCAAGTTGCATCGACTTCATCGGCAGATCAACGATCTTCAAGGCCAGTTGGATCGCGGACCGCGTCAAGCAAAAGCCGGTGCGGCGGCGGTAGTGCAGTGTGAGCAGGCCTTGCTCGACGCGAAAGAGAATCTAAAGCTGGCTCGATTAGCCGCCGACGAGAAGCAATTGCAGCTAAAGAGCCGCGAGCAACGGGTCTCGGATACGCAGGCGAAGCTGAACACGGCATCGAGCAACCGCGAATTCGACGCGTTGAAGGAACAAATTGCGGCAGACAAGCAGGCCAACGAAGTGTTGAGCGACGAGATCTTTGAATCGCTGGAACAGTTGGATGTCTTGGAAGCCGAAGTGACGAAGAAAGAACGCGAGCTGGTTCAGCGGGGCGAGGACCAGGCGTCGCTCGAGCAACAAATCACCGAACGGACGGGGCGGTTGACGCCCGAGCTGGAACGGGTGCAAGCGGAGCTGAGCGAGGCGGAAGCGGAACTGCCCGAAGCGATGCGTCAGGAATACCGCCGGATCATCGCCGCTCGTGGCGAAGACGGTTTGGCACCGGTCGACGGTGAATCGTGCGGTGGTTGTTACCAAACGCTCTCTCCGCAGGTGATGAATCAGTTGTACCTGAGCAACTATGTCGTCTGTGCGTCGTGTGGCGCGTGGATTTATCTACCAGAAGACCGCAAGTTGCAGAAATAAGCGGACGGCGACGCGGTCGACAGCGGTTTGCTGGTCGGCACGATTCGAGCGACTGCCGATCACGCGGACGGGCCGGAGAGAACGCGGGCTGGAGAGAACACGGGCTGGAGAGAACGCGGGCTGGAGAGA
>CAYZHQ010000086.1:7674-25434 GCA_964477385.1 uncultured Pirellulaceae bacterium
GGAGAGAACGCGGGCTGGAGAGAACACGGGCTGGAGAGAACGCGGGCTGGAGAGAACACGGGCTGGAGAGAACAAACGTGCCGGAAGATTCTGCTGGATCCCAGCAAGCGGTTAAGCGCCGCCCCGAGCCCCCCGTGTTTGAAGACCCGATGGGCGACGAGTGGGCCAATACGCTGACCCATGCCGGATCGCTGGTCATCGCGCTGATTGGTTGGGCGGTGATGCTGTACTTGGTGATCGATAAACCGCTGGGGATGCAGTTGGCGTGCTTGGCGTATGCCACATCGGCCGTCGCCGTGTTTCTCTTTTCGACCCTTTCGCATGCGGTCTATGAACCGTGGATGCGGCAACGGATGCGAGCTTGGGACCAGGGGACGATTTATCTGATGATCTCCGGCACCTACACGCCGTTTGCTTATTTGTATGGTGGGAAGTGGCAAGTTGGTCTGTTGATTTTCTTGTGGGTCGTCGCCGGTTTTGGATTTCTGTCCAAGGTCGGGTTGCAGCATCGTGTTCACGGGATCACCACGACGACCTATTTGGCGCTCGGTTGGGCCCCTGCGATCGTGCTGGCACCGCAAGTTCCCTTTGGCTGCATGATCGGCATGGCGCTGGGAGGCGTGATTTACACGCTGGGCGTCGTATTCTTGGTTTTGGACCAGCGGCGGAAATTTTTTCATGGCGTTTGGCACGTGATGGTGTTGCTCGCCGCCGCGGTCCATTACGGCTCGATCGTTCGCTACGTCGCCTTGGCTTGACGGTGTGCGGAGTCGCCCAGCGGTTTTTCCGTCGTAACCGCTCGGACCCGACTGGTCTGCTACCGAAAGGGAGCCAGATTTGTTAAACCATCGGCTGCTGGAAACGCTACCTGCAACTCGCAAACAATCGACGCCCAATCAATCGCCCGCCGGAGAACAGCCCTACGATGGACATGCACGAACTGACACGAAGCCTGCAAGTCAAAAACGGTTCTAAAATCGTGATGATGGTTGCCGATGGGTTGGGCGGTTTGCCGATGACCGCGACCGGAAAAACCGAACTGGAAGCGGCCAACACGCCGAACCTCGATCGCCTGGCCGCGGCGGGGGTTCAGGGGGCGAGTATTCCGGTCAAGCCGGGCATCGCGCCGGGCAGCGGGCCGGGGCATCTCGGTCTGTTTGGTTACGATCCGCTGCAGTATCAAATCGGCCGCGGGGCGTTGGAAGCGACCGGAATCGGTTTTGAGCTGCAACCGGGCGACGTGGCGATTCGCTGCAACTTCTGCACGCTGGACGGGGACGGCAAGATCACCGACCGCCGCGCGGGCCGAATTCCGACCGAGGAGAGTGCGCCGATCGCGATCAGTTTGCGACAGGTGCGGATTGACGGCGTTGAAATTTTTGTCGAACCGGTCAAGGAACACCGCTTCGTAGTTGTCTTTCGCGGCGAAGGGTTGGGTGGTGAAGTCAATGACACCGATCCGCAGGCAACTGGCGTGCCGCCGCTCGACCCGGTCGCGCGGGACGCGGCGAGCGAGCGCACCGCGGAAGTGGCCAAGGAGTTTCTCCGTCAAGCCAAGCAGATTCTGAAGGATCAACCCCAAGCCAACTTCCATACGATGCGCGGCTTTGCGGCCAAGCCCGACTTGCCGACTTATAAAGAAGTCTACGGGCTGCGAGCCGCCGCGATCGCGGTCTATCCGATGTACAAAGGCTTGGCTCGCCTGGTCGGCATGGACGTCGTCGGCGAAGCCCAAACGTTGCAGGAACAAATCGACGTTCTGCAAGCCAACTGGGACGATTACGACTTTTTCTTCATCCACTTCAAGTACACCGACAGCACCGGCGAAGACGGCAACTTCGACGCCAAGGTGCAGCGTACCGAGGATTTCGACGCGATCCTGCCGCAGGTCGAAGCGCTCGGTCCCGAAGTCCTGATCGTGACCGGCGACCACAGCACTCCGGCGTTCTTGAAAAGCCATTCGTGGCACCCGGTGCCGACTTTGTTGGTCAGCGATTGCTGCCGCCACGACCCGCACACCACCTTTTCCGAGTCGACCTGTATCACCGGGGGACTGGGACAATTTGAGGCGAAATACCTGATGCTGTTGGCACTTTCCAACGCTGGTCGGATGGGTAAGTACGGAGCGTAAGCTTCTGCGTGACGGTCGCCCCTGAAGTCAATTCTAGGGGCCGTTTGCGGTTTTCATGTTCCGCTGGCATGGCGCGCCCTCAAGCGTCGCGCAGCCAGCCCGTTACGATAGGGAAACGACGCCAGCGCGTGGACGTCGAGTCGGTGCCCCATTTAAGCAGAGGATGTCAAGGAAATGTCAGAAGCAAGCGAAGAAGAAACGCTGTATGAGTCGTCTCCGGCGATGTTTCGCAACCATCCGATCGCCTATGTGCTGACCTGTGTGCTGTGCCTGGTCGGCGTGGGGATTCCGATCATGATCGTCTGGTATATCCGCAGCCGATCGGTCGAACTGACGATCACCAACTGGCGGACGCGACTGCATCGTGGTTGGCTGAGTCGCTCGATCACCGAGGTCTGGCACGGCGACGTTCGCAACGTTCAGCTTGACCAAACGCTGCTGCAGCGAATGTTGGGCACCGGCCGTATCGCCGTTAGCAGTTCGGGCCAGGCGGGCATTGAAATCGACGTCAACGGAATGCCCGATCCCGACGCGATCAAATCGCTGATCGACCGCCATCGGATGATCGCCAAAGACGATGATGACGACGACAACAACGTCTGACCGCACAGCGCTGCGCGGGTTGGTTGGCGGCGTGTGAACACGTCAACATTTTTTCCACCGGCTCGCTTTTCCTGGACGTTGCAATCGGAACGGCGATTCGCACGCTTTTTGGTTTTTCGGCCCGTAGCCCTTCGATCCAATCAACTGGCCTGATAGCGTAACGTGCTTCAGCAATGAGTTGTTTTGTTTCAGCTTCCACGAAGCGTAAAGGATGGGTCTTGGCGGACATAACTAATCAAGAAGAGTACGAAGATGTCGACGACGCTAGCGAGGTAGCGGAGTTGAGCGAGGTCGACGCCCCCGTACCAGACGAGACGGACGAAACGAACGCGTCGACCGAAACGAACGCGTCGGAGGACACGAACGCGTCGGACGATGAGGAACGCAGCGAATTCGTCGCGGCGTTCGATGCGGAAGGCCCCGAAACCGAGTTCGACGAAGCCAGCGAGCCCTTCCTGGGGCAATGGCAGCGATTGATCAGTTCGACCAACTGGGAAAAGGGTCGGATCATTAGCGATTGGCGGGGGGCTCTGATCGAAGCAGGGGCTCATCCGACGGAATACTCCGACGAAGCTTGGGCGAAACGCGCCGGTGGCGTGACGGCTCCGCACGTCGGACGTCTGCGCCGCGTATTTGACCGCTTCGGCAAGGACCACGAATCGTATCCCGGGCTGTACTGGAGCCACTTCCTGGCCGCACTCGACTGGGAAGACGCACCGCTGTGGCTGGAAGGAGCGATGCGCAGCGGTTGGAGTATCTCGCAGTTGCGCGACCAGCGCTGGGAAGCCAACGGTGGCGATCCGAAATCGAAACCCAACGCCGCCGAAGTGGTCGATGTCGAAGTGGATGAAGATGTCGTCATGCCTGCACAGGGTGGCGGGCGGTCGAACTACGACGATTCCGAACCCGATGGCGTTTCGGCTGGTCCGAGCTACGAAGGCCCCGATTTTGGTGACGAGGATGATATCTCGGCAGCCAGAGGCAGCGATCCCACGGGGACAACCCAGGCGACCGTGGAGGAACCGGAAGCCGACGCCGAAGCGAAGCCCGATTTGATCCAGCCGTTTCGGAATTTGCCCGAGTTGCCGGCAGACCTAAATGACGCCGTCGAATCGTTCAAGTTGGCCATCCTGCGGCATAAGGCGACCGGCTGGGACGCGGTCAAAGCCGAGGATGTGGTGCGTTATTTGGTCGGTCTGCGCATGTTGGTCGAAGCACGCGCTGAGTAAACGCAATCGGCATCGTCACAACTGTTCCATGCGTGCCTTCAATTGACGCAGCGGTTCCGACCACGGATCCGCTGCGTCGTCGCCCGTCGTCGACAAGATCTGCTGTAGATCACCGCGGATATCACGCAGCATCGATTGGCGTTGCTGGCCATCGTGCATGCTGGTCGCGAGCAGCCACCGGGAACTGGCGAGGTGGTACTGACATTGACGCAATTGCTCGGCGTGACGGGATGTTCCGATGTCGGAGAAGCGGACCGCATGCAGTTGCTTGACCAATTTGTTCCAGCCCCAAAGGGCCTGCTCCGCAACCGTCGTGGGACCGTAAATCGCCTCTCGCAACCGCGAGGGCGAATCGCCGGCCAGGGCCGCATGTTCCAACAGCAGCGCCGCCTTGATCTGCAAGTCAAACCGATTGGGGGTTTGGCGGAGCACTTCGGTGAGCGGCTCGAGCGCCGCTTGATATTCGCCGGCCGCGTGGAGCAAATCCGATTGACGCAGCCGGGCGCTCGTCCGCATCGGTAGCGACCGTTTTGGTCGCGCCAGGACGAGCGTGTAGTGCGCGATGGCCTGTTCCAAGCAGTCGTTGGAGAGCGACTTCGAAATCGCTCGCTGAGAGAGGTCGACCCACGCTTCGGCGATCCACAACTCGTTCTCGATCGTCAACAGCGTTTTGTCTTCGGCACCCTCGGCACCCTTCAAGCTGCCCAGCAGTTCCTCCAGTGCAACGACCTGTTCTTGCGAGACCGTCGAGTCGGTTAACAGCATGCGAAAGCGTTCCGTGATCGCCGTCAGTGAACGCTCGGGGCTTGCCTGGACCGTCTCGCCCAGACGCGTCCGCATCCGCACCAGGACTTCGTCGGCTCGAGTTTGATCGCCGGCCTGCAGGTGTGCGTCGCTCAACGTCTCCCACACTGCACGTGCCAGTTCCACCGACACGAAAAGTTGATCATTGGTCATCTGCTCCGCATCGACCGCCAGCGTTTCGTCTAGCGGAAACGGCTTGTCGGTTAACCGCTTGATCGCTTTGCCCGGCTGATCCTGTTCGAGGGCAAGCTGCGCCAATGTCAATCGAGCGAAGACCAGTGATTCACTGGGACGTTTTTTCCTTTCCTGTCGCTTTGCAACGCCGACCAGCAGCGGTTCGCATTTTTTCAGAAATGCGGCTGCTTGGGCCGGTTCGGTGTCTTGGCTGCGGAGATACGACGTCCAATAGGCCATCCCGGCGGCCAATTGTGCCGTGTCCCATTGCTCCGACTGGTTTGACAATCGCTGGAAACACCTCGCCGCGTCGATCAGGTGGTTGGTCTGTTCGTACATCTGAGCCGTACTGAACCAGATCGCATCGATCTGTTCATCGTCTGGGAATCGCTTCGCCAACAGCATGCCCAAGCCTTCCATCTGTTGCAGTTCGGACGGTTCTTGGGGATCGGCCCAGTGCGTGGTGTGCATTTCTTGGCAGGCGGTCAGCGCGATCAACATCGCCTCGCGCGTCGAGGGATCCACCGCCGGGCTCCAGCGGCCCGCGGCTTCGCCAAAGATCGCCGCTTCGGGCAGATGACCGCCGAGAAAAAAGGTGAACGCCAGCAGGTAACGCAGTTCCGCGATGCTGCTTTTGTTTTGGTCTGCAACTGCCAACGCGTAGGTCGCCTGCAGCAGTCCGATCGTTTCGCCGAGTTGCGTCTCAAACGCCTTGCGGCTTGCCGGCGTCACCGACTCCGCTTCATCGACGACACGCTTCCGTTTGAGTGTCTCCTGATAGGCCCCGAAAGCTTCTTCGTAAGCTTTGTCGTACGTCCAGCCGCGCAACGTTTCGGGAGCGACCGAAACGATTGGAATCACTGGGCGACTGGCCGCGGCAACCGCCAGTGGCCGCAGCGCCGGCGCGACGCGTTTCCGTTTTTGCAATCTGGAGGTTGCCGCGCGAAGTTTGTCGGCCGCGGCGGTGGCGGGGTCGCTGCCGGTCACATTCAAGGCCAGCGAGGCGGGATCGACTTTGTCGGGCAGCTCGGCCGCCGCGGTTCGTGCAAACGCCACCGCTTCGACATCGAAGGCTTGAGGAGTTTCGGAGATGACAACACTGGGAGTCACCTGCTCCGTCGTCGCTTGTTTGGCAGATCGCCCCACGTTGCGGAGCAGGAACAGCGTCAGCGAACCGACCAGCAGCAGCGCGATCGCACCCCATCCCAGCCAAGCGGCAACGGAACGCTCGCGATGCGGCAACGGTTGGTGCCGCGGTTTGTCATCTGTGGCTGTCGTTTGCGTAGCTGCCGTGCTCGCGGCGACAACGTCGGGTGGCAAAGCGGACGTGGCGGTGCTGGCCTTTTGATTTAGGCTCTCTTGCGGGGGGCTGGACGCGGTGGAGGGAACGGTCAGTGGCGGCAAGAGTCGTGCCGTGGGGATGACCAGCGTCTCGCCGCACCGGCATTTTTGTCGTCGGCCGAGGTGTGCCTTGCCAGCGACCAGTTTTTTTCCGCAATGCTCACAGAGGTGAGTCATCTTGTCGAAGTCTTGTCCGTCACAAGCAAACAGGTGAGCGCCACACTTGCACTGCCACCGATGCCCGATCGCATTGGCAGCCAACACGCATCGCGCGCCGCAGGTGGGACACTGAGCCGAGAAGGACATAAACGATTTGCGAGTGAAAAGAGAAAAGCAAACGGTGCGGACAATTGCCAGTCATCAAAACTTGGGCGGTGGCTTCAGCTTGACTCCCCAGACCGGTCCTTTGACGGTGTTTTTGACCCGGGGGAATTTGCGTGCCAGCTCGAGCCCGGCGGCATGCACGCCCACATCGTGATAGGTCCCGCCGTTGGATTTTGCCAACTGTTGGAACGGCGCGGCGTCTCTGGGCTTGACCTCCATGCCCAGGGTATGCAGACGGAGTCCTGCTTGACGGTTCTTCGTAAAGTACTGAGACGCCTTGTCGGTAAACGCACCGTCGCCCAACACGTAAATAACGTCGGGTTCCAGATCGATCGCCATTCCGATCGCCTCTTTGCCATCGGTTCTCAAGCACAACTGCACCGTTTGCAACCACTGAAACAAGCGTCGTTTGTTGCGTGGTGTCGCCGGCACCAATTCGACTTCGGGTTGCGGATGAAACATCGGGTAGGCGGTGTCGCTGTAAAAGACGACAAAGAAACGTTGCTTGGGCGTGAGGTTTGAAATCGACAGCATCAGCTCGTACAAGGCCGTTTCGAAGCGGCCTTGCGTCATGCTATTCGAATTGTCGATCACAAACGCATAGTCCACGGCGGCAGACTTGGAGCCAAAAAACGAAGCTGGTTTATTCGATTCTTTTTTTCCGGTCCCATCCAGCGGGCTTGGTTGGCCTGGCGGCTTAATCGCATCGCCACTGATCGACGCCAGGAAATTCGGTTGCTCCGCCGGCACCATTTCCATCGCCACCGGTTCGGCATCGGGTGGCGGTTCGCTGGAGGTTTGCTCGACAGGCTCGGTGACCTGAATCGGTTCGGGTGCGATCATTGATTCTTCGATCACGTCGGTCGTCCCCAACACGCCATCGAGGACCAGCGTATCGGGGGTTTTTTCGTGCAGCAGGAAACTGGCCAAGATCAGCAACAGTGCCACATGAATCGCCACACTCACTCCGCTACCGCGCAGCTGGCTGCACCACTCGCCGCGCCGCTCAAGCAGCCACAATTTGAGCGCTGCCATCGTTCGTCGCCAACCTTCGCTCTGCTCCACGGCATCTTGCAACTGCCTGTGCGTTTCGCTTTCCGGTTCCTGCAGTGACGCCAGAGTATCGATCGTCAGCGGCAGCGCCGGCGGGACATTGCATGCAGCGGTTTGCAGCGCCGCGACGTTTAGGCTCTCGCCACCGGCCAACTGATCGGTCAAACCGTCCTCGGCACAACGATCGAGATATTGACGAGGCACCTCGTACAACCGCTCGCCATCACCCACGATGGTACGTCCAAGCTCACTCGGTTTGTGGTATCCCGCAGCGTGGGCACGTGCTAATTGGTCAGCGGACAGCGAACGCAACTGCCGACCATTGGTAACGGTGATGAACTCAGGCATGAAACACCTCACAACCTATCCGCGGAGAGCCCTGTGGGAAGAGGCTTTCATTGTAGCAGGAGGTAGCGGTCGATTCCGCAATCCCCGGTTCGGTGCTGGAAAAGCATGCGGAAAGGCAACGGGCTGGTCGCGGGGGTTGGCAAACGATCGATTCGCCCGACGTCGGTCACTCCAGCTCGGCAACTTTTTCCAGCGCTCGATCGTCGCCGGCGACGAGGAGGGTGTCGGAATCTTTCAGCACATAGTCTGGATCGGGCGACGGATTCATCGTATCGGTCAAGACATCATGCAGCGCGACGATGGTAATGTCATGTTTTTGTCGTAGCTGTAGATTGCGAATCGATTTCCCGTACCAGCAAGTGGGAACGCCCATTTCCTGAATGCTAAAACCTTGACCAAGATGGACGTAATTCAGCAGAGCGACTCCGCTGATGCGCGTTGCCAAAGCGGTCGCCGTATCTCGTTCGGGAAACACGACATCGGTCACGCCGATGCGTCCCATGATCCTGGCGTGGTCATTGGAAACGACCTTCACAAAAATCTGTTCGACCTTCAGGTCGTGCAGGGCCATCGTCGCGAGGATGCTGGAAGCAATGTCATCGCCGGTGGAGACGATCGCAACGTCGGCATCGGCCACCCCAATGCGTTGCAGAGTCTCGACATCGGTTGCATCGCCCACTGCGGCGTGCGACACGAACGTCGCCAAGCGATCAATCAGCTCGCCGTCCAGGTCGATCGCAATCACATCATGCCCGCTTTTCGACAGACTCTTAGCCACCGTGAAACCGAAGTTACCAAGCCCGACAATTACAAATCGTTTCATATTAATTTCCGCTAGGTTTGTGAGGCATCCAGTCCGTTCGCCGTGTGGGCTTTCGCCGCGGCTGCGTCGACATGGTTACTGCCTGGGTATCCTTGATTCGCCCTGCTATTTTTTACGCGGTACTCTGTTGCCGGGGCATGTGGCTTAGCAATGAGCGACAAAAAAGTGGCGGGTACCTTTTGTGCGAAGCACCCGAAGGGCGAGTTCCTCGCAACAGGTACCCAACACTTACTTATCGCACGATCCTTACCCCACAACAACATCTTCATAAGCCAGTCGATATCTACCGCCGCGGGACAAGCGAACCACAAGCGCCGCAGCGATCGACAGCGGACCGGTGCGTCCCGCGAACATTAACACGACGACCACCCAGCGGGACGGAACGGAGAGTTCCGCCGTGACCCCCATCGACAGGCCAACGGTATTGAACGCACTAACGGATTCAAACAAACGAACGATGAAATCCTCCGTGGCGCCGTAGGTATCCCCGATGAAAGCCAACACGAAGACCGATGCGACGACCATGCCGGTGGCGATCACAAACAAGCCTGTGGCGCGCTGAATCGTTTCCGAGGGGATCGAGCGATTGGCAAAGGTGGGAGTCGGCTGGGAACGCAGTCGCGACCACGCCAACAAACCGAGCAACGCGAACGTGGTTGTTTTCATGCCACCGGCGGTCGATCCAGGCGAGCCCCCAATCATCATTAGGATGATCGTCAGGAAATTAGTACTGTCCGAAGCGGTGCCATAATCGATCGAATTGAAGCCAGCGGTACGTGGCGTCACGCTGAGAAAAAACGAATTGGTCAACTTATCCAACAAGGTCATGTCGGCCAGAACGCCGGTCCACTCGAACAGAGCAAACATCGGCCAAGCTCCGAAAATCAACACACCGCTGGTGACGAGCACAAGTTTGCTGTGGGCCGAGAGACGATTTAACGCTCGGTTGCGACGAAGATACCGTTGGTAGATCTCTTCCAGCGTAATGAACCCCAGGCCACCGATGATCACCATCAGCGATATGATGACGATGGTACCGGGTGAATTCTGAAATTCAACTAACGACGTCGTGTTGGTTGAAAAGCCCGCGTTGCAGAACGCACTGACGGAGTGAAAAATCGCCGGCCAGATCGCCTCGAACCAACCCATTCGCGGAGCCCACAAAGCGTATAAGGCGAGCGCCCCAAGGCCTTCAAACAAAGCGGTAAAGCGTACGACGTCTAGAATGATCTTTCGTGCCGGCACCTGCGGCAACATGTGTCGCGCACCGGCAGCCAAGGATTCGGTCCGCAACGATGGACGGCCGCCGAGGGCAGTGATGATCACGCTGGTCAACACCAGCATCCCCAATCCACCCAATTGAATCAGCAGCAGAATAAAGGCTTGGCCGAGCGGTGTGAAATAGGTCCCTGTATCGACGACGATCAACCCCGTCACGCAGACGGCACTAGTCGCTGTGAACAAAGCATCGGTCCAACCTAAACCATCGCCACGGTATAAGGCGGGGACAAATCGCAGCACCAGAGTCCCGAACAGAATCAGTCCGAGAAAGGAAACGATAAACAATTCGGCGGGCGCCAGGCCCCTACGCATTTGTTGCCGGTTTCCAAGCCGTTCCCAGCGACCAGAAATTTGTTTCCGCGTTCGACCGGTTTTTTTTTTCGTAGCAGACACGGAGTGCGTTTACGCTCGCGGAATGAATGGCCGGAACTGGCCCGCAATTAAACCGCAAAGGAAGAAGCAAGCCAAGCCCCTTCGTTTCCCCGGGGCGGGCGCTGAAACACAATCCTTGCGCCCAGGACCGTGGCTACCGCCAATGCGGCTCAGTTGCCCGGCCAAGCCGCCAGCGTGTCACCTTGTGGGTTGGTTAAGCGTATTTGGCGGATCGTTGCTTGACCCGCACTTTCGCTGACGTCCAGCCTGATTTTTTGAAGCGACTTGGTGGTCGCCAGCGACAACACATGGGAATGCCATTGGTTGTCGGCGGTGACCTCGAAAGCCTTGTGCGTGCCCCGCGGCAGCGATGTTTCCGAGTCGGTGGTGAAAAACAGCTCGCCGTTACCGGTGGCTTCGCTGCGAAGTTCAAAGCGCAATTCGTACGGTCCCGGTGGCAGCGAAGAGGGCAGCCGATCGATCGCGATACCCGGATCGTCGCCACTGAATTTCAACTGCAGTTCTCCGCCGCGGACTTGCAACGTTGTGTTCTTACGAGCACGGATGCCCGAGCGATCACCCGGCTTCGGTTTGCCGCCGCGATTTCGCGAATTGGCTCCGGGGTCGACGCGGAAATCGGTCCATTCGGGATGTCGATGCGGCAGCTTCGCCGGACGCGCCGGTGCAAGCGTTCGTTCGGAAGCGTGTAACATGTCGCGTCCCATCGCATGCCATTGCCGGATCATCTTTTGAAGCCGCTCCGGATGCTGGTCGGCAAGATTCACCGTTTCGCTGCGATCGGTCGCCAAGTCGTACAGCTCCCACGCTTCGCCGCGAAAGCTGACCGCTTTCCAGTCACCGTCGCGCAGGCCGCGGTCATTGCCAAACAGTAAATGAATCGGTTGAGTGCGCGACAGCCTTTCCCCTGCAAACACCGGCCGCAGGGACTGGCCGGAGACCGGTCGCAGGTCACGCCCTGCAAAAGTGGCGGGAATCTTCGACGACGTGACATCGGCCAGGGTTGGAAGCACGTCGATCAGGTGGGCAGGTTGGTGCGTGATCGATCCTGGGAGCGTTTTCAGACCAGCCGGCCAATGCACGATCACTGGCGTGCTGATGCCTCCTTCGAATTGGTTTTGTTTGTAATAACGAAACGGACTGTTGCGTGCCCACGCCCAACCGGTGGAGTCGCTCCAGTTGACCGAGCCATCCGTAGGCAGTGCCTCGATCGAAGTACTGCGGCGATCGTAAGGGCAGGCACCGTTGTCCGAGACAAACCAGATCAACGTGTTGTCCCACTCGCCGGCCGCTTTCAAGTCTTCCACCAACCGTCCAATCTCCTGATCGACGCGATCGATCATGGCGGCCAACGTCGTCATTCGTTTGACTTCAAATGCTTGCCGTTTGGGGCTGAGCGTCTCCCACGCCGGCACGTGCTCCGGCCGTGGGCTGGGTTTGCCTCGATCACCAATGATGCCAAGCTGCTGCTGTTTCGCGATGCGGGCATCCCGTACCGCATCCCAGCCCTGATCGTAACGTCCTTCGTATTTGGCATAGTCTTCTGGCAACGCCTGCAGCGGTGCGTGCGGCGCGTTGAACGCGACGTAAAGATACCAAGGCTTCTTCGTTTGGCGTGCTTCGCCGAGAAACCCGATCGCATGGTCAACGTTGGCAACCGTGGTATAGAAACCGGCTCGAGGCACCTCCCACGGTTGACCGTTCAGCCGAAACGTCTTGTCCCCGAGGAAATAGTTGCACGCCCCACTGAGGTGCCCGAAGTAACGCGCGAAGCCAAAGTCGGTCGGCTGTTGGCGCAGGTGCCACTTGCCGGCCATCGCCGTAAAGTAGTCGGCACCGCCGAGGACTTCCGCGCTGGTCACGGCGTGCGACAACGAGGCGTCTCCTGCGGCGATGCAATACTGACCGGTCAGCAACGAGACCCGCGACGAGTGGCATTTCGCGGTGTTGTAGAACTGTGAAAATCGCAAACCGTCGGCTGCCAAGGCATCCAACTGCGGCGTCTCGATCTCGCCGCCGTAACAGCCAATGTCGGAATACCCCAAATCATCGACCATGATGACCAGCACGTTGGGTCGCTGCTGGGCCTGAGCGTGACAAGTTGCCAGGAGCGTGGTCGCCAAGCCGAGCCAGGTAGCGAACAACATCGGTTTCATGACGAGCCTTGATGGCGGAGGGAGCAGGCGGGTGGAAACGAAACGGAAAAACACCGGGGAGGGTCCTTTCCCGCGGACTAGTTTAACAAGCCGAAAGGGGGCGGTGCGACCAAACGCCGCGCGTTGGGTTCGGGTTATAGCGGCCTCCCGGCGACCGGTCGGTCCCGATCATGGCTGTACCTTCTGGCATAAGGGACGTGGTGTCGGTTAAATTCCTGCCTGTACGCCCCCACAACTTGCCTCCCACCGATAGCCGACCATGACCGTTCGTCCGATAAAACGTTTGCTGGCCGCCAACCGCAGCGAGATTGCCACCCGAGTTTTCCGCAGTGCCACCGAACTGGGAATTCGCACCGTGGCGATTTATTCGCACGAAGATCGCTATGCCTTGCATCGCTTCAAGGCCGACCAGGCTTACCAAATCGGCGTCCCCGGTGAACCGATTCGATCGTACCTGGACATTCCGGCGATTGTGCGATTGTGTCAGGAACACGACATCGACGCCGTCCACCCGGGCTACGGGTTTTTGTCAGAAAATCCCGATTTCGCCGCCGCGTTGGAAGAGGCCGGCATTCTGTTCGTCGGTCCGAGCGTTGCATCGCTGAAGGTGTTGGGCGACAAAATGTCGGCTCGGCAAATCGCGACGCACGCCGGTGTGGCGGTCTTGGGTGGAACGAATACCGCCCTGCGAGACGCTGACGAAGCGGTTGAGGTAGCGACCAAGATGGGCTTTCCCGTGATCTTGAAGGCGGCCAAGGGAGGCGGCGGTCGTGGGATGCGTGTGGTGTATAAAAAGGAAGAGGTCGCCAGCCAATTCGAGCAGGCTCAGCGCGAAGCCAAAACCGCCTTTGGCAGTGACGAAGTTTTCGTTGAACGATTTGTGCAGCGAGCCCGGCACTTGGAAGTTCAGTTGCTCGGCGACCGACACAATAACCTGCTGCATCTGTATGAACGCGACTGCAGCGTGCAACGTCGTCACCAAAAAGTGGTCGAGCTCGCTCCGGCACCGAACCTCGATCCTGCGATCCGCGAAGCACTCTGCGATGCGGCGGTCAAGATCGGTCAAGCGGTCGGTTATGAAAATGCGGGCACCGTCGAGTTTTTGTATGACGTCGACGCTCAGGATTTCTTCTTCATCGAAGTCAATCCGCGCATTCAGGTGGAGCATACCGTGACCGAAGAGGTCACCGGAATCGACCTCGTCCGCTCGCAGATTTTGGTCGCCCAAGGGCATGCGGTCGACAGCGAGGAACTTGGCTTGCCCCCTCAAAGCGAACTGCGAACCAACGGCTTCGCCATGCAGTGCCGGGTCACGACAGAGGACCCCGAGAACCAATTCCGGCCCGACTATGGTCGCATCAGCCACTACCGTTCGGCGGCCGGTCTGGGCATTCGCTTGGATGCCGGCAGTGCGTTTTCCGGGGCGGTGGTGAACCCGTTTTACGATTCGATGTTGGTCAAAGTCACCGCGCGCGGTCGCACGTTGCGTGAAGCGTCGGGGCGGATGGATCGCGTCTTGCAAGAATTCCGTATTCGCGGGGTGAAGACCAACATTCCGTTCCTGATTCGTCTGGTCAACAACGATCTGTTCTTAGCCGGCGAGGCGACGACGCGGTTGATTGACCAAACGCCCGAACTGGTTCAGTTGCCCAAACGTCGCGACCGGGCCACCAAGCTGTTGACTTATCTGGCCGAACAGATTGTCAATGAGAACCCGTTGGTCGCCGGTCGGCCGGTAGCGACGCGCCGCCAGCCGGCTCCGGTCCCCGATACGACGGGTCCGATTCCAGTCGGCAGTCGCACGGCGTTTAACGAAGGTGGCATGGAGGGGCTGAAGGCCTGGATCAAGCAAAGCCAAGGCTTGCTGTTTACCGACACCACGATGCGCGATGCGCATCAGTCGCTGCTGGCCACTCGCGTCCGCAGCTATGACATGCTCCGCATCGCCCCCGCCTACGCGCGGTTGGCACCGCAACTGTTTTCGATCGAAATGTGGGGCGGCGCAACCTTCGACACCAGCATGCGGTTTCTGAAGGAGAGTCCTTGGCAGCGGCTGGCCGATTTGCGTGAAGAGATCCCGAACATCTTGTTTCAGATGCTGCTGCGTGCCAGCAACGCGGTCGGGTACACCAACTATCCCGACAACGTGGTGCAATTATTTGTGCACGAAGCGGCCGCGGCAGGCATGGATGTCTTTCGAGTGTTCGACGCCCTGAACTGGGTGCCCAACATGAAGGTCGCGATGGACGCGGTGCTGGAGGCAGGCAAGATTTGTGAGGCTTCGATCTGTTATTCGGGAGACTTGCAAAACCCAACCCGCACCAAATACGACTTGAAGTATTACGTCTCGTTGGCGAAGCAACTGGAGCAGATGGGCGCGCACACGCTGGCGATCAAAGACATGGCCGGATTGTGCAAGCCCGCCGCAGCGAAGCTGCTGGTCAAGACGCTGCACGAAGAGGTCGGTTTGCCGATTCACTTCCACACTCACGATACCGGCGGAGCCCAGGCGGCGTCGATCTTGGCCGCTGCCGGTGAAGGTTTGGAGATCGCCGATGCCGCGCTGGCACCGCTGTCGGGCGGTACCTCGCAAGTCAACTTGAACACGTTGGTCGAGTCGCTTCGCAATACGCCGCGCGAAAGCGCATTGCAGACCGAGGCGTTGACGAATCTGGCGACCTACTGGCAGGCCGCTCGCGAGTTTTACTTGCCGTTTGAAAGCCAAGTCCTGCCGGCGACGGGCGACCTGTATGAACACGAAATGCCGGGAGGCCAATACACGAATTTATTCCAGCAAGCCCGCGCGTTGGGGTTGTCCGATCGTTGGGCCGAAGTCTGTAAGACCTACGCGACGGTCAACGAGATGTTGGGCGACATCGTCAAAGTCACTCCGACCAGTAAAGCGGTGGGCGACATGGCGCTGTTCATGGTGCAAAACGAATTGACGGCCGAGGATGTCTTGACCGGCAAGAAACCGGTCGCCTTTCCGGCGTCGGTGATCGATCTGGTTGGCGGACGCATGGGCCAGCCGATCGGCGGGTTTCCGCAACCGATCATGGATGCCGTGCTGCAAGGCGAGCCGCCGATCACCGGTCGTCCAGGCGAAGGGATGCCCCCTGCCGACGTCGATCAAGCGCTTCAAACCGCGGGGGAACTGCTCGGAGGGACTGCCACGAAACAGGATGCTGCATCGTATTTGCTGTATGAGAAGGTCTTCGCCGACTATGCCGAGCACTTGCAGAAGTACGGCAAAGTCGAAGTCTTGCCGACACCGAACTTCTTTTACGGGCAAGAGCCGGGTGAAGAGATCGCGGTCGAGATCGAGAAGGGCAAAACGCTGATCATTAAATACTTAGCCACCGGCCAGCCACATCCCGATGGCACGCGAACGGTCTTCTTTGAACTGAACGGGCAACCTCGGGAAGTAACGATTGAAGACCGCTCGCTGGAACCTGAAAAGAAAGCGGCCATCAAAGCCGATCCGGCACAAGCGGGCCAAGTCGGTGCGACGATGCCGGGCATGGTGATCAACGTCGCCGTCGAAGTCGGAGATCGCGTCAAGGCGGGCCAGAAGCTGATGGTGCTGGAAGCGATGAAAATGGAGACGACCATCAACGCTCCGGCAGACGGCAAAGTCGAACAGATCACCGTCGCAAGAGGCAGCCAAGTCGAAGCGGGAGACCTGCTGCTAACGTTGGGACTTAGCTAACGAATTTAGGCACCAATTACTGCCACCACCCGCGCTGCGCCCGTGAACCGAAGGCGCTAGCCGCGGGCGAGAGCGCGCCTGCACTCCACCCTTTGGCGGCGACCAGCAGCCGACCTCTCCCAGCAGCCGTGGCGGCAACCCCCAACCCAGCGTCAGCCTGTGCCGCAAAGCTCCGGCAAGCGGCCTTAAGTCGACGGCTTAGGCTCGTCTGGCTTGGCTTTTGTTTTCGCCGATGCGGCTTCTTTGGCGCCAGGTTCGTCCTTGCCATTCGCCTTGTCGGTGGGCTCGCCTTCTTTTTCATAACCGACGACCGCGATCTCTGCATCCGCTTCTTGTTCGCTCTCAGGCTTTTTGCCGGCCAGCATCCCTCTGCCGTTGCCCGGGCCCATCAGCGGCCAACCCTCATCGAAGTGGACCTCCGCGGTGTAGTCGACCGGGGGCCGGTTGAAGGGACGCGTTGCCGATCCTGGTTTGTCGTCATTGGTAAATGGCAAATCGCTGCCGGCGAACTTGGTGCGACTGCGGATTGTGCCGCCTTGAAACGGCCCGGCACCAAGCACCCAGGTATCTTTGGCCGACGCAATCGTTTGGGACATTCCCGATTGCCAAACGGGAGCACGGGTTTCCCGATCGTAAGCAAACGCGGCGATCTTAGCAGCGCCTTCGACACTATCCCGCCGCGCCACCGACAGTTCCGGCAGCGAGGGCAGCGAGGGCGAAGAAGGGAGGACCTGCGCGGCGGTGGAAAACGCGTTGTTCGCGGGGATGCCGTAGGTCGTTTGGTGTCCGTCGGATCCCAACGTTCCGACCCGAGCTTCGACGATCAGGTCCGCGTCACCGGGAGTGTCTTGCAGCAAACATCCCGCCGCCACGACTTGTTGACGCAATGAGCTGGTGATGTAGTCGGCATTCACGAAACCGGGGCCTTTGATTTGCCGCACGTAGGTCGTGTCCAGGTAGACTTTGCGACCGCTCAATGGTCGAAAATCGATCGCCGAGATGCTTTTATCCACCGCATCGCTGAGCACCAACTGATCGGTCGCGTCTCGCTTTTTCGTAATCCCACAGCCGGTCAAGAACATCAGCAAAGCCAGCGCCGTCACGTTTCGCACAATCGCAGTTCCGGCGTAACGCGAGCCGATCGACAGGTTAGGAAACAAAGTACCCATCACGAATAACAAGCATCCTTAGGCAAGTTGCGAACAGAAGAGACTGCCAAGTCTGTCCACAGGAGGAAGGCGGGAAGGGAGCGGAGTGCCGTGGCAGGATAGGTGAAGCCTTTCCGGTCCAGCAAGAGCATTCGAACGGGGACAGGCCAGACGACGGCGCTAGCCGCGGGCCCCATCCGTGAACCGACGGCGCTAGCCCGGATTATTGATCACCCGATGCGTAAG
>CAYZHQ010000087.1:0-25239 GCA_964477385.1 uncultured Pirellulaceae bacterium
AGGGCGAGTTCCTCGCAAAAGGTACCCGACACTTTTTTGTCGCACGATCCTTACTCATTGTTCGGGTCTCTGGACGGGAAACAGAATAACATCCCGAATCGATTTCTGACCGGTCAACAACATGACCAACCGGTCGATACCAATCCCCAACCCGCCGGCCGGCGGCATCGCATGCCGCAGGGCGCGGACGAAATCGTGATCCATGTGAGCCATCGAATCTTCTTCGTTCATGCCGGCGAGTTGTGTTTTAAACAATTCCTCCTGCAGGTCTGGATCGTTCAACTCCGTGTACGCGTTGGCGATCTCCATGCCGGAAATGAACAACTCGAACCGTTCAGCGATCGCCGGATTATCTTGCTTGCGTTTGGTCAGCGGGCAAATACTTGCTGGATAGTCCATCACAAAGATCGGGCCTTGCAACGCGTCTTCGACCTTTTCCTCAAAGACTTCATTCTTGATCACATCGGAATGTTTGCCCGCCGTGGCAAACCCCAACTGATCGGCCAGGGCGGCGACGGATTCGGCATCCTCGGGATCCACGCCGGTCTGTTCGGCAAACAGATCGGCATAGGTTCGTCGCTGAAACGGTGGCGTATAGTCGACCATGTTGTCCCCAAAGGGGCGGACAAATTTTCCATCCAAGGCCTCGATCGCATCGCAAATGATGCGTTCGGTCAAGTCCATCATCGCTCGGTAGTCGCCGTAGGCTTGATAGACTTCCAGCATGGTGAACTCGGGATTGTGCCGTACGCTGATCCCTTCGTTGCGGTAGACGCGGCCCAGCTCATAAACCCGTTCAATGCCGCCGACCATCAATCGCTTGAGGTGCAGTTCCAACGCGATTCGCATGAATAGTTTCATGTCGAGCGCATTGTGATGGGTTAAAAAAGGTCGCGCCGCGGCGCCACCGGCGATGGTGTGCAGGGTCGGACCTTCGACTTCACAAAAGTGATCGTCATCCAAAGTGCGACGGATCGACTTGACGATTTTCGTCCGACTGAGAAACGTCTCCAGCACGCCATCATTAAAGGCGAGGTCGGCGTACCGCATTCGCTGCTTGAGATCGGCGTCGAGTAATCCGGCGTGCTTGTCCGGTGGTGGCTCGAGCATCTTTGCGTGGAAGTGCAACTTCTCGGCAAAGACGGTCAGCTCGCCGGTGTTGGTTCGACCCAACCGACCATCAACGCCGACCAAGTCGCCGAGGTCAAACAGCTTGGCCAGTTCGAAATCTTCTTCACCAACTTGCTTCATACCGACAAAGATCTGGATCACGCCGGTCCAATCTTTGATGTTCATAAAAATCAGCTTGCCGGTCGGGCGGCTAAACATGATGCGACCAGCCACACGCACGGTGGGCCCCACTTCCTCGCCCGGTCCGTGGTCGGCTTTCCATTGCCGATACTCAAGCGTCGGATCGTCGAAATCGGGCAGCGGGATCGGCTCGCCGGAAGCCTGACGAAACTGCACCTCGCCGGCGCGGTCACGTACGTCGCCGATGAACTGACGATCATCAAAACGGGAGCCCCAAGGATCGATGCCCCGCTCGCTGATGCGGCGGAGTTTATCCCGCCGCGCGACGCGCGGGTTGGAGAGGTCTTCGCTGGTGTCTTGTATTTCTTGTCCGTCCGAAGGCGCCACGGGCTGACTCGTTGTTGCTGGGGTGAGAGAACGCTTCAGGTCGCGATTTTACGATGGCTAAGGTTTAGCTTGGTATTGTCCCGATCGGTAAAGCGGCGATTGTAAATCCAAACCTGGTTTTACGGCACCCTCCTGCCAAAACGGACCGTGGCTAATTTTGACAAAGTTTGCGAATGAAGGAGCCTTTTCCCATATCAGGTCGGTTGTATTCATCAGCCTCGCTGCGAGGTCGCCCCCCGACCAGTAATGTTGCAGCTTGGCTTGCCTTTCAACCCCCGCTGGAGTTTATGCATGATTAAGCTACGTCTGGTGGCAGTTCTGTTGGTTACCGCGGCCATGGTTTCCACCGGCTCCGCGGAAGACCCACCCGCAAAAAAGAAGAAAAAGGGCAACCAGCAAGGGGCCGGCCGCGCGCCCGCGGCAATGCTGATGAAGCAGCTGAGCGATGTCGAGCTGACCGAAGACCAAAAGGCAAAGATCAAGGAAATGGGCACCGAGTTGGCAGCCAAAATGAAGACGCTTCGCAGTGAAGCAGGCCTGACGCCCGCGCTGAACAAGAAAATGGCTGAAGTTGGCAAGGCAGCTCGCGAGGAAGACAAGAAAGGAGCCGAACTGCGGGCCGCTGTGAACGCAGCCGCCGGTTTGAGCGAGAACCAGTTGGCCGCGATGAAACAGGCCAATGAGCTGACCCAGAAGTTCCGTAAGGAGATGCTGGCGATGCTAACAGACGAACAGAAAGCAGCCTTGCCCGCGCAGCTGAAAAAGCGACTGGAAGGGGCGCGCGGTAAGGGTCACGGCAAGCAAAAAAAGGAAGCCGCCTGAACCGAAGCCACGACTCGGTAAAAGTGATCGCCGAACGCTCGCCGGGCCACTTTGTCTGGCGAGCGTTTTCGCTTAGCTGGACAGCGTTCGCGAGAGGATCCGCAAGCCATCGAGGACGCGAGAAAACCGAGACCGAGCCCGTTCGATCGACTGCGTTAAGCGTTGATCGCGGACGCGTTTCGCTTGCAGATCTTTAGGCGACATGCGGATTCGCCCGGCAGCGATCGCTGCGTCTTCGCGGCGCATCTCGGCTTGCTTGCTCGCAGCCGCAGCGGAGAATTTCGCTTGCAGTCCTTCCATCGCTAGCTGCGCTTTCAAGAACTTGCCCAGCCGAAATTCGCGGTCACGGATACGGGCAATCTGTTCCGCTTCAGGCAGCAAGCCCGTGCGAATAGCCGAGTCGAGCAGTTGAGTAAAGGCACCGATATCGAGCACCTTGTCGCGCTCGGCAACATCGAAATCAGGAAGTCCTGGGGCCGCCCCACCCGGGGTGGCCGCCAACAGGTCGCCCGATTCCGGTTCCGCAGGCTGCTTTTTGCGCAAGCGAATCAGCCAACCGCGTCGGCCAAGTGCCAAGAAAGCACTGCGGGTAAAAGGCTTCAGACGCTGACCGGTGTCGACGGCACGCATCGGAATCGTGGCATCGTCTGGAAAGTCCTCGTCCAGCATCACGAACCGCGTCTCGTGCTCGCTGGCCATGAAGTACAGCGCGCCCGCTTCGACGCTGCTCGATTCCTTAACCGCAGAGACGGCGAACGTGCGATAGATCCAGTCGAGCTGGCCATCGGGAGTCTTGGCCGCTTGGTACGATTCGTCGAAGGGCGAAGGCAGATCGGGATGCCGCAGTGGCGTGGGGAATTTTTCGACCGCGGCTTCGAGCAATGCGATCAAGCTATCGAAACGGCGCAAGATGCCCTCGATTTTTTCCTGCTTGATCTGGAGCGGCCGGTTATTGGTGGCGTCCTCCCGCAATTGCCGCTGGTGGCTCTTGAAATACCCCAGCCGAGCGTTCTGCAGCAATTGCAGTGCTTTCGGATAATCCTTCTGCGCAGCCGAAGCTTCCGCATCGAGTATCTGGTTCGCCGCGCGAGCTCCTCGAAGGGATTCGTACAGCTCTACGAAGTCGTCCGGTTTCACGCTGTCACTCGCTTCTTAGCAGGCCGTCGCCTAAGGCTGATCCGTCAGTAGTTCGACGACGTCCGTATGTCCTTGGTTCCTCGCAAAAATCAGCGCGGTTTCCTCGTCGACATCGGCTAATGTCTTGTCCGCACCATGTTCGAGCAAGCACTTGATGACGTCGGCGTGGCCTTCGGTGGCCGCAACCATCAGCGCGGTCCAGCCTTCCTGCCCATCGCGAACGTTCACCTCAGCCCCCGCATCGAGCAGCATCTTCACCGCTTGCAGATACGGGCCGCTGGCGGTCACCATCAGCGCGGTACGATTTAGCGAACTGGCTTGATTGACATCCGCCCCATTATCGAGCAGCAATCTCATCACGGGCAAATGGCCATTAAAGCCAGCAAACATTAACGCCGTTTGCCCATCCGGATCGCCCGCATTGACGTCGATACCTTGCCCGATGGCTTGCTGAATGGTGACGATTTCACCGCTGCCTGCTGCCTGGAAGAACTCTTCTTGGCTGATGACTCGCCGCGGCACAGACGGGGAATCAGTCGCCGAAGCATCCACCCCCAACGCCGCATCGCTAGGCGGTTGACTGTCTGTCGCCGGATCGGGCACCGGCAGCGGACTGACCTGCCGCGAAGTTTCGGCGGGCGAACAGCCCGAGATGCTTGCGAACGGCAAAATGAGGCTGGCGGCGAAAAGCGTTTGCTTGAACCACGCTGTGGCCCAAGCCTTCCGGTGCTGCGAATTCCGGATCGGCAGCGTAACACTCAAAAAATTCATCAGGTTTTCCAAGGAGGGAGCTCTTCATTCATCGTAACCGATCGGAGGCCCGATAACGCAAGCCTGCTCGAAAAGTCTTTGCCGCCGCCATCCCGCGGGCGGAGGATCTGCCTGCACTTAGGCTCCGACAACAGTCCGAAACAGAACGCATGCGCGCCGAATGCGGGGGAGGGGGACTCGATCCTGAAAGCCTCCCGTCAGAGGGTCACGTGGGGATGCTGAATCCGATCGTATTTATTGCATGAGTTCTCCGTCCTGTGCCGATAGAAACGGTACAGCGGGGTATGCCGGACCGAGGTGTCAGGCGTGCCCGCGCTTCCAAGATTTCAACTTAAAAGCAGATTCAGGGGGATCCGCTCATGTTCCGTCGAACGCTCTTTACGCTTGCCCTGGTGGCGGGCATGTGCGCTTGTTTCGCCAACGACGCCGACGCCGACCAGCGTGCCTACGGCCGCAGCTGGGGTGGCCAAGCCAGCTCACGCGACTGGGACCGCATGTACCACTATCCGTACGTGTACTATCCCCAGAATTTTTACGGCCAAGAATATTACCAGAGCAGTGATAGTATGTATCACCGCTACCCGACCGAAATGCGCACGCCGGTGTACAACAAGAAATGGCACAACTACTACCCCAGCGGACGTCGTTATCACTCGGGCCATCACTTCATTCTCGACGTGTTTTAGTCCGCAGCCATGCCTGACCGCAAACGTGGCACGAGCATCCGCCCCTTGGCGCGGGTGCTTGACTCGACCGCTCGTCCGGCATGGCTGATTGATGCCGATGGCAACCTAGCCTACCTGTCTGCGGCTTGCGAAAGCTGGCTGGGTATCGACCTGGAACAGTTGCTTGGTCGCAGCACGCGCGCAGCGATGCGGGACGGTGTAAGTCGCACCGAGGCGGAAGAAGCCGCTCTCGCCCTTGCCCCGCCACCTGGGTTGGCCGAACGTGGCCGGACGCATCACGATGTCCAGCCACCGAGCACCACGCACAGGCAGCCCTCGTTGCCGGTCCTGTTCGTTGCACTCGACGACAGGGCGGACCATGTACTGGCCCTGGCCGGGTATCCCGTGCCCTTGCCGATCAGTGCCGAACAAGCCATTGCATCGGAGATCCAGCGACAATTGGTCGGTTGGCAGCAGCGTCAGCCCGCGCTGTTGCACCTACCGGTTACGATGGGCGAATCGTCACTGGCTGAACGCCTCCGCCGTCAATGCTTAGTAGCCGCCGCCACGCGTGAGCACCTGCTATTGATCGGTCCGGCGGGCTGTGGCAGCGAGTCCGCCGCACGCGCGATCCATGGGCTGCGGCAAATCGCGATACGAAAAGAACATGAACTGGCATCCGGGGAACCAGCCCCGCTCGATCGAGAGCGGCGATGCGCGACCGAAGCCCCCATCATCATTGTCGACGGGGCTTTGATGGATGCCGAATTGCTCGACGCCACGGTCGCGCCGGCGGTGCACCGACTGACCGAATCGAACACCGCGTCGGTGGCAATTTTGCTGCGTGATGTGGAGCAAATGCCGCTGGACGCACAAGGCCGCCTGGATCAAATCGGTGATCAGTTTGCACAGCGAATGCAACTGATCGCATTGAGCACGCTGCCATTGGAGGCAATGATTTCCGAGCAACGGATCACCGCGGCGCTCGCGGCACGACTAAGTGCTTTGGCGATTTCGTTTCCCGGGCTGGCCGATCGCGCGGGCGATATTCCGATGATCGCCACCGCGATGTTGGAGCGACGTCGGCGGCAGGGTGAAGGCCGCGCCGAGCGATTCAATCGGCAGACGCTCGACCTGCTGGTCAGTTATCCTTGGCCACGAAACATTGTCGAACTGGATGCAGCGGTGCGGCATGCGATCCGCAATGCACGCGGGCCAGCCATCCTGCCCGAGCATCTGCCGTTGGCGATTCGCAGCTACGCGCCGAGCGATCCGTCGGTTTCGCATCGCCGTTTGCTCGATTTGGACGCAGCCCTTCAAAAACTGGAACGCCAGTTGGTGACTCAGGCGCTCGATCGTGCCGCGGGCAACCGCGCCGAAGCGGCCAGGTTATTGAACATCAGCCGAGGCCGGTTGTTGCGGCGACTGGAAGAATGGGAAGCCGAGGAAGGCGAAGCATGAATCGAGATTGGTTGATCGCGGAACCGACCACGCGGTGGCTGCGACTGGTTCGTCGCTTCGGCCCCGCGATGTTGCCTGCCGTCAACGATCGACTGAACATTGCGTCGCTGGAATCGGCACAAATGGTCGGACGCGTGATCCACACACCGGCGGCCGTGGTGCTGTGGTCCTTGGAAACCGAAGCGTCCGCGGCGGCGAATCTGAAGACGCTGGGCTCACTGCTGCAACAACCGCTGCTGCACCGCACGTTGCATTTCGTGGCGGTCGATCCACGCCTGAGCGAGACGACGCGACTGGCCTTACTGACCTGGGGCGTCGCGGTGATCGACCGCCCCGAACAATTACCTCAGCGAGCCCCATTGGTGACTCGCTTTTGGCGGAACCAGCCACCTCGACTCGCCGCTGCTGAAGGGATTTCCTAACAGGCTCTCAGTTGGTCGCTAAGCTTAGCGGGTCGCTGCAACCGTGGCCGGCACAGCGCCGGAGACTTCCCAGCCTTCACGATACGATTTGGTCAGCATCGCATTGGCGGCATCGTCCCCGGCAATGGTCATTGCCTGCCCATCCCATTTCAGCGCGCGGCCCGCGCGGTGAGCGACCGTGCCGAGCAGCACCGTTTCGGTCAGCGGACCGGCGTAATCGAAATTGCAAAGCGCTTTTCCACCGGTGCGAATCGCGTGCATCCATTCGTTGTGATGCCCCATCGAGGCTTCGATCGTTTGAGCCGGCGGCTTGAAATCGCTATAGCGATCCGCTGGCAACAAGGTGTAGTTGCCGTAAGTGGCGATCATCATGCCTTTGTCGCCCACAAACAGCACGCCACTGCCAGGCACCTTCTGGCCTTCCAGTTCACTTGGCGAAAGATTGCCGTCGTACCAGAACATCTCCAATTCGGGATGCTGCTCGCTGGCGGCGAACTGGTAGCGAACCTTCAAGCCCATCGGACAAGCTTCCGGATGGCTAGGAGGACCATCAGCGACAATCATCGAAGGGTACTTCAGGCCGAGCGCCCAGAAGGGCAAATCCATGTAGTGACAGCCCATGTCACCCAGCGTGCCAGCACCGTAAGCGTGGTACCGGCGCCAGCTAGCGGGATGCAGTCCCGGCGTGTACTCACGTTCCGCGGCAGGGCCTTGCCATTGATCCCAACTGAGCGTTTCCGGGACATTGCCTTTGGGAGCGGGCATCGACGTGGCGCCCCAACCTTTTCCGACCCACACATGCACACGTTTCACATCGCCGATCGCCTTGGCACGAATCAGCTCCACGACACGACGATAATTGTCGCCCGCATGGATTTGCGTTCCCATCTGCGTCACCACGCCCGCCTTCCGCGCCGCTTCGGTCAGCGCTCGCGCTTCGGCCACGGTATGGGTCAGCGGTTTTTCGCAGTAGACATGAAAGCCGCGTTCGATGGCTCGCATCGCGGCGGGAGCATGATGATGATCGGGGGTGCTGATCACGACGCCATCCAAGTCATTCTCGGTTGCCAGCAGTTCGCGATAGTCGTTGTAGACGCGAGCCTTGGGATACTTTGCTGCGGCGGCGTTGAGGTAGTTTTGATCGACATCACAGAGTGCCGAAATGGTCTGGGAAGCGACGGCACCGAAGTTCGCGGCACCGCGATTGGCGACACCCACGATGGCTAGCTTCAGCGAGCGTTCTTCGGCGGCGTGGGCTAAACCGCGTCCTAGAAAAGCGGTACCCGCGAGGGCTCCCGTGGTAGCAAGAAACGTCCGGCGAGTCGGTTGGGTCGAGCGTGGTTTCATGTTGGCCCAGGTAGGTAAGGCGGTGAGAAAAAGAACGCGGCACCAAGACGGCCCCGCGGCAAGTCGGATATTATAGAGTCTAATTCCTCCGACGGGCGGGAGCTTTGCATTCCGGCAAATCTTCTTGTTCCTACGCTCTCTTCCCCCCACGCCCACCTGAAAGGTTTTCTCTGATGCCACTTCGCTTGCTTGGCCTATGCGGCTGCTTGCTGTTGCTGAACGCCCCGCTGTCGGCCGACGATTGGTCGCAATGGCGTGGCCCCGACCGCTCTAACCGCTCGAGCGAAACCGGACTCTATTCGACCTGGGGCGAAGAGGGACCGCCACTGGTCTGGATGGCCGAAGGCGCCGGCAAGGGCTACGCCGGCATCAGTGTGGTCGATGGAAAAATCTTCACCACCGGCAACTTCGAAGATGGTCAAGCGGTGACGGCGTTCGACGTCGCAACGGGCAAGCGACTCTGGAAAACAGCGGTCACCGATCGTGCGCCCAAACATGGTTACGATGGCAGTCGCAGCACGCCCACGGTCGATGGCGAGCGGTTGTACCTGGTTCCCAGCGATGGCCGCATCGTCTGCTTAAAGGCGACCGATGGCAGCGAAGTCTGGAGCCGAAATTTTGATCAGTGGCAAGGCAAGATGATGAGCGGTTGGGGTTTTAGCGAATCGCCCTTGGTCGACGGCAACCAAGTCATCTGCACGCCAGGCGGTGCGGCAGGTTTGATGGTGGCGCTCGACAAAATGACGGGTGAGGAAATCTGGGCCAGCACATTGACCGACAATCAAGCTGCCAGCGACGGCCAAGACAAACCAACCAAGGACGGAGCGGGATACGCCTCCCCGGTGATTTCGAATGCCGCGGGCGTTCGTCAGTACGTCCAGTTGGTCGGCAAAGGCCTCGTTGGTGTCGAGGCCGAGACCGGCAAGGTTCTGTGGCGGTACGCGCGGGTTGCCAACACGACGGCGAATATTCCGACGCCGATCGTGGATGGTGATTACATCTTCACCAGCACCGCCTACAACACCGGATCGGCGCTGCTGCACCTGCAAGCCGACGGCCAGGGGGGCGTGCAAGCCGAAGAGGTCTACTGGCTGGACGGCCGCGAGCTGCAGAACAAGCACGGCGGGATGATCCTGGTCGACGGCTATATCTACTGCGGCCACGGCAACGGCAACGGTTTGCCGATCTGCGTCGAAATGAGGACCGGCAAGATCGCCTGGGGTCCTGAGCGAGCCGAGGGCAAAGGCGAATCGGCCGTCACCTATGCCGACGGTCACGTGATCTTCCGACGCGATGACGGCACGGTGCTGCTGGTTCGGGCCACACCGGAAAAATTCGAGCTGGTCAAGCAGTTGACGCCCGCTTTCCAGGAAGGCAAAAGCTGGGCCCACCCGGTCATCGCCGGCGGTCGCTTGTACTTGCGAGAAAACGACAAACTGATGGCATATCAGTTGTAAACGTTTGCGACTTATCTGCCTCGGCCCACTTAGCCCTCGAAGCGGCCGAGGCAGAGGGTGACGTTCTGGCCGCCGAAGCCGAAGCTGTTGTTCAGTGCGTAGCGGACGTCGGCGGGCCGGGCAACGTTGGGGACATAGTCCAGGTCGCACAGCGGGTCAGGGTTTTCATAGTTGATCGTTGGCGGCAGCACCGAATCACGGATCGTCAGCAAACAGACGATCATCTCGGTCACGCCTGCCGCGGCGATCAAGTGCCCCATCATGCTCTTGGTGCTGCTGACCGGCACCTGATCGGCGTACTCGCCGAAGACTTTGCGGCAAGCCAACGTTTCGACTTTGTCGTTGACCGTGGTGCTGGTGCCGTGAGCGTTGACGTAGCCAATATCATCTGGATTCAGCCTCGCGTCTTTGATCGCCATTCGCATACTGGCGATGCCGCCATGTCCGTCGGGCGGGATATCGGTGATCCGATAGGCGTCCGCCGTCGTGCCGTACCCGAGCACTTCGCCGTAGATCGTCGCGCCGTGCTGCTTGGCATGTTCCAGTTCTTCCAGCACGACCATCGCCGAGCCTTCGCCGAGGACAAACCCATCGCGAGTGGCATCAAACGGTCGGCTGGCCTTGGTCGGATCCTCGTTACGCTCGCTCAGCGCGGTCAGCAAATTAAAGCCCGTCACGCCGAACGGGTGAATCATGCTGTGCGTTCCCCCGGAGAGCATCACATCGGCATCGCCGCGGCGGATAATTTCGGTCGCTTCACCAACCGCTTGACTACTCGCCGCACAGGCGGTCAAGCAGTTGTAATTGGGACCTTGAGCGTTGAACATGCCCGCGAGATGGGCCGCCGGCATGTTGGGCTCTTGCTCCAGTTCGAAGGCGGGGTTGAGGATCTCCAGGCCTTTGCGGATAAACTTCTCCGCGTCGTACTCGCCACCCTTGAGTGCCGCGGCCATCATGCGAGTAAAGGAAAGAAAATCTTGATTCCCTTCACCGCTGCCCAAATAGATCCCGAACCGAGTCGGGTCGAGTGATCGATCGAGCACGCCGCTGTCGGCCATCGCTTGCTTAGCCGCCCCGGCTGCAAATTTGGTGTGGCGGCCGCGATTTTCCCACTGCTCCGCCGGCTCACCGGTGTCGGTGATATCCCAGTTTTTCACTTCGGCAGAGATTTTCGTAGGGAAGCCGCTCGCATCAAACAGCGTGGTGTAACCGACGCCGCTTTCTCCAGCTTGCATTCGGGCCCAGACCGTTTGCACGTCATGCCCCATGGGGTTGATCATGCCGAGACCGGTGACAACAACTCGTCGACGCATGGTGATTCGCGAAAGGAGCTTAACGGATATAGAAAATTACAAATTTGACGAGATCTCAAGTGGCTGTCCATTGGCACCCTTGGCCACATGAAACAGCTTCATTAACCGGAGCATGACCAGCAGCTCGCCGTTGTTAAACATCGACTCCGAACCAAATCGCTCGGCGTCCAAAAAGGCGAACATCAAATCGATTTCTGCCTGAAGTTTGCCATCGCAGTGACTTGTGCAGGCACAAACGGCTCCTTCATCCTGAGTACTCTCCAGTTTAGCAGTGTAGTGCAGTTGGTCACCGGGCCGCGCCAAATCGTGATAGACGGCGCGGCTGACCTTTGCCAGCACCACCCGCTTATCAAAATCGTAGTGTTCGGCGACCAAGATGCCGCCAAGCTGGGCCATTCCCTCGATGATCAAAGTGGGCGGCAAATAGGCGTAACCTGGGCAATAACTGTCGAGAGCTTCTTCATCCAGGGCAACGCATTTGATCCCCTTGGCGTGACTACCGCTCTGAAATTCGGTAAAGCGATCCAACCACAACCAACGCATGGGAAATCATCATGAATGAGGAAAAACAAAGAAAGACAGCGGTGGTAGGCAGCGGGGCAGCACCAGACACCCGACGCACAAGCCGTGAGGCTGGGCGAGGGAAACCGGGGCCGCCCGCATACCGCTGTAACGCTTACCGCTGCACAGGAACGCGCTAGAGACGAGGGACGCTCTAGGACATTTTGACTTGAACGTACGCACACATATCCTGAACCGTCAGCAGATTACCAAAATCCTGCACTCGCGGGTTTTGCTCAAAATTGCTGAGATTCGCCCAAGGCATGCGGGCCTTCAGTTCCTTCAGGCCTTCGGCGGTAACCTTGCCATCATCGACGAACGTGCTGTTGGTCAAAATATCTTCTGGCCACAGCTCTTCGCGGGGAATTTTGATATCGAAGGACTTCTCCAACTTGAACACGATGTCGAGAAAGTCGATCGATTCGGCTCCTAAGTCGCCAACGAGAGTCGCCTCGGGCACCACTTCGTCCTCGTCGACACCCAGCGCCTCTTCTAAGGCTTCGCGGACTTTCTCAAAGATTTCTTCTTCGGTAATGGCCATCATAGGCTCCTGCGGTAAATAGGTTCGGGTAAACGGGGTTTGGTTATGTCGTTGAATGAGGTTCTGCTTTAGCGGAAACCGCCGAGCCAAACAATTCGGAAAACTGCCATTTCGTTGCCTGACGGATGAATTCGTCGGTTCCCAGTCGCTCGGGGTCGCCACTGAGTGTTTTCTGGAGGATCAACCGAGCCGACACGGTGGTCCGTTCACCTTTGGTCGCGCGGGCTTTGACGGTCACCAGATCGTCAACCGACTTGACCAATTCGGCCGTAATTTCCAATGTTTCGCCTGGAGAGAGGAAGTCGCCGAACTTCACGCTGCGGGCTTCTCGCAAGGTCACCAGCGGAGTGGCAAAATCGTCCCCGGCGCGGACCAACCAGATGGCCGCCTGATGCAGGGCTTCCAACATCATCACGCCCGGCATCACCGGAAAACGCGGGAAATGGTCGCGGAGGTAATCCTCGTCGGGACGTAAAGTGCGTGTCGCCACTAGCTTTTCACCGGGAATAAGCTGGGTGATCTGGTCCAGCTGGGAATAACGCATGGGCAGTTGTGGGTTGGCTAAGGGCGAAGGGGAAGGCAATAGAATAGTTACCGGCTTTTACCTACTCAACCGGCCTTTCGCACACCTCAATTTCGGAGTTCCTGTTGCGAGTTCTCCAATCGGACCGACAATAACCGGGCAAAGTTTTCCAAACTGACCCGAGTCCTCTCTATTTCCGAGATTTTTTCTTGAACCCCGAGCCTTCCTCCCCCCCAAGCCTTGTCGGCCTCGATGCCCAGCGACAGCAGGTCGTGGTCGATTCCCGTTGCGTGATCGTCAAAGTCGGCACGCGGGTGCTGACCAACGCCACCGGACAGCTCGACCTGCAGCGAATCGGCGAACTATCGGCGCAATTGTGCCATATCGCGTCGACCGGCCGGCAGACGATCCTCGTTAGCAGCGGAGCGGTCGGTGCGGGACTCGGTCGCCTGGGATTAACGGCGCGGCCCAGCGGTTTGGCAAAGCTGCAGGCGGTTGCCGCGATTGGCCAGTCGGTGCTGATCCAGGCCTACGAAGCGGCGATGGCGCAAGGGGGATACCATGCGGCCCAGGTCCTGCTGACGGCGGAGGATTTGCGGCACCGCACCAGTTACCTCAACGTCCGCAACGCGCTCTCCCAGATCCACGAACTGGGCGCCATCGCGATCATCAACGAAAACGACTCGGTCGCGGTCGAAGAATTGATGACCACGTTCGGCGACAATGATCGCCTGGCCGCCGCCGTTTCGGGGCTCACCCAGGATACCCTGATGATTATCCTGTCCGACATCGATGGCTTGATGGATGGCCCGCCGAGCGCTTCGACCAGCCGCGTGATCTCCACCGTCGACACCCTGGACGAAACGATCTGGGATCTGGTGCAGGCCCCGGTCGCGGGCCAAATCAGCAAAGGCGGGATGGCCAGCAAGCTGCACGCGGCAGCCAAAGCGAACGCGTTTGGCCATCCCGCAATCATCGCATCGGGACGCTGCCCGGATGTCTTGCGACGCCTGATCGCGGGCGAACCGCTGGGCACGCTGTTCCTCCCTTCGACCGATCCGCTGCGGGGCCGCAGACGCTGGATCGGTGGCGAGGCGGCCATTGCTGGCCAAGTTCACATCGACGCCGGAGCGGCGGCCGCAATTCTGGCTGGCAACAGCTTGCTGGCGATCGGAATCACGCACTGCACGGGCGATTTCCAACGCGGCGATTGCGTCGAAATCCTCGATCCGTGGAACGCCATGGTCGCGCGGGGACTGACCAATTACTCGACCGATGAACTGACCACGATCGCGGGACTGCCGAGCGATAAGATTGTCGACGTGCTGGGACGCTGTCCGCACGATGCCGTGGTGCATCGCGACAACATGGCGGTGGGTGCCGATGAAATCACCACCGATCTGGAATAAACCTCGCCGTCGGTGCTCACCGTGACCGCTGTCTGTCGCTGTCGCTGTCGCCGGCGCGCCACAGACGGGTGTGCGTCGCATTGGATTCCGCTGCGATGCCGCCCGGCAAGTCAAACCGAGGTGTGAAGGGACTCGCGACGGCGGCCTGCAACTGCCGCCAATGCGATTCGGTCATCCCGCCGCGCGGCCAGTCGTGGTCGGTCCAAATCTGCCGCAATGCCTGCATCACCACCGCGGCAGGGGCCGGCTGGTAGCGGACCGTGACCGCTTCGCCATCCTGACCGACACAGCGCTGCAGCCACTGCTGGGCCTGTTGCTCGATCACCTCCAGTACCCTTCGCTGCTGCTCGATTGTGGCGGCGATCCGACTGGCGGCACCGGGATACCGCGACTCGATCAACGGCAGTAGTTCATGGCGCAACCAATTGCGTTTGTAATGCGACTGCGAGTTCGAGCCATCTTCTCGCCACGCCTGGCCCAGCTCTCGCAAGGCGCCGCGCAGCGTTTCGCCGGGCACCCGTAGCAACGGCCGGATCAGCAACACATCCTCAACCAGAGTCCGGTGCCAGGGCATTGCCGCCAAACCTGCCGGCCCCGTCCCGCGAAACAATTGATGCAGCAGCGTTTCGACATTGTCGTCTGAAGTGTGTCCGGTCACGACATAGCGAGCCCCCAGGCGATGCGCGAGCGAGCCCAAAAACCGATAGCGTCCACTCCGCAATGTCGCTTCGTCGGTCGCCAACCGCTGCGTCCGCCGATCGGGCATCTCCGCTTGTTCGTCGATATGGCCAATCGTCACCGGCAACTGCAAAGCAGCAGCCAATTGCTGCACAAACTCCACATCGCCATCGGCCGCCGCACCGCGGATACCATGATGAAAATGAGCCACATGCAGCTCCGCGTTGCCGGGGCCGTCGGCACGGCGGTCCACCATGGCTCGCAGCAGCGCCACGCTGTCCGCACCGCCACTGACGGCGACCAGCGTGGGGACCTGCCGCCAGTGTTCCACAGGCCACTGCCGCTCCAATTGGTGACACAACGACTGCCAATCGCTGCGGGGCCCCTTTTTAGTCCCCATTGTTCCGGTAGCCTTTCACAACTGGTACGATCTGCGTCGATGCTGTCCGCTTCGGCGATCCCGCACTGTGGCAGATGCCTCAGCCGCGGAAAAGCCGGGCGGTTGGACTTGAGATAACTGAATCGCCATGACCGGCACCCTTTCTGTTTGGCGGGACGTTCGTCCCCACCGCTCGGTCGGCCCATCGAATCCCAAGGACGGCCGTTTCTTTTCACTGAATGTAATCCTTTTGATGCTGTTGGTCGTTGCAATCCTGACGTGGCAAAGCGAATGTTGGAGAAGTCCCGTGGGCCTCTGCGCTTCGTTCTGGGTTGCCATCGTGGGCTGTGATCGATCGCCAATGGCTTGGCCGGCGGCTTGCCGCACGGCCCTCATTCATGAACCGAAACGCCTTCTGGACGGTCGTGTTGGCAGCCGAACCGCTCCGGCGGTGCACCCCTGTTCCGTGACGCCCCCGAGGCGTCCCCCAGCGTTCCTCGAACGCGGGCGAGCTTCTTCGGAACGCTGCGTGAACGCTAGGCGGCTTAGCCGCTGGAGGCTCCTTGACCAAATGGGCGGTGACCGATCGATAGGCGATTCTCACAACATAAAAGGATCGCGGAATGTTCGAATTGATCAATCTCGTCACCGCCTTGCTGGCGGCGATCATCGGCGGCTTGCTGACGTTTGCAGCGTGCCGATGGGTTGAATCCTCCAAACGAAGTGGCGCCGAGAGCGAAGCGGATCGGATCCTCGTGCTGGCTCGCAGCGAAGCGGCCAACCTCAGGGATCGCGCCGCCCTGGAAGCCCGCGAAGCGGCGCTGACGGTCAAAACCGAAGCGGAAAAAGAAATCTCCGCATCGCGTGATCAAGTCCGCACCGAGACGATGAAACTGCAGCAGCACAAAGAAAAACTTGCCGCCCAGGAAGAAGGCCTGCGCAAACAAGCCCGCGGGCTGGAAAACACGCAGCAGCGACTGACCGCACAAATCGAAACGGCCAACAAACACCGCCAACAATTGGAAGCCGCCGCCAAGCAGCAGGTCGCCGCTTTACAGGAAGTCAGCGGATTGTCGCGCGATGAAGCGGTCGCCCGCCTGATGAACAACCTGCAGCAGGAACTGGAACAGGAGGTCGGCACGCTGGTGCTTCGGCACGAACGTCGTGTCACCGAAATCGCTGACACCAAAGCCCGCGAAATCTTGCTGACCGCGATCCAGCGATACGCGTCGGCCCATACGGCGGAGTCGACCACCAGCACGGTCGACATTCCGAGCGACGAAATGAAGGGCCGCATCATCGGACGCGAAGGCCGCAACATCCGTGCTTTCGAAAAGGCGACCGGTGTCGATGTGATCATCGATGATACGCCGGGAGTCGTGATCGTCAGCGGCTTTGATCCGGTCCGCCGCGAAATCGGCCGGATGGCGCTCGATAAATTGATCTCCGACGGTCGGATCCATCCCTCGCGGATCGAGGAGGTGGTCGAGGCGACGCAAAAAGAGATCGACGCGTTCATCATGAACAAAGGCCGCGAAGCGATCGAAGAGGTCAATATCCCGGGCATGCCGGACAAGATTGTGCAGATGCTCGGACGCCTGCACTTCCGGACCAGCTACAGCCAAAACGTGCTGCGTCACAGTGTCGAAGTCGCCTTCCTGTCAGGCTTGCTGGCCGAAATGATCGGCCTCGACGGTGACCTGGCGCGGCACTGCGGATTGCTGCACGACATCGGCAAAGCGGCCGATCATGAACTCGAAGGAGGCCACCCCAAGATCGGTGCCGACCTGCTGAAGCGGCACAACCAACCGCCCGAAGTCGTCCACGCCGCCTTTGGGCATCACGACGAAATCATCACCGAGTACCCCTACACGATGCTGGTCGCCACCGCCGACGCCTGCAGTGCGAGTCGCCCCGGTGCCCGCCGCGAATCGCTCGAACGTTACATCAAACGCATGGAAGAGCTCGAATCGATCGCCACCGGATTCGATGGCGTGCAACAAGCCTTCGCGATCCAAGCGGGACGGGAACTGCGGGTGATCGTGAGCGCCGAAAAAACCGATGACGCCAAGGCCGCCGTCGTCTGCCGCAATATCGCCAAAGCCTTCGAGCAACAACTGACGTATCCCGGCGAGATCAAGGTGACCGTGGTGCGAGAGAGCCGCTTTACCGAGGTCGCCCGTTGATGCCTGCCCCGTTGCTGCGTGTGCTGTTCCTGGGCGACATCGTTGGCAAGCCCGGAGTGCTGGCGATCAAAACGCACCTCCGAGCGATCCGCCAACAGCACGCCATCGATCTGGTGATTGCCAATGCGGAAAATGCCGCCGATGGCTCGGGACTGACCGTTCGCCAGTTCGACACGCTGATCCGCGCCGGCATCGACGTGATGACGATGGGCGATCACGTCTACCGCAAACGGGAAATTTACGAGCGGCTGGAAGCCGATACGAGGATTGTCAAACCGGCCAACTACCCGGCGAGCGCACCAGGAAAATCGTGGACGGTCGTCAACACCGCGGACGGCACTGCGGTCGCCGTCTTCTGCTTGCTCGGCCGCGTCTATACCCGACCGGTCGACTGCCCTTTTACCGCCGCCGATCGCGTGCTGGCCGAACTGCCCGTCGAGGTGACAATCAAGATCGTCGACATGCATGCCGAAGCCACCAGCGAAAAGCAACTGTTGGGACGCTACTTGGATGGTCGCGTTTCCGCCGTACTGGGAACCCACACCCACGTCCCCACCGCCGACGCAGCGGTTTTTCCAGGCGGGACCGCCTTTCAGTGCGACGTCGGAATGACGGGGCCTTACGAAAGTGTGATCGGCCGCGATATCGAACGCGTGCTCAAGACGACGCTCACCTTCGAACCGGTCCACTATCACGTGGCCACCGGCGACGTCCGAATCTGCGGTGCCTTGCTGAAAATTGACCCCACCACCGGGCGTTGCCAAAGCATCGAACGGTTCGAACACTCGGTCGAACCGTAGATGCTCGCGCTGCACCGGGAGGGGAACAATCGGGATCCAGGGCCCCTGCCGGTCGCTGCGAAAAAGGGTGTCTGGACGCGAACCCAGGTTCACACGCACGCGTCTTACCAGCCAACTCGGCAGATTGACCTCCCCGGCAGCGACTGACCATTGTTTTTGATCACGACCCACGCATTGCCGAACTATCCGAATCGACGTTGCCGCCCCTCTTCGTTGGCTTGCCAGATTTCTCCCGAATCGACATCGAGCGCCGTCAGCCAACCCCCGCCGTAGCAGTAGGTGTCGATGCAGACAAGGTAGCCCAGATCAAGGATCTCGCCATCTTTGTTGGCGGTATGTCCCACCACGACGGTACGACCCGACTGATGCTGATCGGGAATCCCATCACGCAGCGAATGCCAACGCAACACGTCAACCGACTGCCGCTCCATGGGCAGATCAGCCGCGTACGCACCATGCGTAAAGATGTGCGTGTCGGTTTGATGATAATCGAGCAGCGAATCGAAAAAACGATGGTGCGATTCGGGAATAACCTTCAAGTCGCCGGCAAAGCCGTAGCTCTCCAGCGTGTCGACTCCACCGTACCGCAGCCACCCGTTGTAAGCTTCCCCACCACCAAGCACCGCCAACATCATATCTTCGTGATTTCCACGAATAGGAATCAGCTGACATTCTTCGGCTTGAACGAGCAGGCGATCGATAACCCCTTTCGAATCAGGGCCCCGATCGACGTAATCACCCAACGCCACCAGCACGTCATCCGCCGTGGGCTTAACCGCCTCCAGCAGGGCGTTCAGGGAAACAAGGCAACCGTGGATGTCGCCAATGGCGATGGTGCGGCCAGGCATTCGTTGTCAATAAACCTTCTGCGTCGAAAGAAAAAACACCACCGCCACCCAGGTGAACGCGCGACCACCTGCCAGGTCAGATTTTTCGGGTACAAACGGAGATCAGCTGCGTTTGTAGAGTAGCCGGTTGGAGATCTGCAACCGCAGGCAGTCCACCGACCGAGCTAAAAAAATGCCAGCGACGCAAGCAATACGGCCCGCTGGCAAAGAAACGATTGAAATTCTGGGACTGATCGGCGACACTGTCTAGTTGGGACAGTCTTCCGCGAAGCGTCCCAAAATGCAAATGAACGGCCGAAACCAGCCCGCCATTTCCCCTTTTCCTTGGCAACTGCCTCCATCCGAGTCGCAAGAATGTCCATAGACAGCCTTCCCACTTCAGGATCGATTCCTTCCTCCGACATGCTTCCTGATCAAGAGGAGTTGATGGATTTGGAAGAAGAATACGAGGACGACGACTTCTACGAGGAAGAGGAAGAGGGCTGGTTTAATGATGAATCGGTCGCCTTCGTCGCCAGCTTGCTAACCCACATGGCGATCCTGCTGGGACTGGCATTGGTGCCGGTTCTGGCCGAAAGCGACCCCAACAAGGTGGTCTTGGTCAGCCCTCCGCCCGACTACGAACGGGAGACGATGGAGGTGATCGAGGACCTGACCTACAGCGATTTGCCGCAGGAAAAAATCGGCGCAAACAGCAGCTCGAACGCGGACATGGCGGAAGCTTCTGCGGAGATGTTTGCCGAAGTGGCTGAGATCCCTCAACCGGTCGACATTCGGACCAGTGAAATCGCCACGATCAATGTCAATCAAATGTTCCGCGAGGCGGTTGCCCCCGTCGATCGCCTGAAGGAACAAAAAGGCAAGACGGGAGTCGGGGCGCTCGGTGCATCGGGTGCCGTCGACCGACTGACTTGGGAAATTTTGCAGTCGATGGAAGAGCGCCCCACGCTGGTCGTCTGGCTGTTCGACAAGAGTGGCTCGCTGCACCGGCAACGGCGAGAAATCCGCGATCGCTTCGACCGCATCTACGAAGAACTTCAGATTGTCAAGAAAAGCGGCAGCGACGCCTTCAAGGCGAAAAAGCCCAATGAGCATCAACTGCTGACGAGTATCATCGGCTTCGGCAAGACGGTCGAATTGTTGACCGAAGAACCGACCGACGACCTGCAACTGATCAAAGACACCGTCGACAACATCGAAGTCGATTCGTCGGGTGTCGAACAAGCCTTTTCAGCGGTTTACCTTGCCGCCGACGAATACAAGTCCTTACGACGCCATCGCGTCGGTTTTGGACCGCAACGCAATGTGATGCTGGTCGTGGTGACCGATGAACGAGGCGATGACTTTCAAACCGGCCTCGAGCCCACGGTCGACATCTGCCGCAAGAATGGCATGCCGGTCTATGTGATCGGGGTTCCCGCTCCGTTTGGTCGCGACACCACCTACGTGAAGTATGTCGATCCCGACCCGAAATACGATCAGTCCCCACAATGGGCGGAAGTCGACCAGGGCCCTGAAACGCTGATGCCCGAACGGGTGCGGATCGGCTTTACCGGCGATTATGGCGACGAACCGGTCATGGACAGCGGCTTTGGCCCCTATGCATTGACCCGCCTGTGTTACGAGACCGGAGGAATTTACTTTACCGTGCACCCCAACCGAAACGTCAACCGACGGGTCCGTGGCAGCGAGATCGAAGCTTACTCGGCAAACCTCGAGTACTTCTTCGATCCGATCAAGATGGCGCCCTACCGACCCGATTACGTGTCGCCGGCCGATTACATGCGCATGGTAAAAGCCAGTCCGCTGCGTAAGGCACTGATCGATGCCGGCCAAATGCCCGGCGTGGAAGGACTGGAACGCCCGCAAACTCGGTTCGTCAAACGCAGCGAAGCGGCGTTGGTGGGTCAACTGAGCCAAGCCCAACAGGACGCCGCGAGGCTGGAACCGCGTCTGAATTCGATGAGCGAAGTGCTGCTGCGTGGCGAGGCAGCGCGGGACGAGGAAACCAGCCCTCGCTGGCAAGCCGGTTATGACCTGGCTCTCGGCCGAGTCCTAGCATTAAAGGTTCGCACGGAAACCTACAACGCCATGCTGGCCAAAGCGAAGCGTGGCATCAAGTTCGAAGACGAGAAGAACAATACCTGGCAACTCGTCGCGGATAAAGAAATCAGCGTCGGCAGCAAATGGGAACGCGAAGCTGCAAAGGCAACCGAATTGCTCCAACGCGTCGCCGACGAACATGATGGGACTCCGTGGGCCGTGCTGGCAAAACAAGAACTCGCGACGCCGATTGGCTGGAAGTGGAAGGAAGAGTACACCGACCTGAATCCTCCCCCTCGCCCAGGCAACAACAACAACAATAACAACAACAACGCGCCTGCGGACGACAAGAAGCGGATGCTCAAGAAGGCTCCTAAACGCCCGCTACCGAAGCTGTAAAGATCGCCGGCGACATCTTTTGGAACTCGGGTTGCCTCCCCATAGGCTTTTCCGTTACGGTGATGTCTTCTCAGAAAGGGTGCGGAAACCCCGAGAAAAGTAGAATGAAATTTGGTTGGCTCGGCACCGAATCAGCCAAGTTGCCTAAACTGCAAAGATCCCACTTGCGGGCTCTCGCTTGAATTCTATAATTTCCGCTCTCTCGCGATTTCTAGAATAGAGAACGTGCCGAGGGGCTTACCGTAGTTGGAAAGGAACCGTGTTGCTGTTCCTTTCTCACAAGCGGCTGTAGCTCAGTTGGTAGAGCACAACGTTGCCAACGTTGTTGTCGTGGGTTCGAATCCCATCAGCCGCTCTTTCCGCCCGTCGGCTTACGTTCTCTTCTGCTTACTCGACCCCACGCATAGGCGAACCCCCCAGGATGTCCACCACCGATCTACCAGATGGAATCGAATCTGGCGATGCAAAGGCGCCGCTGCAGTTGGATATGAAGGTGGAAAGCCCTCAAGCCTGCTTGCGGCACATTGTTGTGACCATTCCACGTGGCGAAGTGGAACGTTACCTCAAGAAAGAGTACGACGAACTGGTTCCAGAGGCCCAGGTTCCGGGCTTTCGTGCTGGCCGCGCACCCCGCAAGTTGGTCGAAAAGCAGTTCAAGGATCGCGTGATCGACCGCGTGAAGGGTTCGCTGCTGATGGACAGCCTGAGCCAAATCACCGACGACGCTTCCTTTTCGGCCATCAGTGAACCCGACTTTGATTATGAGTCGATTGAGCTGCCCGAAGATGGTGACTTCCGCTTCGAATTCTCGGTCGAAGTCCGGCCCGAATTCGAAACTCCCGAAATCAAAGGCCTCGAACTGACGCGTCCGGTTGAAGAATTAACCGACGAAGATGTCTCGCTGGCCCTCGATGGTTTGCTGCGTCGCTACGGCAGCAGCGAGCCGACCGACAAACCTGCTGTCAAAGGGGACAAACTGCTGATCACCTGCACCTTCAAGCAAGACGGCAAGGTGTTGACGGAAATGGAAGAAGAACGCGTCGACTTGGTCGATACGCTGACCTTCTCCGATGCCCGCTGCGAAACCTTCGGGGAACTGATGGTGGGCGTGCGGGAAGGTGAAAACCGCACCGGCAAAGTCGTCATCAGCCAAGGCGCCGAAGAGGAGGTGATGCGTGGCAAGGAAGTCGACGCGGAATTCCACGTCGTCGAAGTGATCCGCTACTCCAAACCGGAACTGACCGATCAGTTTCTGCTCGACTTGGGTGATTTTGATTCCGAAGACGAACTTCGCGATTTCGTTCGCGGTTCCTTGGAACGCCAAGCCGAATATCGGCAGCAACAGGACCTGCGGAAGCAGGTGACGAAATTGCTGACCGGCACGGCGGATTTTGACTTGCCTCCCGATCTGGTCAAACGCCAAACGCGTCGAGAACTGGAACGGAAAGTCCTCGAATTCCGTCGCAGTGGATTCAGCGAAGAACAGATCCGCAGTTTTGTGAACACAATCCAGCAAAACGCTCAGGCATCCACCGAAGCGGCACTGCGTGAGCACTTTATCCTCGAGCAAATCGCTGAAGAACAGAAGGTTGACGCTGACGAATCCGATTACGAAGCCGAAATCGAATTGATCGCCGAACAAAGCGACCAACCAACTCGTCGCGTGCGGGCTCGGCTGGAAAAGTCAGGTCAAATGGACGCCCTGCGGAATCAAATCGTGGAACGCAAAGTGATCGAGATGATCACCGAACAGGCCGCGATCACCGATGAACCGGTCAAGCAAGACAAGAAAGAAGGCGATAATGAATTCGCCATCTACCACAATGTCTTAAATCTGAAAGATACGTCGGCGATTCCTGAAGCGAAGTACGATGACACGCCCAATCAGGAAGCGGACAGCAGCAAGACGAAAGAAAGAGAATAAGCCTCTCTCGGTCGCTCTTCAGCAAACAAAAAAGCGGAACCCAAATGGGCTCCGCTTTTTTTTTGCTCGACAAACACCCCGTCGCAACCCAAACGCTGCGACCGACACCGCTTTAGAAATTGTAGTTGGAGTTGTTGCGATCGAAGTCGCTGTCGGTCAGCCCCACGTTGACTTTCACATCGAGATAATTGTATTCCTCGATCACCCCTCCAGTGCCGCCTGCCTGCGCGGGCCAATCGTAAGCGACGTAGCGAATCGGAATGTTTAGTTGGTCATCGATGAAGACCTGAGCTCGATTGAATCCTAGATCCGATACCGGTCGCGGTTGATTTAATTGGATAATCGTGCACTGTCGATCTTGCAGCTTGGCGTTCTTGCGGAACTCGCAAGTGATCTCCGGATGCTGGCGAGCCCTCTCGCCCCGTTCGATCAGCTTCACGATCAGGTTCTCAACGCCAATCTCGGTCAGCGGATAGCGCTGGCCGCGCATTGCCAGGGCTCCGGTGGGTAGCAACGGCACCGTCGGCAGCCACTTGCCTTTCATGCCCCCTTCGTGAGCAATCAATTTGCCATCGTTCTGGCCTTCGACGTAAACCACTTCACGCCCTTTCACGGAGGCTGGTTTCAGGAAGACCAGATAGACACTGAAGGGGACTTGAACGCGTCCGTTGGCTACTTTGCGGTTACGGATTTTCGCGAACATGTAATCAGGCTCTGACAGAACGCCGTTGATCCGCTCGCGTTTGACGATCACCGCCGTATAGTCGTGGATGTTGGTCCGGATGTTGGCCAAACCATCCCGAGCAATTTGAAGCGCTCGATCGAGCGGTCGGATGTTCTCCGGCGGAATGCTGTTCGCGCGAGACACACGAAAAATGGGTTCGCGAGTCGGAGCTCCAGGTTGCTGTGCCGCCAGCGTGGTCGCTCCCGCAGCGAAAGAACCTAAAGTGAGAAGAAATTGACGTCGCTTACTGTTCATTGCCCGTGCCTCCTTGATCGATACCCGACCGGTCTGTTCGGCCGCTGCACCCGAATCCGCTCCGCGTGCTTGTGCTATGAGTGGTATCGCCCAACTTCTGCTATCTGGTCGAGCGATTGATTGGCTTCGCATTCGGATCGAGCCGCTAGCCGCCGCAGGGTCGTCATATTCCGACGTTCCGTCCCCAAGGTTGCGACCCACCGGAGACTACCAGAAAAGCAAATCCGACGACCAGCTCGGTTTTGCAGTATTTACAAACGTTTCAGGTCAGATAACCGACAAAGTCTGCCGATACTACCCAAGCCGACGCAATGGACGTCGCGATCGAACTCCCAAGGATGCAGGCCCAGCGATGCGAGCAAAGCTTTTCGGAGGTTGGTTACTGGGCAGTCTGGTAGCCCTGCTGCCAGTTGCGGCGCAAGAATTCGAGGTCCTCCCGCCACCGCTGGAGGAAAATGCCTTCGTGGCTCCCCTTGAAGAAGCGGCACCTCGGCAACCGCCATCCGCGGCACAGGAGATTCCGGCCCGCGTCCTCGAAGGGAATCCACTACGTGGTACGACCGCCCTACCTGCTGGCGCCGCCCTACCTGCTGGCGCTGCCCTACCTGCTGGCGCTGCACAGGGCTGGACGCCACTGCGTCCCGCACCACCCCACTTGGTCCTGCGCGAACACGCACCGCCGCAACTGCCGACAATCATCGACGGGCAAGCGGTGGTGCAAGATCCGGTTGCCGCGAAGCGTGAGCAGCATCGGGAAAATCTGCGAACGTTGTATGGCTTAAAGAAAGAAATTGCCCACGTGCAGGGACACCGTGCGCCGGTCCGGGAAGCGGCCACCGAACTGCGACAGAAGACACCCTACTCTTACGGCTATTTCGGCGCGGCCGAGCAAAGACACTGGGCCCTGCATTTCGGCGCGAGGCAGAACTTTACCCG
>CAYZHQ010000088.1:0-3857 GCA_964477385.1 uncultured Pirellulaceae bacterium
CCTTTTGCGAGGAACTCGCCCTTCGGGTGCTTCGCACAAAAGGGTCCCGACACTTTTTTATCGCTCATTGCTTAGCAACCGCGCGTCCCTCCCCCTTATCAGCCCACCATTTGTTTTCAGGTCAGCCCATCGTGATCGCTCGCTTTGTTTTCGCACCCTACACCTCCATCAGCCGGCTGGCAGCCTGGCTATTGGTTTGGTGGGTCGGTTGTTGTTTCGTTACCGTCAACGCAGGGGCTGAAGACGCGGTTAATTCGTTGGGGATGCGGATGGTAAAGCTGTCCGCGGGCGACTTCGAAATCGGCATGTTGGACGAGCATAACTTGAAGCTCAAACACAAGTTCAGCGCCTATCAGCGCGAGATCCATGATTACTTGGAAAAGCCCTCTTTCCCGGTTCGCTTAAACAATGATTTCTTCATCGGCGACAGCGAAGTTACCGTGGGGCATTTTCGTCAATTTGTCGCGGCGACGGGTTATAAGACCGACGCCGAGCGAACCGGAGAAGCTTGGGTATTTACCCCCGACGCGGAAAAACCCATTGATCGTTTTTCCATTCAATCGGGAGCGCATTGGCTGCAGCCTGGCTTTCCGCAAACGAACGAACATCCGGTAACCTGTGTCTCCTGGAAGGACGCGAACGCATTTTGCCAGTGGCTTAGCAAGCAGGAGAACGCGAGCTATCGACTGCCGACGGAAGCCGAATGGGAATACGCATGTCGGGCTGGCACCCGCACGCCCTACTGCAGTGGCGACGAGCCCGATGACGTTTACGCGTATGGCAATGTGGCCGATGCGGCATTGTCGGCGAAGTATCCCGACGACGTGACTCGCCAGCGAGTGATATCGCTCGAAAAGGGACAAGGGGACGGGCATGTGTTCACAGCGCCCGTTCGCAGTTTTCAGCCGAACGCATGGGCTTTGCATGATATGCATGGCAACGTCTGGGAGTGGTGCCAAGATAAATACTCGGATCGGACCTATCAGGAGATGCATCAGTTGGCCATCAAGCGAGGCAGTCGCAGTGAACCGGAACCGATCGTAGATCCCCAGGGTCCCGAGACCACGCCACAGCACGAGCATGGAGATTGGCGATCACTGCGGGGAGGCTCATGGTATACCGGGCCGCTACAAAGTCGCAGCAGCGTGCGGGCCTTTGCCGAAGCGAGTGACGCCTTTAGCTACATTGGCTTCCGAGTCGTCCGCGATGCGAGCGACGACTGATCGGTAACGGCGATCATGTGAACAAGGTCGCCAATGACTGTAGCTTAATGGAACGGTGGCATTTACCGTCGAAGGCAAAGATACTAGCACGACGCGGTTTCGAACAACTCCTTACACCTGCTCTGGTAGCGGTATCTCATGCCTCATTTTCGATCTTGTCCAGCTTTGAATGTACTGAAGTGTTTTGCATTGGCTGCGTTGTTGTTGCCATGCTCGGCTTGGGCCCAGCATGATGCTGGCCGAAACGCCGTTCGTGAACTAGCGAAGGGAGACTTCCGAGCAGCGACCAAGGAACTCGAAAAGAAAGCGAAGAACAGCTCCATCGATCAGGCGGAACAGCACTTCGTCGCCGCGCTGGCCGCCTGTCTTCAGAACGACGGTACCGCTGCATTGAAAGAAGCCAAACTCGCGGTGCGCAGCGGCGCGCCGTTTGGTCGTTTCGCAGCCGGTCCCAAAGACGCCTTCGCGCCGCTGTACCAAGCGGACGGCTATGCTGATTGGGCGGCTTCGTTCCATGTCGCTGTGGTACACGGCCCGATGATTGGGGCCGTTTCGGATCAATCGGCAAACGTTTGGCTGCGCACCGCCGAACCGGCAAAGGTATCCGCAACGGTCACGGGTGGAGGAACCACGCTGACGCTCGACGCCACGACCAGCCCTCAGACAGACAACACCGCGGTGATTTCTTTCGATGGCCTCTCGCCTCAAACCGCTTACGAAGTGTCCCTTGTTCTCGGCGGCATTGAAGTCGGCCGAGGATCGTTTCGAACCCCGGCTCCAGCCAACCAACCGCAACGGCTGAACCTGGTGCTCGGTGGGGGAGCTGGTTTTACGCCTCAACACGAAAGGATGTGGACAACCATCGAGCAGCATCGGCCGGACGCGTTGTTCTTGCTGGGAGATAACGTCTACATCGACGATCCAACGCATCCGCTGACCCACCATTACTGTTACTACCGGCGGCAATCCCAACCCGAGTGGAGGTCGCTGGTCGCTCAGACACCGACTTATGCGATCTATGACGACCACGACTTTGGCATGAACGATTGCGTCCCCGGTCCGTTCATCGACAAACCGGCTTGGAAGCGGACCGTGTGGCAGACCTTTCGCAACAACTGGGCCAACCCCGCCTACGCCGGTGGCGATCCACAACCGGGCTGTTGGTTCGACACCACGATTGGCGACGTCCATTTTATCTTTTTAGATTGCCGTTACTATCGCGACGATGTGGGTGGCACGATGCTGGGGCCGGCTCAAAAAGAGTGGCTGTTACGGACGCTCAAGGAGTCGAAGGGGACGTTCAAGGTCTTGGCGTCGTCAGTCCCATGGAGTGCCGGCGTGAAACCGGGCAGCCGCGACACGTGGGACGGATACGCCACCGAGCGAGAAGAAATTTTCAGCTTTATTGAAACCAATCGTCTCGACGGCGTGGTGCTGATCTCGGCCGACCGCCATCGGGTGGACGTTCGCAAAACGAAGCGACTGCGGGGGTACGATCTGTATGAAGTGATGAGCTCTCGGCTGACGAACGTGCACACGCATGGGCTGATGCGAAACGCGAAAGGCTCCGAGTTCGTTATCGGCTACAACGCAAAACCCGCCTTCGCGAAGCTCGAATTTGACACCACCGCATCGCCGCCAACAATGACTTGTCGAATCATCGATATCGACAACGTCCAGCAAGACGAAGTTCGCATCTCCTTGAACCAGCTTCGGCACTGATGGTGCCGGACGTGACGCCATTGTCGCCGAACAACCAAGACCGTGATGCGTTCCAATGGACGGCTTGGATACTGCGCATCGGAATGTGCTGCTGTTTCATCGGTTGGGCGTGGCAACATCTCCGCTGGGGCGTTCCCTACGACGCGGTCCTTTGGCATCCCGATTATCTGGGCTGGCTGGCGCAAACCCTCAGCGTGACCTGGGAAACCTATGTCGCCCAAATCATGACCGACCGACGTATCCTGCTCGGCGTGCGGACGCTCGGCGTGGTGTATCTGGTGATGGCGGGGATCGCACTGACCGCGAAACGCAACTCCCGCACGCAACTGGTCGGGCTGGCATGGGGAAGCGCCCTCTTGGCGGCGGCAGCTTTCAGCAAGTACGTCGATGCGGGTCACGCCTTGGCGACGTTGGTCGAGCAGGGCGGCCAGATACTGACGCCCGTGGTGTTGATTTTGGCCTTGCGGCGCGGCGTGCGCGACCGGTGGACGATCGCCGTTGCCCTGGTTGCTTTCTGGGCCACCTTCGCGGGCCACGGCGTCTATGCGATTGGCTGGGCACCAACGCCCGGACGATTCTATGCGTTGGTCCACGCGATCTTCAACTCGGGGCCAGACGCGACTGAAAGGCTGCTGAGAACTGCCGGGATCCTGGACTTCGTGGTCTGCGTCGGGGTTGTCATTCCCATGTTGCGGCCTGGCTGTCTCGCCTATGCAACGCTGTGGGGCTTGCTGACAAGCCTAGCCCGGCCGGTCGCCGGCATGTCCGTCCAAGCCGACTGGTGGGGTGCGGATCAGTTTCTGCACGAAGCCATGCTTCGCGCCCCTCACGCCTGCTTGCCGCTTTTTTTGTGGTTTGCACTCAGACGTTGCAAACCCCCGAACATCGCTTGATAAAGATTTGCCCGCGGAT
>CAYZHQ010000088.1:3957-25196 GCA_964477385.1 uncultured Pirellulaceae bacterium
CGCGGATGTGGGGCGCCGGTGTCGTGATCTGCGTGATCTATGTGGCCGCCGCTTGGCGATTGCATGACGAATGATTTGATAACGTGTTTCGAGGAGGCGTGACGCTATACAGGGCTCTTGATCCTGACAGGTTTGCCGCCATCGCCAGAGAAGTGTTGGCAAATTACGTTACCCGTAACGCTGCTTGTGATTCTGGGCCTGATTTCAGTTCATGCCGAGCGACTCTTTGCGGACAACGAGGGTCCGTTCAGCAGGCGACCGTTTGGGCTTGCCTTTTTTCTGGTCCGGGCACGTCCAAATGGCAGCCGGACTCTGCTTGGAGGCGGATCGATCAAGTTCAAGCCCGCCCCAGCAGAGGGTCCGTCAGCGGTTTCGAATTGGGGCCAGCTTGGTCCGGGTCCCCTAGTGGCAGGAACGCTGGCTGCGGCGGAAGGTCGAGTCCTGGCATTTGAACGATCACGACGGCCTCGTCATTTCGATGAAAGCGGCGATCGATGGTTCCAGACGATGCGTGAGCGTGCGGTTCGGTCGGAGGCGATGCAAGCGGGTCAAACTTGGGGATAAGATGAAACAGCGGCGGGGTTGATGCGTCCTTGACCTTAGTATGAGACCGTGCAGCCAATCCGTTTGACAGCGGCAGCTTGTCCCCCGCGGATGAATGCGGGGTCGAGTCAGCCGAATTTCAGCCCCATCGAGTCCTCCAGTGATCGAACCAGCAATCCTTGCGGAACTTTGGCGTTCCCACGCGGGACGCCTGTTGGTGATCGCGAGGTCGGTGGGTGAACCGGCCGAAGATGCCGTTCAAGAGGCTTTCGCTTCTTTGGCGACTCAGACGCAATTGCCGGACGATCCGTTGGCTTGGCTGGTGCGTGTCAGTCGCAATCAACTGCTTAGTTGGCAGCGTAAACGCCAAACCCAGACAAAGCACCAGCATGCGGTGGCTTCACGGACGAGCTGGTTCATCGATACCGAAGCGGAATCGCAACTTGATGGACAACAGGTTACCGAATGGCTTCAGCGACTGCCGACCGACGAACGTCAAGTGATCGTCATGCACCTGTGGGGTGGCCTGTCCTTTCGGCAGATTGCCGCCGCAACCGATCGCTCGGCGGCTACCGCGTACCGACTTTACCACAGGGGCCTTCAGCAATTGCGATCCCGAGCGGGCTTTCCTACCGAGGCGTGTCATGAATCCTAGCGACGATGCACCACATATAAATCACCCAGACAAACCGGTTCGGACTTTGTTCGAGCAACAACTGCATGCCCTCACGCCTCGACCTGCCGAGGTCAGCGAAGCGGAAGCGATGTACGCTTGCGGTTTTCGGGCAGGACGAGAACGTGCCTTGGCCGAGCCATTACCGAAAACATCACTGCCTCCGACATTCCATTGGCGACCGCTGGTGTTGGCAGCCTGTCTGGCATGTTTCCTCGTTGGTCCAGTGTCTTATTGGATGGGGAGAGCCAGTTCCCAACGCGGCGTGGAGTCGGTCATGGTGCGTGAATCGGGCGGCGACGGCGTATTGCCAGAGCCGGCGACGACTGCCGAATTAGAACACAAGCAGATCGAAATCCCGCCTGTCAGGATTCCGGCTAACGGGCCTGCATCGAACGCCTTGCTGGCGGATCGTGCGGAGCAAGCAGGCAATGGCGAGGCAATGTTGGTGACGAGCCGTCTATCTCTTTTGTGGCAGACATTCGTAGGCATGCCGCGCGAGGAACGCGTGGTGGATGCGAGTTCGGCGAGTTACTTGACCTCCCGTTCGATCACTAATCTTCAGAGCGTTTTGGATCAGATCGACATGGCTGCCGAGCGTGTGGAAGCGGGTGCGAACAGCGACCCCGATTCCACGGCAACTTCTTCGGATCCAGCGGCAGGGCAACGCTTGCGGTACCTCGATGGCTTTCGCGTTCCATTAACGAGCGACAAGGCGTCCGAAGATCGGATGCAGTGGATGAACTGACACAGACCCAGAACGTCGAACCCTCATTTCATCCGTCACGGCTGGAAATTTTTGGTGTCCTATTCCTGGAGCAAGAGCATGCGTTGGAAGGTTTTTCTAGGTGCTGCGGCGATGGTAGCGATGGCCGGATGGCTCGCCATCCCGCCCGCGTCGGCACAACCGGCGGTTTCCTCGCTGCAAGGCTCGCCGGCCGAGGCCAGCCAGGCCCCAGAGATTCCAGTGCTGCGGATGAGGCCTGCGGCGGAACCGGTGCCGGCGCTGCAGTATCGTTTGTGGCCTGGTCGGCTGGAACTGACGCCGGGCAACGCCTTTGTGAGATTCCAGCGAGCCGTCTTGTTGATGGCCCAAGGTGGCCGCGACCAATCGGCAGCGACCAAAGACTTCTGGACCAAGTGGGACGAGTTCTTGGAATTGCCGCCGGCAGACCTGCCAGCCGAAGACGTCCGTTCCGCGTTGATGTTTTATCGACTGGCACTAAAAGAAGCCCACAGTGCGCGGCTGCTGAAGGATACCGAATACGGATTGCCCGTTGAGGAATTTCGTGGGCTGGAGATGATCGAAATCTTGCTGCCTGAATTCCAAGAGATGCGATCACTGGCGAGGGTTCTGCAGCTTGAAATTCGGCTGGCGATCGCGGAGCAAAGGTATGACGACGCGATTGAAACCTTGCAGGTTGGCTTTCGGCTGGGAGAGTCGACCGGGCAAGCGATCGATTTCTTGGTGGCGAGATTGGTCGGCCTGGCGATCAGCGGGGTGATGTTGGGTGAAGTGGAAAACCTGATCCAAGCGGGCAACAGTCCGAACCTCTACTGGGCGTTGGCCAGCCTGCCGCCGTCGACCAGCGAAGTGTTGGAGTCGATACGGTTCGAGGCCAGCTTTATGTCTCGCATCTTTACGGCGTTTCATCAACTTCCGCCACCAGGTCTGCCGGCCGAGGTTTGGGAAGAGCGTGCGATTCAGTTGTTCTTGGACCTCCAGTACCTGCAGTCGTTGAATGATGCCTCACAGGAGAACCGGGATGTTAATGCTCGTCTGCTAGCGGGTTTGGCAATTGTCGGCTTGGCGGATTATTCACGTGGCACCTTACGGGATGCGGGAATGGATCCTCAGACGGTGGAAGCGATGAGTCCCGCCGAAGCGATGGTGCGTGCGACGGCTCGTTCGATACAGGTGATTCAAGATGATTTTGTGAAGTGGAGCTATGTGCCTGCTGAAGTGCGCGATGACTATTGGAAGGAGGCCGAGAGCAGGCTGAATACGAGCCGAGGCAAGCGGCAGCCGGTTGCCGATCTTGGCAGGATCATGGCGAACCTGCTGTTGCCGGCCATGCAGTCAGCCGACGCTGCGGGGACGCGGACGCAACAAACGATCGCTCGCTTGGTGACGATCGAAGCGATCCGTGACTATGTGGCGAAACAGGGTCAGGTTCCGCAGCGACTGGACCAATTAAAAGACCTGCCAGCGTGGCCCGATCCTTACACCGGAGAACCGTTCGGTTACGAGAGAATCGATGATCGCTCGGCCAAGTTGACAAGAACGGAGCGCTGGTCGGACGATCCAGAGGTGACTGTAATTTTGAAATTTGACGAATGAGCCAGTATCCATCCATCGACGAGAAAAAATGATGATGAACGCGAACGATCGATTCCCTAACCACCGCGGCTTCGGAAGGTTGCTTTTCCTGTTGACGTTAGCGGTATTCTGTGCCCAGTTTGACATGGCTCAAGCTCAACTACCGGCCACGAGCCCCGTCGAACTTCCCGATGGAGTGGTGATGCAGGACACCATCGCGGCGCTCAGGCTGGATTTAACCGCTCTGAAACCGCGGGCACTGTTCGCGATGGTTTCGGGCGGGCAAAACATGCCTGAGCTCGCGATGGCCGAGACAGCCGTGCAAGCGACGCTGTCGAAATTGATCGATGCGGGCACGAAAGAGGTTTACGCGACGATTCCCACAAGTGCGATTCCCAGCGGAGCAGTCTGTTTGGTCATCCCGTGTCAGGATACCGAAACGGTGGCGACGATCCTCCGGGGACTGGTGGCGATGCTTCCCAAACCGCTTGCGTTCGTCGTACTGGAACAATCGGCGCGGGTGGTCGTCTGTCCGGAGTTGATCGTGCCGAAGTTTGATCCGTCGGCCGCTGCTTCGCAGAAAGTGCAACGCGACGATCTTGCTGGTGGCTTGCAGTCGGTTTCGGCGTTTCCTCATCAAGCGGTTTTCAGTTTGCCGGAAGACCTGCAAGCGATGCTGGGGCGGGTTTTTCCCGATCACCTGAGCCCGAAGCTGGCGACCGAGTTTTCGCCAAGCCGCTTTGTTGAAAGCGTCGACACACTGGCGATCGGTTGGAGCATGCCACCAAGAGTGGACATCGAGGCTCGCATGTTTACAGCCGATGCTGCGTCGACCGCAGCGGCACGGGAGCAGATGACGAAACTGCTGAAATTGGCTCCCCAGTTCGGCGATGCGGTGACCATGAAAAGTGCAGACGACGAACTTGTGCTGGGCATCGATCCAAAGGCATTATCTGGTTTGCTTGCCGAGATATTCGACGTTCAGCGGCAGGCCGCGCGGCGCCTGCAAGCCTCCAACAACCTGAAGCAAATTGGCTTGGCAATGCATAATTACCACTCCACCTACGGGCAGATGGTTCCCGCCGCGATTCGCAGCGAGGATGGCAAGCCACTGTTGAGTTGGCGAGTCGCCCTGTTGCCGTTTCTTGAACAGCAGGAACTTTACCAACGCTTCAAGCTGGATGAACCTTGGGACAGTGCGCACAACAAACCGCTGCTGGCCCAGATGCCGCCGCTCTTCGCGGATGCCTTTGGCCAAGCGCTTCCCGCGGGGATGACGAATTACCGCTTGCCGGTGATACCAGGTTCGATTTGGTCGACCGCTGAACCGCTAAAGTTCGCGCAAATCACCGATGGGACGAGCAACACGATTTGGTTGATCCGAGCTCCCCAAGCGGCCGCCGTGGAGTGGACGAAACCCGAGCCCTGGGAGTTAGAAACGAAGAACCTTCGGGCATCGATTTTCGGAGATGCCACCGAAGCGATCGTCGGCTTTGTGGATGGTTCGGTCCGGCCGATTCAGGCGGCCAATTCCGAACAGACGTTGCAACATGCCCTGCAGTATGCCGACGCAAATGCGTTGGAGATTGATTGATGACGCAGTGCGTTTGTGGCGGTGGAGCTAGGGCGGGCGGTTTCGGCCGCCCGTTATCGCGATGATTTCTGCGGGTAATGACGGCGACGCGGTGCATCGGCCCATTTTGTGACCTAGGCTTGGTCTCCAGCGGAATCACGCTCTTGGGCTTGGGGGTGGGGCAGCCCAACTATCGGTTGTAGTTGGCATGCGGGCTGGAGGTCTCCGCTTAATGGTTCATGCTTGCAGCCGATCTTATGACTGAGCGTCTATCCGAACGCACCAAGTTATCCGAACGCACCAAGTCCGCTTTTCAGGTCGTCAGCGTGCTCGCGATTGCCATGGTTGTGGCAATTCACTACCGTTCCGCCGCATCGTTGACCGATGATTTCCGGCTCGCGACTTCCAACGCGTTGGCTCAAGATTGGATCGCCAACGGAGTGTGTCGCGTCGCCGTTCCGCTGTTTGCGTTCGCTTCGGGATTCTTCTACTTTCTGTCGGCTGACCAGACACTGTCGTGTCATTTGCAAAAGTGGCACAAGCGAGTCTTTACGTTGTTGGTGCCGTACCTGGCGATGTCGGGAATCGCCATCACGTCGTGGATGCTGATTCGGTTCCTGGAAGACGATCCGGCGGGGTTGTCGGCGGGGCAGTGGATTTGGATGGCGGTGGTCAATCCGCCGGCCGAGCAGTTGTGGTTTGTTCGCGACCTATTGGTGCTGATGCTGTTGGCGCCTTTGATTCAGCGGTTCGTGCAAACCCGCTTGCCGGTCTATCTGGCGGTTGTCTCGACGGCTTGGTTGTTAAACGTCAATGGTGCGCCGCTGCTGGGCAAATGGTATTTGTTCCATGTCGAGACGCTGACGTTTTTCTCTTGGGGTGCGTGGTTCGCGAGATCACCGTCGCGGATGGAGCGATGCTTGTCGCTGCCGGTTCGCGGTGTTGTGACCGTGGCGGTTGTGTGGCTCAGTTTGCTGACCGCTCGGGTGATCCTGCAACCGAATTTTGATGCGTGGTATACGCAGGTCTATACGCTGCCGACATTGCTAATCCACCAAGGTGGGATCGTGGCTGGTATGGTCACGTGCCTGACGGTCGCTGGTCGGCTGAGACCAGGCATTGGGGCGCGTTTATCGGGCGTCGCCTTTTTCGTTTACTTGGTGCATGAGTTTCCTGTGCGGGCGGTAGCCCAGCGAGTCGTCTCGTACGGCGGTTTCGAGGAGCAAGCATTTTGGATCCTCACCCCTGTCGTAGCGGTGAGTTGTTTCGTGGTTGGCGAGTGGACTAGCCGCTGGTTGCCTCGGGTCTATGCCACCTTCACCGGCGGTCGATCGCCGCAGCGTGCGGTGCAAATCGGTCAAGCACGTCCTGCTGGCGACGCGAGTGCCTGGCTGTCGGCCCGCGTGCGTGGCTGAGCCCACTGTCGATCGGCGGTCCTCGGTTGGGTTCGGCTGAAGGCGAGCCGGCCGAGTTCTTTTGCGTTGCTGGCGATGATTTCCTGTAGGATGAAGCCTGCAATAGGAGAGCTTGTCATGAACTCGGAACCGGTGCGCGTGGGCGTCTGTGCTATCGCGATTGAAAATGTGCAGCATCCCCTTTGGATGCGTCCGGAAACGACCGATCGTTTTTGTATCCACCAGATCTTTGCAAATCGAGAATACGATTTCAAACTTTCTGTGGAGCCTGAGGTCATCGTCGATGCGGGCGCGAACGCCGGATTCGCCGCGGTCCTGTTTGCCAATCGCTATCCCAATGCCACCATTTTTGCGATTGAACCGGAACGCTCCAATTTCGAACTGTTACGAATCAACTCTCGACCTTATCGAAACATTGTTCCGATTCATGCGGCACTGTGGCACAAGAATGAAATGCTCGCCGTTACAGACCCCGGCAGTGGTCTGTGGGGATTTCAGGTGCATTTCGAAACCGAGTCCGAAGCCGTCATTCAACGCGTTCCAGGACTTACCATCGACCATCTCCTGGCCGTGAATCATCTTGATGGTATCGACTTGCTGAAGATTGACATAGAAGGTGCGGAAAAGCTGGTGTTCGAAGCAGCCGCCTCATGGATAGGGGCCGTACAAACCATCGTGGTTGAGTTGCATGATCGCTTTCAACCCGGGTGCAGTGCGGCGTTTGAGGCGGCGGTTGCTAGGGATTTTCTTTCACGTCACTGTTTGGGCGAGAACGTGCTTGTCTCCAGGGCGACGATTTCAGGTCTCGACGATCACTAAACGAGAGCTTGTCGTGGCTCAGCACGGTCCGAATGGCACGTTGCGGCTTGTCTTGAGGGCCGGTTCTCTGAACTAAAGGGTTTTTGTCTTACGGCTATCCCCACGGTCAGCGGTGACTTTGGAGGGTAAGGCAAGTCTGTGGGGGCATAGGTGGGGAGATGTGGCCAATTTTGCGGATGATCGGCATTGAACTCGCTGCGATGGTTTGCTAAGAGACGATGCGTTAGTTTGCCTTGCGTTTTCGTTCCGCCATTTCCTGATGAGCCACCGGTGCTAGCAGATTATAAAGTCGGCCGCTGCTCTCGTCGTTGTTACGCCGAAGAACGCCCGCTCCAGCCCGGGGAGGTGTTTTATTCGGTCGTGATCGAGACCGAGGAAGGCGAGCTGGAACGCCGTGATTATTCAGCCGGTGCATGGACCGAGCCGCCAGCGGGAACGTTGGGCTGGTGGAAGGGCCGGATTCCTGAAGCGGGAAAACAAAAACTGGTGCTCGCCCCCAACCCGGTGCTGGTGGAGCTGCTGCGGCAGTTGGCGAGCAATGAAGAGCGACTCGAGCTGGCTTATTTGCTGGCTCTGCTGTTGATGCGTCGCCGCGTGGTCCGCCCTCTGGAAACCTCCGCGAGCGACGAACCGGCGACCGAAGAAGCGAATGAACCTTCAGAGGAGAACGCTGCGAAAGTGGTACCGCCGAAGCGTCTGACGGTCGAAGTGTTGGCCGATGGGCAGACGATCGAAGTGTTGGAATGTGAGATTCAAGCCAAGGATGCGACGCGGTTGCGTGATGAGCTGAACGAATTGTTGTATTGCGAGGCCGAATGAACCGTTCCGCCCAAGCCCTTGTCGAATCGGTCGAGCGATCGCGGATGTGGCGTCTGTTGGCGACGCTGCTGGTGATTTGGGTCGCCGGCGGAGCGGCTTGCAGTCGCCAGCGACGGGTGAGCGATTTCACTCCGCCGCCGATTGTGTTTGATTCGGTGCCGACGATGGAAGAGTTGGCCGAGGTGGTCAATCGCACCGACGCGATCACGAAGTTGCAGAGCAATTCGGCGAAGGTTAAAGCGCCCAGCATGTCGGACAAAGCGCTCAGCTCGACGCTGGTGCTGGAGCGCGACAAGCGTTTTCGCATGCGAGGCAAATTGCTCCCCTTGCCGACGACCTTATTTGATTTGGGCAGCAACGACGAAGTGCTGTGGCTGCAAGTCCCCGAAGGGATGCGGCAAACGCTCTATTATGCTCGCCATGAAGATTACGCCCGGCAATCACAGCGGATGATTTTGCCGGTCGACCCGACGTGGTTGATCAGCGCCTTGGGATTGGTCCATTTGAATCCGGCCGAGGTGACCGAAGGCCCGACCCGACGTCCCGACGGGCAATTAGAAGTCCGCAGCGCGTTGCCGATGCCCGACGGAATGTATCGTCGCGTGTGCGTGATCAATGACGGTACGGGAGTGGTAACGGAGCAATATTTGTACGGCCCCGAGAACCGACTGGTGGCCCGCGCCGTGGCGTCCCAGCACCGCTACTACGAAGCCCAGCGGTGTTCCTTGCCGCACCGCGTGGACATTCATCTCCAGCCCGCCGTCGGTCCACCGTTGGCGCTCGAGATGGAGATTGGGCAGTACACGATCAATCAAATCTTGTCGGAAGATCCACAGCTCTTTTCGATGCCCCAGAATGCGGCCGAGCAGATCAACTTGGTGGCGTTGGGAGCTTCTCAGACGACCACCGCGTCCAATTTCAGTGGCCCGCCGAACTACAGCGGCCCGCCGAACTACAGCGGCCCGCCGAACTACAGCGGCCCGCCGAATGATGGCGGGCAGGGATTTGGGCGATCGCCCGCAGCCGGCCCTTCGACACCGCTGCCGCCGCTATCCGGTTCCGAGTCGCCCTGGGATCGCCCGGGGTCGCTTGAATTGCCACCGCGTTCGGCGAGTGCGGCTTATGCGCCGCAGCAAAACTACGGTCCTGGCTTACGAGACGGGCAGCGGCGTTAAGGCGCCGGTGACGTTTCCGTGCGGAACACGCAAACCTAGGGCTGGCCGTTTTCTCGCAGCTTGGCCCGAGCTCGGCTGAGCATAGGCCCGACGCTATTTTCCGGCAAACCGGCCGCGGCACTGATCTCTCCGTAGGACTTTCCTTCGAGATGAAAGAGCCGTACCACGTGGGCTTCCTTAGGGTCGAGCCGCGAGATCAGCTGTTCGACTTGTTCGTGATCATCGATGCGGTTTTCGTGAGTGGCTTCGACGGCCGGTTCGGATTCCGGCGACGGCATGGTGTTCACAAACCCTGCCGTCATGATTCGCCGCACAATAATTCGTCGAGCGATGACCGCGAGGTAGGTGGCCAAGGAGCAATTGCGACGAAACCGCCGCAAAACAGCGAACTGATTGTCCACCAAAGATAAAAAGACTTCGGCCACCAAGTCATCACGCTGTTCGGCGGTCAGTCCAATCCGACGGGATTGCCCCGTATGATTGGCCACATGGACCACCAAGCCGAGGAACCGGTCGACAAAATTCTCCCACGCCCTGGGGGACTGATCCAAGCATTGATCGAGCAGGCGGCGATCGACTTCAGAGAGAGACACGCGATAAACCGGGCTAGAAAACCATGAACAGCACACAAGGAAACAACGTTTCCGGTACTAGCATCCTAGGTAGAGGTAAGCCGCCCCGCAAGTTTTCAGGACCTTTTCGCCAAACTGCCTAGATTACCGGCCACGTTGACACCCGAGGGAGCTTCATTTTACCATGCGGGGCCACGGCTTGCTGAACTGGGTTAGCCGAACGGTGATAGTAGTTAAGATTTTCGCGAGTCGTGCCGAGAATAATCACCAGCCACCCAAGCGTGTACACGCATTTTCTGAGCGGCTGTTTTTCTAAGTTTTGCAGTGAAAAGGTGACAACGATGACGCATGTGGTGACGCAACCGTGTTTCGGATGCAAATACACCGACTGTGTGGTGGTTTGCCCCGTGGAGTGCTTCTACGAGGGTGAGAAAATGCTGTACATCCATCCCGAAGAGTGCATTGATTGCGAAGCTTGCGTGCCGGAATGCCCCGTGGAAGCGATCTTCCACGAAGACAATGTTCCGGACGATTGGAAAGAGTACATCTCGATGAACGCCGAGAAATCCGAGGAATGCGAAGTCATCACGGAAAAGAAAGAGCCCTTGGCCGACGATTGAGAAGGCGGTCCTGCGTGCGGTCCGGCACCGGCTGTCGCGACACGTTGCTCGGCCGAGTCCCCGTCTCCAGTGATTAGAAACAGCCCGCCATTGTGGAACACGGCGGGCTGTTTTCGTTAGCGTCCAAATTGTAGCCGGCGGCTTGATCTTCATCCCCGAAGCAAGCAGGAAAATATCGGCAAGCACGCGCGGTTTAGGTCGGCGGTGTTAGCTCGCCACGGGCAGGAATGTCTTCCAGCACGCGTAACGAGGATCCTGAACCGCTTGAGCCAACAGCGGATTGTGTCGCGGTTTGGCCGGTTGGCTGAGCAGTTTCATTTTGGCCTGTTGCGGCGTGCGTCCCCCTTTGCGACTGTTACAACGCAAGCAGCAGCAGACGATATTTTCCCAGGTGGTCAAACCGCCCAGAGAGCGTGGCACGACGTGGTCCAAGCTCAGTTGATTGGTCGGTTTCGACTGACCGCAGTATTGGCATAGGTGTCCGTCGCGGGCGAACAAATTCCGGCGATTGAACCGCACCGGGTTGTGAGGCACCTTATCAAAGCGGGTCAGCCTCACGATCCGCGGCACCTGCAACTCGAACGAAACGGTTTGGATATACTCCTCACCGGGCTGTTTCTCAAGCGATGCCAATTGGCTGAGCTCGCACCAGGAATCGAAGTCGTAGCTCACGTATTGCTCACTTTCGAGCGTGATGACTTCGGCACAATCGCGATACAACACCGTCAACGCACGTCGTACATTGACGACGCGTGTCGCCATGTAGAAGCGATTCAAAACCAGCACATTACTTTCCAGGGCACTCGCGGACATCACGTCCTCCGTGGCGTTAGAACCATCGCCTTGCGATGATTGTTGGCTTGGGGTCGGCATCTGGTGTCAATCGTGTTGTGACCGATTTTAGTCGGCTAGCAAGAGGCAAAACAACAGTAGACAGGTGAATGACAGGCGCTTCACACGTAAGCTTAACAAAAGCAGATCGCGGCTTTGCTTCCAGAATGCGGCTGAGGATCTTCGCACAGGACACTTTTCGCACCGCAGGAGGTTCGCGTTCCCTTGGCGACAACAATGGATATTACATGGGCGATCGCATTGCTGCTGTTGTGCACGCTGGCGTGGGGGCTGAATTTGATCGCTTTGCCTGGCAACTGGGTGGCGGTCGGAACGCTAGCGTTTTATGCCTGGCTGGGGCCTGAAGAGGGCCGGGTGGCGGTCGGTTGGGGCGTTCTGGCGGCCACGTTTGGGCTGGCACTGCTGGGGGAGATCTTCGAGTTCGCCGCCGCCGCGATGGGGGCTCAGCGCGCCGGAGCGAGCCGCCGCACGACCTTGTTGGCAGTTGTCGGATCGGTTGTCGGAGCCATCCTGGGAGCCGTCATTGGAGTTCCGATTCCCTTTTTCGGTCCCATTATCGCCGCCGTCCTCTTCGGGGCTCTGGGGGCGACCGGCGGAGCGATGTTTGGCGAGTGGACCAACGGCAAAACGTGGCGGGAGAGCTGGACGGTTGGGCACGCCGCTTTCTGGGGGCGATTGGCCGGGACGGTCGGCAAGATCATGGCGGGCTTTGCGATTTTGGTGGTCACACTGCTGGCCCTTTGTTTGTGAATTCTCTTGCGGTGCGAACTTGCATGTCAGTAGGATAGAACGGTCGCGTGCAGTGTTCTTCTTTTCCACAATCCTTTCTGGGCTTCGCAACGAGCGGGCCGCGCTGACGTCGACGCCCCGTATGAGATGGCAAGCCGATGATCCATTACACGTGTGATCGCTGTAAGCGAGAATTGAACGGTCGGCAAGATATGCGCTACGAACTTCACCTCGAAGTCCGCCCCGCACTCGACCCCAAAGTCGACTTTGCCGACGAGGGGAGCGATCACCTGTTGGAACTGCATGAACTGCTGGGCCAGATCGAGCATCCACTTCCGAGCGGCTCGGCGACGGCGGACCAATTACCGAAACAGCACTTCGATCTGTGTCCTCAGTGCTACCAGCAGTTTGTGAAGAACCCGCTCGGCCGCGCCGCTCAGGTCATGCTGGGATTCAGTAATAACTGAGCTGTCCGATCGGCTGGGTCGACCGATCGATCGGCTCTGCAACAAGCCTGTTCTGCGACAAGCCTGTCCTGCAACAAGCCATTGCCCCGGAGCGACTTGCCACCAAGTGCCCTCGGCAGTGTTTGATCGCTGGCGGTTCCGTGCCCGAGTCGTCACCGGGCTACTGGCTTGCCAGCGTTTGCTCGTCGGGACTGGCCGCCGACAAAAAGGCTCGCTGCGCGGCTTGATAGTCGAGGATCGCCACGCGTAGATCGACCGGCAATTTGCGGATGTCGCGATGGAGGTGTGGATCGACCGTGCCGCGCATCACTTGGTGCAACCAGTCGTCTTGGATTTCAGGTTCGACCAAGTCCAATGCCGAGACGAAATGTCGAAACAGGTTCTGGCTTTGCTGCTGTGTGGTGCGCCGAAACTGGGTCGCCGCTTGACGCAACAAGGCTTCGGACTCGACCAACCCCAACGCGGCTTTGCGAACACGGGGTTGATCATCGACGAAGGCGGCCACGACATATTCGGCACGTCCGACGCATTGCGTTTCGGGTTCGATCGAACCGAAGCTTTTCTTCACGCGATCGGCCGAGATCCGCACCTCCAGCAAACCGGCTTGCCAGTCGACCGGGACCGACAGGACAACTTCGAACTGTTTGTCCCCCTCCAAGACCTGCAGCGCCGTCGCACGGAGTTTGAAATAGACGCCGCGACCACGCACGAGGGTCCCGCTGGCGGCGACCACCTCCAGCGGCGCGACGCGCTGGTACTTGACGCTCTCGATGTCTTTTTTGCCGACATCGCCACCGACATTTCCGTTGACCAAGTGGCCGTAATTTCCATTGACCGAGAAACCAAGATGTTTGTTTTTCTCTTCGGTCTGCTGGACTTCCAAGTTGCCTTCGAAGGGACTGGCCAGTTCCGTGCGAGGTGCGTAATCGACGACGCTCGCGGCGGGATCGACGCAGTAGATCTGCACCATCACCTGATCGACTTGGGGCTTGCGTGGCGAGTCGACCAGAGCGGAGATGCGTAGCGGGATGCGAACCAACTGTTGGCCCGGCAAAGCGCTGACGGAATCGGTTGGCTCGACCGCGCGTGCGACGGCCAGCGGAGCGAGATCAAACCGAATGGCTGGCTGGGCAAGTACTGGCAGGCTGGTGACAGCGGTCAAAGCGGTCCAACCCGCGGAGACAAGAATCAGCGAATAACGCGTGAGCATTGGGGTTCCTTTCCTATAGTGGACTTCCGTTTCAAACTGCCTCGTGCAGTCACCAGTCACACCTCTTGGCGGTGGGAGACACTGGTACGCTTCCATCCAGGAAGGGCCATCCGAAGCAAAACTTTTCGGCGGCACAGCATCCTAGGGCGGCAAGCCGAACGGGCAAGCCGAACGGGCGAGCCGGACGCGTTGGAGAAGCCCCCCGCACCGCGATCAACCGCTGCGATGGCCGATGGTTTATCGGCGGGAGTTGCCGTAAAGTCGGAACCGAGAGGTCGTCGCTGGGGAACCGGCAAGCCTTTCATGGACAGTTGTGTTGCTTGTCCGCGGGGGCTTGGCAGACCATTGGACCAACGTTTTGTTGTAAGAATTACAAAACGCGTCGTGCCATGGCAGCTTTTTATCGCCCCGCCGGTTGCTCGAATGGGCTGGAGGGAAAACAATTCGATGCCTTGATAGCCGCATCGATAGCCACCGCTTCGGTTTCCACGCAGTGCATCGACCGGCCTCTTTCCGCAGCCCACTCCTCATTTGTTCCCAGCAGTACGACCATGGCGTTTTGGCGATCGAAGAAAGATGACACGGCCGCAGAGCCGAGTTCTGATGCAAGTTCTAGCCCGAGCTCTGAACCTAACGCCAACGAAGAAGGCGGCATGCTGAGCCGATTCCGCCAAGGTTTGAAGAAGACGCGGCAGGTGTTAGGTACCGACATCCGCGATCTGTTCAAGGACGAGGGACGCTTGGTTGACGATGAGTTCCTCAAAGAGTTGTTCGCGCGGCTGGTTCGGACCGACATGGGTTCGGGACCCGCGGCGCGGATCCGCGACGACATTGCCACACGCTTCCGGGCGCGCCGGGTCCAGATGGAAGAGGTGCTCGAGGCGATTCGCGCTCAGACGCGTGAGATGTTGGAGCAGGAGCAGACCGACATCCAATGGGCCGAGTCCGGTCCGACGGTGATTTTGGTCGTGGGGGTCAACGGCAGCGGCAAAACGACTTCGATCGGCAAGCTGGCGAATTACTTACACCAATCGGGTCGGCGCGTGGTGCTAGGCGCCGGAGACACCTTTCGCGCCGCCGCGGTCGAGCAACTGACGGTTTGGGCGGGACGGATCGGTTGTGACATTGTCACGGGGAAACCGGAAGCCGATCCTGCCAGTGTGGCGTTTCAAACGGTCGAGAAGGCGATCGAGCTGAACGCGGACGTTGCGATCATTGACACAGCGGGGCGCCTGCAGACGCAGACCCACTTAATGTCACAACTGGAAAAGATCCGACGTGTGGTGGGCAAACGGATCGCCGACGCGCCGCACGAAGTGCTGCTGGTGCTGGACGCGACGGCGGGACAAAACGCCATCAGCCAAGCTCGTGGGTTCAGTGGTGCGGCTGGCTGCAGTGGGATTGTGCTGGCGAAGCTCGATGGATCGGCCAAGGGGGGCGTCGTGATTCCGATTCTCGAACAGTTCTCGCTGCCGGTGAAGTTTGTCGGCCTGGGCGAAGGCATCGCGGACTTGGCCCCGTTTGACTCCGACGCGTTTACCGAAGCACTGTTCAGCGACGGCAAATAAACAACGGCCATGGGCTGACCAATCGGCTTAGGCAGCCTGCTTCGATGCGGGTGCCGCGGCCGCGGGAGTCGCCCGTTTGCGAACCGGTTTGGGACGCCAGCGGCGATGCAGCCACCAATATTGATCGGGCGACTGCATGACCACCTCGGCCAGCCGATCGTTGTACCAAGCGGTCAGTTGGCGGACTCCAGAGGTTACCGGCGTTTCGTCGACCGGATCGACGACGCCCGTCATGCCCTGCACGAATTGCATCGGACCGCCGTCTCGACGAGTGTACCCGACCATCATCGGTGCGCGCGAGGTTAGCGAAAAGAGCGCCAAGCCTTTGTGGCAGGAGGCGGGATGGCCGAGGAAATCGACCCAGCAGCCTCGTTCGCCACCATGTTGGTCGGCCAACAGGGTCAGGATTCCGCCGCGCGACAGATGGCGATCGATCTGCGGCGCACAGCCATTCTTATCGACCATCCATTGGCCTTTGGCGGCGCGAAACCGGGTGATGTAGCGATGCAGATGGGGGTTGTCCAGATTTCGGGCGATCGTGGTCGTGGGGATCCCCATTAATCCGGTGATGTAGCCTCCCATCTCGAAATTGCCGAAATGGCCCGACACAATCACCAGCGGCCGGGGGCTGAGCAGGTATTGCAGGACTTGCGAGGTTCCTTCAAAGCGGACGTGCTGCTTCCAATTACAGCGATGCAGCCTCCGTGGAGCCCACGCGATCTCACACAGCATCAGCAGCAGATGACGCCACATTCCTCGACGAATCGCACGCCGCTGGGCGGGACGGTGGTCGGGAAAAACCCGCTCTAGATTCTCGCCGACCGTCGATCCCCGCACATTCAGTACGTCGCTCAGCAGCCATGCCCCGGCCCGACAGAGGCCTTCGGCACAGTCTTCGGGCAGCGTTTGGACCGTCGCGATCAGCAACCGGACGACGACATATTCGAAGTAATGCTGCAACCGACGACGCATCCCGGAGCATCCTTGACGGGTAAACGGAAATGTAGGGGGGAAGGAAACACGGCTTCTGCTTGTTATTCTTGCCGGAAACGTTGTTTTACCGCTAGAGCGAATGCGTCCGCTTGTCGACGACCTATTCGAAATGCAAAACTGTCCGCAAAATAGAGCCCACGGAAAAACAGAGCCCACGGAGACGTTTCGACCCGTTATCGAGCGTCACCAGCGATGCATGTCTTGACCCGCACACTGTCCGAGAACAGGCAAACGAAATGACTGGAGAAGTCGCGGTAATTTTGGCCGCCGGCAAGGGAACCCGAATGAAAAGCGACCTGCCCAAGGTGCTGTTTCCCGTTTGTGGTCGTCCGATGATCCACTTTGTGCTCGATGCCCTAGCCGCCGCGGGAGTCGAAGACCAAGTGGTCGTTGTGGGGCACCGGGCCGACGATGTCCGCCAAGAACTGGCCGACCGGGGCGATCACGTCCGCTTCGTGTTGCAGGATCAACAATTGGGTACGGGGCATGCAGTGCAGGTGTGCCGGTCGCTGCTCAAGGATCACACCGGCCCGGTGCTGGTGCTCGCTGGCGATTCACCGTTGTTGCAACCGTCCAGCCTGACCAAGTTGTTGGAGCACTTTCATGCCACCAAGCCCGGTCTGCTGTTGGGGACCCTGATGAAAGACGACCCGGCGGGACTGGGGCGAATCGTGCGTGACGAGGCGGGCAATTTTCTGGCCATCGTCGAAGAGAAAGATGCCACCGAACAGCAGCGAGGCATCCACGAAGTCAACATGAGCACCTATCTGTTCGACGGCCCGGCCCTGATGGCGGCCCTCGATCAATTGCAAAACGATAACTCACAGGGCGAGTACTACCTGACCGATACGGTGGCGATTCTTCGCGCCGCCGGGCATGCCGTCGAAGCGTTGCCGGTGCTGCAAGCCTGCGAGTCCCTCAGCATCAACAATCAAGACGAACTGCAACTGGTCGATGCCACGATGCGAGAAATGGGGTACCCAGTCGGTTAATCGACAAGCCTCTTTTTCTGCTCCCTTCACGACTGGTTTCCCCTCGCGAGCAACCTCCCGAGTCGCAACGGCCTGATTCGCAACGGTCCCCAGTCGCCACCTCCATGGAACAAGCATCGATGCGCGAATTGAAAATTTTTAGTGGCCGAGCCAACCCCGACTTGGCACGTGAGATCTGCGATCACCTGCACTTGTCACCGGCTTCGATCACGTTGGGCAAATTTCCTGACGGAGAAAACTTTTGCAAGTTGGACGAAGACGTCCGCGGTCGCGATGTGTTTCTTGTCCAGCCCACCTCGCCGCCGGTCAACGACAGTTTGATGGAACTGCTGATCATGATCGATTGCTGCAAACGTGCCAGCGCGGCCCGGATCACTCCGGTGATTCCGTACTACGGTTATGCGCGCCAGGACCGCAAAGACGAAGGCCGCGTGCCGATTACAGCCAAACTGGTCGCCAACTTGATCACCCGTGCGGGAGCCGACCGTGTGTTGACGATGGACCTGCATGCCGCTCAGATCCAAGGCTTTTTCGATGTCCCGGTGGATCACCTGTATGCCGCGCCGGTGCTCAATGACTACTTTGTCAAACGGGGCTTTGCCAGTGATGACATCGTCGTGGTCAGCCCTGACGAAGGGAGCATCAAACGCGCCGTCGGGCACGCCAAGCGTCTGGGAGGAACCTTGGCGATTTTGCACAAGCGGCGGAGCAGTGCTTTGGAAGTTCAGCAAAACACGATCATCGGAGGACCTGTGGAAGGCAAGATCGCGTTGATGTTTGACGACATGATCAGCACCGCCGGCAGCATCTGTGGGGCCGCCCGGTTGGTGAAGGAGCATGGTGCCAGCGAGATCCATATTGCGGCGACTCACGGGATTTTTTGCGGGCCTGCCATCGAACGCATCCAAGCCGCTCCGATCGATTCGATTGCCGTGACCAACACGCTGCCGTCGCCTCCGGAAAAGCAGTTGCCTAACGCCATCCGCTTGTCGGTCGCGCCGCTATTGGCCACGGCGATCAAACGTATTCATCACGACCAATCGATCAGCGAACTTTTTCAGGCCAAGTAATGTTTAGCTCATTGCACCTTTAGAATCCTCTTATGAAAAAGCGTGTGGACGTTTCGTCTCAGCCTCCTCAGCGGGACAATGCCGACGTGGATCCTGCGTCGGACGACTTCCTCCAGACAATTTTTGATCCGCTGAAGTCGGGGCTGGTGGTGCCGGCGGAAGCCCGTGCCACACAGATCGACTTTTCGGTATTAGAGGCGGAACTGTTCTCGCGCCGGCGCCGATTGCCGAATCCGAAACTGGTGGTGGTCGACGATCACAGCGCAAGCGATGGCGAGGTCATCCGAGTCCGTAAGCAGGAATTCGTGATCGGCCGCCGAGAAGGCGATCTGATCATCGAATCCGATTTCGGGATGTCGAGCAAGCATGCGATGCTGCATGGCAAACTGGAGAACGGCAGGATGCGCTGACGGCTTTCCGATACCGGCAGTACCAACGGCACGTTCGTGCGAGTGGCCCGGGCAGCTTTGACGCATGGCCGCGAATGGATCTTGGGCCTGCAGCGTTATCGCATCGAACTGGTGTCGTCGTCATCAACCCGCGTTTCAGGGCCGGCCCCGGAACAGGCCGCCGAGTTGTCAGCACAAACCGGGTTGGGCATAGCCGCCTTTCCACCACCCTTGCCGCATCAGCCTGTCAGAAGGCCGACGGTCGAACAACCGCTGCGATTGGTCAATACCGCGGACGCCAAAGAGAGCTTTCCTGTTACCGCTGCTCGGTCCATGCTTGGCTCCAACCCCAAGCGTGGCAGTGGCTCCCGTGGGCTGGGACGGCGGCCCCAGTTCACCCGGAACGATGGCTCGAATCGAGTCGCGTTGCCACTCGCAATGTTTTCCAGTTCCGCCTCCACAATCGACCGAAACAGGTTTTCGATCGACTGCCCGCGCTGGGCTTGCAGCGGAGCGGGCATTGCCAAGTTGAAGCAGGCCAGCAGCCGTGGCGACTGCGGACCGAAGAAGCATGGAAGTTTGCCAGTAGCAGGAGTGACGAGCGGCTTGGGAAGCGTGTGGTGGCGACTGTCGCGAGCGGATCCCCTTCCCAGTCGTCAAAGTTTAACGCTAAGCGACTTTTCAGGTCAAAACGGTTGTTGGAATTGTGTCACTGGTGTCAATTTCAACGGCCGACGCGGACGATGACCTGTGAGGAAACAAATGGCTTTCGGCTCGTGAGGAGCGAGTGCAGTCGTGCCCAAGAGTATTGGGTTGGCGGACGACAGTCATAGCCTTCAATCATACGCTGTCGTCTTGATGGAATATCGAGTTAGGCGGCCAAACGATGGAAATCGAATAATGAAATTGAGAACGCTAGCATTTCTTGGTTTGATCGGAGCTATGGCTCCCTTGTCCGCAGGCGAGACTTACCAACCGTCACACGGCGCTGTCGTTCCGGTTTCCTGGAACGAAGCTTCCTGTGACTGTGGCGAAGCGGTTTGCGGCTGTGAAGCGGTTTGCGAGCCTGCCTGCGAACCCGAGTGTGGTTGCGAGGCCGGTTGCGATAGTCCTTGCGACGCGCCGGGCGGTTGCTGCCTGCTGGGCGGCGGCGGTGGTGGCGGTGACGAAGGTTGCTTTGGCAGCTGCTTCGCTGGTGGAAGTTGCCTGACCGGCTGTGGCGGCGACCTGGGCGATCCCTACGCCTTGTTCGGCGAGTGCAATGGGATCAGTGCCGGTGGCTGGTTGCAGCTCGGTTACCACAGCCAAAACGGTGGGTCGCGCTTCAACGACAACGCCGATGGCGTGCGTTTGCACCAAGCTTGGCTGTATGCCGAAAAAGTTGCCGACGGTAGCAACGGTTTGGGAATCGGTGGTCGGATCGATTATGTGTACGGTATCGACGGCCCCGACACTCAAGCTTTCGGGCCTGACGATGACAGCTGGGACCAGGGCTGGGATCACGGTGGATCTTATGGACATGCCATTCCCCAGTTGTACGGCGAAGTCGCTTACGGCGATTTGTCGATCAAAGCCGGGCACTTTTACACCATCATTGGTTATGAAGTCGTGACCGCTCCGGACAACTTCTTTTACAGCCACGCTTACACGATGTACAACAACGAGCCATTTACCCACACCGGTTTCTTGGCCAGTTATGCCCTGGGTGACAGCCTGACCGCCTTTGGTGGATACACCTTCGGTTGGGACAGTGGTTTCGAAGACAACGGCGACAACTTCTTGGGCGGGGCTTCAGTCGGTCTCTCCGAAGACATCACCGTGACCTACGCCACCACGATCGGTCGCTTCAACACCAACACGGGCGTCGGCGGCGGAGTGGAACAAGGTTATATGCACAGCCTCGTGACGGACGTTACCCTCACCGATTCCCTGCAGTGGGTTGGCCAGTACGACCAGATCAACACAGAAGACAACGCCAGCGGCACCAAGCTGCGGGATGGTTTTGCTTTGGTCAGCTATATGATCTACAGCCTGAACGATGCGACTTCGGTGGGTTCACGGTTCGAGTACTTCCACCGCAACCTCGATCCAATCGCCGGCGACACCAACATCGATGTCTACAACCTGACCCTTGGAGTGAACCATCGCTTGCACTCGAACTTGATCGTTCGTCCTGAGGTCCGCTGGGACTGGGACAAGAACGGCGATGCAGGTGTCAACGAGGGTGGTGACACGGCTCAGACGACCTTTGGCATGGACGCCATCCTGACCTTCTAAGATCGGGGCGGACAATTCGGCCCAGGACAGGGGCCACACTAAGACGGACGCCAGCCGAGCCTTCCCACGGGAATCGCTCGGCTGGCTTCGTTACTGGGCCCTGGTGCCCGGTAGCAAGCCCCTAGCCCGGATTATTCACGTCAATGACTAGGGACGCCGCAAC
>CAYZHQ010000089.1:0-24717 GCA_964477385.1 uncultured Pirellulaceae bacterium
TGAGAAAAATCTGCCCCCACGCGTTAGCTCTTCGTTTGGCTTAACGCCTTACGTCTAAATAAGTTGTACCGAAAACCTTATTGCGAGTTGCTGAATGATGCCAACGCACGCTTCGAAGAACCGATTCCTGGCACCCTGAAACGAATTCTTGTGCGCGCGTATTCGCGGGCACATCCCTGACCCATAAGACCATGCTCGCTTAATAATTGGCTCCATTTATCTCCCGCTTCCCACGCAGCGTACAAACTCGTTTTCAGGTTCTCGATCGCTGTGGCAACGGCGATCCTTTCTTCTTCGATGATTCGATCGATGTATCGCGGGAAGTTCCGATTCAAGACGATCTCTTTGATCTTGTTATGCGGAACGCAGCGGACGACGCAGTTGACGTTTTAGTCATAGTGATACGGCTAGTAAATCGGATCCAGGGGGCTTGAAAGCCTTTCGTTTTGGGCACGGCGTTTCTTTAAAGGACTGGGCGTCAAATCGACGGGCCACCTGATCGTTCGTGGTCGGCCAGATCGTTCGTGATGGTAACGGCGTCGCGCTTGCTCGGTGTCGAAACGAAACAAGGTTGAATCGAAGACGATCCAACCTTGTGTGTTCCGCTACGTTTCAAATCGCAAAAAAGGCTAGCGTCCCTGCGGCAAAACCCTGTTAGGCCTACCTCCTGGTCTAGCGTTGCTTCAACGCCACGCGCGTCCCTCCTGCTCGGACCGATCGATCGAGATCGAAGCGGTCGAGATTCATCACTTTGTTCCAGGCTGCTACAAAGTCGGCGACGAATTTTTGCTCCGCGTCGTCACTGGCATAGACCTCTGCCAGAGCGCGAAGTTGTGAATTCGAACCGAAGACCAGATCGACCGAACTGGCTTTCCATTTGACATCCCCTGTTTCACGATCAAGTCCTTCGAAGAAGTGATCGCAGACGGGCGACTTTTGCCACACGGTATCCATATCGAGTAGGTTGACGAAGAAGTCGTTTGTCAACGTTTCGGGATGCTCGGTGAAGACCCCCAGTTGCAAGTTGTCCGCGTTCGCGTTCAGCACTCGCATACCGCCAACCAAGACGGTCATCTCCGGTGCCGACAGCGTCAGCAGGTGAGCTCGATCGACCAACAACTCTTCGGCAGGTCGGTCGATCGTCTGACCGAAGAAGTTGCGGAATCCGTCGGCGGTCGGCTCGAGCGGTGCGAAGGACTCTACATCGGTCTGCGCTTGCGAGGCGTCGGTTCGTCCCGGCGTGAAGGGAACCTCCACCTCGTGTCCCGCCTGTTCGGCGGCCGCTTCCACCGCCGCACAGCCACCCAGCACGATCAGGTCTGCCAGCGAAACGCGTTTGCCGCTCGATTGCGAGCCGTTAAAGTCTTGCTGGATTTGCTCCAGCGTTTTCAGAACTTTGCCCAACTGTGCGGGCTCGTTGACCGCCCAGTCCTTTTGCGGAGCCAGACGCAGGCGTGCGCCGTTGGCTCCACCCCGTTTGTCGGTGCCACGATACGTCGACGCGGAGGCCCAAGCGGTTTCGACGAGTTGTGAAATCGAAAGACCTGATGCCAAGATCTTGCTTTTCAGTGCCGCAATCTCGGGGGTTCCGATCAGTTCATGATCGACAGCGGGAACAGGGTCTTGCCACAATTGTGGCTCGGCCACTTCCGGACCAAGGCAACGCGAGACCGGTCCCATGTCGCGATGCGTCAGCTTGTACCACGCCTTGGCGAAAGCTTCTTCAAATGCGGCCGGGTTTTCGTGAAAGCGTTTGGAGATCTTCCGGTAAGCCGGGTCCATTTTCAACGCGATGTCGGTCGTGAACATCATCGGAGCGTGCGACTTGTCGGGGTCATGGGCATCGGGCACGGTGTCTTGTGCGGCTTCGTCCACAGGCGACCACTGCCAAGCTCCGGCGGGGCTTTTCACCAACTTCCATTCGTAGTCAAACAGGTTGTCGAAATAACCGTTGGACCACATCGTCGGCGTCGACGTCCAAGCTCCTTCCAAGCCGCTGGTGATGGTATCCCCAGCGTTGCCGGTACCGTACGTATTCTTCCAGCCCAGCCCCTGTTCTTCGAGTGGAGCGGCTTCGGGTTCCGGACCGACGAACTTGCTCGGGTCCGCGGCACCATGCGATTTGCCGAACGTGTGTCCGCCGGCGATCAGGGCCACGGTCTCTTCGTCATTCATCGCCATTCGGCCAAACGTCACGCGAATGTCTGTCGCCGCGGCGACCGGATCCGGTTTGCCGTTGGGGCCTTCGGGATTGACATAAATCAGTCCCATCTGCACGGCGGCGAGCGGGCTTTCTAGTTCGCGACCTTCGCTGTAGCGTTTGTCGCCCAACCACTTCGTTTCAGGGCCCCAGTAAACATCCTGCTGCGGCTCCCACACATCTTCGCGTCCACCCGCAAATCCAAACGTTTCGAAACCCATCGACTCCAAGGCGCAGTTGCCTGTCAAGACCATCAGGTCGGCCCACGAGATTTGCTTGCCGTACTTCTGCTTGATCGGCCACAGCAATCGACGGGCTTTGTCGAGATTGGCGTTGTCGGGCCAACTGTTCAGCGGCGCGAAACGTTGCGTGCCGTACGATGCACCGCCGCGACCGTCGCTAACGCGATACGTTCCCGCGCTGTGCCACGCCATTCGAATGAAGAAGGGTCCGTAGTGTCCGTAGTCGGCCGGCCACCAATCTTGAGAGGTGGTCATCAATTCTTTGATGTCTTGCTTGACCGCCTCAAGGTCGAGTTTTTGGAACTCCGCGGCGTAATCAAAATCCTCATCCATCGGATTGCCCATCGGCGAATTCTGATGCAGGATTGCTAGATTCAACTGGTTGGGCCACCAGTCACCATTGGAATAGACGCCCGCCGCGGTGTGGCGGTTACTCGGCGCGTTGACGTCGCCCATCACGGGGCATTTGGCGGCGGCGGACGCTTTGCCACCGGGGCTCGCTGTGGACGGCTCCTGAGCGAAACCCGACGTGGCAATGCAAAGCAACGCCAGGCTGGTTGTCACACGAGCCAACGGGACTGTGAACGTCATCATCATCTCTCCTGAAGGGCGGGGTAGGGTTCGACACCAAGCGTAGCAGCCAGATGCGTCGACTCCCTTCATTATCCGTGATAAGCAAGGATTCTGCCAATGCATTCGATCGATATGGGCTATGCGTGAAACGCATAGCAGGGAGGGCAGCGAGATAGCCGCCTGTTTCCGAGCCTATCGGAGAGCCTAGCCGCGGTGATTCCCAATCGCGAAGCGATCACAGCGACTTAGAACAGCCAACTGCTAACGAGGCCGGCTTCCAAGCGGTCAGTGTCGAACTGGACATTGTCCGACGCAAAGCGTTCGTAAGAGGCAGACAGCGTCGTTCTCCAGCGGTGGCTCCAGTGGTAACTCAGCCGAGCGCCGACGCGATAGATGGTTTCGTTCCTCGGAACCTCACCGGTGAACTGGCTGTAGTCACGATAGCCGAGGCCGCCATCGAAAATGGAGTCCCACTTGGGTGATAACTGAAGGGTGAATGAACCGTGCGCGCCGATGCCGCTGTACTGAAAATCTTGGCCCCGTGTTGCCGCATGTTCGACGTCCGCCCCAAACGAGTATGCGGTGAAGTAGGAGCGTTGGGTTTGGAAGAAACGGCTGGCACCGAGGGTAAACAGCGGACCATCAAGCGACGTGACATCGGGATTCGAGCCATCATCGACGAAGTCCGCTTGGCTGGCCGCGAAGTAAACGTACAGAACATCCAGACTGGGCAGGATGCCGGTTGCGGAAAGCTGCATCGCGTGCCGATCGGCGGTTCGTTCTCCCGCAAACGAATCGATCGAGTAGACGTACTCAGTGCGTCCGATCCAATCGATACCGTGTCGCGCAAAGTCGGTTTCAAGGAACAGGCCAGGCTGGAAGCTGCTGAGGTTGAAGTCGCGATTTTGCGATTCGTTTAGATTGAAGAAACCTCGCAGCAGTGGGCCTGATCGAAGACGCTCGCGCTGAAGCAATGACCACTCCGTATCGGGGCTGAACAGGGCTTGGAAGCCGGCCGCTTCGGATGCCAATAGTTCGCGGCTGATCGGCGTTAGCGAAATGTTCGAGTTGTATAGCAAACCGACATCCCAGTACCCTCGCCAGCGACTTTGCGGCTCGCTGGACAGCGATTCCAGGTCCTCAATTTCTTCTTCCAGATCATCCGAACCATCAAACGTCTTGACTTGAAAACCGGCTGGCAGAACGGGGATCGAAGAGTCGTCGGGATGGGGGCCCGCGGGCAGCGTCCAAGGTTTGTGAGCTGAGGGAATCGGATGTTGCTTCAACTCATGTTGGTTGTTGCCGGGCGCGGTAATCCCGCGTGCGGCAACTTGCTGGGCTTGTTCGGTCGCCGGCCCCAATATCAGCACCTGCTGAAAGTGGAGCAAAGCCGCTGCGGGTTCGCCCGTCGCTGCCAGCAGTTCCCCGAGGTCGTGGTGTGCGGCAATATTTTGCGGATCGAGCTCGATCGCTTTGAGATACTGCTGCTTGGCATCCAGCAGCTGATGGGACCGCTGGTAGACGCGGCCGAGCAGCCGCCAAGAATCCGAATGTTGCGGTTGCTGGACCAGTTTGTTCCGCAGGTACGCCAGCATCGGATCCGCAGGTTTCGCAAGCGGTTTCGCAATGACCTGCGGGGGCTGGTCTGTACCATCCGCAGCAGGTTCCTCTTCCGAGGAGACCGTCGCGTGATTCAATTGGCTGAAATCAATTTTGTCTGGAAAGCCGGCAAGGGGAGCTTGGGGGGAGCCGAACTGGGCGCGTGCTGAGCTAGTGTGCAGCACGCCCGCAATCATGATCAGCGGCATCCATCGCGCCGAAGCCAAAACCCACTTCCAACGCGACGTCGGAGCGGTCACGTTCCGTTGCGGTGCTTGCAGGGTCCGAGGCAAACATTGGATGCTCAAGAGGGAACGTAGGTTTGCAGGCAAAAGAACCGCTCGAAGGAAGGCAGAGGTTTCGTTTCCGCAACAAGAAAGAATTGATCGGCAGCACACTCGCTCGCTGCCGATAAACAGGGTGATTCGATTCGGGGTTGGAGACGAAGTCGAAAGTTAGCTAATGTGGCTGCCGCACAGCAAGGGCTGTTGTGTGGCGGGTTACGAAACAGTGGAAGTGGGCCGTTCGATAGCCACACGCGTGTGCTGTGCTGGTTGGTTTCGGTCCGTAGGCAATAGCATGAAGGAACATTGCGTGCGAAATCCATTTAAAGTCCGTCATCTGTTGACGGCAGCATTTTTAAGCGGATCGGTAGTGCTGAGCGGATCGGTAGTGCTGGACTGTGTAGAGGCAGCCGCTCAGTCGCCCGGTGGGGGACGAGGGGCTGGGGGTGGCGGCGCACCGAGGGCGGGCGCGGGGGCTGCGCAAGCCGAAGCGGCTCGCGGTCGCTTGGAGTCGCGGGTGCAGAATCAGATCCAGCAACGTGCTCAACAACAAATCCGACAAGCGATGCAAACTCGCGCGCAAGGGGCGGCCCAAGCTCGAGTGCAAGCTCGGGTTCAGGAACGCTTGCAAGCTCGGTTCGAGGGCCGGCCCAACGAGCAGGTGCGGCAAGCGATGCAAGCGGCCGACCGAGCGAATAACGCGCTGCGGCAAGTTGGCAGCGAGCTCTCGGCTGGCCGCGATGCATCCAACAATCGACGCAATCAAGCCGGTGCCGAACGCACTTCCGGCAACGCTTCTTTGGCAACCCGCCAAGCTATCGCCGACCAGTATCCTGAAGGCTTCAGCGTCGAGACGCTGACCGAAGCCGATCGCGCTAAGCTGCCGAAGGGGTTTCAGAAAGCGAATGAAGCCGCATTGGAAGCGGTTTTTGGTCGGTTTGCTAATTTCGTGACAGCCGATGCGCAACCGAGCGACCAAACCAGGTCGGTCGATGCGGGGGAAGAGCGAGCGATTGAAGGACTGGCGGCAGGTCCCGCCGTGGAACTGGAAGCCTTGGTGGCAGCGAAGGGACGCCGCGGTTTGGGCAACCGGCGCGAACAAGACTTGGAGAACCGGATCCAAGTCGCCGCTCGGCATCGACGCGCAGAAATCGCTTCGATGCGCGACCGCGCGCTAAACGCCGGCGATGTGTCGATGATGGCTCGCGCCGATCGGTCGGAGCTGAACCTCGAAGCCTTCTTGGAATCGCGACGGGAATCCCGGCAAGCTCGCGTCGCCGAGTTGCCAACTCCGCAGTCGCTCGACCGCTGAGCATGAGCTGGCCGGATAGCTGTTGCAATTTCCAGCCCTGGACCGCCGGCGGCGGTGGACCCCGTACTCCTCACAAGGGTGCGGGGCGTTGGCGTAATCGGCAAAGTCGACGCAGGTCCTCTTTGTGTACTTATTTACCCAGAATGCCCAATGGCCTGGGTTTGCCTTGCCTTCCTTGCCTATTATGATCAGGCGGAGTCGGTGGCGGGTTTGCTTTTTGGGCGAGCTCGGATGCCGTTCCCAACGTCCAAGCAGAACTTTGAGGCACGCCTGATGGAAGACTCCAAAATGGCAAAAGAATCTAAAACGCACGCCACCGCCAATTTGCGAGTGTTGCGAAGCCCTGAATTGGGTGAGCTTTCCGAGCCAAATTCGGCTCGCTTCCGTCCGGCCAAAGTCCTCATGGCATTGCCGGCTTTCAATGAGCAAGAAGCGTTGCCCGAATTGCTCGAGCGGATCGGCGAAGCGTTTGCCGACAGCAACATTCCATACGAAGTGATCATCGTCGACGACGGCAGTACCGACGACACGCTGAAGATTGCCAGTCAGTGGTCGTTTCAGATGCCAATTCATGTACTGCAGCATTTGCAGAACCAGGGATTGGGAGCGACGATCCGAGATGCCTTGCGTGAAGCGACCGACCGGGCGGGCGAACGAGACATCATTGTGACGATGGACGCCGACAACACGCATCCACCGGGACTGATCGACCGCATGGTCCGCAACATCGGTGAGGGGTGCGATGTGGTGATCGCGTCTCGTTTTCAGAACGGGGCCCGCGTGATCGGGGTGCCGGCTAATCGGGCGGTGTTGAGCATCGGAGCTCGAGCGTTGTTCACGCTGCTGTTCCCGACTCGAGGCGTTCGCGACTACACCAGCGGCTATCGCGCTTACCGTGCCGCGGCGCTGCGTCGAGCGTTTGAAACCTACGGTGACAACTTTGTCGGCGAACGCGGTTTCTCGTGCATGTCCGACATTCTGCTGAAGCTGCGCGCTCAGGGGTGCATGTTTGGCGAGGTTCCTTTGCGATTGCGGTACGACCAAAAAGGCGGTGCCAGCAAGATGCAGGTTTTCAAGACGATCTGGCTGACGCTCAAGTTGCTTGGCCGCCGTCGGTTCGGCAATCAATAAGCACTCTTTTCGCTTCGCATCGAACGGGATTCATTCCATGGCTTCATCTACCGTTTCCGCGCGTTGGTTGGTTGTTGGCGGAGGCATGATGGGGCTGACGATGGCTCATCGGCTGGCCGGCCGCGATCAACAGGTCACCGTCTGCGAGGCGGCACCGCAATTCGGTGGCTTGACGAGCGCCTGGAAGTTAAACGATGTCCGGTGGGATCGTTTCTACCATGTGACATTGAAGAGCGATTCGCAGTTGCGAGCGTTGCTGGAGGAGATTGGACTGGAGCAGGAGCTTCGCTGGGTGGAAACCAGGACCGGTTTCTATTCGGGCGGCAAGCTGTATTCGATGTCCAACACGATGGAGTTCTTGAAATTCCCGCCGCTGAATTTGATTGAAAAACTGCGGTTGGGCGGCACCATCTTCTTAGCCTCGAAGATCAAGAATTGGAAGCGTCTGGAAAAAATCCCCGTCGCCGACTGGTTGCAAAAGTGGTCGGGTAAAGGGACGTTCCGCAAGATCTGGCTGCCATTGCTGCGTGCCAAACTGGGAGAGACCTACAAGCAGACTTCGGCGGCTTTCATTTGGGCGCATATTTCGCGGATGTACAAAGCGCGACGGAGCGGCATGAAAGTCGAAATGTTTGGCTACGTGCCGGGTGGCTATGGCCGTGTGCTGGAGCGGATGGGCGAAGTCCTTCGCGAGCAGAACGTGCGCATGCTGGCGGGGCATCCGGTACGGAGTGTCCAGCAACTCGAGAGTGGCGAACTGGAAGTCGATTTCGGGGACGGCCGCCGCGAAACATTCGATAACGTGGTGTTTACGATTCCGTCGCCACTGATCGCCGGAGCGTGTTCGGAATTGAACCCAGACGAACGCACGCGGATGGAAAACATTCAGTACATGGGAGTCGTCTGTACTTCGCTGTTATTGAAGCAACCGATCAGCGAATTCTATGTCACCAATATCACCGACAATGTGCCGATGACGGCGGTAATTGAAATGTCGACGATTGTCGACCGTGACGAGGAACTGCAGGGGCACTCGCTAGTCTACCTGCCGAAGTATCTGCCTCAGGATGATCCTGGTTTGCAGGAAGACGATGCGGTGGTTGAAGAGCGTTTTCTGAAGACCCTGGAAGGAATGTATGACCACTTCTCGCGAGACAACGTGGCGGCGATCCGAACGGCGCGAGCCAAGTACGTGATGGCGCTACCGACACTGAACTACAGCGAGAAACTGCCGCCGGTGGTAACCAGTGTGCCGGGGCTGTATGCACTCAACGCGGCGCACATCGTCAAAGGCAATTTGAACGTGAATGAAACGATCGAGTTGGGCGATGAGAAACTGGAGGCAGAAGTCTGGCCCGATTTCCTAGCTCGGGCGTCGCAGCGGGTGCCACCACCGCAGCCGGTGGGAGCCCTCTAGTCCGCTTTGGCGGTTACGGGAAAACGCGTTTTGCTTTCCGCCCTTGCACCGACGCCGCGCTGGCGTCGAGGAGCGACCACAGGCCGAGGCTGCAGTCGTTGGCGAATGATGGTGGAGACGCCATAATTCAGCCATTCGGATTTCTGCTTCCGCGCCTCGAATGATTGACGCATGCCTACCCACCAAACTCCCATGTTGCTGGCGACTGAATTAGAGGGGGTCTTGTTGCCCTTGCCAAACGACCCGCGCAATCGGGCCGATCTGATGTGGCTGGTCGAGTCCCGTTATCAATCGCCGTGGCAACTGGTCTACCTCACCCAGCGAACGCGAGCCGCCGTCTGCGAGGCGATCATCACGCATCATTTGCCGTTACCGGATGTAGTGATCGCGGATGGTGGCACGACGATCTATACCGCGGAGGTGCCTTTCATGCTGACTCCGCTGGCGGACTACGAAACGCACCTGAGAGGTTTGGTTGGCGAGTGGGAAGTCGAGGCTTTGGACCGCCTCGCATTGAATCACAGCGGCATGCGTTTGCTTGACGAAGAGCACCAAGGTCGGTGGCAGCGCTGCTTTCATATCGCGGCGGAGCGTCTGGCAGCGACGCTTGCGGCGCTCGAGAAACGACTGGCCGACGAGCCGCTGCGGTGTCGAGCGCGGGCGACGCCACCAGCGGTTGGCGAAGAGGACGCTCGGATCGATCTACTACCGGCGTCTGTCGATTTTCTCTCGGCGTTCGAGTGGTGGATCGCCAACCAAACGACGGAGCCGCCCAGTGCGGTTTATGCTGGACAGGCAAGCAATGCGACGGCGATCTCGCGGAACTTTCGGGCGATCCTGGTCGCTGGCAACGAGGTGTCGAGCGGAACCACGGTCGTCGAGCCGCCGGAAGCGGACGAGCGGTTCTATCACGCCACCGCGCCCGCCTCTTCGGGGGTGGTGGAGGGCTGGCGGCATTTTCTTGGGCAAGCCCGTCGCTGAATGCGTTGGTCTTTCGTCGGCAATCGCTGATCCGTTCTCTGCTGCCTTTGCGGCTCGCCAGTGAAAGGGTCGAGTCCCACGCATCGAAGTCGCTTACGGATGCTTGGGCGTGGTTCTGCGAAGCTTCGGAGCACTGACGGCGACCAAGCAAACCGCAATCGCAACGGGCAGTGGTGCGAGGATGAAGCCGATCAAGCCGATCGCGAACAGCCAGAACGCCGCCGAAGCGAGCAGCGGTTGCAGGCGATCGCGAAACTGCAAGACAGCGACCGCAAACAGCAATCCCAGCAGCAGCATGCCGGCCAGCCGAAGCTGGCTCTCGGCGACCGGTTGGGCACCATGCAAGAAGGCAACCGGCAGGTTAGCCGCTGCCCCCGGAGTGGTCTCGGTCTGCCCGATGGTCCAGCCGATGGGAACCAGCGGCGAGGGTTCGGTTTCTCCCGTGGAAATCTCGTTGGCTCCTAACACGGAGTTCAGGTAATCGGTCATCCGCGTTTCCATTTCCGATGGAACCGCCGGCGTTGTTTCGTTGGTCGCGATGGGGGCAGCGGAACGGGTTGACGGTGTCGATTCCGAATCGGCCGGTGTGTCGCTATCGCTTGACGGAAGAGCCGTCGGCGTCAGCTTGCGAAACCGCGAAAGCCAAGGGGCTAACCAAGCGCCGACTTCTTCGCTTGGCCGATTGGCCAAGCTGTCTCGCGAGTCATCGAGTGCCGTGAGCACCGATCGCGCGAGCGCCTCGGCGCGAGCGGGCTGGGTGGAGGGTTGCCATGGTTTGGGCACGTCGACCGTACCGCCGTAGGGCTCCGCTTCCAATCGCGTCACCCACGTTTGCTGAACGGGAATGTCGAGAATCTTGGGCAGGGAAACAAAGGAATTATTGTTCGGCGTGTATTGTCCCAGCAGGACCACGGGTTGCGCCAAACGACTGAGGCTGAGCGGCAACTTCACAACTCGCCCCTGTTGTTCCAAAGGGACCGGCATGCCAGCGGACCATTGTCCAAGAGGTTGAAAAGAAGGCGGGATATGGATCTGCACCGCGCGTCTTCCGGCGGGAAACAGGTCCCAGCGGCAGACGATCAACGACGGACGCTCTCGCTGGGCAAAAATTTGCACATCCATCACACTGGCCGCCGCCTGAGCCGGTGTTTTGGAAGTGGTGACCATCTTCACCGACCAGGCACCGCCGACTTCAAACGTCTGATGCGTGCTGGCGGCCGGTAGGTATGCCTTCAGTTCGAGCGGTTCTTGACCGCGACGCGTCCCGGTGGCTTCCCAGGCCACTTCGGTCGATTCCATGGCGCGCGGAACGCTGACAAACAGGCGGCGCGTCCCCGCGCCCAACACGCGGATCTCAGGAACCGAAACCTGGCTCAAGTCGCCCCCTACCAGCCGACTGCGGATTCGCAGTTCACGGCGAGCCTTCGTCGAATCGGCCGGTAGGATGCGGATCAGCCGTTTGGAAGGATCGGCTGCTGGTTGGATCGACCATGATTCCGCATTCGAAACCGTCAAGTCTTCTCCCCAACGCGACGGGATCTCGACCGTTACAAAATCGATCCGGCCGCGGACCGGACGCATGTTGATGATGGTCTCCATTGTCCAACGTCCCGCGTCGAATGCCAAATTCGTTAGCTGTAGGGTCGCCGTTTCGGCCTCGTTGACGGTCACTTCATATTGGCCTTCCAGTCGCCCACGGGTGGCCTGCATGTTATCGGGACTCAGTTGCCAAGCCCACTGCGGAACGATGCTTTGCGCCAAGCGTTCGCTCGTGGGAATCGTTTGCGTCGAAACACTCAGCGTGGTTGGCGTGCGTTCGGCAATGGCGACCCCGGCACCCCGAGCGATGGAGTAGACGCCACCGAGGTTTTCGATGCCAACCAGCCGCACCAAAGGTGGCGAAAATCGTCCGTTTGCAGGGGCATCCAGCGATCCGCGAAAACGAACGCGGTAAGGTTCGCTGACGCTCAATTCGGGTAACACCAGTTCGCTGACTGTACCAGCACGTTGCACCGGAGCGGCAACCGACGAACCGGCCACGGAGACATTGTGAATCCGAATCCCATTGGGGATCGTCAAATGCATCGGTCGCGACGACCCTTCGCCAGGTCGGACAATCGCTTGATAATCGAGCAACAGTTGCGCCGGCCCGATGGGAGCCTCCATCCGCACCAGCAACTGCTGCGTCTGTTCGACTTGCCAAGGCCGAGGCTGTGCGGTCGACAGCACCAGCTTGGGCATCACATCTTCGGCGACGACGACCTGTTCGATCACATCGACGTTGGAATTCCAGCCGGCTAAAAAGCGGTCGATCGGCATCGCCACGGCTTGCCGCGGATCGTCAAGACGAAGCGTCTGTCCGGCTTGTTTGTTTAACGCAATAAAGGTCGGTCCCAGCATCGTGCGCCCCACCAACTGAACGGGAGGCAGCGAATAGACACGCAGTTTTGGATCCTTCGAATCGGTCGGCAGGTCGGTCGTGCGAGTCTCCCAGATCAGCCGGATCGGCGGCAAACCGCGGTCGTTACATCGCAGCCGTAACCGCCCGCTGCTGGGATCGGTGTCCTCCGAATCGCGGACCACGGACCACGCGGGAGAGAGGACCGCCGGAGGTGCGGCGTTCCCGAAATCGAGTTCCACCAGTTCGCTGCGATCTTGCACGATCGTGCTGACGTCCATCAGGCATTCGGTTACCAGTTTGGCGGGACTGGCTTGCAGCAAGAAGCGCCTAACCAGTGGCGGGGACTGGGCTTCGCTCTGACTGCGCGCGACGCGCCACTGCACCGAGAGCGTTTCCGCCGGGCCGAGGTCGGCGGTCAGTTCCCCCATCACCAAGTCGGCATTCGACTTTCCTAGGCAAGTCGGAGCGACCAGCCGATCGAGGGTTGCGTCGGCATCAAATCCCAGCGTGCTGCTGCTGACTCGGGGAATCGGAAAGTCGACACTTTGGACGCCATACTCATCGACCGAAATCGGCACATCCAAGATCAGTCGCAGAGTCGTCAAGCCAGCCTTGGGAAGCTGTAAGGAGATGGCGTTATCATTCGGCAGCCACCGCACCGAACGCGACAGACCGCCCGAAAGAATATCGACCTCGCGCACCGAGGCGGCGGGGAAGGGCAAACGCACGGGCCGCTCGATCGCATCGGTTTCCAGCTCGATGCGGGCTTCCAGTTTGACCGTGCTGGTCATGTCCGTTACGCCGTTGGTGCGCATGCGGTAATCGACGCGGCGCAAAAACACGGAGGCGGGCGACGCGTCTCCGTTGCTGGGGCGGAACAACTGTCCGTACAGCTTTTCGGGGACGTAGACTCGACTGCCGGCAAACTCGCCGTCGGCAGTCAATGGAATCAAGATCGGGAACGCGTCTTTTGAAACACTGTCGGTCGCCTCCGCAAGGTCGGAACCCGCCTCGGCGGTGTCCGCGGGGGGTTGTTGTGCCGTCGCGGTCAAGCCGCTGGCCAACAGCGTCACCCAGGCAATGAAAATCGTGACCGACGCGCGAACAAACGAGAAATCGAGCTCGCTCGTGCCACGTGGCTGTTCCAGAAACACGTCACTTGGTTGCCGCAGCGCAATGGCCATCAGAGCGGCTGCGATTGCCGGGGTCATCACGAAGCCGACGATGACAAAGAACCAATCGGGCCATCCCATCGCGCCGGTGAGCATCCACAGCACGCACAGCAAAACGGCGCTCAGCGAGCGGCGTGCCAGCATCCAGCAGAAAGCGAACACCAGCAACGACACGACGCCGGCGATCCCCCACGCCAGTTCGGCGGAGATCAACAATTGCTCCGTCTTGAGATCGGTGATGGCGATCCTTTGGGAGCGATCGGCCATGGCGGTCAGCAGATCATCATCGGCCAGCAATGAGTCGCTCGGATCGCTCGCCAGACGAACATGCGTTGCCGCCGGGGCGAAGGAATCGATAGCGGGCCACATCCGCCAGTTTCGCTTTAGAACGACGCCCGCGGCTCGCAGTTCGGGCGGGCTCCACATGCGAAAGAAACCGCTATAGGCTTCCACATGATCGAAACGCAACATCACGCGACTGGGGACACCCAAGCCGGGAACTTGAATCTGACCCAACGCACTCGTCACGGCATCCACATCGATTGGCTGGCCATTGACGCGACCTTCGGTTAATCGCAAGCCAAGAGAATGCTCGATCTGTAGCGGTTGGTGGCCATCCGTTTCGTACCGAGCAATGACCGTGTCGCCCCATCGTGCCGACGCGATCACGTCGACCGCCTCTTCCCACAACACGGCCGGCGACAGCAGGGCTAGACGACCGCTGATTTCGATCGAAGCGGGCGCGTTGGGCTGGTAGCGCAACGGACGCGCCTCCCCGTCGACCGCGATCCCAGGGACTCGTTGCACCGGTCCGCTGGTGCCGGCAAGATGCAAACCCGCGCCGACGATTGCCTTCAGTTTTTGATTGACCGAAATCGAAGCCAGCGTTTCATCGGACGAAACCTGCGTAATCGAAGGCAGGTCAATGGCCTGCGAATCGCCAATCGCATAACGCCGTCGCGCCGTCAATTGAAGGTCCCCTCGTTGCCCAGGCGGCAATGACACCAGCCAGGTCTCTTCGTCCTCTTCGCTGGAAGCTTGTAGGCGGGGCAGCGACCATCCCGAGCCCGCTCCCTTTGCCAGCGACCACGTCAGCGCGGGGCGTCCCTGATATTCGCCACAGCGAAGCAGCAACTGCGTCGCGGTCGCGGAGGGCGACTTGCAAGTCAACGTGAGCAGTTCCGAAACTTCATCGGCGTCGCCGGTCACCTCCAACAGCACGCTGGCATCGATGGTCGGCAGCGGTCGCTCCAGTTCCAGCATCGGCGTCGTGTCGTAAGGCAAGCGAAACAGCAACGACCCATCGCCGACCGGGCCGAGCAATTCGAGCATCTCCGACGACAGGTCGCTCCGTTGCAGGAGCGGCCCACGCAGCACGGTGCCGGCAGCCCAGCGAAAGCTCTGAGGCGGCGCGATCGCAGCGACCGATTCGGTACGGCAATCGTTCAGCCTGGCAAACCACGTCGCCGGAATGGTGCGGGAGGCGTCTCTTTCCGACGGCCGCGGAAGTCGCTCGCCTGTCGCTCGGATCCGCAACTGGCCTCCCTTTAAATCGGCAGGTTCGGGCCAGATCGTAATACTCCGTTGGTTGCTTGGCAGTTCAATCAGTCGACCAGAATCGGCCAGCAACAGCGAATCGATTCTCCAATTGCGTTCAAAGGCCAACCGCAGCGGGCCGAGTTGATCTCCGACGGCCAACGTCGCATCCCAGCGGGCGCGGATCGCCCGATCTTCGACGCTCAATCGCAAGGCGGCATTGGCCGGGATGGCATTTGGGGCACCGGTTAACTGGATACTCGGCGGGACAAAATCCTCCGTCACATCGCCTTCCATTACCAGCGTCCGTGCGCCATTTTCCGAAACCACGGTCGGCCGCAAACGCCAATTGGTTGGAATCTTCAGGTGGGCCAGCGTAATTGTGGGATCGGTCTGGATTTGGGCCTGCACAACGGGCGTCGCGATGATCACGCGGCGATCGGTAAATTCCGGCCAGGGGAGCGGGAAACTGCCGCTTGCATCGTGATTCAAGAAACCGCGGATCGTCAACTCGATGGGACCGGCGATCGATGACCGCGGTCCCGGAACGGGCGAGAGGAACTGCAGCGTCAGCGCATTCGGCTCGGTGATCTCTTTCCACGACACGGTTTGGTTTTTTAGCTGTACCTCGGTCAGCCGCCCGCTGCCCAATCGCATGCTGGGCAACGCCGTTCCCGGAACCGCTTCGAGAGTCATCTGAGCGGTCCACTGCGTCGTCCGTTTCCCGACACGGTAGGTCAACGATTGACGGCGAATCACCAAGGGGGGGTGGTCCGCGGCGGAGGTCTGCGGCGTCACCGTCATTTCGATTTCGCTCAATCCACCCAGTTCCAATCGATACCAGCGGCGTGAACCCTCTTCGGTGGCTAAACCGGACTCCGGCGGCGCGCTGGTCAGTTCCCGCAACACGCCGTTGTCGATCGACAGTGTGAAACCCGCGGGAAGATCGATCAACATTTGGCTGCGCGCGCAGCGAGGGATCTGCAGGTTCCAGCGGACCGCCTGGTCAGGCAGTTCGACCCCGGCGAGCGACCAGGCGACATCGAGCTGGGAATCGCCGCGAAGCGCGACCACACTGTTCCCAGAGTCGGATGTCAGCCAGCGTGTTTTCTGTTGGGAGTCGTCTCCTGAAAGCGATGGTGCGGTCAGCGCCCAATTGACTCGTCCCAAATCGAGCCGCGTCGGTTGCTCGCCCGAGTAGGCGATGTCCAGGGTGGTTTGTTTGGACTGCAGCGACATCGTGCGCGGATCGTAGCTGACACGATACATCACACGATTAAGCCGCGGCTTGGAATCGTTCAGCTGGTCCGCTTTGCGACGCTGAGCGGCGAGTAACTCTTCCAGCAAGTCGGCCGCGACCGGACGGTAGTCACGCGGGATCAAGGTCGCGGCTTGATTTTCAAAGAGGAAAATACGTCGATACCGAATCGGCTGCGGCGACTCCGGTTCGGCATCCTGTGCCCGCAGCGCGTCCGCCGACAGGCAAACCACCAGTAGGCAAACCACCAGCAACGCGTAGCCGAACCGCGGAGAATCGCCGCTCACGATTCGTCTCCGAGATGAGCGGCGAGGGGAACCGATCGGGTGCGTGTGGAACCAGTGGGCGCCGGCGGAGCATTCCCGGCCGCCGCACCGGCGGTCAGCGTGCGTGTCGAGCCCTCGCGCGAGATCGGTTTACTGCTGTCCAGAATCCGCTCATGCGGTCGCGTTCTCAGTGCCGCTCGCACACCCAGCATGACCGCGACCAACGACAACGCCAACAATGTGAGTTGACCGATGAGCACCGCCGCGTCGGGAGCCAATAGCGTCAGGCCGCACAGCGCAACGGCGGCAAAAATGACTGCCAAGGGGTGACGCGCGCCGCGGACACTGACCAACAAGGTCGACACCAACAGCACCACACTGCCGACGATCGCCCAAATCACCGAGCGACCAAACGAGACCGTGCGGAGTGCCGCCGCATCGGTTCCGATAAATAGATAGCGGTTGCCGATCGTGGCCTGTTCACGCGGATCGCCGCCAGCCCATTCGGCTAGCTTGGGTTCGGTTTCTGTCGGTACCCGGCGAATCCGCCAGCGATCGAATTGCCAGTCCATGGCACGCCCCAGGGTTGGTGACGCCCACACGACATGCTGATCGGCCGGCATCACAATATTCCAGTAGACTTGGCCGACGCCCACCGGCAGACCAATCGCCGGACGGATTTCGCTGCCCAACGAAGAGGACTCGCGGCCAAACCAAATCTGCAAATCGACCGTATGCTGCGGCTTGTCCGCAGCGAGCGCAATGCTGAGGGAGCCGTCGGCGGTGCGCACCGTCGGTTGAGGTTGGTCGTCCACCTTCAAGTCGACCGTCAGGTTTCGCATGTCACTGGACAGCGGAATCGTTAAAGTGCCCGATCCGCTGACCATCGCGAGCAGACGCTCGTAGCACGAACTGCGACCGCACTGCGTGGTCAGCATGACACGGCTCATTACCAGACGCTGCTGTTGCATCGCCCGCCGTCGAAGCCGAATCTCCAGCGGTCGTGAGGGCAAAGCGTCCAGCGTCAGTTCCGACACCGAGCGTCCCGCGACGTCGGTATCGACTTCGATCGCAGTCGAACCGCGGAGCGTGATTGGGACTTCACCAAGCGTGGACAGGTCGGCGATACCGGGCCGCGGCAACATCACTTCCAGCGTCGTCGGAAGTGTGGTTTGCGGGTCGAGCGGCCGCTGATTACGAAAGCGGACTTGATGCATGTCGCCGCTCAGTTGATCCGACAATAGGAAGACTTGACCATCTTCATTGGGGCGTATCACCGCTGGACGTTCGTTAACCGTGACCGACCAATTCTCCCAGCCATCGGCAGCCGACATTGCCAGCGGGATTTTACCAGCCAGCCCGCGTTGCGGACGAAGGTTCCAGTCGACGATCGTCAGTAGGTTGCCCTCCTCGATCGCCACCGAAGCACTGGCCTGCAGCGTCACGCGCGGGCGATCGTTTTCTAAAAAGCCCACCAGTTTGGCATCGGCAGCCAGCGTCTGCACGTTAAACCGCAAGGTGGGATCGTTCGCATCGGCGTCTTGGTACAACGGTTGTTCGTCGACGTTCGTGGAATCTCCCAAGTCCACCACGAGGGTCAAACCAGGCTCGGTGCGAACGGTCAACTGTCCCGGTTGGATCAGCATGCTGTCGTCGTCCGCCAAGATGTGGGGCAAGGGCAACTCGATACGATTCTCGTCTGCCGCGATCGGTCGTACCGCTTTCAGCACCAACGCGGTCTCTTCGCTGCCGGCACCATCGAGCGATGACAGGTCCACCTCTTCGACCGTCCCTTCGACCAAGGAATCAAGCGGCTCGCCGGTCGTTTCCGTCTCAAACGATTGGACTTTCCAACCCCGCATGTCGATCGGCATCGAGCGTCCGTCGGTGGTCGCCCCCCCGATCTGCACCACCGCCGTCAATTCGGCAAGCGTTTGCCGGATGCGGATTTCAAATTGGGGATCGACCTGTAGCCGTCGTTGTCGCGCGGCCAGCCAGATAGGCAACTCAAACGGTACCCGGTCAAAGCTGAAGCGGTACAAGGTCGGATCGTTCGCCGAGCGTGATTCGCTGACTAGGTTCCGCACCCAAGGTCGGCGCAACCACCGCAAACGGTAATCTTCGTCACTGCGAATTTCGACTTCGCCCCCTTGGCTGACCGCCCCGACCACATGGATGCCCCGGAGCCGCAGCGGCGTTTCGGCGTTCAGCGTATCGTTGGTGAACTCGATTTCGAACTGCAGTTTGATTTCGTCACTCGCCACGGTATTGCCGGGAATCACCCGCAGTCGCTGACCGCCGTCGATCACGGTGCCTTTGCCGGTGGGAACGATTTCCGAACCGAGTTGTTCCAGCAACCGCACGTCGGGAGGCAGTTCCAGCTCGAAGGGCGTCAGATCACCGCGTTGATTGGTGACTGTCAGGTCGACCGATGCGGTCGGTTTGTCTTCGATGCTCAGCCACCGCAGCGCCCAGCGCGATTTGGCCTCGAGCACCTGCCCGGCGCGTTCGGCTTGGTTGGCTTGCCCCCAAATCAATTGGAAGTCGCTGCCGCTGCTTTCGACCATCAGCCGCGTTTTCTGAGCTGTCTGTTCCATCGCGCGAACGACCTCGTCCCCGCGGCCTTCGGTGGTCGCCACCAAATCGGTCCCGTTCACATCCAGCGAGACTGTTGTGGGCGATGCCGGCAGTTGGAAATCGATCGACGAGCGACCTTCGTTCTTGATCAACGAAACGACGCGCATGGAAACCTCCACGTCACGCGGTTTGTCAGCCTGCACCCACAGCGTGTGACTGGAAGTCGCGGGGTCAAAATCGGTCCGCGATTCTTCCACACCCGACACGTCGGCCGGAGCAATGAGGTGAAAGTTTCCCATCCGCAGAGGGATGCGCACGCTGCCGCCCGGCACCGGATCGACTCGCAGTTGTACCGTGACCTTCAAGTCCGCACGATTTTCTTCCGCCGTCCCCTCGATCTTGACCGACTTGAAACTGAACGGCCGAGTCGGTTGGGAGTAGCCCTCGTCCAGCTTTTGCAGCCTTTCGAGCTCTTCCAGCGACATGCCGGGCATCATCACCCGATTGCCATCTTCGTCTAGCAAATAAAACGCCGCCGAGCTCAAGCCATCGTCCAGCACTTTTGGGCGGTCACTCGGCAGGGGAGGCTCTTCGGCTGGTAACCTAGATACCGCCAGCCAGCACGTCGCCAAGCAGGCAATCGCGGTCGCGACAACGATAGGAGCAAATCGAAGCGGCATCGGCACGGGACAAGAGAAAAGTGGCATCGCGAGAGGTCATCATAACCGACGCGGCAAAATGGCAGCCTTCGACTTTCCATTTTATGCAACCGATCAGGCCAGAAACAGCGACCGCCACCGTTCCCGCTAAAAGCTGATCCGCCCTGCACACTATAAACGATCGAATCGCCACAATCGTCACCAGAAAACCGTGCGTCAAAAACGCAATGGGCTGTCGATGGTGGCAACCCCCAGGACGGTTTCCGACGCCCAGGGCACCCCGCGGCCGCCAGCACGCTACACTTTGGGCTTGAAACAGGTTTTCAGGCTACGGCGATGGAGTCGATCGATGGGAGGCGGAATTTAGATGAATGAACTAGAGAACCGGCGACACAATCAGCGTTTAGGGTTGGGATTGTTCGCCGTTTACCTGCTGCTGTACGTCGGGTTCATGCTGTTGTGTGCGTTTGCACCCGCGGTGATGGAACTGCGGCCGATGGGTGGACTGAATCTAGCCCTGCTCTATGGATTCGGGCTGATTATCGCCGCGGTCGTGCTGGCCATGATTTACGGCGGTTTGTGCCGCGTCGCCCCGCCGCCGGCGGATGCCGCGGATGCCGCGGATGCCGCGGATGCCGCGGATGCTGGCAAGGCGGATGGCAAAGAGGCGGAGCAGGAAGCATGATTTACGAATTTTCCTATGCCACGGTCAGCATTTTCCTGGCCTTTGTCGTCGCCACCGTCGGCCTCAGTTTTTACATGGGGCGCAAAGCCACCTCGTCGGCAGGTTTCTTTGCCGCCCATGGTCAGATTCCCTGGTTCGTCAATGGCATCGCCTTCGCGGGAGATTACCTGTCGGCGGCGTCGTTTCTAGGCATCTGCGGCATGATCGCCGCTTACGGATACGACGGTTTTCTCTATTCGATCGGCTACCTTGCCGGCTGGATCGTGGCTTTGTTTGTGATCGCCGAGCCGATGAAGCGGCTGGGGAAATTCACCTTTGCCGATGCTTTGGATGCCAAGTTCAACTCGCCGGGCATTAAGCTGGCCGCCGGCATCAGCACGTTGGCGGTCAGCCTCTTTTACCTGATCCCGCAGATGGTCGGGGCGGGCACCTTGATCCAACCACTGATGGGGCTGCCCTATTGGGCTGGTGTGGTGATGGTCGGTGCGGTGGTGATCGTGATTGTGATCACCGCGGGGATGGTTTCGACGACCTGGGTGCAGTTTCTAAAGGGCTCTCTGCTGGTCATTTTCAGCCTCGTGCTGACGGTGATGGTTCTGGCTCGAGGCTTCTCGGTCGCAGAGGGAGGCGTCGACGGTTACGCATTGCAGACGATCGGTCCGTTGACCGCGGAGCAGCTCTCCAAGCCCTCGATCGCCGGGCGTGAGGTGTTGCCGCGTGCGGATGGTTGGGACGAGCACGCGCTGGTCCGGCTGCGGGACGACGATGGCGGCTACAGCGTGTTCAGCATCAATGAAGTCGACGGGGCCTATCGGTTGCTCGAAGCCCAAGCGGTCACGTCGGGCGACGGTCCCACGTTGGTCGGCGGCGTACCCAAAGGAGAAGGCGAAGGGGAGCGATTGCTGCACCCGGTCGGCCACGTCACGCGCCTGCCCGGCGACGCCCAACAGACCGGGCCCCTCGGTCCGCTGGAGTTCTTCAATGTGTTGCACGACAGTGAATTAGTGCTCTGGGGCGAGCAAACGGTGCGGCATGCCAGTGGTGACAAGACGGTGGTCTATTTTCAAAAACCGACCGACGGCAGCCGTGTCCTGCGGCCCGGCGAGCACCCCAAGTTCGCCGGCATCCGTGGGGAAGCGAGCGCTGGATCGGCAAAGCTGATTCGTGATCGCGTGAATTTCCTCTCGTTGATGCTGGCCCTGTTTTGCGGTACCGCTTCGCTGCCCCATATCTTGATCCGTTACTACACGGTCAAAGATGGCGCGGCGGCGAGGAAGAGCACGATCGTCGGAATCGCCAGCATCGGTTTTTTCTACGTGTTGACGCTGTATCTGGGATTGGGGGCGATGACCAGTGGTGCGCTGGATGTCCAGTCCAACAATATGGCGGCGCCGTTGTTGGCACGCAGCATCAGTCAGTTGCTGTTTGCCATCATTTCAGCGATCGCTTTCACCACGGTGCTCGGCACCGTTAGTGGTTTGATCTTGGCCTCCAGCGGCGCGGTGGCGCATGACCTGCTGAGCGGTTACTGCAAAATCCAAATGACCGACGCGCAACAGGTGCGGGTCGCCAAATTTGCAGCCGTTGCCGTGGGTGCGATCGCGATCTTGCTGGGGATCTGGTTCGAAAAAATGAACGTCAGCTATCTGGTGGGCTGGGCGTTCAGCGTCGCGGCGAGCGCCAATTTGCCGGCCCTGGTGATGTTGCTGTTCTGGAACGGGACGACTAGGCAAGGGGTGATTTCCAGCGTGATCGTCGGCATGACTAGTTCATTAGGCTGGATTTTGCTCAGCAGTGACACCTACAAACAGGTCTACGGGATCGACCCCGAACTGGCGATCGCACCCTTTACACAGCCCGGCATCGTGACCATTCCGCTCGCGTTCCTGACGTTGATTGTCGTTTCGAAACTGACCGCGCAACCCCGCGATGAATGAGCTGCATTACGCATGGACAACCAACCCCTCAACCCTTATCAAACCACCGCTTCGGTCGATCCCAACGCGCCTGGCGGTACGGCCAAACCGACGTCGATCACCGTCTTCGCGATCCTCAACTTAGTGTTTGGTGTGCTGGGGTTGTGCGGAACCGTAGCCGCGGGCGCATTCTTGTTTATGCCGGCAGCGGCCATGCAGGGAGGTCCGACTGCGGAGTTGATGCAAACCGATTGGTACCGCATCTATATGGCGATCAGCCTCCTGCTGGGATTCATCGCGACGATCGTGTTGCTGGTCAGTGGAGTGGGCTTACTGAACAGCAAGCCGTACGGGCGGACGGCAGCAATCGGGTATGCGATCTATGCGTTGATCAGCGGCTTGATCGGTTTTGTCATCAACATTGTCTTCGTGGTGCTGCCGATCACGGAACAAATCCCCGATTTGCCCGAAGGCCCCGAGAGAGCGGGTGCGATCGGGGGCATGATCGGCGGCGTGTTCGGGGGTGTGTTCGGGGGCTGCATCGGTTTGCTTTATCCGATCGCCTTGCTGTTCTTCATGACCAGGCCGCACGTCAAGGCGTACCTCGACGCGGCGCGATAAGGGGCGGAAACGGCCCTACGGCTCGATCACCGCGGTGGGATCTTCTTCAGGCGAGGGCGCATTGGGGTCTTCGTCTTGGATTTCTCCAAGATCGGTGGTTCCCGAGGCGGCTCCACAGCCAAGCGAGAAAGGAACGGCCAACAAGACGGCGATCAGTAACCAGCGAGCGAGTTTGAGGTTTGACACGAAAGCGTTTCTCTTCAGGGGTGATGGAAAGCCAGCCCGCTGGGCATGCCAAGCGGGCTGGAACGGTTAGGTTTACGGAACGTTGCTCTGCGAAGCGTTCTGCTACGCGGAAGAAATTTCTCGGCAAGTTATTCGAGGGTTTCGGTTTCAAATCCGTCCATCGAACCCATCGCGCCCCACACTCCGAACGGACTTTCCGTGCCCGGTGGGAGGAAGGTGGCGTTGTTCGACACCGAATACGAATTTGGGTTGCCAGCTTCGACCGATTCGGTAACAAATTTGACCGCACCATCGGCCATCAACACATGGCAACCGCCTTGGTGATAACTGCCACTGGAATAGACCCCTGTAAAGCCGTTAGTGGACGCATCACGCACCACACAACTGGGCGAGTTCGGTGGCAGCACGGTGGTCATTCCGGTCAACTGAATATGACCGTCAGCCCAGCGACGTCCGCGTGCCCCAAGGGTGCCACCGGCAAAACGCGTCGGTTTGCCGGCATCGAGGTGCGTCCCGGTTTTGCAGGTCGCCGCCAAGTGGTCGTTAGGGTTCCAAGGGCCTGGGCCGGGTGCGACGTGAGCATAGCCGATCACCCCGCGTTTCCGGTCAGCCACCCCAATTTCACCCATCATGACGGTATTGCTGGTGCCGTCCAAGATGTCGCGGAACTTCGTGAACATTGCGAAATTGCCTGCATTTGGGTTGGAGTTGATCAAGCGAAAAATGCCACGCTTGGAACCTGGGTCGTTGGGAATCGTGCCGGACGCACCATCCCAGAACGCGCCGACCAGACGCGTGCCATCGCCATAGCAGTTGGCATAGTTGGTTTGGGCTTGGCCTCCATGCACCACCGGATCGCTGGGGCAACGGAAGGTGTTCACCTGCACCGTCCAAGGCTGGTAGATCAGGCCACCGGCGGCTTGCCGCGCATCATCACGCACCGGCGTGGATCCCATCGAGGGAATCCCATTCCAAGGATTGCTGATCCGTTCCCACAGTGGTTGCTGTTCGATGTACGGCAGCATGCCCACCAAGCAGGCGTTCAGACGGTTCTGGTTCCCCAGCGTGCCATTCAAAGTCGTCCCGTGCGAGCCGGCGGGAAAGTTCTGATAAGACGAGTGATAATTGTGCAGCCCCAAGCCTAGTTGCTTGATGTTGTTGCCACATTGCATGCGCCGCGCCGCTTCGCGGGCCGCTTGCACCGCCGGCAATAAAAGCCCGACAAGGACGCCGATAATGGCGATCACCACCAAAAGTTCGACCAGGGTGAACCCGCGTCGACGGGCTGCGAAGGTTGACATAAAGAGTGCCAGTTCAAAAAGGGAGCGAGTCCTAAAGAGGCGTGCGAGAAAGAGCGTTCAGACGCTGATGTTGAAGAGCCTCCCTGACGTGCAAAATCCGCACAAACGGAGGGCGCTGACAGCAGACGCGGGAGGCCTAGAGGTCCGGTGTTGGCGGTTGCTTTTTCGGTTGCAAAGCTTCTTCACCGGCGAAGCGGCACGCATTCCGCCTCAATCACCTGTTTCAATGAACTCTAGCTAACAAGTGCTTATCTGGCAAGCAGATTGCGCCCTAACGCACACTGGATTGCTCTATCTCCAACGTGTAACCGTTCACGCGGAGCACTCGTTGGCTCGTTTCGGTAAGGCTAGCCCGGATTATTGATAACCCGACGCGTAAGTTTTGAAGTTGCGCTTTTTC
>CAYZHQ010000090.1:0-3838 GCA_964477385.1 uncultured Pirellulaceae bacterium
GGCATGGTGGGCGAGACCTGGGACAACTGGAAAGAGAACATCACCAAGACGATCGAGCTGTCGCCGAGCAGCGTTACGATCTATCAGATGGAGCTGCCCTTTAATACCGTCTACAGCAAGGACATTTTGGGGAACCAGGTCGAAACGCAAGTCGCCGACTGGCCGACCAAGCGGGCGTGGGTCGATTACGCCTTTACCGAACTGGAAGCGGCCGGCTACAGCGTGTCGAGTGCCTACACGATGGTCAAAGATCCGACGAAGGTGAATTTTTCCTATCGTGATAACCTGTGGCACGGCAGCGATCTGCTGGCCACCGGAATCGCCAGTTTTGGGCATGCGTCGGGAGTGCACTACCAAAACGTTGCCGAAATGGATCAGTACCAAGAAACCTTGGAGGCGGGCGAGCTGCCCCTTGGTCGCGGTCTGGCGGTGACGGAGGATCAACTGCTGATTCGCCAATTGATTCTGCTGCTCAAGCGAGGCTACTTGTCGTTCAAGGATCTCGACACCAAATTCAATACCGACGTCGGCAGTCGTTGGCAGGCAACCTGGGACGACTATGTTCAACAGGGCTTGATGGAACGCAGCGACGATGGGGTGCGATTGACCCGCGAGGGCTTGCTGCGTGTCGACTCGTTGCTGCCGGCATTCTTCGAACCGCAACACCGCGGAGTCCGGTACACGTGAGCGGACTCGTTTTCATGATGGGCGAACACCGTGCGGAGTTCCCCACCGATCGGCTGTATGCCCGCAATCATATGTGGGCGATGCCTCACAATGACCGCGCGTTTCGGTTTGGCTTGACCGCGTACGCAGTGCGTCTGTTGCAAGACGTTTACTTTCTCGACTGGACGGTGGAACCTCCGGTGTCGCTGAAGGCGCGCCAAGAAATCGGTTCGATCGAAAGCAAGAAGGCCGAAAGCGATCTGTTCGCACCGCTGGCAGGACACTTGGCTCAGATCAATGCCGACGCTCTCGATGATCCGTCGGTGATCAACGTCGATTGCTATGGCGAAGCTTGGTTGTTGGAGATCGAGCTGGAAGCGGCCGCCGAGACACTGACCGAACTGCTGTCCCCCGACGCCTACCTGGAGCACCTGGCTTCGGCGTGGGAAGTTGCCCAGCGGACGATCAAAGGCCAAGCCAACACGAATGACTGACCCGCACTGCCGACTGCTGTTGGTGCCCACCGATTTCGAATGGTCGCTGGTCGAGCCGCAACTGCCGGCAACGGTTCGCGAAGCTGTCAACGACGAAAACAACGGTTGGCGTGTCGCGCGTTGTGGTTTCGGGCCCATCGTTGCCGCAGCGACCACCTCGCGATTGCTGGCCACGTTCCGCCCGCGCGACGTGTTGCTGCTCGGGATCGCCGGTAGTTACTCCGACCGTGCGGCAGTGGGAGCGGCTGTCGGGTTTCGCAGCGTTGTGCAGTATGGCGTCGGTGCGGGTAGCGGTGCCGCCCACCAATCGATGCAGCAACTCGGCTGGGTTCCCCTGGCCGAACTGAATGGCATGTCGAACGTCGACCGTTTCGAATTGAAGGCGGGATCGTTTGCGCAGCCGCACGCCGCGGCTGGTCCGCTGGTGACGGTCTGCAGCGCCTCGGCCGACCAGCACGATGTGCAGCAACGTTTGCAGATCTGGCCCGACGCGGTGGCTGAAGATATGGAAGGCTACGCCGTGGCGTTGGCGTGTCACTTGGCGGGTATTCCGTTGCAGATCGTACGCGGGATCTCCAACCGTGCGGGAGACCGAGACAAGACGCGTTGGCAGATCGGACCTGCGTTACAAGCCGCCGTGGCCGCAGTCGAGTGGGGCGACTGAACGCGAAACGCGGGCTGACAATCGGGGAAATCCAAATGGGGCGCTAGCATCCCGCTGGCATCTCGCTGGTATCCGACTGGCATCACGGAGCGCTTCCGCCGGCGTTGCAATTGGAAGCGATCCCTGGTTGACTCGGGCACGTTTGGGGTGCCCTTCAGACGGCAAGCGGTTGGCTGTCCCACCACGCATTTAGACTCGTGATTGCCTGCTCCACCGTGGCGGCTTGGAATTTTCCTGCCGGAGTTTCGCTGCACAAATCGAGCCTCAGCATGCGCTGCAGCGTTTCGTCGATATCGAACTCGATTTCTTGTGCGAGGATCTCGCGCAGCATCCGCTCCGCACGCCGTTTCAGGCGGCGGCGGCTGATCGGTTGATCGCTGGTCAGCATGGCGTAATGCGCCACCAGGACTTCGCACTGGCGCTGTTGGTGGGCTTCTTCAAGCAGTCGATACAGAACGCCGGCGTTGCTGTCGAGTTTTTGGTAGTACAGACTTCGCGTCAGGTTCAGCATGTAACGATTCCGGGTTTGGAAATAGTTCAGCACCGAGCGGACGATGTAGCCGACCGCCGCCAACACCAAGCCCACCAAAATCGTTGCCGTGTAGACACTCAGTGCGGCAACCAACAGCGCCGTGCGGACGATCTTCCAAATCGTCATTCCGATGCCGCCCAGGCTGGGGACCACGATGCGTGTGCGATCGAGCCAACTGATTCGGACCCGCGTGCCCGGCAGCAGCATATCGACGTCCAGTTTGGGAATGTTCTTGAACAGTCGCAAATGCAGTCGATTGGCGTCCAGTTCATCCTCGGTACGGCAATCGGCGTTCAACTGAAACAGCACCACGACGCGTTGATAGATCGGCACTTCCACCGCTTCGTTGCGCCATGGTCGATTCCAAGGGCGCATCGTCCGCACGCCGATCACGTCGCCTCGGGTGTAGACGGCCAACTGCCGAAAGAGTTCGAAATCGACATGCAGCGGCACCCCCCAGTGGCTGGCGACTCCCACTGCGGCTTCGATTTCTTCTTGCGACAAAGGGGTGAAGTTCGCCGCCAGCAGGGAACTGCGAATCGACTCGGTGGCTGCGGCCGCGGCTGGGTTCACGGTGTCGCCAAGTGGCTGGTCCTGTTCGCGTAGCGTTTCGTTGTCGGGGTCGAGCGATGCATAGTGGTGGCTTAGTTCGGTTTGGGCGGCGCGGCCATCATGATGCAAGACCGCCGCCAGCGTGCGGGCGAATTGGCGATAGCCGGCTTGCTGATCGGCGGAGCATTCATCACGCTCAAGGAGTCGCTCCAAGAGGGCGTCGGGCAGCAGCGGGATGTAGGGCTCGAGCGCCCAGTGGGGCGCGTCCAGGTCGATGTACTCGCCCGTTGTATTCTGAAGCAGAACCTTGCGGAGAGTTTGAATGGACGACAACGATGTGGCTCCCGAGAACGACGTTCAGCAAGCAGGCGAGATCTGCGGCGTCGCACTCGACCTCGACGGCCTGCTGTATGACACCGAACCATTGTACTGGCAGGTTGGCAGTCAACTACTCGCCCGCCGCGATCATGTCTTCACCGATGCCTTGCAGCGGCGAATGATGGGCCGACCGGGCGTGCAAGCGATGCAGGTGTTGATCGATGATTTGCGTTTGACGGATGAACCGGCCGCCTTGCTGGAGGAATCCGAGGCGATCTATGCGGAGATGTTGGGGGTCGACCTGCAGCCAATGCCGGGGCTGTTCGCTTGGCTGGCCGCACTCGACGCATCGGGGTTGCCGTACGGGGTGGCGACCAGCAGTCGCCGGCGGTTTGCCGAAGAAATTTTGGCGTTACACGGTTTGCAGTCACGGCTGCAGTTTCTGCTGACCGGCGACGATGTGCTGCAGGGTAAGCCGCACCCGGAGATGTACCTCAAAGCGGCCGCGGCATTGGCAATCGAACCTTCGAACATGCTGGTCTTAGAAGACAGCGAAAACGGTTGCGCCTCCGCGGTGGCAGCCGGAGCGATCACGATCGCCATTCCCGGAGC
>CAYZHQ010000090.1:3938-24257 GCA_964477385.1 uncultured Pirellulaceae bacterium
CCCGCGCCGCCTACCCCGCGCCGCCTGCCCCGCGCGGTTAGCTGCGTATGGTACGCAGGGCCGCTGAAAGTTGTCACAATGGCCGACTACTGATAAAGATCCTTTTCCTGTTGCAGACGGTGCATGATCATGTGGAATACCGCTGAAGGCTGCCGGACCTTGGGGCCCCAAGAAGGGTACCTTCTCGCCGAGGTGACATTGGAGATCGTCGATGAAATCCTGCTGTCGGCACCCCAGCGACAGCCCTTTGACTTTGGGATTCCGCTGTACGATGCGATGACCCCGATGCAGCAGGTCGTCGTGTTCGAGCACATCCTTGCCGCCATGCTCGATCCAACGATCGAGGCCCCCCAGACGAATGCGTTGATCGATTCGACGATTGCGGTTTTGTATGCCACGCTGTACGGGCAAATCACCTGCGAGATCGAGATGGTCGAGATCGGGGAAACGCCCGCGGAAGAAGATCCGTTGTATCGTACGATGGTGATCGCTGCGCTGCGTGAACCGCGATTCGATCCGGAATCGTCTTGGGATGCCGAGGAAGCCGGTTTTGGCGCGGACTTCGACGTCTCGACCACGGATTTGGATACCTGGGCCTGGGCTGTGGATTGTTTGCGAGACCGCGTGCTGGCCGATGAAGACTGGGCGCTAGAAGGGTTCGCCATCGACTTGCCTCCCGAAAGTGGCCAAGCGGTCAAACAGTCGCTGGGCATCGACAACGATTACTTTATTGGGATCTCTCCCGACGCGACGCTCGAAGACGCCCGAGCGGCGCGGGAAGCGATTCTGAAACGCATTTTACCGTTCCGCAATGACGTTCCATTTTGATTGAATCGAAGAAAGCATGCAGATCAAACGTATTTTTGCTCACCGTGTCGAACTCCCTTTGGTGGAAGGTTCCTACAAATGGTCGGGCGGCAAATCGGTAACCGTTTTTGACAGTACGATCGTGGGCGTGGAGACGACCGACGGTCTGATCGGCTACGGCGAAGTCTGTCCGCTGGGGCCGTTTTATTTACCCGCCTACGCGGCGGGGGTGCGTGCCGGTTTGAAGGAACTGGGACCGCATTTGCTGGGGCTCGATCCACGTGAGTTGGGCGTTCTGAATCAACGGATGGACGCCGCCTTGAAAGGCCACCCGTACGTTAAGACGGGCATCGATATCGCTTGTTGGGATCTGCTGGGCAAAGCCACCGGGTTGCCGGTTTGTATGCTGATGGGGGGCCGGTTTGGTGACAGCGTGCGGCTGTATCGTGCCATCTCTCAAGTCCCACCCGATGAAATGGCGGCCAATGTGGCCAGCTACAGCGAGCAGGGCTATACCCGTTTTCAGTTGAAGGTTGGCGGCGATCCCGATACCGACATTGAACGGATCATCGCCGCCCGCGCCATCCTCAAGCCGACCGACCGGCTGGTTGCTGATGCCAACACCGGTTGGACGCAGCATGAAGCGATGCGAGTCGTCCGCGCGGTCCGCGATCTGGATGTCTATATCGAACAGCCCTGCTTGACCTATGAAGAATGCCTCGCGGTCCGTCGGAACACGACGCATCCGTTTGTGATGGACGAAAATATCGACGGTCTGGATATGCTGCTGCGTGCCAAAGCCGATTTGGCGATGGATGTCGTGAATCTAAAGATCAGCAAGCTGGGCGGACTGACCAAAGCCAAACAGGCCCGCGACCTGTGTGTGTCGATGGGGATCGCCATGACGTTGGAAGATAGCTGGGGCGGCGACATTACGACTGCGGCGATTGCTCATTTCGCACACAGCACGCCGACCGAATTTCGCTTCACCAGCACCGACTTCAATAGCTATGTGACGGTCAGTCATGCCGACGGAGCCCCGCAGCGGCAAAACGGTTTCATGCAAGCCAGCGAAGCGCCCGGTTTGGGGATTACGCCCAAAGCGGATGTGATCGGCCCGGTAGTGGTGGATGTCTCATGAGTGGCGGCGGCAGGCAACGATCCTCGTGGAATTTCCCAGGTCTGGCGCTCTTCCGCCAAGTTGCGTTGGGGTGGGGCGTGGGCGTCTTGTGCCTCGCCGCCGCGCCGGTAGCGGGCCAGATTGCCACGGAAAAATCAGCAGTTCACTCTTCGGACGCCGTCGCCGCGTCCGATCCGACGCCACCCGATGTGCTGTTCATCGCGGTCGATGACTTGGCCTGTACGCTGGGCTGCTATGGAGATTTGGTCGCCAAGACACCGCACATCGATCGGCTGGCCGCCACCGGCGTGTGCTTTCGCCGGGCCTACAATCAACTGCCGCTGTGCAATCCGACGCGTGCCTCGATCATGACCGGCTTGCGCCCCGATACGATCAAAGTTTACGACCTCGATCGGCATTTTCGCGACGAAGTTCCTGACGTGGTGACGTTGTCGCAAACTTTTCAGAAACAAGGTTACCACGCCGCCCGCGTCGGCAAGATTTATCACTATAACGTGCCGGCCTCGATCGGTACCGACGGGTTTGACGATCCGCCGTCATGGAATCAGACGATCAATCCAATCGGACGTGATAAAGCCGACGAAGCACTGATCTTTAATGCCGAACCGCATCGGGCGATCAGCGGTGCGCTCAGTTGGTTGGCCGCTGACGGGACCGACGAAGAACAGACCGACGGCATGATCGCGACCGAAGCGATCAAGTTGCTGCGGCAGCCTCGCGAGCAACCGCTGTTTCTGGCCGTTGGTTTTTTTCGTCCGCACACACCGTACGTTGCACCGGAGAAATATTTCCGGCTGTATCCTCCGTCCGAGTTGCGATTGCCTTACGCACCCGCAGGAGATCGTGACGACATTCCGCTCGCCGCCTTTGCACACAACTGCCCGGTCCCGCATTACAACCTCGATCACCGCACTTTGATTCAAGCGACGCAGGCGTACTATGCGTGCGTCTCGTTTATCGATGCCCAGGTCGGTCGGTTGCTCGATGCCGTCGAACAATCGGGGCGCGGTGACCAGACGATCGTCGTTTTCTGGAGCGATCACGGTTACCACCTGGGCGACCACAACGGCGTCTGGCAGAAACGGACGTTGTTCGAGCAGGGCGCTCGTGCGCCGTTGATTGTGCGGGCACCCGGTGTCGCCGGGCGTGGTGCGACTGACCGCATTGTTGAATTCGTCGACATCTACCCGACGCTGACCGATCTGGCGGGCATCGCGCGGCTCGATGGTTTAGCGGGCCGCAGCTTACGGCCGTTGCTCGACAATCCGCTGGCCGATTGGGACGGGGTAGCGGTGACGCAGGTGTTGCGTCCGGCGGACAATCGGCTGGCCCAGCCGGTCATGGGCTGCAGTATTCGCAGCCACCGTTATCGCTACACCGAATGGGCCGAAGGCGAGCAGGGTGTGGAGTTGTATGATCACCACAGCGACCCTGGGGAGTTTCATAATTTGGCGATCGACCCCGACGAACAGGCACAAGCGGTCATCGACCGATTGCGACCGCAACTGCGTGCCAAGGCGTCTGGTCAGGTGCCAACGACGCCATTCAACCCCGCCCGCCTATGAACAGGTGGGCGGCGGTCGGATCCGGCTGGCCGTTAGAGACGTTTGGTGCCCCCTTCCTAGGCGGGCCGCAGCGAGCCTTTGCAAGTTGGCTGACGTGAACGGGCCGCACAATCGTTGCAAGCGATTGGAAGAGGTTTGCGGAGCACAAAAATTAGTGTTTTGCTCGGTTTTTAGTGCACTCTTTGATTGACGGACTATCGTAGAATTCGTTTCGACGTGCCGTCTGCACTCGAAAAACACGATAGAACCTAACGAAATGTGGGAGTTGATTGATGAAACGTAGTCTGTTTACTTTTGCCCTGACGGCCTTTGCCGTTTGCGGATTGGCAATGAATGTTTCGGCTCAAGAGCCAGCCGCTGAAGCGGCTGCGCAAGCCACCGAAGCGGCTGCAGAAGCCACTGAAGCGGCCACCGAAGCGGCTGCTCCGGCTGCGGAAGCGGCTGCATCGCCCTCGGATGTAGCTCCACCGGAACCGGCAGCCGATGCACCGGCTGCTAAAGAAACCGCACCCGCGGAACCTGCCCCCGCCGAAGAAGCCGCACCGGAAGCGGCACCTGTTGAAGAAGCGGCACCTGTCGCACCAGCGCCGATGCCGATGGAAGGCAGCGTCATCGTTGAAGAAGCCGCTCCCTGCTGCGGTGCTGCTCCTGTGATGGAAGTGGCTTCGTGCTGCGAACCAGCACCCGTCTGTTGCGAACCAGCACCTGTTTGCTGCGAACCAGCACCTGTTTGCTGCGAACCAGATCCTTGCTGCAAGCCTAAGAAGCGCTGCTTCTTGAGCCGCCTCTTCAATCGCTAGTAGGCGGCCTATGTGGAGTCGACTTGGGAACGTGAAACGATGAGCAATCGTCGTTTCGCGGAAAACCGATCGCAAAAAAATCCCCTCGGCGGTAGATTGCCGAGGGGATTTTTTGATTTGCACGCAGCGTTGTCACCGCTTTATTTGACGGCGCTTTCGACTGCCTTCATCACGGCAGCGACATCGACCGATTCGGCAGCAAAGCCGTGGTTAGCGACGACTTGTCCGTTGGCCGCGATCACGACGGTGACTTCGTCTTTCGGGTTCAACTTGTAGTTGCTAGGTCCGTTCTTGGTGTCTTTAGCAACCACGATCGGGGTGTTGTTAACGCTGGTCGACGAAGCCAATTTCTTGGCTTCTTTCTTCAGCGATTCTTCATCGCTGCCCATCAACGTCACGAAGCTCTTCAGCCGAGCATCGCTGTGGCTTTCGACGGCTTTGTTTAATTGGCTGACCAGATCGTTCACTTTGCTGTTCGACTTGCGAGCGAACACCATCACCATCGGGCTGCCACCGTAACGGCAGCGGTAGCAAAGTTCTTGACCCGCTTCGACGCCGTCATTTTCGGCACCGGCCACTTTGGTGACGTAAAAAGCGCCGATCGAATCGCCCTTGGCGAGGCATTTGCCGCCTGCTTCATCCGCGTGCAAGTTGCCGGCAAAACAAGCAGCCGCAACAACAGCCGCACATAACATAGCTCGTACCATAGTGACGTTCTCCAGGGGGCCCACGACGGGAGGTCAGGGCGAGGTAAAGGAAGGAAAGATCCGTTCTCTTAGGATGACCGACAGAAAGCTCCGTCCGCCAAGTCCGGTCATTATCGACCTCGGGCTAGGGTGAGACAAGTCACCGCAGCCAATAAGTCCGGGAATAACCGCCTTCGCTGCCCCTCTGGAGGACTAGAAGCCGCTTGGTGCCTGATATTCGGCGTACTCGTCGAATTCGTCGTGTCGGTCGGGAGCCTTGTTTTGGAATCGTGTGTATTGCTTTTCCCAAGTCAACTCGACTTCGCCAACCGGTCCATTACGCTGTTTCGCGATGATGATTTCGGCTTGCCCGGCGTACTGCTCGCGTTCTTCACCTCGCTGGTAGTACTCTTCGCGATGAACAAACATCACCACGTCGGCATCTTGCTCGATCGCTCCGGATTCCCGCAGATGGCTCAGCCGCGGCCGGTGGTCCTTGCCCTCTTCGGCTTGGCGATTCAATTGGCTGAGGCACAGCACGGGGACTTTGATTTCACGCGCCATCCCCTTCAGTCGTCGAGCGATCTTGGCCACCTGTTCTTGTCGTGGATCGCGCGGGTTATCAGGTTCGATCAACTGAAGGTAGTCGATCACGATCAACCCCAAGCTGCCGTCGCGGCGAACGATGCGACGCGCGCCAGCGGCGATTTCGCTGACCGTCCGGCTGGGCGAATCGTCGACGTAAAAGGGAGCTTGGCTGATTTCGTTTGCCTTCTGCACCAACCGAGCTCGTTCTTCGGCGGTGATGTCGCCGGCCCGTAATTTGTGACCATTGACGCGAGCCAACGAGCAGAGCATCCGGTCAGCCAGCTCGATGCCCGACATTTCCAAACTGACGAACAACGCCGGCACGCGACTGGACATCGAAATGTTTTCGGCAATGTTCATCGCGAAGGCCGTTTTGCCCATACTGGGTCGAGCCGCCAAGATGATCAATTCGCCTTCGTGAAAGCCCCCCGTCATGGCATCAAAGTCGATATAGCCGGTTTCGATCGTGCCTTCGCTGTGATCATCGCACATGCGGGCATCGATGCGGTCCATCGCTTTGTGCAAGATATCGCTGATGCTGCTGACCGTTTGGGTCGACCGCCCGTCCATGATCGAGAAGACGCGCTGTTCGGCTTGGGCCACCAGGTCGCGTGCTTCGTGAGTCTGATCGTAGGCGTCGCGGAGGATGTCGGTGCCCGCTTCGATCAGTTTGCGGTAGGTCGCTTTCTCCGCGACGATTTTTGCGTAGTAAACCGCATGGGCGGCGTTGGGGACCGAGGTGGCCAAGCGTCCCAGGTAGGCCGCCCCGCCGATCGCTTCGAATTCCTCCGCCTTGCGAAGTCGCGACACCAGCAGCGTCACGTCGATCTTTTCGCCTTCGTCATGCATGCCCCGCAGATGCGAGAACAGTTTGCGATTGGCATCGTCGTAAAAATCGTCATCGCGCAAGATCGATGCCAAGTCATCGCAGACCTCGGGCAACAGCAGAATGCTTCCCAGCACCCCCATCTCGGCTTCGCGATCAAAGGGGACTTCGCGCTGCAGGATTTCACTGGCGGCCGATTTCTTCTTTTTCTTGCGAGGGAAATCGCGGTCATCTCCGCCAGCGATCATAGCAGCCACTCCGTTGGGGTTTCGTAACAAGGTATGCCGTGCAACAGCATTGAACTCAGAATATTGGGGGTTGAGCGGATAAGCAGGTGGGATTGTCAGTCCGTTTGAGGGCATTCGTGGACCAGTTTCCACCCGCTTCATCGTCACGCTTGACGCCGCTTTTGGCAAGTCAATCGCAATCGCGCTAGCGGGCGCCTGCTCACTAGCCGGTCCGCAGCATGTTCTCGATCGCCGCCGCGGCTTGGCGCATCCGCCTGCAATCCGATGCGTTGGCTGCTTGGCCCTCGGCATTCTGCAGCCAACCTTGGACACGTTTGGTCGCCGCGATCACCGTGCTGTGGCTGCGATTGCCGAAGTAGTTACCGATTTCGCTGTAAGCGGCCCGAGTGTGTTGCCTTGCCAAATACATTGCCAGCATCCGCGGTTGGCTGACGCTCCGTTGTTGGCCTCGCGACTGCAGCGTTCCGCTGGGCAGGCCAAACGTATCGCAGACCGCTTTTTGGATATCGCTCAACCCGATGATCGGTGCAGCGGAACGCAGGATGTCGCCGGCCGCCGAATCGAGTACCTGTTGCCAGTTCGGCAACTTGCCGCGCATCTGCTCCAGTGCCCGCACTTGATTGATCAATCCCGACAGCACTCGGCCGTCGCCGCTGGCTGTTTCGGCCAACGGTTGCAGCAACGATTCAGGCAATTCCAACCCGACCATCGCGGCGAATTGCTGCAGCACCGCTTGACGCGTCGCCACATCCAAAACGCTGACGCCGCACATCATGCCGCCACTTAAGCGACCGGCCAGTTCGGCGGGCAAGCCTTCGATCTCCATCGGCGGTCGGTCGGCAGCAAAGATCAATTGTTTCCGCGTTCGCATCAGGGCGTCGACGGTATGTTGCAGTTCACGCAACGTGGCGCGTTTGTTGCCGCCGAAAAACTGCACGTCGTCGACCAACAGGGCATCGACGTCGCGATACCGGCGGCGGAAGGCGGGCAAGCCACTGCCGCGGATGGCGGTGGTGAAGTCATTGGTAAAGTCTTCCGCAGTCAACTGAATGACGCGCGGTAAGCGGTGTTTGCGTCGCAGCAAATCGCGTATCGAAGTCATCAGGTGAGACTTGCCGGTGCCCGAAGGACCCCAAAAGTAAACCGGCGACGCCGAGCCGGGCTGCTCGACGACCATTCGCGTGGCCGTGTGCGCCAGTTCGTTACATGGGCCGACGATAAAGTTGTTCAGAGACATCGACCAACGCTGCGACGCACGCCGCGCCGCCTCGGCCTGTTCGGCGTCGACCGGTTCGGTTGCCGATGCTTGAAAGCGTTTGACTTGTAAGGATCGCATCCCGCGCCGCGACGTGCGGCTTGCCGACTGCCCACTCGAATGCTTCGCCGCACCATCCGTCGGCTGGCCTTTGTCGGTTGCGTCATTCATCTCCGCACGCTCGCCGGAAGGTTCCGCGCTGGAATCGCTCGTGCAATCAATCGACGCTGCATCGACCGACGCTGCATCGACCGATGCCGAATCGACCGATGCCGAAACCGAACCGCTCGAATCCTCCGCCTGTGCGACGCCATCGTCGTGCACGATGTGGACACGAACCTGCGAGCCGCAAACCTGTTGGGCAACAGCGCGGACATCGGCCGAGTGCCGCAATCGCAAACGTTCTGCGGAGAACAGACTATCGGTTGTGATCGTGACCGTTTCCTGTCCGACCTCCAGCCCCACGCCGTGACCAAACCACAGGTTGAACCGATCGACGCCCATTCTTTGGCGCAGTGCTTCCTTGAATTCATCAGCGACATCCATGCCACCTGCTTTTTTCAGCTGGTGCATACCGGTAGCGCAACCCTCCCTCATGGACGATGGCCAGTAGCGAAAAAGGAACCCAACCCAGTCTACGGGGACAAGCAAAAGCATGGCGGCAAGATGAGCGCGACCGAGCTTCGCTGGGCGGCAAAAAAGCCCCCGATTTGTTTCCTCGTTGGGTGACGACTGAGCGGAATTGTATGGCAGCTAGCAAAGGAGTCAAACAGCTTCTCGAAGGTTTTGAAGAGCTTCTCCGGCGGCGCGCATTCCACCTAGCAAAGCCCAAGGTTTCAATCCTCGGCAGGGGGAACCGGGAGACTGAAGACGCACTTTGACGTTCGGTGGAAAAGCTGTCGAGCGATTTGCGCTCATCAGAAATTCACGAACCTTTCATCTTCACAAGCCATTATCAGGCAAGCACTTAGGGCATTGCAAGCAAATTCCGGTCAGCTCGCAGCCAACGCTGCGGTGGTTCGGCAAGTTTGTCATCGCCTCCGTTTTGCCACGATCTCCACCGCTGGAGCAAGGTTCCTGTGCGAGCAGTCGATCGAATCGAGCCGAAGCGAAGGGACGGACTACCCACCCGAACGGCTCGTTGGAGAGCTTTGCAACACAGAGCCTCCGGGGACACAGAGGAACCCAAGGAACGCAAGGAACCCAACTCCTGCTCGAACCCGATCGCAGCTCCCAACGATTTGAAAAAGGCAACTAGAAAACTTAGGAAATCAAGGTAAACCGTATCACTGGTAACGGTCGTGGCGGGGGTGGGGGTGCCAAAAACCGACCAATGCGGCGTTTTGGCTACATCAAAGCTTGAGCGAGCCTTTTCAACGGATACCATCGGTCTCGTGGCTGCTCGCCGCGGGTGTGTGGCCCGTGATGGATGGGATCGGCCCGTTGTGGAACAACAGAGATGAGATGCGTTCGATATGAGCGATGCGCAACCTGCGATGAACGAAGTCGACTTACTGCTGGACAACGCCCGGCTCCGCGATGAGCTGGAGCCGTATATTGACGAAGCGGTCAACAGCCGTGGGCGGATGTCACTGGTCGTCGAAAACGAGTACCTCGCATCCATGCTAGCCTGGGAGCGGGCTCCGGCGATGCCGATTGCCAATTGGTTTGATCCGCCGCTCCAGTTGCCGGCTCCGGATGGCTTGTCGGCCGAGGAGATTCATCAGCGGCTGTCGCGGACGATTGAACAGCTTTACCAAGCCAAGGTGGTGCTGGACTGTACCGATCACCTGTCGGATCGCCAGCTCTACACGATCATCTACCGAGACATCTTGCCGTGTTGCGAGAAGAAGGTCGATCTGCCGGGCAACTATCTGCACTGGCGTTGTTTGGACGAGCACGACGAAACGCTGTGGCTGCGGTTTTATGCCTCGGCGGTCGAGCGACGTCAGTGGCAAGAGCTGACCGGATTGCGTCCTCCACCGAGCGAGCGGCCGCCATTTCCTCGCCAATTGCCGTCCTAGGAACCGCCTGCGGAAAATTTGCCGTGTGGACGTAAAGCCTATCGGCGGCATGCGGGCGGCGTTCCTGGTTTGACAACAAACCGAAGGCGACCGCTGCTTTTCTCTTGGCCAGCGGTTTCAATTGACCTACCGGCCTTGCGTCGGCAAGTTGCTGGCCTGCAAGGCGGTGGAGTCGTAATTGTCGACTTCGTTGACATTTAGAGCGGCATTGAACTGCTCGCCCCGGACCAGCACGATGTCGCCGGAATCGGGGTCGTCTTGTGCCGCACAGCCGTGGTGCCGGGTCAATTCCAGCATCGCCAGGAACAGCCCGATCAGGGCCGATTTGTGCATGCCGCCTTCGACCAGATCGGCCAGCGCGACCCGTTCGACTTCGCACAGTCGGCGATGGATTCGCTTCATATAGACGTGAATCGGCGTATCGTCGTAAATCACTTCGGCTTGCGGCGGCCCTTTCGCCTCGCGCATGATCCGGCCGAACGCGCTGACGAGGTCCCACAATTCCAGGTCGGCGATCGGCTGACTGCCGGGATCGACTTGGCGGGGTGGCAGATTGTCCGACAACCGCGGAAAGCGTTCTTGCCAGCGGCCGCTCATTTCATCCAGGACACTCGCCGCGTCCCTCACCTGTTTGTATTCCAGCAACCGCTGGACAAGCTCGTCCTGGGGATCCTCGACGACCTCCTCGTCATCCTCATTGGCTGCAACCGGCAAAACGGCTTGGCTTTTCAGCTCCACCAAGGTGCTGGCTAGGTCCAGGAAGTCGCCCACTCCGGCCAGGTCGAGCTCTTGCAGGACGTCGAGGTACTCCAGGAATTGCTCCACCACCCGCGTCACCGAGAGGGCAGTAATGTCCAGTTCCTGCCGCCGCACGAGGTACAGCAGCAGGTCCAGCGGACCTCGGTAAGCGGGTAATTCGATGTGAAACGGCATGGTTCTTCCACAATCGCAGCAAAGCGTCGGGAAAGCAAGAGATTGCGGGCCTTGTTGGTTCGCGATGGCAGAATTATTATGCCGCCTTGGTTTTACGCTCGCTCTTCGGTCGCCAAGGCGGCCCGACCGGTTCGGTTTCCGCCCGGTGCAAGGTTCTCAACAATGCGACACGTCCTTTCAGCGCTCGTCCAAAACGTGCCCGGCGTTTTGGCTCACATTTCCGGAATGCTGGCCTCGCGGGGCTACAACATCGATTCGTTGGCAGTCGGCGAAACCGAACTTCCCAACCTATCGCGCATGACGTTCGTCGTCGTGGGTGATGATCATGTGTTGGATCAGGTCCGCAAGCAGTTGGAGAAAATCGTCACGGTTGTACACGTCGAAGACGTCAGCTCGCGCGATTTCGTCGAACGCGACTTGATCCTGATGAAAGTCAAAGCGCCCGCGGGCAGCCAACGCAGTGAGATTCGCGAATTGGTCGACATCTTTCGCGGACGCATTGTCGACGTCGGGCCGGACGAAATCATGGTCGAAATCAGTGGGCGCGAGAACAAGATCGAAGCGTTTGTCGATCGCATGCGCGTCTACGGGATCACCGAATTAGTACGGACCGGACGCATCGCCATGGTCCGCAGCATCTGCGGCTCCACCACCGCCGACAAAACTGCCTCCACCGAGGCCTAACGCAATTCCGTTGCGTTTCACGACCCACATTCCAAACGACCACGTGGGCCACGGTAGGCTGGAGGGACGGTAGACTGTCGTTCCCACTCACTACCCCGCGCGGTCATCCGCCTTTCAGTACACCTGTTTCACGCTCGAGGACAATTTCTACGATGGCCGCTACGATCTACTACGATGCCGATGCCGATCTGTCGCACTTAAAAGGCAAGACGATCGCGATTCTGGGTTATGGTTCGCAAGGACACGCCCAAGCTCAAAACCTTCGCGACAGCGGCTGCACGGTCATCATCGGCCAGCGCCCTGGCTCGGCCAATTACGACTTGGCCAAGGACCATGGCTTCGAGCCGATGTCGATCGCCGAAGCGGTCAAAGCGGCCGACGTGATTAACGTCCTCCTGCCAGACGAAGTCCAAGGCCCGATCTACCAAGAATCAATCAAGGACAACCTTTCGCCGGGCAACATTTTGATGTGCTCGCACGGGTTCAACTTGCACTTCGGCCAAATCGAACCTCCCGCTGGCGTCGACACCCTGTTGGTCGCTCCCAAAGGACCCGGCCACTTGGTGCGTAGCGAGTTCGAAAAAGGCGGCGGCGTTCCCAGCCTGATCGCACTCGGCGAAGGGGCGTCGGAAACGACCAAGCAAATCGGTTTGGCCTACGCCAAAGGTATCGGTGGCACGCGCGGTGGCGTGATCGAAACGACGATCGCCGAAGAAACCGAAACCGACCTGTTCGGCGAACAGGTGGTCTTGTGCGGTGGCGTCAGCGAATTGGTCAAAGCTGGTTTCCAGACGCTGGTCGATGCCGGCTACCAGCCCGAAATGGCCTACTTCGAGTGCATGCACGAATTGAAGCTGATCGTCGACCTGTTCTACGAAGGGGGACTCAGCTACATGCGGTACAGCATCTCCAATACGGCTGAATACGGAGACTACAGCAGCGGTCCGCGCATCATTACCGACGAAACTCGGGCGGAGATGAAGCGGATTCTGGAAGAGATCCAGAACGGCACTTTTGCTCGCAACTGGATCTTGGAAAACCGCGCCGGAGCACCGGGCTTCAAAGCCACCCGCCGCCGCGAACGTGATCTTGAAATCGAACGCGTCGGTCGCAGCTTGCGTAAAATGATGAGCTGGATCGCCGAGAAAGAAGTTTAGGTCTACCTCGTCCCATCGTTTTTGATCGCCCGCCATGTCGCAGCTACGAACCGTCAGGTTGTTCGCCGGAGCTCGTCAGGCGGTCGGTCGCGATGAATTGCAGATCGCCGTCGCCCCGCAGGCGACGGCGGCGGAAATCCTCGCCGCAATTGGCCAAGCCGCTCCGGAACTGGCCGGTTTGTTGCCCGCTTGCCGGCTGGTGGCAGATCAAGCCTACGTCGATGCTCAGCAATCGATCGCCGCCGGTGCCGAATTGGCGCTGATCCCTCCGGTCAGTGGCGGATAGCGGTATGCCGGAGATCACCGTGGAACTGGTTGAACATCCGCTCAACCTGGACGCTCTCTGGCAACAGATCGCCGATGACGATTGTGGCTCGCATCTGGTGTTTGTCGGCCGGACTCGTCGCCAGACCCATTCCCCTGACCTTACCATGGTCACTGAGACGTTGGCTTACGAAGCCTTTCAGCCGATGGCGATCAAGGAACTGCACGGGCTGTTGGCCGAAGCGGCCGAGCGTTGGCCGCTGCGAAAACTGGTCGGACTGCATCGGTTGGGCGAAGTCCCGGTGGGCGAAGCGAGTGTGGCGATCGCACTGGCCAGCCCGCATCGCGAAGCCTGCATGCAGGCCATGCCTTGGATTATGGACGAATTGAAATCACGCGTCCCGATTTGGAAGCAAGAGCATTTCGAGGGAGGCGAATCCGAATGGGTGCATCGTTGAACGCGGCAACTCGGATCTATCTCGATCATGCGGCCACCGGTTGGCCCAAACCGCCCGAAGTCTACGCGGCGGTCGAACAGGCGATGCGTGAAAATGGTGCGGCGGCAGGTCGAGGCGGGTATCGCCATGCGGTCGAGGCGGCTGACATCGTTGCTCAAACGCGGAGTGCGATCGCTCGGATGATCGGTGCCTCCTCGGCCCATCAGATCGTGCTCGCTGCCAACGGGACCGCGGCGCTGAATCTGGCGCTGCAAGGTTGCTTGTCCGCCACTACGTCGACTCCGGCACATGTTGTCACCACGGCAGCCGAGCACAACAGCGTCTTGCGGCCGCTGCAGGCGCTCGCCGATCGCCAACAGATCGAGTTGGAGATCGTCGCTTGCGATGCAACGGGGACGGTCGATGCCGCGGCAGTGTTGGCGGCGGTGCGCGAGACCACGCGATTGGTCGCCGTCGGGCACGCGTCGAATGTCACCGCCGCCCTCCAACCGATCGCGCACATCGGCGCGGCGTTGTCGGATCACGCGGCGCTGTTTCTGGTCGATGCGGCTCAAACGTTTGGCTACCTGCCGATCGATGTCGTGGCGCTGCAGATCGATTTATTGGCAACACCTGGCCACAAAGGCGGCTGCGGTCCGCTGGGGACCGGCGCGCTGTTTATCAGCCACCGCGCCGACCCGCAGATCTTGCCCAGCGTGTGGGGTGGCACCGGCGGTAACTCCGATCACCTGACGATGCCCGCACCGCTACCCGATCGATTGGAAGCGGGGAACCTGAATGTCCCCGCGATCGCCGGTTGGTTAGCCGGACTGCAGTGGCTGGAAGCCCACCCGCAACAGTCGTCGCATGTGCAGACGCTTAGCGGCCAATTGGATCAACGGCTTGGTGACTTGGCGGGCTGTCGCGTGCTGGGAATCGGCCAACCGCTGCCGCTCCGCAGCTTGGTCTTTGAAGGTTTGGCCGCCGCGGATGCCGGTGCGATCTTGGACGCCGAGTTCGATTTGCAAGTCCGCACCGGATTGCACTGTGCCGCCCTGATTCATCGCTCGCTCGACACCCTGCCCGATGGCACGGTGCGGATCAGTGCGGGGCATCCGACAAGCCCGGCTCAGATCGACGCTGCCTGTGACGCGATCGTTGCGGTGGCGACAGAAATGCAGACGCTGCGCAATGGATGACGCATCCGCAAGCTCACCCAACGCCTTGCCTCGCGACAAAAAGGTGTCCGGTACCTTTTGCGAGGAACTCGCCCTTCGGGTGCTTCGCACAACCGGTACCCGACACTTATTTATCGCTCATTGCTAAACAGGAACCTCATCCGATGGCGGGAAGAAAACCTTGGTACCACGAGGGTCTGCGTTTTGAATGCACCGGCTGTGGCGATTGCTGCAGTGGCGACCCCGGCTATGTGTGGGTGGACGACGCAGAGATCGCCGGTTTGGCCAAGCAGATGGAGCTGTCTGTCGAAGCGTTTGAAAGCAAGTTCGTGCGACAAGAACCGGAAGGCAAGAGCTTGGTCGAGTACCCCGACGGCGATTGCATTTTTCTCGAACCCGAGACCCGCAAATGCTTGGTCTATGACGCCCGCCCGGTGCAATGCCGAACGTGGCCTTTCTGGAACAGCACGCTGACGAGCAAGCGGGCCTGGAAAGAGACCTGCGATGTTTGCCCCGGCAGCGGCGTCGGCAAACTGTACTCACTGGAAGAGATCGAAACGCGTCGCACTGAAAAAGACGTCTAGCTCACAAGCGTGGCGGCTGATTCGGTTTCGCGGAATCAACCAGCCGACGAGCGTTTTTCGAACGACAGCGCCGTCACCGCGTAGGTCCGCACTCCGAAGTGCCACTGCCAGGGCGAGTGCAAGCGAGGCTTTTCAATCAGCCCGGCGGCTGCCAGCTTACTCGCGGTGTCGAGCACGGCCGCAGGATGTAGCCCGGTGTAGAAGTTGCCCGCCGACAACGCCGCCATGGTCAGCGGCGAAACCGCCTCGGGCGAGCACTCCGCAAGCGCTGGCAAAGTATCCGAAGAGACGTATTCAAAGGTGACCAAGCCACGGCCCCCCGGCTGCAAGCGGTGCCACAGATTCTCCATGTGCTGCCGGCGCATGGCGGCCGCAGCGGCGATGATCTCCGGCGGTTGCAGCGCAGCATCCTGAGCGACCGCCAGCATCCATTGCGACAGCATGCCGATCGATGCAGCGACCTCTAAATGGGGCGACACCGGGTCGGGTTGGCGCAGGTCGATCGGAGCGACCATCTTAATGCGAGGCACCGCAGCCAGTTGCTGCCTCGTGACGCCCGCCAGCACGGCCTCGCGATCCCAATCGAACAACTCGACGCTCGCGAACTTCTGCAGCAATTCGTCCAGTTCAAAATCATTGCAGTTGCCGGCACCGAAGATTCCCAGCCGATCGTCGGGTGTTTGAGCGGCGCCGCACAGCAAGCTGCCGACTTGCCGGCGATGGTCCGTCCAGTCTGGCCAAGCTCCCGCGGTTTGGCGGTTCCAGGCAAGCTGTTGTTCACGATGACGATCGGGAGAGGACGGTTCGTCCGCCAACGGATGTTCGCTGGTCATCTCCGCGTCCCCTTACCAGTCGGCCAAAGGGCCGCTGCCTTCGACTAAGAATCGGTACTGTGTATCGCAAAAACGATCGGTCATTCCGGCGAGGTATTCTCCCACACCACGCACGACTCCCAACGATTCGGCACGTTGGCGAAACCGCAGCGGCAACCGATCGGGCCGTGAAGACAAGGTATCGAACAACCGTTGCAGCCGATCTGCGGCGTGCCTTCGCACCGACATCAACTTGGGGTGACGATAAACGTTCTCGAACAGGTACGCTTCCCATTCCGCTCGCTCTTCGCCCAGTTCCAGCGAATGCGCCAGCCGCACGCCCGCTTCGCTCAGCTCTTCACTGCGGCAGCCACCCCACCGACGCAGGCGCTCGGTCGCTTGATCGAGAAAGTCGCTGACCTGCAGGTCGATCAGTTCGTGTACCAACGCGGGACGCAGTTTTGCATTGGACAGCACGCCGTACTTGGCCGTGATCTGTTCGATGGCGCGGCGGATGATCCGCAACTGCGATAGCTCGTCGATCGACAACAATCCCATCTGCAAGGCATCGTCGACGTCGTGTGCGTCGTAGGCCAGCGAATCGGCGATGTCGACGATCTGTACTTCCAACCGCGCCGAGGCGTTGACGCTACCGTCGTGTTTGTCCGCTCGCTCGGTCTGGCCTTCCAATACTTCCGCCGACAGATTCAAGCCCGGATGGCCGGTGTAACGCTGTTCTAATTGCTGTGCGATCACCAGTGCAAACGCGTTGTGCGAAAACCCGCCGACCGACGCCATGCACTCATTCAAGACATCTTCGCCGCAGTGTCCAAACGGCGGGTGACCAATATCATGCATCAACGCCAATGCTTCGGTAAGGTCTTCGTTCAGTTGCAGCACACGGGTGATCGTCCGCGCAATCGAGGCGACTTCGAAGGTGTGGGTCAGCCGTGTACGATGGTACTCGCCCATTTCGCCGGTGAAGACTTGCATCTTTCCCGACAGCCGCCGAAACGCCGAGGAATGCAAAATGCGATCACGGTCACGCTGAAACGGTCCCCGATAGGGATGCGGCGGCTCCGGAAAAGCGCGCCCCGCCGTGTCGCGGCTGTGGGTGGCGTACGAAGCGAGCAGCAGATGTTCCGCTCGGCTGACGCGATCCGATTCCATAGCTTCCCTACCAAATCCCGTGGAGCGACGGCTCGGTTCGCGGGCAACGATATCGAAGGCGGAAGGAATACGAGACATAGCGATCGGGCGGTGCGAAGTCCAGATGCGTCGGGCGACGCGACTGGCGAGGTCTTTCATCCTCTAGCGGCGAATAGGGCGTCCTGTACGCTTGGTGCGGGAACGAGTGAACGAGTCGAGTTACAGCATTCTAGGTCGCGAATTCAATCACGGACAGAACCATTCAAAAACTGCCAGGAAATCAGGCTGCGGAAAACCCCACAGCCCCCCATTTTCCGCCGACAGCGGCCGCGCCCCCTTCGCAACATCCCAGTGGAGCCGAAGGGGTCATTCGGATCCGTGGAGCGCGTGTTCACAACCTGCAAGGTGTCGATCTGGATTTGCCGCGCGACCGCCTGACGGTCATTACCGGCGTCAGCGGCAGCGGCAAGAGCTCGCTGGCGTTCGACACGCTGTACGCGGAAGGGCAGCGGCAATACATCGAAAGCCTCTCCTCCTACGCACGGCAGTTTCTAGATCAGTTGCAGCGTCCCGATGTCGACTGGGTGGACGGTCTGGAGCCGACGCTTTGTATCGATCAAAAACCGGGCAGTACCAATCCACGCAGTACCGTCGCGACGGTGACCGAGATCTACGATTACCTGCGGTTGATGTACGCCCGCATCGGGACGCCGCATTGCCATCAATGCGGCAGTGCGATCCTCCAGCAGTCGGCCGATACGATCGTCGACAGCTTGCTGACGTTGCCCAACGCGACCAAGGTGATGCTGCTGGCACCCATGGTCCGCGGCCGCCGTGGCAAGCATGCCGAAGTGTTTCAGGAAATTCGCAAAGCCGGCTTCGTGCGCGTCCGCGTCGACGGGCAACTCTATCCGCTGGACGAAGTCCCCGACTTGGCACCGCGGAGCAACCACACGATTGAAGCGGTCGTCGATCGCATCGTCGTCCGCGAAGACTTGCAGGAACGGTTCGATGAATCGGTTCGCTTGACGCTGCGAATTGGCGACGGACTGCTGGTGTTGGTCTCGCAACTACCAGGACAAAGCGACTGGAGCGAACGCTTAATCAGCAGCGCCTACGCCTGCCCCGACTGCGGCATCAGCTACGCCGAACTGGAACCGCGAACGTTCAGTTTCAACAGCCCCTACGGCGCGTGCCAAAAATGCGATGGCATGGGCCGCATCGAAGGCTTTGATCCGCAACGGATCGTCGACTGGGAACAGGCGCCCGCCACCGGCGCGTTGCTGGCGTATGCCCAGGCGACGCCGGCAGTTAAACGAAAAATGCAAGCCGCCGTCGAGCCGTTCCTCCAGTCGTGCGGCGTCGGCTGGGAGCAACCTCTGACCAAACTGCCGCCCGCTGCTCGCGAAGCCCTGCTCTATGGCTCAGCAACCAGCCCACCGGCGACGCCCGCGTTTGATGGCTTGGTCACGATGCTGGAAAAAGAATGGCAGACCACGCGCAGCGAGAAACGCGCCGAACAATTGGAGTGGCTGCAGGCTGCGATTCCTTGTCCGCTGTGCGGCGGCGGTAGGCTCCGCGCCGAAGCCCTCAGCGTGACGGTCGCCGATACCGGCATCGCCGAGTTAACCCGATTGCCGATTACCGCTGCGGCAGATTGGTTCGACGCGTTGCACCTGAGCGAATCGGAACAACCGATCGCCAAACCGATTCGTGAAGAGGTCACCAAACGCCTGCGATTTCTGGACCTCGTCGGTGTCGGCTACCTCAGCCTTGACCGCACCGCCGATACGCTCAGCGGTGGCGAACTGCAGCGCGTGCGATTGGCAACCAGTATCGGATCGGGATTGGTGGGCGTCTGCTATGTACTGGATGAACCTTCGATTGGACTGCATCAACGTGATAACGATCGGTTGATCGGCGCGCTGCGCGATCTGCAACAGCAGGGGAACACGGTGCTGGTGGTCGAGCATGACGAAGCGATGATGCGTGCGGCCGATTGGCTGATCGATATGGGACCCGGTGCCGGACAGCGAGGGGGCCAAATCATCAGCCAGGGAGCGCCGGCCCAAGTCGCCGCCGATCCTGCCTCGGTCACCGGCGGCTACTTGAACGATACCGTTCCCAAGATCCCGGAGATGACGCCGCGGAAGGTCGATCAAAAACGGGCGATCACCATCACCGGCACCAGCGAACACAACTTAAAATCGGTATCGGCCACCTTTCCGTTGGGCTGTTTGATCGGCGTCACGGGTGTCAGCGGCAGCGGCAAAAGCTCGCTGATTAACGACACGCTCTATCCCGCCATCGCCGGCAAACTGGGTTTGCAGGCCCCGCGCGGTGGGCCGTTTGAATCGCTGCAAGGTGCCGAATCGATCGATAAACTGATTCGCATCGATCAAGCTCCGATCGGCCGTTCGCCTCGCAGTTGCCCGGCAACGTACACCCACGCCCTCGACGAGATCCGCAAGGTCTACGCCGCCACACGCGAAGCCAAACAGCGCGGCTTCACCAGCAGTCGCTTCAGCTTCAACGCCGCCGCCGGGCAATGCCCGCAGTGCAAAGGACACGGGCAGGAAAAGATCGAAATGAATTTCCTCAGCGACCTGTATGTGACGTGCAGCCTATGCGGTGGGAAACGCTACAACGAAGCGACGCTGCAGGTTCGCTTCAAAGGCCAAACGATCGCCGATGTGTTGGCAATGACGATTCGTCAGGCCAGCGAACTGTTCACGAACATCCCCAAAGTCGACCGGATCCTGCAGTCGCTGCGTGATGTCGGCTTGGGCTACTTGAGGCTGGGACAGCCCAGCACGACGCTCAGTGGTGGCGAAGCCCAGCGGATCAAACTGGGGACGGAGTTGGCCAAGTCCAGCACCGGGGCGACGCTGTATCTGCTCGATGAGCCGACCACCGGGCTGCACTTTGAGGACATCAAACGGTTGCTGTCGGTGCTGAATCGATTGGCCGACGCCGGCAACACGGTGATCGTGATCGAGCATAACCTCGACGTCGCACGCGCCTGCGATTGGCTGGTCGATCTGGGACCCGGCGGCGGCGATGCCGGCGGAGAGCTGATCGCACAAGGCCCCCCGCCGACCATCCGCAAACACAAACGCAGCGAAACGGGCAAGTTTTTGTAGGGACGAAGTTGCGAGTTGCGAGTTGCGAGTTGCGAGTT
>CAYZHQ010000091.1:0-23765 GCA_964477385.1 uncultured Pirellulaceae bacterium
ACAGAGATTGCAAGCCGACCCCAATTCAAGCTGCAAACCATGTCATGCACCCCGAGCAGGAATGTCAGGAGGATCAGATAGCAGCGGTATGTCATCCTGTGTTACCTATGGATCTGGAGCCTACTGAATATCGGCATGAAGTTCCAAAACGGCAAAGATCGCTCGATGGTCAGAAGCGACAGCCTCGTCGAGCACCTTAACCTCAACAACTTTCCAGCGATTCGCCGGACGGTGCAAAATAAAGTCGATCTGCTTTGTCGGCTGATTCACCGGCACCGTTGCCATGGGATTTTCATTCGTGCGATTCCACTTCGCATGGAGCAGTTGAAGCGTTTCACTATCGGGCGTGGCGTTCAGATCGCCTGCCAGCAATGCGGGATGTTGTGGATGGACCGCGATCAGCTCATTGATGACCTTCGCCGAGGCTAGTCGCTCGCGTTCATCAGCCCGATAGTCTAAATGCGTGGCGAGCAACCTCACAGTCTGGCCGGAGTGGGGCATTTCCATTTCCGCTTCGATAACTCCTCGTTGCTCACCGTCGGCGATGCTGGGGAGCAGATGATTTTTGTGTTGGGTGATCGGAAACCGTGAAAGCACGGCGTTGCCATAGTGCCCCCCTTGCAGTTCGATGTTGGCGCCAAAGACGATGTTCATCTCGGTCAGTCGGGCCAGTTCCGCAGGTTGGTCCACACCACCTGTTCGCTTCACTTTCCGATCCACTTCCTGCAACGCCACGATGTCCGGTTTGACGGAAAGGATGACATTCGCAATCCGCTCCAGGTCGAGCTTGCCGTCGACTCCTTCACTATGATGGATGTTATAGCTGAGTACTCGCAGGCGAATGGGTTCCGCGGATTGGCTTGTGGACACGGTCAAGACCGACGCCACCGTCAACAGCACAAGTCTGATCAATTGGTTCATCTTTTCGCGACTCCTCATTGGGCTGATCGCCACGTGAGCATTTTCGATTCACCATTCCAATGATGCTGAGCATTGCTGGTGTATGTGGTGAGTGTGACCCCATGGGCAGCGAATCTCGCGGTCGTCCAGCCGGTCGTTGATTTTGTTGAGTCGGCGACATACGACGTCGCCGGCATATTCAAAATGTGGATGCCTTGATGTGTAGCATAGCTACGATCGTGGATGTGGCCATGGATGTAGGCTTTGACCCACTTGCGCGGTCCAAGGACGTCCCACAGTTCTTGCGAGTCAATCAGCCCGCCGGGGAAGTGTAACGGATCACCGCCGAGTCGCGGATTATGATGGGCCACGATAATTGCTGGCTTCTTCTGCAAACGGTCCAAAGCAGAGGCGAGCCATTTAAGCTGCTGGGCACCGATGGTTCCCGGGGTCACCATCGTCTTTTGCAGTGAGTCGAGCAAAAACAAGTTGGCATGCTGCGTTTCGACAACCGAGATATGTCGCGACTCGACAGGAGGCTCATCTGATCGCTGCTCTTTGAGTATCTCATAGAACGCATTGCGGTGATCGTGGTTGCCGAGCGTGAGATGGATGTCGACGCCCATTTCCTGCAGCGGATGAATCAGTTTTGCAAAATGCCGATAGTCCCCCGGTTGGCCATCTTTGAGAGCCAGATCGCCGTTGATCAGCACGCACGCTGGCTTCATCGGTAGACTCACCAGTTTCGTGACAATTTGACGCAAGTGAGTGGGGACAGGTGAATCCTCCGGCTGTGTTTCACCAATGTGTGTATCGTTCAGCAGATAAACGAGCTCGGCGTCCACATCTCCGGCCTCTGACGCCCGGGCGCCGGTCCCATACAGCAGGATGCTCGCCCCTGTCGCTTGAAGGAAATGCCGTCGACTTGGGGTGGTTAAATGGATTGGCAAATCATCCGCCTCTTTCGGGGTAACATCGCGTGTCTTATCGAGTAAACATCTTACCATCCCACGGGTCGCCCATCGCGTTTTCCAGTTCCCGAAGGGGGCACCACCACCATCGACCGGATGCGTTCGATTTTAGACGCCATCGATAGGTCGCTCGACGCTGGCCGCCGTGTTTCCATGCACTGTTTCGGAGACATGGGGCGAACCGGGGCCACCGTGTGCGGTTGGATGTCACGTCATGGCTTGTCGGAGCCATCCGTATGCTCGAAGCACCAAGCGAACAACTGCAGCGTAGCGCCGGCAGCATCGACAGTCAAAACGCGAAAACAGGCGAGCGTAGTGGAAGCCGCGGGTACGACGGAGGCAAGAAAATTACGGGGCGAAAGCGGAACATCGCCGTCGACACGCTCGGGTTGCTGCATTCCTGGCGGATCGAAGTTCAAGCCGATTCATGTCTCGAACATTCCCGATGACGACCAAGTCATGGATGACGAACTGGTGGAACCGATCAAGTCGGCAACAGCGCCGATCATTGCCGAACACTTTCTTTTCTAAAGCCTACGTCGGATCGGGAATGACTTTTCCTGTTCGGTCGTCCACTCGGTGCAGCCGGGTGACCTCTGCCGTTGCACCATTGTCGGATTTCAGCGAGACCAACCAGTAAGGTTCGTTCGGCACATTTGCGGCGACCATCGCTCGTAGGATCTCCGGATCATGCACGCCGTTCTCGCTGTACAACTTCGCGTAAAAATCCTTTTCCCGGCGAATCTTCTCCGCGTCGAAGAACACTGCGGAACACTTCGTGCCGGGCGGAATGTCGCCAAAGTGTTCAATGACAATCATGATCGCCGCTTTTTGATCGATCTCGCGTTTTTTCAAACCTTGCTCCTGATCCGCAATGTTTGCATCCCGAACATCCTGTGCTGTCACATCCGCCGTGCAGATTGGTAGTCTACCTCACCAACGGAAAGGACTAGTCATCGTTGGACATTCGTCACAACATGTTTCGTGCAGTGTCTGTTGTGCGGTTGGAATCGGGCCATGGAACCACGGAATCTCATGGAACCACGGAATCTCGTCGCCGCCTACTTCTTGTTGCAAACGATTGGCGCTCTGTTTGGTTGGGTGCTTGATCGTTTCTCGGGACGACGCATCAAAGGTTGAGGGCTTCGCCAAAAATCAGAGGCCGCTGATCGAATGCATCGCGAATCAGGTCGGTGCAATGATTCGCCGCGAAAACGAGTCCTCGGAAGCCAGTGGCTTTCGCCAATGGCGTGGTCCACGAGGGCGTTTGACAAAAAAGACCCCCGTCCCCTTATTGGCGCGGCGCTTGGTTGTGGTGGTTTTTCAGGGGCTCCCTTTCGGTGGCTTGGATGTCTAAAGTAAACGAATTGGGTTTCGTTTCCGTCCTTGTAGCTTCTAGCGTTTCGCTTTGATTATGGCCGCGCCACGTGTTTTGATCCTTCGGGCTCCTGGTACCAACTGTGACGAGGAGACGGCTTACGCTTTTGAATTGGCGGGCGCTCAGGCGGAGCGGGTGCATGTCAATCGCTTGATTGAAAATCCGGCGCTTGCGGCTCGCTTTCAGATTCTCTGCGTCCCTGGGGGGTTTAGCTATGGCGATGACATCGCCGCGGGGCGGATTCTGGCCGGCCGGATGCAGCGACATCTCGCGACGATGGTCCAGGATTTTTGTGGTGAGAATGAAAATCGCTTAATGCTGGGGATTTGCAATGGCATGCAGGTGCTGATGCGACTGGGCGTGCTGTCCAGTGGGCTGGAGAACGAAACTCCCACGACGCTGACATGGAACCATCACGGTCGCTTTGAGGATCGCTGGGTGCATCTCCGCGTCGATCCGCAAACGGACTGCGTCTTCTTGCAAGGCATCGCGCAGATGTACCTCCCGATGGCGCATGCCGAAGGTCGCTTTGTCACTGCCAGCGATTCGATTCGCGAGCAACTGCGGGCTGACGGTCGCTTGGCGTTGCGATACTGCGATGCGGCGGGCACGCTGAGCGAGGAGCCGTTTGCGTTTCCCGTGAACCCCAATGGCAGCGAAGCCAACGTGGCGGGAGTTTGCGATGCAACGGGACGTGTGTTTGGCTTGATGCCGCATCCCGAACGTCACATCGATCCCACGCATCATCCGTATTGGACTCGCCGGGCCACTCCGCCCGAAAGTGGCGAAGGCTTGCAGATGTTCCGCAATGCGGTGGAATTTTTCGCCTAGGTTACAGGAATGCCGGCGTGCCTTGGCGGGCGGTGCTGAGGATTGGCGGGCGGTGCTGAGGATTGGCGGGCGGTGCTGAGGGGTTGTGCGGATCGCCCCGGAAAGATGCCATTCGGGTGGTGGCCTTTCCGCCCGTCGTTCGCGACAATCCGAGCCGACGCACGTACTTCATTCGATGCGTGCGGCGGCCGAATTTGTCTCAGCCTTGCCTTAGAACTCGAGGACCGCGTGATGCGCAGAAACGCTTTCACCTTGGTCGAGCTGTTGGTAGTGATCACCATCATCGCCATCTTGATCGGTTTGCTTTTACCTGCCGTCCAGAGTGTGCGCGAAGCGGCACGGCGGATGTCATGCAGCAACCATTTAAAGCAGATCGGATTAGCTTTCCAGAACTACGAGAGTTCGCACCAGAAACTGCCCTTTGGCTGGGACACTCACGGGACGCTTTGGACGGCGATGATCTTGCCTTACATCGAAGGCAACACCGTCTATGAATCGTTGACCTTTGCCGAGGGGGGCAGTGGAAGCTGGGCGGCGTCGGGGCGTAATCGCGATGCGGCGGGCACGGTCATCAGTGTCTATCGCTGTCCCAGCATGTCGCAACCTCTACACTTGAACAGCAGCCTGATCCCCAACCGCGTGCCGGCCAGTTACCGTGCCAACGCGGGCAATGAGGTGACTTCGGACGACACCAGTACGACTGTTATTCCCGGCACGAAGTCGCTTGAGCAAATTGATTTGAACGGCATCTTTTACGCTTGCAGCGAGACACGTTTTCGCGATATCCAAGATGGGTTGTCCAGCACGCTGTTCGTCGGGGAGTCGTACACCGACAACAACTTTATGAAAGATGGTCAAGCGATGGATCATTGGTACTTTGGGTCGCCGCAGATGGATGCTTGCCGCTGCGACGGCGGCAACGGCGGGACGGAATTCTCCGAGGCGGTCGGCAGCGTTTATCCGGCGATAAATTTGCGTTTTCGCGATCCCACGGCCCATGGTCGCCTGATGGAATTGTCATTCGGAAGTTACCATCGGGGCGGAGCGTTTTTTGTGCTTGGGGACGGTTCGGTGCGATTCGTTACGGACAGCATCGATCTACAGACCTATCGCGCTCTCGGTTCTCGCGATGGCTTCGAAGTGGTATCGCTCGATCCGTAACCCAATCCTTGCGTTCATCATCAGTTTACGGAGGCCAACCGGTGGCATCGATACTCTTCAAGCAAGCCGCTGTCGTCTTTCCCACCGAGGTCGCGGTCGCCAATGTGTTGGTGGTCGGCGGAAAAATCGTCGACATTGATGCGGCGGACACGACGCAGTGCGACCAAGTGGTTGATGCGCGTGGCAAGTACTTGATGGCCGGAGTGGTCGACGATCAGGTCCACTTTCGCGAGCCTGGTTTGACGCACAAAGAGGACCTTGCGTCGGCCTCCCGAGCCTGTGCGGCCGGGGGGGTGACGACCTTCTTGGAAATGCCCAACACCCTCCCGCATGCGATCACCGTTGAGGGCGTGCGTGCCAAAGAATCGCTGGCGGCATCGAAGTCGCTGGTCAATTACGGCTTCTACATCGGCGCGACGGTCGACAATGTGGCCGAACTGCAGGCTGCGGAGAACATCCCCGGCATTAAGATCTTTATCGGTAGCAGCACCGGCACGTTGTTAGTCGATCGGCAGGCCGCGTTGGAGCAGATTTTTGCACAGACCACGTTGCCGATCTGCGCGCACTGCGAAGATGAATCGACCGTTCAAGCCAACGCGGAGCGCTTTGCCGGGCAACATGACGTCGCCATCCATTCACAGATTCGCGACGTGCGGGCGGCGGTCATCGCGACACGACGCGCGATCGATTTGGCGGTTCGACATCAGCACCGCTTTCACGTGTTGCACGTTTCGACCGGCGATGAGTTGCCGTTGCTGGTCGGGCACCAGCCGTACATTACCGCTGAGGTCTGTCCGCACCACCTATTCTTCAATACCGACGACTACGCGCGGTTGGGGTCGTTGGTGCAGATGAACCCGTCGATCAAGTCGGCCGACGACAATCGCCGCTTGTGGCAAGGTTTGTTGGACGGTCAGATTCAAGTGATCGCGACCGATCATGCCCCTCACACGCTGGAGGAAAAACGCCAGCCCTATCCGGCGAGCCCTTCCGGGTTACCGGCGGTCGAAAATAGTTTGGCGCTGATGCTGAACGAAGTCACGCAGGGGCGCTGTTCGATCGAGCAGGTGTCGCGCTGGATGAGCGACGCGCCGGCAAGAGTGTGGGGGATCGTGGGCAAAGGCCGTATCGCCGTCGGCTATGACGCCGATTTAGTGTTGGTGGATCTAGAGAAGCAGCGAACGATCCGCAATGCCGAGCAATACACCAAATCGCGTTGGTCCCCGTGGGATGGCGCGACGTTAACGGGCTGGCCTGTGGCGACGTGGGTCGCCGGGCGGTGTGTCTTCAGCGAGCAAGGACTGGATGAATCGGCTCGTGGAACGAAGCCGCTGTTTGATCATGCTCGTGGTGGATACTGGGCCACCGGCGACGGGATCGGCACCGCCTAGGGACCTGAACACACCGCCGCAATGCTTGGCGTTTGCGGTGGGCTATTCCACGACCGGTGCGGGGACGCCGGCGATCGGGACCGCTTGCCAGCGAATGTCTTGGCGGCGCAATTTCGCCTCCCATTTCTTGACGTCGTTCTTGCGACGTGCGGCGTTTTCTTGCTCCGGTTTGTAGTACAGCGTGGTGCCGGTGATGCGCCGCAAGGCTTCGATCGCCAGAACTCGCAGCGGCATTTGGGGGCTATCCAGAGTCTGGACAAGGAACTCATCCGCGCCGGCAGCTAATTGTTCGGGAGAATAATCCCACAGCAAACGAAACAATGGCTCCGCACTCGCCGCATCCATGCTCGCCGCACCCGCGCGAACTTCTTGAGCCGCCGCGGGGCTGAGGTCGATGCGTCTTTTGAGCGTTGCCACGTGATCATTCCAGTACGCTTTTTGACTGGGTGTGTTCAGCATGCCGTCGGTTCCAAAAAAGATGTCAGGCTTGCCGAGCATCGCCAGCGTCTGAGCCGCCAGGGCGCCGACTTCGGCGCGTCGGTAGCTCACCGCTCCGCGTAGTTCCAGTTCGACCGACTGTTTACCGGGCAGCAGTGCCAGCAGGTTCTCCCTGGCCGCCTTTTCGACCAAGCTCTGCCGTGTGCCGTTGATCCATTGCGGTATCGACTCGGTTACCGACCGTTCGCCGGCGCCGTCACCGATCTGGCTCCACTGTTCCCCGGTCTGGAGTGTCTCGCTGTTGCCGTCGGCATCGCGCCACACCACCGGGCCGATCACCACGGTGGCTTGCGTTACGAAGACACGGTTTTCCAGGTTGGTCGGATCCGTGCCCGGCGTCCGGAAAGGATGGACGTCGATCGCCACCGTTGCTCCGACGTCGTCTAGTTCCAGCAGCACCGAACGCGCACCGGTTCGCAGCGGGATTTGGGCTTCGGCGGCAAGTGCCGAAACGACCACGCGCCCGCTTTGCAGTTCCAGTTCAGGGGCTTCGCCGGAGGCTGCGAAAGCGGTCACCGTCGGGCCGACCAACGTTAATTCATATTGTTGCGGCGCCGCCAGGGTGTTTCGAAACGTGGGAGGTGTCACCAGCGTTGTGGTGGAATCGATCACCGATGGTTCGTCAAATATTTGCCAAGCTTGGTCGCCGCGGGGCTTGCCCAGCAGCAGGCTGTCACTGGACGAAGCATTTGTGAAGGTGAGCAACGAGGGGCGGTCGGCCGATGGGTCGACCTCCACGACTTCGGGAACCGATGGCTCGGTCATCGCGGCTCCCGCATCGGCAACGCGCACCGCCGGTTCGGTCGGCGAAGTGGTCGCCGGCCCCTGTGCCTGCTCGGGCATTGGGGTGGTCGCTGACGGTGGCTCTGACGGTGGCGCGGTCGTGGGTGGAGTTACCGCGGCGTCTTGGGGCGGCGACGCCGACGGGGACAGATCCGAGTTCGCTTCGGGGGCCGGTTCCGGAGACGCAGCCGTGGTCGGTGTCCCAGGATTCTCGAGCGGAGTTTGTGGGGTGTCCGACGTGTCCGCCTGTTCGGTTGGCGTCGTGTCGCGATCTGCGGCAGCCCGATCCTCAAGCGGTGCGGTGTCGGATTTTTGTGCGGTTTCGGACCGATTGGGGTCCAATAGCGGGGCGAAGGCCTGCTTCAGCACGAACAGCATGGCACCGATCAAGACCAGCGTGACCAGCCACGGCAGCACACGCGCGACGCGGAGGCGATCGCCAAAAATCTCATGAGCTTCGGCGGCGTTCAGCGGACGGTTACCTGCGATGGCTGGTTCTCGGCTGTCGCGGGGAAGCGACGTCGCCGCAGCGCCTCCCGACGGTACGGTCGCTTGCATCCGCGTTGCCGCCTGGAAAGCTCCTGAATCGTCCAAGCTGACTGGCATGATCGGTTGTGCGGTGCCCGCATCGGGCGCGTCGAGCGTTTCCACCGAGTGACTGCTCAGCCGATAAACGCGGTCTCGCAATGCGGGTGGCACATCGGCCGGTTTGCCCAACACCAACGTGAGAACTTCGTGGGCTCCAGCCGCTTCGGCAAGATGCACGGGTGACTCCAAACAGGTCCGGTCGACTTCGGCCGCTTGTTCGGGAGCCAGCGTGCTGTCGAGATATTCGGCCATCACATTCGGGTCGTCCGTCGGCCCGGTTGCCGTGGGGGGCGGGGCCGATAGGCGAGCATTGCCCACGACATTTCCGATCAGTTCCAGCAGAGACTGGGCGTAACTGCTGTCCTTCACCTTTTCACTCAGACGCGCTTCGTCGTCGGGGCCAAGGGTCTTGTTGCGTAGTGCCAGCAGGGTTCTAAGGGTCAATCGCATGAATGGTTGCCTCCACTGTTAATAGTGGCGCCGCGTGTCGCAATCCGTACAGAATTCTCGACAAAAATTCTCGACAACAATTCTAGGCGGTGAACAGCGTACCCTCATCGGCATCCCGTGGCGGATCGATGTCGGACCTGTCGGCGGGCAACGTTGGTGGTGGCATCACCCGGTCGATGGCGTGGGAAAGGGACGAGCGGTCGAGCAAGCTGTCTAGGTCGAGCATCCCCAGGAACTGACCGCCGTAAGAGACCACGGGCAGTTGCCGCATACGGCGATGGGGAGGGTTAGTCAGAATGTCCTCGATACGTTGTTCGGGATAGAGCGTCGGCAGGTCACAGCGGGCCAGGGCGGCCACCGGTTGCTCCCAGGTAGTCCCGTGTTGCTGGTTGCGCATCGCTTTGGCCAAATCTTGCAGGTGCACCATGCCGATCAGTTGTCCGGTAGCGTCGGCGACTGGCAAGACCGTTTCGGCCGAACGCTGCCAGAGCCGAGCCAGTTCACCAAGCGTCTGTTCCGCCGATACCATGGCAACGCCGTCCATGTGGATCATCGAATCGGCGACGCGGAGGCCACGCACCGATTCGGTGACCGCGACCTGCTTGGCTTCCATCATGCCGGCCCAGGCGATGAAGCAGGAGATCAGCAACAGGACATAAAAGGAGTTCGAGTAGGCGAAGGCAGCCATGAACATGGCGCAGACCAAGCCGATGCGGGAGGCCACCCACGTGGCGCGTCGATAATTCATCATCATCGCCAACAGGCTGCGCAGCACGCGTCCGCCGTCCATCGGAAAGGCGGGAATCATATTGAAGACGACCAACGCGATGTTGGCGATCAAGATCACCAGCACAAAGCCAGGCACCGAAAGGCTGCCCGTTTCGACATCCTGCATCGACTGTTCAGCGCTCTGGAGAAAATCACTCGAAACGATTCCCAACACCAACAGCACGCTGGCCAACAGCATCGCGATGACGACATTCACCGCCGGTCCCGCCACGGCGATCAGGAACTCTTGCCAAGGTACACGCGGCATATGCTCCAGCCTCGCCACCCCCCCGATCGGTAGCAGCGTGATGTCGCGGGTCCCGACGCCAAAGCACCGCGCCATCATCGCGTGCCCGTATTCATGCAGCGTGACGCATAAATACATGGTCAGCACAATCGCCAGCGACAGCAGTACCTCCTGCCAGCCACTGCCACGGCTGATCCGGTCGATGGCCACAGCCAGCAGCAACAGTGAAAAGGTCCAGTGCACGTACAGGCCGATGCCAAGGTAGGTGCCTAGCGAAAAGCGGCGATTCAGCACGGCGATTCCAGATTGGGGGGAAGGAGGCTTCGGTGCAAGAAAATCTAATGCCGCACTCCACCCCCAAGTTTGGTGATTGAGGTGCGATCTGACAACTTACGTTTTTACGATGGGTCCGGCTGGCGTCTGAGCGTGCCAAGTTGGGTATGCCAGCCAGGCAGTCATTCCGCTACATCCGGTAAAACAAGTTGCTTAAATAGCCTAATTTATGCATGTTTACCTATTCTCACAGCCTGTTCTTTTTAGCAGACTATTTTAGCCGGAGTCATCGAACCGTTAGCAGCTTGCTCTCTGCCGGAGATCTCTGCAAGACAAGTACGCAGGACACGAGAACGCAAATGCTTCGCCAGAACACAGCAGCAACCGAGCCGGTATTAGATTTGTGGGGCGTTCTCCGCCGCCGCTGGCTGTTGGTCTTTTTGGGGTTAACGCTTGGCATCAGCTTGGCCGTTTTTTACGCCCTGGTGGCTCCCAAATTGTATTCGTCGCAGGTCGAAGTGTTGGTGATGCGCAAGGATCGGGCGTTGCCGATGATGGCGCAGAACCAACAAGGTTCGATGCCCGAGCAGGAGATTGGCGACGCCTTACTGGCCACGCACATGGAGATTATTCGCAGCCCACGGGTGATTGGCGATGCGGTGGACAATCGAAAGCTGGAATCGTTGGAATCGATTCGCAGTGCGCTCGACCCGGAGCAGTCGCGGCTCGACCATCGCCGTGCCGTGGTGGCCTATATCATTGACAATTTAAACGTAGCCCGCGGTGGGGAGGAGTTGGCGTATGCTCCGTTGACCTTCGTGGCGGAGTTCCGGCATGGCAACGCGATAGACAGTGCGGCGGTCTTGTCGGCGATCACCGAGTCCTATCAGGATTTCATGGCCGAAACGCTACAGGATGCCAACACGGAAGCGACCGGCTTGATCCAGCAAGCTCGCGATGATTTGTCCTTGGAGATCGATCAATTAGAAAACTCATACCGTGAGTTTCGTCGCGAAACTCCGTTGTTGACGCTTGGCCCAGATTCATTGACGAAGAATCAGATTCGCTTGGCGACTCTGCACAGCGAACTGATTCGTTTGCAGCTTCGCGAGAGCGAACTGGAAAGCCGCGCGGTGATTCTGGCGCGGACCGGCGGCACGAGCGGAGCGATTCGCGAGTTCTCGGACCTGGAACGGCTCGGGCTGATCGACAGTCGCGATGTCGAGCGGTTGGCGCTGTTGGTCACCGTGGAACGTGGCGACGCCAACGCCGACGAGGCCTTCGTGGCACAGCAACCGCAGCGCTCCACCGCGGCCACCACGGAGGCGGAAAGTCTGTTGACCTTGAAAGTTCGGCTGCGTGAAGAGGAGTCACGGTTGGGCAGCGGGCATCCGCGGGTGATGGAGTTGCGTGATACCGTGCGTGACGTCGAGCAGTATCTCGAAGCCAAGAACGCAAGCCTAAACCTTGCCTCCGATTCCCCGGAGATCCGCAGCGGAACGCTGGTCAACGCCTACGCTAAAGTGATCGACAAAGATCTGGAAGACATCCGCCAACGCATTACGTTTGTCAAAGCCGAAATTGAAACAGAAGAGCAGGAGTCGGTGGATTTAGTCGACGACGAGCTGCGTGACCAGGAGATTCGCGACGAGTTATACGCGACGAAGCAATTGCAGTTGGCGGTGATCGATCGGCTGCGGCAGTTGAACGTGATGCAAAACTACGGCGGCTTTATCACTGAAATCCTGCGTGCGCCGGAGATCGGCGAGCTGGCTTGGCCCCTCTTACCCTTGGTGCTGGCAGCGGGGATTTGCTTTGGCTCGTTGCTCGGTGGCGGACTAGCGCTGTTGGTCGACTTGGGTGATCGCAGTTTCCGCAGTACGGCCGACATCGAAACGGCGTTCGGGACAGCGATGCTGGGAGCGGTGGGCAAGATGAAATTTCGCAAAACGAAAGGTCTCTCCAAAGCGGTTTCCGCGGAGGTGGTCGTCTACCATCAACCCGAATCGCCGCAGGCGGAGGCGTACCGTCATATCCGCACCTCGCTGATGTTCAGCCCCGGCGGCAAGCAGCGAAAGGTGATCCAGATGACCAGCCCCAATCCTGGCGACGGCAAAACGCTGACGACGACCAACCTCGCCGCTTCGTTGGCTCAGACGGGCAAGCAAGTGCTGTTGATCGATTGCGATCTGCGGCGACCACGCATGGGCAAACTGTTCACGCTGGAGAATCAGACGGGCTTGGCAAATGTCCTGACTGGCGACGCGGAGTTACTGGACGCCATTCATTCCACCGACGTACCGCGATTGAGTGTGATGCCGAGTGGTTTTCGACCAGAGAATCCATCGGAATTATTACAAGGCAGCGAGTTCTCCCTGTTGATCGAAGCGGTGCGAGAAAAGTTTGACTATGTCTTGCTGGACAGCACTCCGTTGCTGGCCGTTAGCGAATCGACATCGATTGGGCAGCGTGTCGATGGTGTGGTGATTTCTTTGCGGACGTCCAACACCACGCGTCCGGAAGCGGAACGAGCGGCCCAACGACTGGAGTCGGTGGGCGTCCAGCCGATTGGCTTTATTGTCAACGACATTGACCACCTTTCGCGGCAGGGCGATGAGGGAAAGTATGGTTACAGCTACCAGTACGGTGCTGGCAGCAAGGCCGACAAGTATTTCCGTAAGCCCATCACCGCCAAGTAGCCAGCGAAAAGCAAAACACCATGTCAGGTTTGCAGTCCGAAAGTATTACAGCCAGTCGACGGTTACGAACGAGCAATGCAGTCGATGAATCGGCTCCAGTGATGGAGACTTGGAATCCATCTTTGTCAGCTGACTCTGGTTCCGCCTTGCCGTTCAGTAAGTGTTATGGAATGCAGATCCTGCGCACCGCAGGCCCGTTGGTGCTCGTTGATTGGATCGCGATCTTTGTCGGTTGCATCGTCTCGATGCAATTCGCGGGGTGGCTCAGCGAGCGACCGATCAATCATCTGGGGCTGTTCCTGGTCTCCTTGGTGTTGGGGCAATTTTTGGTCTTTACCGGTAGTGGTCTCTATCCGGCCGCGGGCGTCCATCCGGCGGTCGAACTTCGGCAGCTAAGCCTGACCTGGATCAGTCTGGCATTGGCATCCTTTGCCTTTGCCGTCTTCTACGGTTCGGCTCAATCGCCTTACGCGATCATGGTTGCGGGAACGTTTTTTATCGCCATGTTGTTGTCGCCGGTGTTGCGAACGATTGCCCGCTCGTGGGCGGCAAAACATGCCTGGTGGGGCTACCCGACGATCATGATTGGGCAAGGAAAATTGGCCGATCAAGTCGACCGAATTTTCAGCACCGGTGGGGGACGAGGTTTGCGGTTGCAGGGGCGATTTGATCATACGCATCGCTATTGGCAGGAACCGCACGACAGTCGCGTCGCTTGGCTGGGGGACTTGGAGGATGTGATTCGCTATGCACGGGAAAATGGCGTCTATTGGTTGGTGATTGCCTTGCCCGAACGGATGGATCCCCAGAAGGTCTCCTGGGTGCAGTTCTTTCGGCAACGGTTCCGTCACGTGGTGCTGATTCACACCGCGCATGAACTGCCCAGTCTGTGGAACCGGCCTTTGGACTGTGGAGGGCTATCGGCGGTCAAGGTTGAAGAACGCTTGATGATGCCGGAACAGCAGGTTTGCAAACGTTTGCTCGATCTGGCGCTGGTCATCTCGGGCGGCTTGGTGCTGGCACCTTTAATGTGTCTGTTGGCGTTGATTGTGTTGGTGACGTCGGGGCGACCGATTTTCTACAGCAACCCTCGCATCGGTCGCCATGGTCGTCGCTTCGCCGCTTGGAAGTTTCGCACCATGGTCCCCGACGCGCATCAGGTTCTGGAGGATTACCTCGCTCAAAATCCCGAGGCCAAGGAAGAGTATGTCAGGAACCACAAGCTGAAGAATGATCCTCGCATCACCTGGTCGGGACAGTTTTTGCGAAAGACCAGCCTGGACGAATTGCCGCAGGTGTGGAACGTATTAGTCGGGGATATGAGTGTGGTGGGCCCGCGCCCGATTCAGATCGCCGAAATCGTTAAATACGGACCGACCTACGAGCATTATTCGCGGGTGCGCCCAGGCATTACCGGCATGTGGCAGATCAGTGGCCGCAATAACACGACCTACGAAGAGCGGTTGATGTATGACCGGTTTTACGTCCGCAATTGGTCGCCTTGGCTGGATCTCTACATCCTTGGGCGGACGCTCAAGACGGTTCTCAAATGCGAAGGGGCGTATTAGGCTAGCCAAAGAAGTTCTTGCCATTTCTTTCCACTGAGAAACCCCCATGCCCGCTGACGCTGCTGCTCCATCCGGTGCGACTTTTCGGGTCGATGTGACGAAGGAAACCTTTGTCTTTTCGGCCGCCCACTTCATCACCTTCGCGGGCGACATCTGCGAGCGGATTCACGGTCACAACTACGGCGTCCGGGTGGCCGTCGAAGGGCCGCTCGACGCCAATCGCTATGTGGTCGACTTTATTGCGTTACGCGATGCCGTGTTAAAGGAAACTCTGCAGTGGGACCATCATGTGTTGCTGCCGACCGATCATGCGGAGATCAAGGTCACCAGCGACGAACGGGAGACGACGGCTCGTTTTCGAGATCGTCGCTGGGTGTTTCCCAATGAAGACTGCATCTTGTTGCCGGTCATCAATACGACGGCCGAAGAGATGGCCAGGGTATTGGCCGAGCGGATCCGCGAGCAAACCCAGGCTGCCTTCGGCAACGCGCTGACGTGGCTGGAAGTCGCCGTGGACGAGAATCATGGCCAATGGGGAATTTGTCGCCTGCCCTGGAACCGGTCGGCCTAGCGGAATCCGCCCGCATAATCGTTAACTTCGTTTCGATGCCAACGGCTACGAAATTCGCTGGGGCTCGGTGCCAGTCGAACCGATTTTGGGACCACTGTTTTTCCGATCATCCACGATGTATCGATTGATTTCGATGTGGTGGCGTGAACGTCTCGGTAAAGAGTGGCATCGTGAACGAACTGAATCTGTTGAGCGACCGCGGACTGCGAAAAGCGGCCATTTTGATGATGGCTCTGCCGACCAAAACAGCCGCCATGGTGCTGGGGAAATTGCCGCCCTATCAGATCGAAGCCATCAGTATTCAAATCGCGCAGATCGATTCGATCGGGGGCGATGAACAAGAAGTCGTGATGGCGGAGTTTCTGACCAGCAAGGCCAGCGCGATCTATGCCAGCGAAGGGGGCTTGGAGCGCGCCAAGGAACTGATCAAGGCGGCGCTCGGTAAAGAAGCGGGAGACTTGCTGGGAAACCTGCAGCAAACGATCGACGCGATGCCCTTCGCCTTCCTCAAGAAAGTCGATCCGCAGACGCTGTTGCAGTTCATTAACGAAGAACACCCGCAGACGATCGCGCTGTTGATGAGCTACACCAATGGCTCCTATGGGGCCGAGCTGTTAGCTGGGCTCCAGCCCGACAAGCAACTGGAAGTGATCCGCAGGATTGCAGCGATGGGGCGCACCAGCCCAGAGGCGGTTGACGAACTCGAGCGTGGCTTGGAGCAGCGTCTGAGCACGATGGTCAACCAAAAACAAAACAAAGTCGGCGGTGCCGAAAGTGTGGCGGAAATCTTGAACGTGTCCGAGCGGTCGATCGAACGAACCGTGATGGAAGCCCTCAACCGCGAAGACCCCGAATTGTCCGATGGAATTCGTCGCTTGATGTTTGTCTTTGAAGATATCGCCAAACTGGGAGACCGCGATATTCAAACGCTGCTCAAAAATGTCGAAACGTCGCAATGGGCAATGGCGCTGAAGGGAGCGAGCCAACCGCTGCAGGAGAAGGTGATGCGGAACATGAGTTCCCGCGCTGCCGAAAACCTACAGGAAGAAATTGGCTATTTGGGAAGCGTTCGTGTTTCGGAGGTCGAAGGGGTGCAGCAAAAGATCGTCGACATCGTGCGGCACCTGGAAGATTCCGGCGAACTGGCGCGGCCCACCGGCGAAGAAGAAGAGGAATACGTCACCTAACTGGATAGCGCTAGGCTAGGTCAGATGATCGCCAACGGATTGCGTTTGGTTTCCAGCGTGCCTCGTGTGACGCCGACTCGATTGAGTGCTTTTAGTTCTTGCCAAACTTTGGCACCGCTGGTCTTGCCGGCGAGCAAATCACGGTAGGTGTTAACGATTTTCAAGGCTTCCGGCGGCGATTGTTCCAACAGTTCGACGCGGAACCTACGGACACCTCGCGTGATCAGTTCGTCGGTCGCTTCGGCCGCACTTTGCGGCACCGCGTTGTACAACGTGTTACGACACGCGACGTCGGCATGCAGAGGGTGCTCGGTCCCGATCCGATCGCGTAGTTGCACCACATGTCGATCGCAGGGTCGCCCACAATTGGTCTTATTCGTTCCCGGCGACATCACCGAACAGAACACGCAGTGCTCCATGTGGAACATCGGCATGTGTTGATGGACCACAATTTCCAACCATTCTGGCGGGACCGCTGCTACGAGTGCGAGCAGTTGCTCGCGGTTCAAATCGTAAGACGGCGTGATCCGAGTAGCGCCCAAAGAGCGGATCCACTGGGCGGCCAAATCATTGGCCGTATTTAGCGAGAAGTCCGCGAGCGCTTCGAAACCTTCGTCGCGGCAGAACTGCAGCGCCGCTAAATGACGACACAGCACGCCATCGGGCCGGTGCCGGCGCAAGACGTTCAGCAATCCCATCTCGCCAGGCTTTTGGATACGGACCGAACCGATGTAGAGTTTTGCACCACCATCATGAGCGACCTGGACCGCTTGGGAATACTGCCGCACATCGTGAAAATCGACGTACACGGTTTCGATATCCGCTTCCACAACGGCTGACAATTGCTCCAAATTACGGCATAGGACAGACAGTTGCACCGGAGCCTGTGTGTCGTCGCTTGCCGGTGGATTCGCTCCCTGATCTGCCGCGGCTCCCGACCGCAAGTTCGCCAATGCCTGTTGGTGAATCACGCGTGGTGGCGGTGCGGTGGCTTGACGCTCGAGGTCAGCCACCAAGTCGCGGCGGAGTTGATTCAGGAGGCTGACCGGTACCATCGGGGCACCGTCAATCTCCGCCGACAGGTTTCGCAGCTCGTAGGGCGTGCCACCGAGCCGACCGAGTTTCTCGCGGAGCAGCTCTTCGGTAGCCGCTTGATTCCGTGCCGCTTCGAGCGGTTGCGTGCTGCAGGCGTTAGCTGCGAGACCACTGGCGGTCTGGGCGACAAGCCGTAGCGGTTGGCCGGTGACCGCACGGACCGTGATGTCGAGTGGACGGCGATGCTGCGGATCTTCGTTCTGATAACTCTTTCGCAAACGGCGATTCAATTCCGGGTCGTCCGACTTGTAGACGCGTTGGCCAACGAACAATTGATCAAAATCGATCTCGCCGTTGCCAAAGAGAATCTCCACATCCCCGTCGTTGGCGCGGTCGATCGACTCGCCATCCCGGAGCAAACCGAACACGCGTCCGCCCTGCTGGGCACCTTCGGCGCGGCCTCCCTCAAAGCCCAATCCATCGCCACGGGCCAGCGGACGCCACAAATTCATGACGACCGAACGATGGGTCAGACGCTTGACCAGCCCCAGCAGGATGCCGCGTTTGGCGGAGTCTTCTCCGGGGACCAACTGTTTATGGTCACAACCGTGCAGCCAGCCCGGCGAAAACCCGCGCGAGAACGATAGTTCCATCTCGTCGATCGCTTGCGTGGGCAGCTCCACCACCCGCGAACGCATGGCTTGATCGATGGCATCACGATAACGGGCCGTGATGTTTGCTACATACTCGGGCGTCTTCAGTCGTCCTTCGATCTTCAGCGAACAGACGCCTGCCTCGATAAGTTCCGGAATCGCGGCATAGCCAGCGAGATCCTGAGGGCTGAGTAGGTAGCGGACGTCGCCTAAGTCACGATCTTCGCCGTCGCAAATCAGTTCATAGGGCAACCGGCAAGCTTGGGCACATTGGCCGCGGTTGGCGCTGCGACCGCCCAACGATTCGCTGGTCAGGCACTGGCCGGAGTAGGCCACGCAGAGGGCGCCATGAATGAACACCTCCAGCGGCATATCGGTTTTCTGGTGGACCGCGCGGATTTCTTTGATCGACATCTCCCGGGCCAAGACGACCCGTTTCAGTCCCAGCTCGGATGCGACGGCGATCGTTTCCGCGCTCGTTAGCGTCATCTGCGTCGAAGCGTGCACATCGAGTTGAGGGCAAATTTCACGAGCCAAACGGGCCACGCCGAAATCTTGCACCAAGATCGCATCCACACCCGAGGCGGCGATCCGCTGCAAGACCGTTTCCAATCGAGACAGTTCGTCGGCGAAGGCCAAGGTGTTGACCGTGACATATCCCAAGACGCCGCGACGGTGGATCGTTGCGACCAGCTTGTCTAAGTCATCCAGATGGAAATTGCTGGCTCGAGCACGGGCGTTGAAGCCGCAGTCGAGCCCAAAGTAAATCGCATCGGCTCCATTCTCGATGGCCGCATGCACGCAGTCCCACTGCCCCGCCGGAGCGAGCAGTTCGGGAGCACGCCACGGAGAAACGGGCAAGGCAGACGCAGGCAATTTCGCTGCTGCGGGTGGTCCCGACGAAGGCAACGAGGAATGGTTCGAATCAGCGGAGGGCATAAAAGTCGCCAGCGGCAAACGAGAAAACAGAGCGAGAGATCTCTATCCTACGCCGGCGCGGCGGTTTGGTTGAGAGGCAGCATACCGAGTTCGCTCGAAAAGATTCGGCTGGCCGACCAATTGGGCAGCCAGCAGGCCTACAGCTCTTTGATTCGCAATTTGCGATAACGGGCTTCCATTGGGGCCCCCGAATGGACCTGAACGGCGATAATGCCGGTCTGAGGAATGTCGGCATCGGTTTCGGTGTAGTCGACCGTTTGGATTCCGTTGATCCACAACTGGATGTGTGGTCCGACACAGCGGATTCGATAATCGTTCCAAGCGTTGGGCTTGATCGGCACGTCGCGTTGCTCGGGGGCTGGACCGGCGAGGATCTTTCGGCGTCGCGATTCGTCGTACAAGCAGCCGAACCAGCCCGGCCCGAGATCAGCCTGATAACCGCTGACTTCATGATCGCCAGGAATCTCTTGCGTGCGAAACTGGACCCCGGCATTCGGTTTCTGGCCAACGAGCTTGAACTGCAAACGCAATTCAAAATCGCCGTACGACTTGTCAGTCCGCAGGAATTCGTTCCGCGGGATCGGTTGTTTAAGGCTGCCCGCGATGATCTGTTGGTCGGCGATGCGAAACCACTCGTTTTGGCCGTGCCAACCGGCGTAGCTGTGGCCGTCAAACAGCGGCTCGAAACCGGCTTCATCGTCTTGGCTCCAGACCGGCCCACACACTAAGGTGGTCAAAAGAAAAAGAGCCGGCAGGAGATGGCTGGGGAGACAAATCCGCATAGGACGACGGGCCTTGTGTAAGAGAAAACAGCGTTAGTAATGAGCGATCAATAAGTGTCGGGACCCTTTTGCGCGAAGCACCCGAAGGGCAAGTTCCTCGCAAAAGGGTCCCGACACTTTTTTGTCGCACGATCCTCAACGTAGCGACCATCCAGTTTAGTCTTTCCCGCCGACGGTTGCTGGAGGAAGATGGATTAACAGGCTCTTCGGATCGCCTTCCTCGCGCTAAGACAAAACTATGGAAATCGTACGCGCCGTTCGACTAGACGACTTAGACCCCTTGCTGGAGTTGACCGGCAAGGCGACTTATGGATTGACCACTTTGCAGTTGGACCGTGCCCGTCTGCTGGAACGGGTGGAACGATCGGTGTTTGCCTTTACCCGCCTAAGCCAATCACCGGCGGGCGAGCCCTACGTGTTGGTGATGGAGGACACCACTACGGGACAGTTGGTCGGCACTTCAACGTTATATGCCAAGACGGGAGGTTTTGAACCTTTCTACGCCTACCGCATCGAGGCCGAGTGGCACCAATCGAGCGATGTGAACCAGGTGGGCACCCAGCACCGAGCCCTCCACTTGGAAAGGATCTACGACGGGCCGAGCGAAATTGGCAGCCTCTTTTTGCTGCGTGCCTTTCGAGGCCACGGTCGCGGTCGCCTGTTGTCGCTGGCACGCTTCGCGGTCTTGGCTCAGCGTCCACATCGGTTTTCAGATCGCGTGATCGCCGAAATGCGTGGACGCTGCGATGCGGAAGGAGTCAGCCCATTCTGGGAGGCCGTCATGCGGCCCTTCTTCGGAATCGATTTTTCCGTCGCCGATGCCATGTCGACCGTTTCCAAAGCGTTTATCGAAGACCTCATGCCCCGCTATCCGCTGTACTTGGATCTGCTGCCCCCGGCGGCGCGAGAAGTGATTGGCGACGTGCATGACGAAACCCAGCCCGCAGTGCGTCTGCTGGAATCGGAAGGCTTTGCCGCGACCGACCTGATCGACATTTTTGATGCCGGGCCGGTGCTGCAATGTCCGGTCGATCAAATCGATGCGGTGCGTCGCTGTCAGCCCGCGCAGGTGGTGATCGGAGCGGTCGATACCGCACTGCCGCAGCAGATGCTGTGTTCGATGGTCGGCGGATTCCGTGCTCTTCTGGCACCGGCAAATGTCGGTGGCGAAATGGTGATGGTGACCGCCGAGGTGGCGCATCGCCTGGGCGTCGAAGCAGGGCAAACAGTGTGGGTGATGAACCCGCACTGTTAGCCGTCGTTGGCGGTTCGATTCGGTTTCGGATCGTCGCTAAGATTGTTGCCGCAGCCAATGCACCAAGGTGCGAACCATGGTGCCGGTGGCCCCCGCATCGCGCTGAGGCGTTGGCGATTCGGCAAACGCGGGACCCGCAATATCGATGTGTAGCCAGCGGCTGTCGCGGACGAAGGCTTCCAGGAACTTGGCCGCCGTGATTGCGCCTCCCCAGCGGCCTTCGCCTACGTTCTTCAAATCGGCAACCTTGCTGCGGACCTGTTCATCAAAGAACGAATGCATCGGCAGCGGCCAAACGTATTCGCCCTGCTCCTGCGCCGCCGCTTGAATCGCTGCTTGCAGAGGCTGGTCATTGCCCATCAAACCCGCCGTGTTGTTGCCCAAGGCGACCAAGCATGCGCCGGTCAGCGTGGCCAGATCGACGATCGCTGCCGGTTTGCTTTCCGCCGCCACATCCAGCACATCAGCCAACACGACGCGGCCTTCGGCATCGGTGTTGAGGATTTCAATCGTCTTGCCGCTGCGGGTTTCGATCACGTCGCCCAGGCGATAACTGTTGCCGTCGACCATGTTCTCGGCCAGCCCCATGTATCCGACGACGTTGCAGGGCACTTGCAGGTGCGCCAAGCAGCGCAGCACTCCCAGCACGGTTGCCGCACCCGCCATATCCATCTTCATGTCGACCATCGAAGCACTCGGTTTCAGCGACAGTCCGCCACTGTCAAACGTAACGCCTTTGCCAACCAACGCGATCGGAGCCGAGCCGTTGGTCGCGTCGCCGCGATACGTCAGCTTGACCAGTCGTGGCGGTCGCACCGAACCTTGTCCGACCGCCAAGATCGCCCGACAACGCTCTTCGCGCAGTTTCGCTTCGTCCCAGACTTCGATTTCCAGTTCGCATTCTTTGGCGATCGCGACGGCGGCATCGACAAACGATTTGGGATAGATCACGTTGCCCGGTTCATTCACCAGGCGGCGCGTCACATTGACCGACTCGCCGATGGCTTGACCCGCTTCCAAAACTTGTGTGGTCGCACCGAGAAAGGAGACGTTGCTGGGCGGAAAGCGTTTCGGTTCGCTCTGATAGATCGCTTGCCCGGCGGTGCCCGTGACGGCTCCAGCGACGAGGGCTTCGGCGACCGCCGCGGGCTGTTGGTCGGTCAAAGTCACGCAGATCGATTCACGCTGCCGGCCCGACAAGGCTCGCAAGGCGGTTGCCCCCAGCGTAAAGGCATCGCTCACCGAGATCGCTTGCGATGCCCCGGTACCGATCACCAGCACCGCCGAATGCATCGCGTCGGTGGGCAGCGGCAGCAGGGTGGTGTCGAATGGCTTCTTGGAAATATCGCCGGTCGCCACGCCTCGTGAGATCATCCCACCGCAAGCTTGGTCGATCTTGTTCGCGGCGCCCGAGATTTTCCCTGCTTCGTCGATTCCCACAACAATACAATCGCCGGAGACCTGTTCGCTGGTTGTTAGTTTCATCTTTGTCCGTATCAAAGGTGGGATTTGCCAGTTGGACCGTTAGTGTAGCGCGAGTCGGTCGGTTATCCTACCGGCCCGTTATGGGTTATGGATTGCCAGCCGATAGATGAAGTGACATGAAACATCGCAGCACACGCGACGCCGTTGAGGATCTCCGCCGAGGGGGGCGGCTGATTGAATGTAGTGATGAAGTCGACCCCCACTTGGAAATGGCAGAGATCCAGCGACGTGTTTACGCTCGGGGCGGACCGGCGCTGTTGTTCTCGAATGTCCGCGGTTGTCGCTTTCCGATGGCTTCGAATTTGTTCGGCTCGCTCGAACAGGCTCGCTATCTGTTTCGGCATACGCTGGAATCGGTTCGTCGCTTGATCGAATTGAAGATCGATCCGCAAGCACTGCCGCGTCGTCCCTTCCGCTACACCACGACGCCGCTGACGGCGCTGCGGATGCTGCCAAAGTTTTGTCGACGGGGTCCAGTCACGGCCAATCGCTGTCGGTTGGATGAACTGCCGTCGCTGAAATGCTGGCCCGACGACGGAGGCGGGTTTGTCACGCTGCCGCAAGTACTGTCGGCCGATCCAACGGCACCCGACCAATTGATGCGAGTCAATCTGGGGATGTACCGTGTGCAGTTGGATGGTAACGAATACGATCCGCAGCACGAAGTCGGCTTGCACTATCAAATCCATCGAGGCATCGGCGTCCATCATCGTGCGGCGATGGATGCGGGCCAGCCACTGCGGGTCGCGATCACGGTCGGCGGGGCTCCCGCGATGTCGCTGGCCGCGGTGATGCCGTTGCCCGAAGGGTTGAGCGAACTGACGTTTGCCGGCGCCCTGGCGGGGCGAAGAATGGCGATGATTCGCTCTGCCGATAATGCTCCCGTGTATGCCGACGCCGACTTTGCCATCGTTGGTGACATCGACCCCACGGCGACCAAACCCGAAGGTCCGTTCGGCGATCACTTGGGTTACTACTCGCTACAGCATGACTTTCCTGTGATGCGTGTCCGCCACGTGTATCACCGCGAAGGGGCCATCTGGCCATTCACCGTGGTCGGGCGTCCGCCTCAGGAGGACACCACCTTCGGCGAACTGATCCATGAGCTGACCGGTCCGATCATCCCTTCGGTGATCCCCGGCGTCAACGCGGTCAACGCGGTCGACGCAGCGGGAGTCCACCCATTGCTGCTGGCGGTCGGCAGCGAACGCTACATGCCCTACCTGCAAGCCCAACAGCCGCAAGAACTGCTGACTCAGGCCAACTCGATTTTAGGAAATGGTCAGTTGTCGCTGGCGAAGTATTTGATGATCGTCAACGGTGCCGATGACCCCGCGTTGGACATCCATGAC
>CAYZHQ010000092.1:0-18098 GCA_964477385.1 uncultured Pirellulaceae bacterium
CCTCGGCTAGCGCCGTTGCGGTTCATGGAGTTAGAATCGAGGCAAGCGATGTGACAGGGCGACTTCAAAACTTCCGCTTGGGGCGATCTTTCATCCGCCCTGACGATCGACCGCATGGAAACCGATGTGAGTAAACCTAAAACGTTTTTATCGGGCACTTTGGCGCTGATGGCCTGGGGTGCGATTGGCGCGAGCATCGGATTGGTCGGCGGATACTTTGTGTATGTGAAGAAACCGCCTCGATTCGAGTCGACCGTCGTGCTGGCGGTGACGCGTGCCGAGCCCGACGCCGAAACAGCGGCTGCTGAACTGCCGGCCGCCGATTGGATTACGTCGAGCGAATCGCCTGACGCGGCGACTGCGAGCGGGTCGCCAACCGGCGCGACACGGCAGATTGACGACAGTGCGGTGATCTTGAGCGAACCGGTCGTGGCCCGCGCGATCGCGTCGAATCAACTGACGCGACTGCCGGAACTGGGACCGCTGAGGCAATCGGCCGAGCGTTCCAAGGTCTCGTTGGCCAACGCGTTGCTCCGCAGCGGACGCCTGGCCGTGCAGCGTCAGGGCGAGGGAGTGACCGGCACGCGTTATGAACTGCGATGCCAAGGCGACACTCCTAGTTCCGCACAACAACTGAGCCAAGCGATGGCGTCGTCGTACAGCGAATCGTTGCAGCGCGGCGGCAGCCAAACGGCCGATTGGCAAACCGCCATGGACTTGATCCAACAGGCCAGTGGCAGCGTCACGCAGCGGCTGACGGCACTGGAACAGCAACTGCGGCAACTGGACGTTCCGGTCGGCGCTTCGTTGCAAGCCGGCCGCGTGGTCTCGCCGGCGGCCGAGCGCTTGCATCAATTGCGACAGGAGAGTGAGCAGTTGGTCGATCAACGCGTGGGGCTGGAGCAGAAACTGCGTCGCGTGGAGTCGCTGATCGCGCAGGGTGCCGAGGCCGACATGATTTTGGCAGCCCTCGGCAAACCGGTGGTCGTCCCCGCCCGACCGACGGCTCCCCTGGTGGCTCAGGCGAACAGCGGTGACGACGCTCCCGATCCGGCGGCGGTTTACCAACAGCAGTTGGCCGAGCGAGCACGGGTTGCGGCAGAAATCGAGCGAGAACTGAAACCGCTGCAGACCGAGTACGACCGCTTGTTGACGCAGTTCGCCAGGGAGCATCCGCGGGTGCGGAGTGTGCGTACCAAGATGGCCGCCGTGCAGAGCAAGCTGGACGCACTGCCGCCGCTGGAGCCGCCTGCGAACATGAGCCCGCGACCGGCGGCCAAGTCACCGTCGGAAGACTCGCCAGCCGCGTCGGCCGCGGCGAATCCGGGGAAGTCGGCGAGCAGCAAAGGGGAGCAGGTATCCGAGTTACTGAGGGCGCTGCGGATTGAAGCGCAGCGTGCCGGCGAAGCGGTGGAATCCCGGCGAGGGGCGTTGGAAGACTTGGCCGCCACGGTCGCTTTTCAACAACAGCGATTGACCGAGGAAGCTCGTATTCGAGACGAAATCGCGGCTCAGCAGCGGCTGGTCGAAAGCATCACCGCGCGCTTGCAACCGTTGTCGCGGAGCAGCCCATTCCCGGAAGCGACCGCCGCGATCTTGCAAGCTCCCACGCTGGGGCGACAGAGTGCGCCGGAATTGCTGCCGCATTTAGCCGTCGGCGGAGTTGCCGGCGGGATTTCAGGGATCGTGCTGGCCGGGCTGTTGCTGTTGACATCGGTCGCCGTCCCCGCGGCGGGGAAGGGGGAAGGGTGAAGAGTGAAGAGTGAAGAGTGAAGAGTGAAGGGTGAAGGGTGAAGGGTGAAGGGTGAAGGGTGAAGAGTGAAGGGTTTGCGAGCTGTTCGTGAGCTGTGTTGCTGCTAGCCGCGGGCTGTTTTTTAAAGGCTTCCTGCCCCCTCCCGGCCCTGAGAGGCCGACATCCCGCGCTGCGCGGGAGAGGTGTGTTGGTTGGAAGCAAGACGCCGATGGTGCAAGGCGATTCCCCGACATACCGCGCTGCGCGGGAGAGGTGTGTTGGGAGGGAGGCTACTGACTAACTGCTAACCACGAAAAACACGAATCACACGAAATAGTTCTTGCTCCCTTTCGTGTGTTTTGTGTGTTTCGTGGTAAATGAAACGGACGGGGCCGGCGGTTCACAGGGGAGTTGCAACTCGTAATCGGGGGGCGGCGAGGATTGATCTGGGGGTTGGAACTAGGTAGTCTGAATGAGCTGAGGCGATTACACTTTATTGCGTTGATACGAATCGATTTCGCTTTTATTCGAGCCCACTATGTTGAAACAGATTTCCACCGCGACCGCAGTAGCCTTGGTGTTTGCGGTATTGGCGAACGGCGTTCAGGCTCAGGAACCCGAAAGGGCGGAGCCGATTCCGGCACCGGCGGCGGCAGCCCTTCCGATTGACTCCACAATCCCCGACGACTTTTATGCGTTGACCAATAACGGCACCTTGCGGATGCGGTTGCTGACGCTCGAAGCGTTGCCGGTTCAGACGCCCCAGGCAACCGAAGTCCGTTTGTTCGACTTTGATGGTCGGTCGCAAGTGGCTGAAATTGGTCCCGGCGGACAGTTGGAGTTCCGCGATGTGGCACCGGGGGCGCATGCGGTCGTCGTCACCGGACCGGGCATCTACGCCGCGGTGGCGGTTTACACCATGGAGAGCTCGCGGAAGGAAAACATCGTCAAACCGTTTCATTTGCCAGTGATCCCCGTACGCGGCAACTTGGAAATCCGCAATTACGCCAGCTATATCCCTTACGAGGGACCGCGTTACGCGTATGACGATCGGGCTCAATTTGAACCGACCGACACGCGGCCGAAAAATTTCTATCGCAGCAATCTGAGTGCGGACGGAACGCTGACGGGTCGTGTTTACGCCATCACTAGACAAGGCGAAGATCTGGACCGTGGTCGAACGCGGGTGACGCTGTTCAAAGATGGCAAGCGGATTCGTCAAGTCGTGACCGACCGGCTGGGTTGGTTCCAAGTTTCCGACATGGAACCGGGCGTTTACTGCGTTGTCGCGACCGGCCGATTGGGTTATGCCGCGTTTTGCTTTGAAGCCAATCCGGCCCCGGAAGAGAACGTTGCGGAGGGTCGCAAGGCAAGTTTCCGGCTGGCCGCGATGCAAGCTCCCACCGCTTTGCCTCCGCTGGAGATCTTGTTGATCCCTCGCGAAATGCTGCCAGAGATTCAGGAATCGATCGAGGATGATCTGAATCAGCGCACCGAGACGACGCCACCGGGCGCCCCATCTGCAGGGAACGTCGCGGGTAGTGGTTCAGGTGGCGGAGGCGGCGGCGGCGGTGGCGGAGGCGGACTGGGTGGCGCCGCGGGCTTGGCAGCTTTGGCTGCCGCCGCAGCGGCAAGTTCCGATTCCGGTTCCTCGGTAACGGATACCGACGAAGAAACAGAAGCGATGGTTGACGAGTAAGCGACCACGGATACGACCCAAAATTAATCTGCGAGAATCGTTGCGGGCTGATTCTTCCGCCCCCTCCCGGCCGCTACCGCGTCCGACCTCCCCCGCTGCGCGGGGAGAGGTGGAAATCCTTATAGCTTTCCGGCTCCCCTCTCCCCCAAACAAGCCGCTCTCTGCCGGGAGAGATTAGGGTTTTGTGAAACGATTCCAGAAGGGTGAGCCATCGGTTTTGTAAAAGCGGCTCATTCGGGGGAGAGGGGGGCCAGAAAACAGGCGCGAGACGAGTGGAGATTAACGACTCGTAACTTTTTCCGCCCCCTCCCGGCCGCTACCGCGGCCGACTTCCCCCGCTGCGCGGGGAACGGTGGGTTGCGAGCCCGCGAGCTTGCTCGTGATTGAAGGTCGTTGGGGATCGGCGTATCATCCGAGATTCCTCCGCATCCCTCCTCCCGCCTGGAATCTCGCCTCGTGACCGCGCAGCCCCCCCCACCTATCGACGAGCCCACGGATTCCGCGCGGCCGAGCATGCTGACGGAAATGCGGACCCACGAAGATTGGTGGGCGATTTGGTGCGGCGGGATGCTGCTGGTGCTCGCCTTCTTGGCCGTCTGGGTCAATCGTCCCGATGTGGCTCCGTCCACCGAGACCGCTGCGGAGAGCGGCGTCGAGCAACCCGCAGAACTGCCAGCAGAACAACCGGCGGTGGAAATCCGCAGTCCCCTCAAGCCGTATCTCTCGAAACCTGGCAAGTGGACCGACAACCCTCTCGACGCGTTTTATCAGTCGGCCACCGAAGAGACCGCGGCAGTCGACAAGCTGACCGGAACGCTGGGGGCGATGGTGGTGATCGGCGTACTGTTCACGCTGGCGATGCAATTTCGGACGGGCACCGGAAGCGCCTTTTTACTTGCCTTCCCCTGCGTCTTCTTGCTCGCCACGTTGGCTTACACGATGGCAGGCCAACGCGTGGTATCGGATTACAACCTGGAGTACGCGTTGTGGGCGTTGCTGGTGGGGCTGATCATCAGCAATACCGTGGGCACGCCGCCGTGGTTAAAACCGGCCGCGGTGACGGAGTTTTACATTAAGACCGGGCTGGTGATGCTGGGGGCCGAAGTCTTGCTGTCGCGGCTGCTGGCACTGGGACTGCCGGGCATCTGTGTGGCTTGGATCGTGACCCCGATCGTATTGATCACGACCTATTGGTTCGGTCAGAAAGTGCTCAAGATGCCATCGCGGTCGCTGAACATGGTGATTTCGGCCGACATGTCGGTCTGTGGCGTTTCGGCGGCGATTGCGACCGCCGCGGCCTGCAAAGCCAAGAAGGAAGAATTGTCGTTAGCGATCGGCATGTCGCTCTCGTTCACCGTCGTGATGATGGTCGTCCTGCCTCTGTTGATCAAAGCGATCGGCATGGATGAATATGTCGGCGGGGCGTGGCTGGGCGGCACGATTGACTCGACCGGTGCGGTCGCCGCGGCCGGATCGGTGCTTGGTAAAACAGCCGAGCAAGTGGCGATGACGGTGAAGATGATTCAGAACATTTTGATCGGCGTGACCGCCTTCGGCGTCGCCTTGTACTGGACCCTGCGTGTCGAGCGGAACCCCGCGGGTGATCGCCCGGGGCTGTCGGAGATCTGGTATCGCTTCCCCAAGTTCGTGCTTGGCTTTCTGTTCGCCTCGATCTTCTTTTCGCTGCTGCACGGCACGTTGGAATCAGGCCCGGAACTGGTCAACGCCACGATCAAAGGCTCGACCAAGACGCTTCGCGGCTGGCTGTTCTGCTTGGCGTTTGTCAGTATCGGATTGGAAACCAATTTCCGCGAGCTGCTACCCTCCTTGCGAGGCGGCAAGCCGCTGTGGCTGTATTTGTTCGGTCAATCGCTGAACCTGTGCCTGACGTTGCTGATGGCATGGCTGATGTTCGGGATCGTGTTCCGTGAGCTGATCGAGACCATCGTTCAAGACACCCTGTTGCCGTAGACTCGCACCGAACTGCTCCGACCACGGTTACCCTGAGGGCTTCTTATGCATTTCCCTTGCGTTGCATCGCCGTCTGAGGCGGCTCGTCTGGCTGCTGACGTCACCCGTGGTCGCTGGCAACTGGCGGTCGCAGCGGTGTTGCTGGGCGTGCTGTGGCTGGGAGTTTTGCCGTGGCTTGGGCGGCTACCGAGTGTTGAATCACGCCGGCAGTGGCTGGACGAAAGACGCATCGACCCCAGCGCCATGTTCTACACCGAACTGGAGGCGATGGACCCGATTCTGAAGCGGCTGGAATCGCAAACCGACGCAGCAGAAACGGGCCCGGCCGGCTAGGCAGCGGTCCGTTATTTGGCCAAGTCGACGGCGACCAGTTCCTTGTCGTTGCGGATGAACGCGGTCTGCTGAGCGTACGCGGGGTGGCTCCAGACGACCTTGCGTCCAAAAGCTTCGGCCGTGGGATCGACGACATGAAAGCGACCATGTTCCTCGTACCCATCGGCGGTGAGGGCCGCGACAATCAGATCGCCCGTTTCGCTGAACAGCAAACAGCGATCGGAGGCTCCCAACCGCGTCAAGAACGCCGTGCCATGTTTGATGAACCGCGTTTCATCGGGTTTGGTCGGCGCGAACGACTGCCAGTGACGTTTGCCGGTCTTGGCATCGACGGCGACCAATGCTCCGACGTTGCAGTCGGCACCAAAAATATTGCCATCAAAAAACAGCGGCGTGCTGTTACAGCAATAGACCGCTTGGTTGCGTTGCCCGCGCCACAATTCGGTCGCTGCCGGTCGGTCGGTGGCCAACTGCAGCAGCACCGACTCGCTGTGAATTCCGCTGGCGTACATTTGGTTGCCATCGACCTGTGGCCGAGTGACCGCCATCTCGTAGCTCGGTTTGATCGGCACCGTCCAGTAGGGGCTTCCATCGTTCGGGTTCAGGCTAACGATGGCATCGGCATGCCAGACGATCAATTGCCGCGTCCCGCCCGCTTCGACGATCGACGGCGGGCAATACCCAACGGCCGACGCGTCGAGCCCCTTCCAGCGGACTTCGCCGGTTAATTTATCGAACGCGACGACCGTTTGACCGGGGCCGCCGACCATGCAGATCAACAGTTCACCTTCGACCAGCGGATGCCCCGAAAATCCCCACAGCGGCACCTTGGCCGCAAAGTCATTTTTGAAACTGCGTTGCCAAACGACCGTCCCGTCTTGGGCATTCAAGCAGATCAAATCGCCTTCACTGCCGAGCGAGTAGACCCGGTCGCCATCGACCGTCGGCGTACAGCGTGGGCCGTTGGGATAGGAGATGCTGTACGGGCAATCGTAAGCATGTTGCCAGAGGGACTCGCCCGTTTTCGCATCCAAGCAGTGAATACGTTCTTGACCGTTCAGCGTGGCACGTTTGCCCGGTTCATTGAACGGCGTACCCGATTCCCGCACGTAGTCGCTCAGAAAGACGCGGTTGCCGACGACCGCTGGCCCGGAATAGCCTGGGCCGACCGGAACGCGCCACCGCACGTTCAATCCAGCCTCGGGAATCGCGTCGATCACCCCACTTTCGGCGTACACCCCATCTCGATTTTTTCCCAGCCATTGTGGCCAGTCGTCGGCCTGGACAGACCATGACCAGCCTACTGCGAACAGGGAAACCAGCAGCGAGATTGGAGAGACGAGGCGTTGCATGGGGCTTCATTCAGCGAGGGGAGGAAACAAAGTAGGAGGTTCCTCTAGTATAACGGACTCGCATCGGCGACATTACGAGCACCATGACGAAACAATTGATCTTAATGCGACACGCCAAGAGCGACTGGGGTGCGGCTGACTTGGCTGATCACGACCGCTCGCTGAATCCTCGAGGTCAAGCCGCTGCCCCGTTGATGGCGCGTTGGCTGGCGGCACACCACGGGGTGCCCGAAGTGGTGCTTTGCTCGACAGCGACGCGAACCCGGCAGACGCTGGAAAAGATGCAGGCTGTTTGGGACACCGAACGCCAGGAGCCGTCGTCATCCGAGGCACAGTTTTCAGCAGACCTGTATTTGGCAACCCCCGAAACGATCCTGCGAGTACTGAGGGCCGGCGCTGGGCAAGCCGATTCGGTGATGGTGTTGGCACACAATCCGGGAATCGAGATGCTGGCGGCAACCTTCTCGCAGCGGATGGTGACGTTTCCAACCGCCACCGTGGCGGTTTTTGAGATCGAGCTGGAGAATTGGTCGCAACTGCGATCCGACAGCGTGCTGCGCCGCATCGCATTCAAGCGACCGACGGAACTCTCGTGACGGGCGGACGGCATGGGAAGCGATAATGTGCCGACTTGGTTCTGGTGGTTGTGGTTCGCGGCTGCCATCGTGGGTCACTTTGGTTTGTACCTGTCGATCTACAATCGTTTGAACGCGTTCGGCTTTCCACGTCGGCGGATCAAGCAAACCGAATGGGTGTTGTTGATCACCTGCTTGCTGACGCCGCTGGGGCTGGCATGGCGTTACGGAGATTTCCTGAACGCCGTCGTATGGGGCCGGCCTCACTGGTCGGACTTTCCCTCAGGCTTGTACGCCTACACGCTGGTCTGTCTGGCGACATGGATTTATCCCGGCATCGGGTGGCTTTGGACGCGACCGATCTTTGGCTTCCAGCGTCTGCCGGTGGCCAAGCGGATTCAGCATGTTGATGTGCAACAAGCGGTCGCTGTGCCGCTGGCGTTATCGGCCAAATGCCGCTTTCAGTCGCGCTGGCCGATGAATCAAATTTTTCAGTTGTCGATTGAAGAAAAGCAGTTGCCGGTGCGTGGCTTGCCGGCGGAGCTGGATGGATTGAAGATTGCTCATCTGTCGGACATTCATTTGACCGGCCACATCGCGAGCGACTTTTTTCAATACGCGGTCGAACGCGCCAATGAATGGCAGCCCGACATGATGATGCTGACCGGCGACATCGTCGACTACGACCGCTGCATTGATTGGCTGGAACCTTGCTTTGGCCACGCCCGCGCGCCACATGGTCGCTTCTTTGTGCTGGGTAATCACGACACGCGGGTCTGCAATCCGGCCGATGTACGAGCCGAGATGACGCGGATTGGTTGGCAAGATGTCGGTTCGCGAGTGCTTGACCATTCGATCGGCAAAACCGCAATTCGTTTGTTGGGCAACGAGGCCCCGTGGTTCCCCGCACCACCGGCATCGGCATCGCCATCGACACCGCCAACCTCTGATTTTCGCATTGCGGTTTGCCATTCGCCCGACCGAATTGGTTGGGCGCGGCGGCAGGGTGTGGCATTGATGTTGGCCGGTCACACCCATGGCGGCCAAGGTCGGCTGCCGTTGGCAGGTCCGTTGCTCTCGCCGAGTTTTCACGGCAGTCGTTTTGCGTCGGGCGAGTTTTATTTAGCGCCGACGACGATGCATGTTTCGCGAGGTTTAAGTGGCGTTCACTTACTGCGTCTGCGTTGCCCACCGGAGCTGGCTCTGTTGGTGCTTCGCTGCGTCCCGTCGTAACTGCGTAGCGTCGGTGACGGAGTGCCCACGGCATGGCGTGCGCTGCAGTGCATCGGAGCAGTGCAGCGGAGCAGAGCACCGGAGCAGAGCACCGGGTGCGGGAAAAAACTCAGTCGGCTTGCTGCACGGTACCGTTGGAATTGGGGTCCCGAAAGCGGTATCCCACGCCGCGCACCGTTTCGACCAATTCGGCGCGGTCGGCCAGTTTGCGGCGAATGGCGCGGATATGGACATCGATGGTCCGTTCCATCACGATCGTGCCATCGCCGAGGACAGCGTCGAGCAATTCACTGCGGGCAAAGACGCGTCCCGGGTGGCGTGCCAACGTTTCGAGCAGTCGAAATTCACTGCGAGTGAACTGCAGCATCGCATCATCGACCGCCACGGTATGGCGAACTGGATCGATCGTCACCCCTTGGGTCGCGATCACGCCATCATCGGTTTCCTCGACATCTCGCCGGCAGAGGGCTTTGACCCGTTCGAGCAGGACTTTGACACTGAACGGCTTGGTGACGTAATCGTCGGCGCCTAGCGAGAAGCCAATCAACTGATCCGACTCTTCCGATTTCGCCGTCAGCATCAAGATGCGACTTTTGCGAGTCTCCTTGTCGGCTTTTAGTTTGCGGCAAACATCCAACCCATCGATGATGGGCAACATCAAGTCCAGAATGATCAGGTCGGGGCGATAGTGCACCGCCTTGGCAATGCCATCTTCTCCATCGCTGGAGAGTTGGACGTCGTAGCCTTGCTGACGCAAGTTATAGGCGATGACGTCGGCCAATGACCGATCATCTTCGACAATCAGAATGGAAGCTTTGGGCATCTTACCTGCTATGTCGTCTGAGCCGAGGAAGGATCGACCGCGATATGTTGATGCCGCACAATGTCGCCGTCGACTAGATAAATGACATCTTCGGCGATATTGGTGGCCAAGTCACCAATGCGTTCCAGGTGCCTAGCAGCGGAAAAACAGTGCAGCGCCGGCACGACCAATTCACTGTGTTTTTGCATTACCAGTTGCAATTCTTCGATGATCCGTACGTTGTATGCGTCGACCTCACTGTCGGACAGTCGGATTTGGCGTGCCAAGCGGCTATCGAGTTTGACGAAAGCGTCGAGTGCGCCGCGGAGCATCGTGACCACCGCCTCGCTCATTTCTCGAATTTGTTCGGGAATTTCGAAGTCTGGAAACCGCCCAAAGCCTTGCGAGCGTTCGGCAATATTGACCGCCAGGTCGGCGATCCGTTCGAGATCATTGTTCACTTTGAGGACCGTCGTGATGCGTCGCAAGTCGACCGCGACGGGTTGGTGGAGTGCCAACATTTTTAGGCATTCCTCCTCGATCCGAATCTCTTCTTGATCGACATCGTAATCCTCCGAGGTGACCTCTTCGGCAACGTCCATTCGGCGTTCGCAGAGGGCCAACATGGCACGATCGATCATCCCTTCCACGCGAGACGACAGCGACAGGATCGCAGTGTTCAGACATTCCATGTCGCGTTCCAAATGCTTGGTCATCAGCGATTACCCGAACTTCCCGGTGACATAGTCTTCCGTTTGTTTTTCTTTTGGTTTCGTAAAGATCTGTTCTGTTGCGCCACTCTCGACCAGGCGGCCTTGATAGAAGAAGGCGGTCAAGTCCGAGACGCGGGACGCCTGCTGCATATTATGCGTCACGATCACGATCGTGTATTGTTTGCCGAGCTCGTAAATCAGATCTTCGATCCGCGACGTGCTGGCCGGGTCGAGAGCGGAGCAGGGTTCGTCCATCAGCAAAATTTCGGGCCCGATCGCGATCGCGCGGGCGATGCAGAGACGTTGCTGCTGTCCGCCACTTAAGCCGAGAGCGGACTGTTGCAGACGATCCTTAACCTCATCCCACAGGGCGGCTTTGCGGAGCGCCCATTCGACTAACTCATCCATTTCGCGGCGCGACGCGTTGAGGTGCAAATGAGGCCCGAAGGCCACATTTTGGTAGATGGATTTGGGAAACGGATTTGGTTTTTGAAAGACGATTCCGATGCGTCGGCGGAGCGACACGACATCGGTATCGGCGGCCAGGATATCGGTCTCGGTGGCTCGGGCAGGCGAAGCGAATTCCGAGTTCGCGGAGATGGCTTTGAGCACCATGTGGCCTTGGGCTCGAGCGCTGGGAATCACATCGTTCATGCGATTGATCCATTTCAGCAGCGTGCTTTTCCCGCAACCGCTCGGACCGATGAAGGCGGTGACCTTGTTGTTCGGAATATTCAGACTGAGTTGATGGATGGCCTGGAAATCGCCGTACCAAGCGTTGAAATCGGCGATTTCGACGCAAGGTGTGGAGGGCATTTCCGCTCCCTCGGCAGCCGCCGCGGTTTCACCGCGAGAGGCAGGGCCTGGGCTGCTGGCTGATTGCTGGGAAGCCGAATCCATAGTGGGAACCATTGCTTAAACCGTTCGGGTGTCTGCTACTTTTGACGGAGGCGCTGACGCAGGTAGATTGCTAACGAATTCATGATCAACAGCACCACCAGCAATACAATAATCGCCGCGGCGGCAAGTTCTTGATAAACCTCCTGCTGACGGCCCGCCCAGTTATAGATCAACACGGGCATCGTGACCGCATCATCCATCAGATGCTTGGGCCCGGAGTTTTTCGCGATCGCCGCGCCAAGGATGACCAGCAGCGGAGCCGCCTCGCCGATGGCGCGTCCCATCGACAGGATCGAACCGGTCATGATGCCGGGGACCGCCGCCGGCAGGCAGACCTCACGGGTCGTTTGCCAAGTCGTCGCACCCAAACCGAGCGACGCCTCACGCATTGACGGGGGCACTGCGCGGAGGGCTTCTTGCGTCGAGATGATTACCAGCGGCAAAATCACCAGCGACAAAGTCAGCCCAGCGGCCAAGAAACTGCGACCGAACGGCAGGCGAAAATAATACCACGCATGCCGCGAGTAGCGGCCTCCGGTCGCCCCTTTCCGCACCGTCTGGCGGCGTTCCACCGCTCCGGTCGGCTTGGGGGTCCCAGGCTGCCAAACCTGGATCTCGATCGGTTGGCCAGCGGTGGTCACTCCTGCAAGCGGTTGGGTGATTTTCTTCGTCGGCGGATCGCCTTCCTCCATGGGAATCAGCACCACCTGCCCACGTTCGAGCGACAGCACTTGGTAATAATGCTGGACCCCAAACAACTCCCAGCCGTCGGCTTCGTTGACTTTGATTTGCCCAAACACGTTGAACATGTAGACGAACAGCGACAGTCCCAACAAGCCGTAGACGATCGAAGGGACCCCCGCGAGGTTGGAAATATTCAACTGGATGAATCCATGAAACCAACGCAGTGCGCGGAACAGCCCATTGGCGATTCCGTTCCAAGTTTGCGACGGCAAACGAATCCACTTGCGCAGCAAACGCAACTCGGAGCGGCGCGGTTTGAATTCTTCCAAGAAGACCGCCGTTCCAATGCCGAGCGGCAAGGCAGTCAGCGCACAGACGCCGCAGATGAACAGGGTGCCGATGATCGCGGGCCACATCCCGGCTTCCGCGGGTCGCAATTCGCTGTGGGACTGAGTCAACAAGTCAGTCGATAACCGCGAGCTGCCTTGGACGGAAATCGACAACAACAGCACGACCAGCACGACCACGCTGAGCATCGCAATCAAGACGCACAGCAAGTAAAAAGCGTAACTCAGCCGCTTGCGATGCTTGGCTTTGGCTGCCTGAGCGACACGGTCGTCGCGTCGCAGTGCCGCGGGGAGCGTCATTGATACGACTCCCGATAGCGGCGGCGGATACCCTGCCCGAGCAGCGTCATTCCAAACGTGATCACAAACAGCGTCGCGGCCACACCGTACAAACTGTAGTACTGAACCGTTCCGAACTCACTTTCGCTTTTGATCATTTCCACGATGAAACCGGTCATCGTTTGCGACTGCACCGTCGGGTCGAGCGTGGCGGTAGCGAGCGTCCCCGCCGCCAAGGCGACCACCATGGTTTCCCCGATGGCGCGGCTGAAGGCAAGCAAAAACGCCGAGATGATTCCCGACAGGGCTGCCGGCACGACCACCTTGACCGCCGTTTCAAAGGGCGTACAGCCCAGCCCGTAAGCTCCTTCACGGAGCGCTTGCGGGACGGCGTGCAGGGCATCCTCTGACAAACTGCAAACCATCGGCAGACAGAGGATCCCGACAGCGATTCCGGCACTGGTGGCATTAAACGTATCGAAGGCTCCGCCGCTGAACCACTGCAAGCCGGGGCTGATGACCAAGATAGCGAAGTAACCGAGCACCACCGTTGGAATCCCAGCGATGATTTCGAGCGTTGGCTTCAACCAACCGCGGACGCGTGTGGAGGCGAATTCGCTGAGGTAGACCGCCGTGATCAAGCCCAAGGGCAACGCAATCAGCATCGCGATCACGGTCACGCGCAGGGTGCCGGAAAGCAACGGCCAAATCCCGAAACGGGCATTCTCGATCTCGCGAGCCTGCAGGGCCGACCATTCCGAACCGGTTAAAAAGTAACCAAAGTCGACATACTCACTGGCAAAAAAATTCCAGCTTTGCGTCAGCAGCATTCCAATGATGCCGACCGTGATCAGCACCGTTGCGGTGGCGCATGCGGCGAGCACACTGACGACCATCCATTCGTAAAGAACGGCAAGCTTCGTCGAGCGAAAACGGCGATTCGTTAAGGCAGAGGGCTGCGACATCAAACCTGAATAGGGGCCGTGATGTTGGAAATTTCGATTGCTAGGATAACCACCGAAATCGAAAAAGGGACCTCCCCAAGCGATAACATCCGCGTCGCAGCCGCCCGACGGCGCCTGCGAGGAGATGCGACCAAGAAGAGAACGGTGCGCATGTTTACACTACCAAAAACGTCCAAGTGGATTGCCCTGGCTTATTGGACGAGCGTGCTGTCGACAAAAATCTGGGAGATCGGCCCACGACGACTGTTTCCCTGCTCGTCCACAAAGTGGGTTCCGGTCTTGACCGCATCCAGGTTCGCCATGCCACGAGCGATGACGTCATCGGGCAACCGCACATAACCCACTTGCTCGGACGTTGTGGACGCATTCTCCATGTAATACTCCACAAAGGTTTGCACCTGAGCTTTATTCAGAGACTCGCTGTTCACATAGATGAATAGCGGGCGGCTGAAGGGAGCGTACTGGTTTTGAGCAATGTTTTCCTTCGTCGGCAAGTAAGCTTGATCATCTTCGGGGTTCACAATCGGAACGGCCCGCAGTTTGTCTCGGTTTTCCTCATAATAGGCAACGCCGAAGAATCCGATGGCATTCTTGCTGCCGGCGACTCCTTGCACGAGCACGTTGTCATCTTCGTTCAGCGACATGTCCCCGCGCAGTTCGTTGCCAGACTTTCCGACAACCACTTCGACAAAGTAGTCGTAAGTCCCGGAACCGGTCCCGGGAGCAAAAATCTGAATCGGCTCGGCAGGCCAAGCCGGATCGACATCTTTCCAAGTTTTAGCGGCCTCATCTCCGACGAAAATCTTCTGAATCTGCTCGACCGTCAGTTGCTGAACCCAATCGTTCGAAGGGTGCACGACGATCGTCAAACCGTCGTATGCGACAGGCAATTCGATGAACTCGACGCCCGCTTCTTGGCAAGCGGCAAACTCACCTGGCTTGATGGGCCGCGAAGCGCCCGAGATATCGGTTTCTTCCTTCTGAAATCGCTCAAAACCGTTCCCCGTGCCGGCTCCGGAGACCGAGACATTCACGTTCGGGAACTCGACCTCAAACTGTTCTTTGATCGCATTGCTGATCGGCAGGACGGTGCTGCTGCCGTCGATCTTGATATCGCCTGTCAGCGTCGAAAGGGGGGCCGGAGCGGAATCGTCCGAACCTGACTTGGCGGAAGGGGTGGAGGCAGAATCGCAGCCAACGAGCAGTAAAATTGCTGAGCAGAGGCTGACCGAGCAGAGCCATTGGTTAGTCATTATCGTAGCTTCCTGGGGAAAACGTTGTTGGGCAAGTGGCGGGAAAATTCACCGGAGGGCAGAAAATCACCGGAGGGTTTGGGACGGATCCGACCTACAAGCCTTCCTATCAGTGGACCTATCAGTGGACCTATCAGTGGACCTATCAGTCGACCGATTTCGATTCAAATTCTATCCCCACCGGTAAAAGACAACATCGGTAGGCTTTCGGAAAAAGGGTTTCGACAGAGGTGCGAAGAAGCCCCGCAATTCTCGATGTTTGCGAATCCCTGGCTCCGTGGCGGGTTGGCTGGGATGATGAAAGTCTTGTTAAGAAACGTCTGGGCCCCGCAAACCAGGAGAGACGTTTGGTTTTTCGGATAGGTTCTTAGCGAGCAAACGGCCGGACCGTTGGCCCGAAAACAAGCGGTGGCGTTTACTCGGGCGTTGCGACGGCCGTGTTATTCAATGGAAATGAGACGATAAAGGTGCTGCCGACCCCGAGTTCGCTCTCCACGGCGACCGTCGCCCCGAAGGACTGGGCGAGGTGCTTGACGATCGACAGCCCCAGCCCGGTGCTGATGACCGCTCGCGAGCGTGATTTGTCAGCCCGGAAAAAGCGTTCGAAGACGCGGGGCTGGTTTTCTGGCGCGATCCCGATGCCGTTGTCTTCGACGCGCACAACCGCTCGATCGCCCGCACGGAGCAGACGCACCCGCACCCACCCCCCGACAGGAGTGTACTTTAGCGCATTACTGAGCAAGTTGTCGAGGATTGTTTGCAGGCCATCTTCATCCGCGGCGATTGTCGCGTCGGCTTCGATTTCGAAGCTCAATTCGATCTCTTTTCGGCGGGCCGCATCATCGTGCTGAGCCACCGTTCCGCGGACCGCCCGTTCGAGCGACAGCGGGACGATGTCGAGCACTTCTTGCCCCGATTCGACCCGTGCAATCTGCAGCATGTCCTGGATCAACTGATGCAACCGTTCGGCCTGCTCTTCGATCCGAGTTACAAACGCGAGGTTATTTTCGGCATCATGAATGGCACCCATCTTGAGCGTTTCCGCGTAAGCCATGATGGCCGCCAACGGGGTCTTCAGTTCGTGCGAAACGTTGGTGACGAACTCGTGCCGGAGGTTCTCCAGTCGCCGCAATTCCGTCACATCGTGCAACACCGCCACAGCTCCGGGGATGGGCGTTCCGGGCAGGCAAGAGGCCCGCAGGGCGAGCGTCCGAATGGGCTCGCGGGTGGTCTGGATTTCTCGCTGTTGAACGCGGCCCGTCGCCATGCATTTTCGCAGCGATTCGTACAGCGGCCAGTTGCGTGAGGCTTCAAGGAAGGGCAGACCCGACGCATTTTCGGCGACGAACTGGATCATCTGACGGCTCGCCGAGTTGGCCAGCAACACCCTTTCGTCCTTGTCGACCGCGATCACCCCTTCGTCCATGCTGTACAACACGGTCGACAAGCGATCAAACTGCGTCTGCAGGTTTTGCTGACGCTGCAGGACGCTGCGGCTCATCTGGTTGTGGGCTTCGGCCAGCCGAGCGAACGGCATGTCCCACTCCGCGAAGACTTCGCCGGCCGGTTCCCCCGCGGCCAGCCGTTCGGTTTCCACTCGCAGTCGTTCGGCCAAGTCGGCCACCGGGACGACCACGCGACGGATCGCGAGCCGGCAGAAGACGAAACTGACCGCCACCAGCAGCCCCGCAGCGACAAAGCTCCAGCCTGGCGAGACGACTCCGTGAGGCAAACAGAGCCCCCCCACCGCGAAGGCAACAAAGACAACCGTCCAGCCCATGACCCGAGTCAACCTGTCGATCAGCGGCACGTTCTCCATGAAAGTCGACTCGCAGCAGAGTCCCTCGGACTGGTTGAAGAGCAGGTTTGCCCGATAATGTATGGGCGAAGTGGTCAGGATAATGCAGCATTGCCAACGTGTCGCCAGTGGCACGTCATTTCGCACCGCCAGCCGAAACGCTACGGTAAAAACCGCCGCGAAGCGATCGGCTTGCGATCGGCTTGTTGCCCGATGATTCCGTCTTCCCTTTAACGATCGATCTGAATTTCATGCCTCCCGTGGAACACCCTGCCGCCGAAGCCGCCGACTTGGAGATCAAGGACGCGCTCGTGATTTTCAAGTCGGTTTGGGAACAACTCGAAGATCAAATTGGACACGAAAACCTGCGTTTCCCGAAGGAATTGATCTTGCTCGGTGGGGCTCCCGGTGCCGGGAAGGGGACCCACACCCGGTTCGTCATGAAAGCCCGCGGCTTGACCTGCCAGCCGATCGTGATCAGCGATCTGCTGGTGACTCCCGAAGCGATGGCGATCAAAGATGCCGGCGGGATGGTGGGCGACAAAGAGGTCGTCAGTATCTTGCTGCGAAAACTGTTAGCCGAGGAGTTTCGCGACGGGGCGGTGCTGGATGGTTTCCCGCGGACGCGCGTGCAAGTCGAATGCCTGAAGTTGATGGTCGACCGGATCAACCAACTGTACACCGAGTTCGCCGACACTCCGCTGGCGATTAATTTCCGCCGCCCCACGATCCACGCGATGGTGCTGTTTGTCACCGAGAAAACGAGCATTGCCAGACAGCTACAACGGGGCCAACAGATCGCCGCGCACAATCGCGAAGTGGAGGAGACGGGCGTCGGGCGGAGCTTGCCGTTGCGGTCGACCGACCTGAGCGAAGATGCCGCACGTCGCCGGTATCGCGTCTTCAAAGAAAAAACCTGGGACGCCTTGCAGTCGCTGAAAGAGATCTACCACTATCACTTTATCAACGCCGAAGGGCCGATCGCCGATGTCGAAGAGAACATCGTCAAGGAGTTGCAGTACCAGAGTTCGCTGGAACTCGATCCGCGAACCTATGATCGCCTGCAACCGTTGCCGCTGGCCGAAGAAATTGTCATCCACGCGAGGCAGTTGCTCGTCAAACGACTCGACACTTACGAATTGGAACATGCCGACCTGTTCGTGCGCACCGTCAACGTAATCCATGAAAAGTTCATGCCGATCATCAAGCGGCACGCGCTCTCGGGCCGAGCGCATGTGAATTCCGAGGATGCGTTGTTTCATGATCCGCTGGCGCTGTCGATGCTGATCGACATCTTCGCCGAGCGAGGCTACCACGCCGTCGTCGACAAGCACATTCAAGACGTCCCCGAGCGGATCCATTTACAGACCGGTGAAATCGAACGCGGCGAAAAGACAGTGTTTCGCTTTCAAATCAACTTCAAGGGCTCGCCCATCCGCCGCGGCTAAGCAGGCGCCGCGGC
>CAYZHQ010000092.1:18198-23667 GCA_964477385.1 uncultured Pirellulaceae bacterium
CGGCGAAGCAGGCGCCGCGGCGAAGCAGGCGAGCGTCTCCCTGATTCCGGGCCTGTAGGTTCAGGTTTTGGGTTGACTGGCAGGGATTTGCAAGGACCGCAGTAGTTCGCCGACCAGGGGAACCGAGAGGCTGTTACCTAGCATCTTCCAGCGCCGATGGAGCGGGATCGCTGGGGGCCACTGAAAGCCCGCCGAGAAACCAAGCAAGCGTTGGATTTCGAGGGGCGTGAAGCGTCGCAAACGCGGGCCGACCTGCAGGTACGACCCGGCTTGCTTGATCGATTTGCCGTACCCCCCGGTAAAGCACGCCGTACAAGCCGAAGCATCGGCATCGTTTGCTTCCGCCACCACGATGTCGAGCGCCGAGCGATACTTTTCGACCCGTTCGGGTGCGAGCCAACATTCCTCCGCCGGATCGGGCTCCAAGATTTCTTCCAGCCTGAAACGTTTCGCGGTTCGAGCGGGCACAACCGGTGGCGGAGCGACTGTCGAAAGCGCGGCCTGCCAAGCGGTTAGGTAGTAGCGTCGCCGACGGTTGGGAACGCCCCACTGGGTGGGACACAACAGGTGTTCGGTGAAGCGATAGCCCTGTTCGCCGAGCACCTGACAAAGCGTCTGATGATCGGCGGAAGCTTGAAATTCCGGCACATTTTCCATCGCGATGCGCTGCGGCCGCTTGGTGCCCGCGGTACGAAGGACCTGCATCACCTGCAACAAGGCGGCCCGCCGGGGATCGTCGGCCGCCTGTCGGCCGCGGCGACAGTAGGGCTGGCAGGGTGGAGACAGCCACCAGGTGTCGGCCGTCTGCCAGTCGATACGGCTGTGCCAACTGGCGGCCGATTCGATCGTCGCGATGGTCGGCCGCAGGCCAAAATTCAACGCGTAAACTTCGCCGCATTGCTGATCGATATCGACCGCTTGCCCGATCTGGCCGAGCTGTGGCGTTTGCCGCACCGCTTCGGCCACGCCTCCGATGCCGGCAAATAATTCGAGAATTTTCAAGGCGGTTCAGGCCGCTGCGGAGGCGGCCGCTGGTTGACGGAGGGCGATGATAGCGACGCCCGCAGCCTCCGCGGCGCGGACCGTTTCCTCTTGATCGACCACGATCGTCATGTCGGCTTCGATCGCGATCGCCGTCCCGCCGGCTTGGCGAACACGCGCGATCGTTTGCGGGCCGATCGTCGGCACATCAAACCGCATATCCTGATCGGGCTTGGCGACCTTGACCAGCGTCCAGCCCCCTTTCTTGCACAGCATTCCGGTGCGTTCAATACACGCATCGGTCCCTTCGACCGCCTCGACGGCCAAGACGGTGCCATCCTTGACCGTGATGCTCTGCCCGATATCGAGGCCGCCCATCTGTTTGGCGATCCGCCAGCCGAAATCGATATCCCGTTGTTGCGTCGGCGGGACGGGGCGGCGGGTTAGCAGACCTTCTTTCACGAGTAGCTCCGGAGCGAAATCGGTGGCCGGGCGGACCTGAATGCCGCGCGATAAATAGGTGTCCGTGATGCGGATGAGCAAACTATCATCGCGGGTATCACGTCGACGCGAGAGCAACAGCGGCGCCAGGGCACGCAGGCAGACCCAATCGGGCAGATGCCGCCAGATCAGCGACCCCGAAAACAGGATTTGCGACTTAAACAGCTTGCCTGCCAAAGTGATCTGCGAGACCTGATGGCGTCGGAAGAATCTTAGATGCCCGCCGAACTTCGCAACGCCCATCCAGCGAACTTCGTCGCAAACCTGTTCCAGCACCGGATCGGCGTGATCCCGAATCGCCACACAGACCACGCGGTAGCCTTGTCGGCGGGCCGCTTCGGCAACGAGCACCGGAAAGCGTCCCCAGCCAGCAATGATGCCGATCACGGGCTGCCCGGTGGAAGTTTGCCCGGTGGAAGTTTGCCGTATGTTGGTTTGCGGCGAGATAGTGGGTCGGTCGCCGTTGTCCATTACGCGGCTCGTGCTTCGGACGAACCATTCCCTTCGACCCGATCGGCCCCTTCGACCCGATCGGCCCCTTCGACCCGATCGGCCCCTTCGACCCGATCGGTCAGCGCGGCCACCTGTTTGGTCAGCCGCTGCAGGGCTTTGCGCATCTCGGGCAACTTTCGCTGAATCGCGATGATCTGCATTTGATCGCGCTGCGTCGTGGCGGGGCTACCCAGATAGACTTGTCCGCCCGACAGGTTGTCCATCACGCCCGATTGCGCGGCGACAACGGCGCCGTCCCCCAATTCGACGTGATCCTTCAAACCGACTTGGCCTGCCATGACGACATAATCGCCCGTTTTGCAACTGCCTGCCACGCCGACTTGCGAACAGATCAAGTTGTGGCGACCGATCTGACAGTTATGAGCGATCATCACCTGGTTATCGACTTTGGTCCCCATACCGATGCGAGTCGCGCCGTAAGTACCGCGATCGACTGTCACCGAGGCCCCGAGTTCGACGTCCGATTCGATGTGCACATACCCCAACTGAGACGTGGGGACATGCCTCCCGGCTTGTTGTCGATAGCCGAAGCCATAAGCGCCGATCACCGAACCGGCATGGATCGTGACCCGCGCTTCGAGCACCGTGTATTCGTACAACACCACTCCCGGGAACAGCCGACAGTCGCTGCCGATTTGGCAATGCGGCAGGACCACGACACCGGGCATCAGCGTCGTGCCGTTGCCGATCCGCGCGTGGGCACCGACCTGCACGCCTGGATGAATGGTGCAATCTTCGCCCAGTTCGGCAGTCGGATCAACGTAAGCTGCCGGACTGACGCCGCGAAAGTCATACTGGGCGGGAGGCCGGAAGACTTCGATAATGGCACCGAACGCGGCATGTAGGCTCCCCACAACCAACTGGGGGACGCCTAGCGTTTCGACCGCCTGTGCCACCACCACCGCCGCCGCGCCGGACTGCGTGACTTGGGAACTGCGTCGCGGATCATCGAGCATCGTGATCACTCCCGCGGTCGCCTCTTGCAGGGGGCGTGCGTCAGCGCATTCGGTGGCTGGATCGCCAATGATTCGGCCGCCGACAATATTTGCGAGTTTTTCCAGCGTCACCTTGGTCACAAGAGCCCTCCTTAGCTGTTGAATCTATATTTTGCCGCCGCCTGGACCGGCAGAAGAAGGGTGTACCGGATTTTAAACCTCGAGAACAAGGGGAAATCAGGCTGGGCGCTCCGCCCATGATGAGGCACAATACTCGGCCCGGCCTTGACAGGCTGCTGGGCTTGGCGATACTTGCCCGCTTGGCTTTGCTCTGTCAGCCTCGATTGTTTGACGGTCCGACCCCACAACAGCGGCCTCAGGCGATCGATGGAGTCCGATTCGACCCATCTCGTACCGAGCCAGTTCCGGCACAGTACGAACCAACCCAGTCGTCCAAACGCCAGTCGTACAAACCCAGTACATATCGCACGCGATTCATCGCAAACTGAACGAAAATAACCGATGCCTACAGTCAATCAATTGGTTCGCAAGTCCCGCAAACGCCAGCGGAAAATGAGCAAGTCGCCGGTGCTGGAAAAGTGCCCTCAGAAGCAAGGCGTTTGCTTGCAGGTCCGGACCATGACGCCGAAGAAACCGAACTCGGCGTTGCGTAAGATCACCCGTGTGCGTTTGAGCAACGGCAAGGAAGTCACCGTGTACATCCCCGGTGAAGGCCACAACCTGCAGGAACACTCGATCGTGTTGGTCCGTGGGGGTCGTGTGCGTGACTTGCCAGGGGTTCGCTATCAGGTCGTCCGCGGTTCGCGTGACACACTGGGCGTGGACAACCGTAAGCAGGCTCGCAGCCGTTACGGTGCCAAGAAGAGCTAGTTCCGCAACATTCATCCACCCGACACAACGAAATACCGTTAGAGACAACGAATGGGACGTATCACTGCCAGCCGCTCGCACTTCAAACCCGATCCGCGGTTTAATTCGGCGCTAGCGAGCAAGTTCATCAATTGCCTGATGCTGGACGGCAAAAAGACCGTCGCACAGAACGTATTCTACGACGCTCTCGAAGAAATCGGCCGCCGACTACCTGATTCGACGCCAATCGAAGTCTTCGAAGAAGCGATCGAAAACGTCAAGCCGTACGTCGAAGTCCGCAGCAAGCGCGTCGGTGGTGCGAGCTATCAGGTGCCGATGCAGGTGAACCGCAATCGCCAACAGAGCTTGGCAATTCGCTGGATCTTGGGTGCGATTCGTGACAAGAAGGGTCGCCCAACGCATCTCAAAATGGCTGATGAGCTGTTAGCCGCATTCAAAAAAGAAGGCGTTGCCTACACCAAACGCGAAAACACGCACCGCATGGCCGACGCCAACAAAGCGTTCTCGCACTTCGCTTGGTAAGATCCTACCCGCGGCGATTGCCGGTACGATCGCTTTGATCGGTTGCAGGGCTTTCCCGAAAGCCACACGGTCGAGCGCCTCCGTTAAACTACGAAACCGACATCGGCCCGTCTGGCTGGTGTCGGTTTCTTTTTTGTCCTGGAGGAAATTCGATGCCGAATCGCCGCTCGTTTTTACGCCACACCGCTGCCGGGCTGGCAACGGCAGCTTGCACCCGCAACGGCTTTGCAACCGAAACTCCCGCTGCGGCTGCCCCCCCCATCGCTCCGGTTTCTGGTTGCCTCCTGCATGTATGGCTATGCCAAACTGAGCGAGGTGGTTGCGGAAGTCCCCAAAACGGGCGCGACGGCGATCGATCTGTGGCCCAAGGTCCATGGGGATCAACGCGAGCAACTTGACGCGATGGGTGAAGCGGCATTTGAGGAACTGCTTCAACAACACGGCGTCACGCTGGGCTGCATTACGCAGTACAAACTGGGCCCGTTCGGGTTGCAGGCTGAGATGCGGCTGGCCGAGCGGCTCGGTTGTCATCTGATGGTTACCGGCGGCTCGGGCCCCAAGAACCTCCGCGGCCAAGCCCTAAAGGAGGCCGTCGGCGACTTTGCCAACAAGCTAAAGCCGCATCTGGCGGTGGCTGCCGAAACGGGCGTCACGATCGCCATCGAGAATCACGGTCGGAACTTGATCGATTCGCCCGACTCCCTGAAGTGGCTGATCGAACTCGCCCCCTCACCGCAGTTGGGCATCGCCCTCGCGCCGGCGCACTTGCCACAAGACGCCCATGCGCTGGCCAAGCTGATCGAAGATCTAGGTGATCGCCTGGCGTTGTTCTACGGCTGGCAGTTCGGCAAAGGCTTTAGCCAGCAGATGCCGGAAGCCGACGAGCTGGAACAATTGCCCGGACGCGGACCGCTCGACTTTGGTCCGGCGGTGCAAACCCTGAAGAAAATCGGCTTCCAGGATTGGACCGAAGTGATGATGCACCCCACCCCCAGAGGCATCCCCATCTTAGACACGACCGAGCAAGTCACCGCGGCGATCAAAGCTGCACACGACTATTTGAGGCAGTAGGGCAGTAGGGCAGTAGGGCAGTAGGGCAGTAGGGCAGTAGGGCAGTAGGGCAGTA
>CAYZHQ010000093.1:0-20418 GCA_964477385.1 uncultured Pirellulaceae bacterium
GCAAGCGCGGCTTATTCGGGGGAGAGGGGAGCCAGAAAGTAGGCGCGGGGCGACGAGTGGAGGAGCGACTGATGATGCTGCCCCCGCAACGCGGTGGAGGTGTTGGATGAGCCGTTTTGGCACTAGCCACGGTTCTCCCCGCGAAAACCTGCGAAATCAATCCAACCTGGCGCTGTCCAGCTAAAAAAGGCTTTAGGAAACCCCGCGAATGTGCCGAACAAACCATACAACCGTCAAAGTTGAACGTTTTCCACTCAAGCCGATCCTTCGTCGCCACGCCCGTGATTCATCCACTCCCCTTCACCGATTGGTGTGCTCCGATATCGGACGCGGCACCTGCAGGAGCGAACCTCGAGTATGACTCGCGGTTCCAGGAGCTGGAGCGTGCTGGTGCGGGGACGCGCGAGCAACAATACGGCGACACCATCATTGTCGCCAAGCCGCCCGACTGGCACCTCATGCGAGACTTGTCAGCCGAGTTGTCGCAGGAGACCCGCGACCTGAGAGTCGCCGTGTTGGCGATCGAAGCGGCGACGCACTTTGCCGGCTTCCAAGGTCTGGACCAGGCGCTGAACGTGCTGCGGCACTGGGTCTGCGAACTGTGGGACAGCGTTCATCCGCCCCTGGACGAAGAGGATCAGAACGATCCGTTTGTCCGCATCAACGCACTAGCGCGACTGTGCGAAGAGCACCGCTTGCCAAAGCAATTGCTGTCGCTGTCGCTAGCCGAAGCGCCGCCACACATGAAGGTCACGCTGGGTGATATCGAGCTGGCTCGAGGGCATCAGATATCCGTTTCAGAGGGCACGCCTAGGCTGAGTGCGGCGGAAATCGAAGCCACCTTTCTGTCGGTGAACCTTTCCGATCTGCGGCAAACCTTTGCGGCCTGCCAGCGGTCTTATCAATCGCTCGTTGCGATCATCGCGACGATTGAAAAGCAGACGGGCGCTCGGAACTGGGACGGAGAGCCTCTGAAGCAGCGGATTCGAGATTGTGCCGAAGCGGTCAAGCTGCATCTGCAAGACCGCCTGTCGGCAGCCGACTCCGCGGTTACCCAGGTTTCCGCCACGTCGCGATTGCTGGGCGATACCGATTCGGCTCCCGTCGATGATTGGTTGACACAATCCGAAGTGGCGTCGAACCGCGGCAGCGATGCGAAGACGATTGGCTCGCGTGATCAGGCGGCGCTGGTGATCGAGCAGGTCGCCGAGTATTTCGAACACCACGAGCCTTCCAGTCCGGTGCCGCTGTTGCTGCGACGGGCTCGGCGTTTGATTAACCAACCTTTTGTGGAAATCCTTCGCGACATGGCTCCCGACGGACTTCCCCAAGTGCATCGCTTGACGGGGATGACCGAAGAATGATTTCCCCACCCGCGTCATGCCCCCTCCATCCATCCACACCGTTCCTAGTGCAAAGGTGATTTAATGTCCGAAAGCAGCCAAAAATTCATCGCTCGAAATCGGCCACCTCGCGTTCAGATTGAATACGACGTGGAAACGTACGGCGCGGAGAAAGCGGTTCAACTGCCATTTGTGATGGGAGTCATGTCGGATCTGTCGGGCCAGCCCGCCGAGCCATTGCCACCGGTAGCGGACCGGAAGTTTCTGGAGATCGACGTCGACAACTTTGACGACCGATTGAAATCGATGCAGCCGCGAGCCGCCTTTCATGCCGAAAATCGCTTGACCGGCGAAGGGAATCTGAATGTCGACTTGACCTTCGAGTCGATGGACGATTTCTCGCCTGGACGCGTGGCCGAACGCATCGAGCCGCTACAGAAGTTACTGAACGCACGCACCCAGTTGGCTCAGTTGGCCACCTACATGGATGGCAAAACCGGAGCGGAGGAATTGGTCAAGCAATTGATCGAGAATCCTGATTTGCTGAAGCAATTGGCTGAACAGCCCGTTGCATCGGAGGCGGCCGCGGATGCGGAGGACGCTGCCGAGACACCCGATGCCGACGAAGCGGCGTCCTAGCGTTTTGCGAGCCATTGCATTGTTCCCGATCGCCGGTGCCCGGCTTGGGAGTTGCTCGGTCAGGGAAGCGAGGCTTTCCCCCTCGCAGGCGTTTTTTGTTTGCCGTTTCCATCGACATCGTCACGAATGATACATATCCAAGGATTGGGGTTTTCCGATGAGTGATTCAACCGAACAGGCTGCGGCCAACGATACCGAATCGATCAGCACCATTACGCTCGATAACCTTTCGACGCTGATTGAAAATGAGTTCAAGCCACGTAGCGACGAAGCCCGCGTGGCGGTCGAATCGGCGGTCCAAACCTTGGCTCGTGAATTGGTCACTTCCGAGATGACCACCAGTGACGATGCCATTAAAACCATCGAAGCGTTGATTGCCGAGATTGACCGCAAACTGTCCGAGCAGATGAACGTCATTTTGCATCATGAGACGTTTCGTCATCTGGAGGGGACTTGGCGTGGCTTGCACTACCTGATCAACAACACCGAAACCGATGAGATGCTGAAGATTCGGGTGTTGAATATCTCCAAGCCCGATCTGCATAAAACGCTGAAGAAATTCAAAGGGACCAACTGGGACCAAAGTCCCCTGTTCAAGAAACTGTATGAAGAGGAGTACGGGCAGTTCGGTGGCGAACCTTTCGGTGCCCTCGTCGGTGATTACTACTTCGATCATACGCCTGTCGATGTGGAGTTGTTAGGCGAGATTTCGAAGATCGCCGCGGCCACGCATGCTCCCTTTGTGGCCGGCACCAGTCCGTCGCTGATGCACATGGCGTCATGGCGCGAGTTGAGCAATCCGCGTGATTTGACGAAGCTGTTTTTGACCGCCGAGCACGCTTCGTGGCGGTCGTTGCGATCCGACGAAGATTCTCGCTACGTCGGTTTGACCATGCCTCGCTTCTTGGCACGCCAGCCCTACGGAGCGTCGACCAATCCGGTCGAAGAATTCGCTTTTGAGGAAGACACTCAGTTGGGCGATCACGATTGCTTTGTGTGGGCCAACAGTGCCTACGCTTTCGCCGTCAACGTTAATCGCTCGTTCAAGTTGTACGGTTGGTGCTCGCGAATTCGCGGCGTCGAATCGGGTGGGTCGGTCGAGAAACTGCCGGTACATACGTTTCCGACCGATGATGGCGGAATCGACATGAAATGCCCGACCGAAATCGCGATTAGCGATCGTCGTGAGGCGGAGTTAGCCAAGAGCGGTTTGATGCCGTTGGTGTTCCGCAAGAACAGCGATTTGGCAACCTTTATCGGGGCCAACGCACTGAACAAGCCGGCGGAGTACGAAGATCCCGATGCCACGGCCAATGCCAAGCTGGCGGCTTGCCTGCCCTATCTGTTCGCCGTCAGCCGCTTTGCGCATTACCTGAAGTGCATTGTGCGGGACAAAGTCGGCTCGTTCAAAGAACGTTCGGACATGCAGATCTGGTTGAACAATTGGATCAGCCAGTACGTCGACACCAATCCCGCGACCGCGACCGAACTGGACAAAGCCCGCCGGCCTTTAGCGGGTGCCGAGGTGGTGGTGGAAGAAGATCCTGCCAGCCCCGGATATTACAACGCGAAGTTCTTTTTGCGTCCACACTACCAGTTGGAAGGTCTGACCGTTTCGTTGCGTCTGGTCAGCAAGTTGCCATCGGCGAAGGCGGCATAGCATTCCACAGTGAGGCGGTTCCAGAGCGTCTCCATACCGATTGGTTCTCCTATTGTTTTTAAGGTAAGCACAGATGATCGTTCTCAAGTTCGGAAAAGAAATCAAAGGCGACGCCACCTCGGCTGGGTACAAGGATCAGATCGTCTTGAATAGCGTGGTGTTCAGTGCCGCTCGAATGGTGACGGTGCCCAACGGTAGTACCGCCCGCGAGACGGGCGTTCCGTCGTTCACTGAAGTCGTCTGCAGCAAACAGTACGACATTGCATCGACCGAGCTGTTCATGCAAAGCATCTCCGGTGCAAGCTTGGAAAAAGCAACGCTCACCTATTTGCAGACCGACACCCAGGGCAATCCAGAGCCGTTCTTGATCATCACGTTGACCGACCCGATCGTCACCAGCTATGCCAACAGTTCGTCGGGCGACAAGCCTTCGGAAACCTTCCAGTTGAACTTTACGAAGATCGAGATGGCCTACACGCAGTACAGTGGCGAAGGTTCGAAGAAGGCATCGCCGAAGGGTTGGGATCTGCTCGCTGCCAAGGCCGCGTAGTGCCTTGTCGGTAGGGAGCGTGTGAGTCTTTGCGGGTGGTTGGTCGAGGGAGAAAGCAGCATGAATGGGGCAGCCAACCATCGACCCGATCGTCTGCAGTCGTCGCTTTGGGATCGTTTAAGCAAGGGGACTTCGGAGCCGGCTTCAGCGCCTTGCGTTAACAGCTTGACACCGTCGGCGATGCGTGACGCGATGGGGGTCACACGACGTGATTCGATCGGGCGGTTACAGCAGGTTCGACGCGAGTTGGAACGCGACGTGTTGCAATTGCTGACGACGCGACAGGTCATTGATGAAACGGAATTGCAGGGCCGTCCCCACATCCGTCGCAGCGTCCTGCACTATGGTTTGCCGAGCTTTACGGGGCTGACCAGCAGTGGGGTGGCCTTGCAAGGGGCCGCGAACGAGATCGCAAAGCAGATTGAAACCTTTGAGCCACGTTTTCATCGCGGTTCGGTGCAGGTTGCCTGTCGGCTGGGCTCGACGCCGGGCGAACTGGTCATCGATGTGGAGGCACTGTTTGGTCCCGAAGATCAGTTGCAGGTTTTTTCGCTCAGCTCATCGCTCCGCTTCACAAGCGGGGAGGCGGCGGAGTACGGCCGCCTAGGTCGTTAGCGTGACAGGCAGCCGTAAGCGCATCCGAGGGACGGGGCGTACGCTTTCGGCTGACGGTCAAACGAATCGATCAACAGTCCGCTGGGAGATGGGATGATGGAAGCGCAGTTTTTGGATCATTACAACCGTGAACTGGGCTACCTTCGTGAGCTTGGTAGCGAGTTCGCTCAGCAATACCCTGCCGTTGCCGGACGGTTGGGGCTGGATGAGTTCGCTTGTGCCGATCCATTCGTGGAACGTCTGTTAGAGGGTTTTGCTTTCCTTGCGGCGCGCGTTCACCGTCGCTTGGACGCGGAGTTCCCCGAGTTCACGCATGGTCTGTTGGAGTCGGTTTATCCGCACTACACGCGGCCCATTCCTGCTGCCACTTTATTGTCGCTACAGCCCGATGCCGATGAAGGGTCGTTGTCGGCCGGCTACCGTCTGTCTCGTGGAACACAATTTCTGGGGCCGACTTCCGAGCGACAACCGACGCCCTGCCGATTCGATTCCACCGAGGATCTCGAGCTTTGGCCAATCCGTTTGGTCGACGTTTCACTGACCGCTCGAGATGCCGCCGATGGCCGAGACGTACCCGATGCGATGCGCGGCGGCCCGATCCGTGGGTGCTTGCGATTAACCATCGAAACCACCGCGGGGCTGCCGCTTGCACGTTTGGCATTGGAACGTTTGAAGTGGCATTTTCGCGGTGGTGAAGTCGCCCATCAATTGTTTGAGTTGTTGCTCGCTCATACCCGTCTGATCGCTGTACGCGGCGTTGAACCCGTCGACTCGCCAGCGCCGGAGCGACCATCGATGTGGCAACTGCTTGGTCGGGAGGCATTGGTTGCCGAAGGATTGGACGACCGCCAGCCGTTGCTTCCGCATCCGCCTCGTTCGTTCAGCGGTTATCGGTTGCTGCAAGAGTACTTTCTGTTACCGGAAAAATTCTTGGCGGCGTCGATCGGGAATTTGCAACCGAGCTTGCAGGCAGCCACGGGCAGGCGACTGGAAATCGTGATCGGTCTGGATGCGATTGATCGAGAGCTGGCCGGACGTGTGGGGACGGAGCACTTGGCCTTGCACTGTGTTCCGGCAGTCAATCTGTTCAAGCGACGCGCCGACCGCGTGCAAGTTTCCGATCGCCGGCATGATCAGCATCTGTTGGTCGATCGCAGTCGACCGATGGATTTTGAAATTTGGTCGATCGAATCGCTGAGCGGGCATGGCCAAGCGCCGGATCAGGAATGGGAGTTTCTGCCGCTTTACGCTCCGCCACAATCGGCGACCCCGCGGTCGGGAACTTCAGGACAACATCGTTATTCGTCGTACTATACGCAGCATCGTCGGCCACGGCAGCCTTCAGAAAACCAACGCCAATACGGCCACCGATCGAACTATCTGGGAACGGAGGTGTTCGTCACGCTGACCGACTCCCAGCAGCAGCCGACGATCGATCGAGTGCGACAGCTTTCCTCCAGCGTCTACTGCACGAATCGCGATTTAGTACTGTTGACACCGGCCACTGGCTGGCGGAACGCGTTGACGTTGGCGGGCCCAGGCCCGGTTGCCAAGATCGAATGCTTGGTCGGGCCGACGCGACCTCGTCCTAGTTTGGCGTCGGAGGACGGTGAGCGCTGTTGGCGTTTAATCAATCACCTCACGCCGAATCATTTGGCGTTTGGTGGGGGCACCGATGCAAACCAAGACGGGTATGTCGGAGCGGCGATGCTGCGAGAAACCTTAACGCTGTACTGCGTTGCTGAGCAACCGGCACAGCGCCGTCAAGTCGAGGGCGTGGTTGCGGTGCGGCACAAGCCTGTCACGCGGCAGTTGCCATTGGCCGGACCGATTGTGCATGGTCGTGGCGTGGAGATCGACGTCGAGGTCGATGAGGCGGCCTTTGAAGGGCAAACCCCATTTGTCTTGGCCAGCATTTTGGAACAGTTCTTTGCTCGCCATGTCACTCTCAATAGTTTTACGCAACTCTCCGTTCGTTCCCAGCAACGCGGCTTGCTGCATCGCTGGCCAGTGCGGATGGGCACGACCCCCATGCTGTAAACGGCCTCTTTGTCAGGTTGGATAATGACTTCCCTAGCATCCACGAATACCGCTGCCGACGACTCGCTGCACCTGCGCGTCGACGGGCCGATCGACTGGCAGTTGCCGGCCGCGCGAGCGTTGTTGAAGGAGGCCGGCGAACGGGAGTTCTTTCAAGCACTCAGGCAACTCGAAACGCTCGCGAAGGAGTTGCCTCGCATCGGTTTCGCGGCGCGTGCGAAACACGAATCGATTCGCATCGGTCAAACACCCGATCTCGATTTTGCACCGACAACCATTCAAACGCTCCGGCCCGATTCCTCGGGACGCGGGCAACTGCGCCAACGGTTTTTCGGATTGCTTGGTCCTAATGGGCCGCTGCCCCTGCATTGGACGCAGCATGTTCGTGATCAAACGCGGCACGCCGATGATCCGACGCTCGAAGCATTCCTGAATCTGTTTCATCACCGCATGGCGACGCTGTTCTATCGGGCTTGGAGCAGCGGGCGCGGAGCGATTCAACGCGATCGTCCTGCCGATGATCGTTATGCCGAGTACCTCGCCGCATTGTCCGGCGCAATGTCGACCGACTCGGTCAATGCGGCCCGTGGTGAGGAGGAAGTCGGTGACGGAGCTTTCGAGATTCGTCGTTACTTTGCCGGTCGTTTTGGCGGCTTGCGTCGTAGTGCGGAAGGTCTGCAGCAAGTCGTCTCGGTCGCGACAGGTTGTCCTGTCGAAGTCCGTTCCTTTGCACTACGGCAGTTGCGGTTACAGTCAGAAAACCAGACCGTATTGTCGCGTTCGGCTCAGGCTACCGATTGGCGATCCGCCGGCGCGTCACCGTCCGAGGAATCGCGAAACGTCCTGGGAGCTTCGGCCGTGTTGGGGCGGACGGTGGCCGATCGCTGCTCGGGCGTCGACATTCGCATCGGACCCACCGACTTGGCGAACTTTGAACGTTTAATCCCTGGCGGCACCCATCACCAGCCGCTGCGGCGAGTGATTCGAGACTTCATCGGCATGGGATTCGACGGGCGAGTGGAGCTGTTGTTGGCCAACGATGCCACACCGTCGATCTGTGTGGGACGTGGCGGCACGTTGGGTATCGAAGCTTGGATGGGAACGCCACGTCGAACCAAGGGGAATGTCGATGACTGTCATTTTCAGGTGTGATTTGTGGAAAAGGGGTCAGACCCCAAAAACCGGGACGGCCCTTCGGGTGCTTCGTTGTGGAAAAGGGGTCAGACCCCAAAAACCGGGACGGCCCTTCGGGTGCTTCGCATTTTTGGGGTCTGACCCCTTTTCCACTTCTGCTTTCTTAGGACGTTTGGTTTGAACGCGACACAAGACCACCGCCGACTAACGGTCACTTCACCTTTGGGTGCGGATGCGTTGTTGGTGCGCTCGTTGCAATGGAACGAGCGGCTTGGCCAGCCCTTCGCCGGGACGGTGGTGTTGTCCAGCAATCAATCCGACATTGATCCCAAGGAGCTCCTGGGACAACCGCTAGGCTTGAACTTAAACGCGGCCGACGAGGAGGGCTCGTTGCTGCACGGTTTCGTGGCTTCGTTTGCGCAACTGGAGCCACAGGGTGGGTTCTATGAGTATCGTGCCGAACTGCTGCCCTGGTTTGCATTACTGCAGCATGTCGGGGGTTCACGTATCTTCCAACAGCAGTCGGTCGTCGAAATTTTTAAAGCGATCGCCGAGCAACGCGGGTACAGCGGTTTGCTCGACACGCGACTGAGTGGGGTTTATCGCACACGCACCTACTGCGTGCAGTACAACGAGTCGGATTTTGATTTTCTGACGCGGCTGTTAGAGGAAGAAGGGATTTACTATTTCTTCGAGTACACCGCTGATCAGCATACCTTAGTGCTTGCCGACGACTCCAGTGCGCATGTTGCGATTCCGGGTTACGCAACGCTGGATTACTTTCAGGCGGATAATATTGCCAAGCCGGCGGGAGTGTTTGGCTGGCATCGCGGACAGCGATTCGCGACCGCTTCGTATGTGATGCGGGACTATGATTTTCAAAAACCACGCGCGGAGATGACCGTGCGGCAGAACGCGGCGGATACGCCCAGTTCGTGGCAATGGTACCAGTTTCCTGGACGCTATTTCGAAACCGATGATGGTCAGGCCTACGCACGCGTCCGAAGCGAAGCGGCGATCGCCAACCAAAGTTGGGCGTCGGTCGATACAAACATCCATGTCGCTCGATGCGGCCAGACCTTCGGATTGGGGATGCATCCGCAAGCTGCCGTGAATCAGGACTACCTGATTGCGGGAACCGCGATCCAAGCGTCCGCCGGAGCGCTTCAGGCTGGTGAAGCGAGTGACGCCCGTTTTGCTTGCCGATTGCAATTGCATCCCGCAACGATTCCATTCCGAGTCGTACCTCAGGCACCGCGGCCGATCGTGCGGGGGCCTCAGATTGCCACCGTTGTTGGCAAGGCAGGCGAGGAGATTTGGACCGACGCCTATGGTCGCATCAAGGTTCAGTTCGCCTGGGATCTGGCCGGTCAAAACGACGACGCGAGTTCCTGCTGGATTCGCGTGACGCAGCCTTGGACCGGCAAGGGCTTCGGAGCGGTCTCGATTCCTCGCATCGGTGAAGAGGTCATTGTGAACTTCATCGACGGAGACATCGATCGTCCGATTGTTGTAGGCCGCGTCTTCAATGCCGATCGGATGCCGCCCGAAGCGCTGGCAGATGGGCAAGCCAAAACGGTCTTTCGGACCCGCAGCACGAAGGAAGGCGAAATCGATGCCTTCCATGAATTGACGTTCGACGATACGGCCGATGCCGAATCGATTTATCTGCACAGTGAACGCGATTTCCTGCGTGTGGTCGAGAACAACGACGCGCTGAAAGTCGGCTTTGACAAACAGGATGCTGGGGATCAATCGATCGAAATCTACAACGATCAGACGGTCCAGGTGGGAGTTGGCAGCGGCGCAGGCAGCCAAACGGTCGAGATCGCCAAAGACCGCTCTGTGACGCTTGACACCGGCAGTGACACGCTGACGGTCAAGCAAGGGGATCAGTCGACCGAGGTCACGAGCGGCTCGATCACGATGGAAGCGGGCACCGCGATCACACTCAAGTGCGGTGGGTCGTCGATCGAAATCACACCGTCGGGGATCACCATCAAGTCAGCTCAGATCAACCTCAACGGCGACGCAAAAGTCAATCTAGCGGCACCAGAGATTTCCGCAGCCGCGGACGGACAGTTACAGCTTTCGGGCATGTTGGCAGCGGTCAACGCCGACGGCGAGTTACAGCTTAAAGGAGCCATCGTGCAGATTAACTAGAGAGTTGGGGAGAAGAAGTTGTGAGTTGTGAGGAGGGCAGCTAGGCAGTCCAAACCCACCTCTCCCGCGCAGCGGGGGAGGTCGGACGCGGTAGCGGCCGGGAGGGGGTCGGAAAGGTTTCGATGTACTTTGAAAGATTGAACACCACACCACACGACGCAGTCATCTTTTTTAGCTTCCTTCACTATTGTTTCACCATTCCATGTCGATCGTCTTAACCGCTCAGTTCGCCGACTATGCACCTCGACGATTGACGCTGCGCTCCGGGCAGCGTGCCGTCGTTGGACGATCGCCATGGGCCGAGTTCTGTCTTTCCGAAGACACGCAGTTGGCAGAGGAACATTTCGAGGTCGCCTGCTCACCGCAGCCATGCCTGTTGGCGACGCCACACGGTGTCTCGTTGTCGCTAGGTGGAAAACCGGTCGACCGTTTGCCGCTGTTTAACTCACAAGACCAAGCAATTCCTTTCTTTGCCGCTCGGACTCGGTTTGTCGCGCGGCGCGTCTTGTCACAAACGAAACTCGAATCGCCACCGGTTGAGGCGATCGAAGATGCGCGACGTCTGGAGTCACTACATCGGCGGTTGCGTCAGGTGGCGCACGAAATGAAGTTAGCTCCGGTGCCTGAGGCCATGCTGTTGGCCAGCAAGTCCGAGGCGGAGTTAGCGCGTCAGTTTGCGGTTCAACAGCGCTGGAGCGATGCGGTGCGACTGGTAGTGCGATGCTTGCCACTGCCGCTGGCGATCGACTGGCTGCGCGGGACGCTGTTGGCAACGATCGCGATGGAACCTTCGGTGGGGGAATTGGTTGACCGCTGGTGTGCCTGTCCGGAACGCTTGCAACGTGAAGCGGTAGTGCAATGTTTAGCCTCTGGGAAAGCTCCTGAGGGCCCTTGGCGGTATCTCTTAAACAGCATTCAGTATTCGGGCGGCAGTTTGGCGCCACCGGGACAACCGGAAGTCGTGCCGCCCGCACAGTTGTCGGCGCTTGCTTTGGCGACCGCGTTTCAATTGTGCCGAGCGGCAGACCCCGACGGGGACGTCGAGGCAGCGGTGCGGGATGGCATCGCCTTGCTCGAGTCCACTCAATGCGTTGCACCTGAGGGAAAGGATAAGGCATGCCACCCGCGGCTCGTCTAACCGACATGCACGTTTGTCCGATGGTCACCGGTGTGGTGCCGCATGTCGGTGGACCGATCATCGGGCCTGGTGCGCCGACGGTATTGATCGGAGGCTTGCCGGCCGCTTGTGCGGGAGACTCCGCCGTTTGTGTGGGGCCCCCTGACACGTTGGCCGCCGGGTCAGGAACCGTTTTAATCGGTGGAAAGCCGGCGGTGCGGATGGGAGACTCGACAGGCCATGGTGGGACCGTCGTGCTAGGATTGCCAACCGTTTTAATTGGCGGATAACAGGATCCGACGGGCAAGGATGCCATACACAACGCACACGACCGAGGCCGCTTGGCGACGGCAGCAAACAAAGTCTTCCAGACCTCGAGTGACTCTTGCGCCCGCAGTGCCGAGCGAGCGATTGGTCTCGTGGCAGCCGGTCTGGTCGCAGAGAACGGGTGGGCGGTGTGGAAAGCCCATTGTCGCTGGATTATGCCTTCTGCTGGTGCTGAGTTTTTTGATGCTGGCCAGTTCGCCGCTCGATACGCCTCGGGTGCAAGTCGTCGTCTTGGGGCATTCAGCCACCGAGGGCCAAGCGTCCACGGCGAAGCTTCCGGCAACCGATCGGCTGGCAAGTGGAGTGCGACAGGCGACGGACCGTGTCCTGGAATTCACTCGGTCGCAAAGCGATGTCTGGAGCATTGAGCCAAATTGGCGAGACGATGCTTCCGAATCGACATGGACTGGCGCGGATGCCGACACCACCCTGCTCTATCTGGCCGGTGCCCTGTTTTCCGACGAGCATCGAGTGGGGATTCAAGTGGCTGGACAGGATTCGGGCAGGGAGCCAAGGGTCGTCGATCTGGGCAAGAGGCTGCGGGAACTGAGTAAGCGACGCAGCCACGTCGTGTTGTTGGTCGATGCCTTGTTCGAGCCCACGTTGAAAGCGACCACGTTTCCGGAGTTCGCTGCTTGGCAATGGACGCACGCGATCGAACGGCAACTTGCCGTGCTGCCGGAAGACTCGATTTCGATCGTGCTGCAAATCAGTCAATTGCCGCCCACCGATGAGGCAGCTCTGAATCGGGTTGTCCTGTTGGCGGATCAATTTGCCGCAGCCTTTGGCGATTCTGCCGACACGAATGCCGATCGACAGATTTCCTCGCAGGAGCTGGTTGCATTCTTCGCGTCGCATGCCCCAACCGAACGCGGTTTTCAGGCCCGACGCGTTTTCTTCAGACGCTCCGGTCAAGCTGTCTCGCAAGTCGCTTTGCTGCCTGTGCGACCCTCGGTGGGAGTTCCTGTATCGAGTGTCGAAGCGAACGGGGCGATGCCCGGTTTGACAGTTGCCAAGGAGGTGGCTGAAGCGGAAACGTATCTCCAAGGCAATGCGTTGACGATTAAGCCACGCCAGCATGCTGGGCTGTCCGGGGTCGTCTTGTCAGCGCCTACCGCTGCGGCGAGTTTGTTCTTCCAGCAGCATGGCATCGTGACCGGAGGTGTTGAAACGGCCCAGGCATGTTTCGAAGAATTGCGAACTTTCGCGACGTCACGTCAAGCAGAATCCCAAGCGGTCGCATGGTCGCGGAATGCCGCAGAGAAGTATTCGCAATGGGACCTCGCGCATTGGGCGAGCGAGCTGATCCAAGCGGAGCTGCCCTGGGAGACGAGGCGTCTGCTGCTGCAAGCCACCCTCGATCGAGAAATGGTCTTAGCCGATTCAAGCCTGCGCGAGCGGCATGATACGGTGTTCAAACAGGCGACTTGGCAATGGTTGGATGCCAAGCGAAGCGTACAGAGTCCGGTTCGGCAGCAGATGCCGCAACACGTGTACCGTCAGGCGACCGAAGCGGCCGAGACCTTTGCCGGTGTGCTGGCCGACCAACGTTGGCGGACCGTCGCCGCCATGACGATCTCGCAAGTCATCGCTGACCGCGAGCAGGTGTTGGCAGCGCCGGTGGAAGGAACGCAACCTACCGATGATGTGGCGTACCAATTGCTGCTCGCGACGGAACAGCTCGTCCACCAGCACGCCACGGTCGCGGAAAGGGACGCGACCGCGGACTCCGACCAGGCATCGGCGTCCAACGTCACACCGACGCGGAAAAATGACCTGTTGGAAAAGGTGGTTTCGTTGCGACGTCGGCTAGATGGATTGCTACGGGAAGCCAAGCAGGAAGAGGGTGTGCATCGCAAAACGTCGTCAACGGTTCCGGTCGAGATTGCCACCGATGTTCGGCACGCGACACGCATCCGACTGGCTCGCTCGTTAGCATCGCTGCGACTACAGCAAGCGTTGTCTGGAACGCACGCAACCCAACTGCGGGAGCTTGCCTCGCTGGCGGAAGATGCCCAGCGGCGATTGCGGAACAGCGACATCACTGCCCCCGCCACGAGACAGGCGGTGTTGCGTTATCTTCAACGCGCCCGACGTGTGGAATCGATGCACGAAAACCTACCGGGGCTCGCACCGCAAACCCTGAGCGAATTGGCCGTGGTAGCCGGTTCCGTCAAAAGCATCGCCGCGGACAATTTGCTGTGTAGCCAAGATGCCGACACGGTCGAAACCGTGCGGTTGGCAACACGCGCGGCTCGATGTCAGGCATGGGCAGAGAAGCTTCGTTTCGAAATCGGGGACATCCAACCTGAGCGTGGCCTTTGGGAGGCGCGTTTGGAGGGCCGATTATCGGAAACAGACCATGTCCAACTGGTTATTCAGCCCGCGGAACAGAGGGTTCGTGGTCCTCAGCGTTGGGAAGTCGAATTCGATGCAGACTGTTTGGAAATCCTGTTGCCTGAAGAGTCGGCTGCCGTGGTCACGCTACGGCCTGTCGGGCAGGCGGAATATCGTTTCTTGGCAACCCAGCGGATGGCTTCCGTGGAGAGAATGCCAAACGAGTCAGAGGGATTGTCGGATCTTCGCGGTCCAATGCAGCTGACCGTCCGCCGGCGTCGTGGTCACTGGCAAAATACGTCAATCAACGTGCGGCGAATCACGCAGGAAGGTGTGGAGCGATTGGGGGTGCCGGTCGAGATGCCCCAGCGTTCGCTCGTCGAACTGTTTCTCGCCGCGCCCGACAGCACGCCCGCGGTGTTCGCCACGGTCGACGGTCACACAGACCGAATTAGGCCGGCGGTAACATGGTTGCAGGCACCTAATCGAACGGCCAAGCGGTCCCTCTGGTTGCGCACCGTGGGAGAGTCACCGCGGTCCTTGCAGGTTCGCTTGTTGGCGGTCAATGGTTCGGTGTTATTGCCTTCGTGTCCTGTGTCTGGAGAGCGTGCCGACATCTGGCTGGCCAAGGCTGGCATGCCGCCCGTGATTGCGCAGTCGGCCGCACAACGGTTCGATCATCAAACTCCCACGCAGGTCTTGCTGCCGCCGGAGAAGCGGACGCCGGATCAACCTGTCGCTCCGGTGCAGCGGATTGTCTGCGAGGTGTCGGATGCCTCACGTCAATCGGTGCAGTTCATTTCCATCGCCCCCGAGGTGACTCGTCCGGCGGCGCTGGTCACGCCGCACGTTCGATCCGACGCCGATCAGCGGCTGGTCGAGATCGAGCTGAGACGCAATACGCAGGCGGCCGGCACGATCAAGGAAGCGACCATCGACGCGGTTTGCCAAGTCTTTGACCCGCAGTCGGGCAAGGTGCTGGCGACGGGAGAATGTGTCCTGCCGGATGATTCGCCGAAAACGGTTTCCCTGAGCACTGCCCGTTGTCATGCCTCGGAATATGGATTGCGGTTGCTCATCAACGGTTGGCCGAGTTCGTTTGTCTATCGCCTGCCGATGCAACGTAGCGGGGAGGCTTGGCAACCAGCCACCGAGTCGCCATCGGTCTCCATTTTGGCGGCAGACCGACCATGGATTGTGCCGCGTGGCAGGCACTTTGTCGAAGCCGATGTTTGGCTAGACATGACCGATCATCGGTATCGCTACGGTCACGATACGCTGCGCGTAGGCTTCGACATCAACGGCGACCGACGTTTGATCGGCGAACCGTTTGTTACCGCACGGCGGCCTGTCGACGTCGGCTTTCAGTGGGCCGGTGTCGATCCGCGTGGCAATTTGTTGTTGACCAGCCGCGTGCGGCCGCTGAGCGTTCATTTGCCGACCGACGCCTTGGTGGAAGGCCGTTTCGCAGTGCTCGCCGAATGGGAGCAGGGAACGCTCCGAACGTGGAGTTCCCCAGCCCCGGTGATCGTCGACTCCACACCGCCACGGATCCAGCACGTGCGGTATCTCTCGCCATTGCCCGCCGAACTGGGCAAGCCCGTGTTGGCAACCATCATTGTCGATGATGGCGGTTTGAGCGAAGCAGCCGAGGTGGAGGCGGCGTGGTCGATGAGGGGAGAGCTGGCTTTTGCACCGGAGAGCAAGCGAGTCGAAGCCCAGCGACATGCCGATGGTTCTTGGGCGGTTGCGATTCCGACAGCGGGGTTGTTGGCTGGCGAACAAGTGTTGCTGGTTCGAGCCACCGACCATGCGGGGAACGTCGGGGAGTTGAAAGCGGTACCGTTAACGCTGTGGACCGCTACCGCGCTTGCGAAGCGGAGTCGCGAAGCAACCACCGCGGTGCAAGGCATGCTCGCCTACGTCCGTCTGCCGGTCGCCGGCATGCAGGTTAGCTTACAACCGGTTGCCACGGAGCCTGCTGGGGAAACACCGCCGCCAGCGACCTCTTTGCAGGATCACAACTTGTCAAAAATTGCTCCGGTCACCAGCGACACCTCCGGGCGATTCGTCTTTCCCGCCGTGCAGGCAGGAGACTATCAATTACAAATCAAGGGTTTGTATCGAGGCATGAACCGTTCTCAAACGGTACGAATTTCGGTCCGTCCACCACAACCAACCACCCTACCAACCATCCGAATCGATTAAGAAGGGCTCAGGAGCTTAAACGAACAGCAGTGAACCGTAGGCGCTAGCCTCGGGCATTCGTTCCTGACCCCCTTTCGGGGAGCTGAGATGCGTTCTATTTGTTTCTACTGTTCACTGGGACTGCTGCTGACGTCGGTTGGTTGCGCGGGGCTGTCGCCGCTGGACTATCCCGCGACGGGGCCGGTTCAGGGAGCGGTTCATGGGCCTGCAGTGGTCGTTCCCCCGCCGGAGCCGATGACATTGCCACGGTATTTGGGGTTGGATGTCGTGGTCGCGAAGACAGCCCTGTTGGCGCGTTGCACCCGCGAGAAAGCGGCGGCTTTTGTACCGGCGCTAGAGCCTCATCCGGCGGCGTTGCCCTTGTCGCATCCTGCCAACGCGCATTCGGCTTCACCGGCGGTTGCGAATGTGCACAAACTAAAAAAAGCCAAGGCGGAGAAGGCGGTCAAGGTCAAAGCGGTGGCCGCCCTGGCAAGTTTCGATTGTGCATCCAACCCGCATGTCGAAGAAGGTTTGCTGGCCTCTTTGGACGATGCCGCACCGGAGGTCAGGATTGCGGCGATCGAGGCGGTCTTGCAATCGACGCGAAGCTGCGGGCAGGGATGTGGCGGTTGCTGCAGCGCGGCGATTCGCGCGAAGCTGACTCAAATGGTGTTTGAAAAAACGGGACCATGCTGTTGGTCTGAACCCGATCCCAAGGCAAGGCGTCTGGCACGCTTGGCATTGGACGCATGTGGTGGCCCGGTCGATACGGACGTCGCCTGTGCTTGTGAATCCAACGGCGTTCCGCTGGAAACGCCATCAGCTAACATTCTCGAACAGATGAGGTGAGTCGTGACGCTGTGTAAACTGGTTGCTAGCCAAATCATTCATAACGTGATTCGCAAGCACAAACCGCAGAGCTTTTGGGAGAGGCTGTTTGGGACCAAGATGTGCGTTGTCGTAACCAAGCCGCATTTCGACGCCAATCCCGCTTCCTGTTGGTGGGCATTGATCAAGCGGAGCGAGGATGTGAGGTTGGTCCAATTGAAGGCGTTGGGCGAGTGTGTGTCCAAGCTTGGTGCACTCGCACCGACTCCTAGTCTCGGCTTGTCGGCCCCTGGCCCGGTCGGCGATATGCTGGATCTCGATCACGAGTCATCCAAGATCTTTGGGCAGTTGGACAGTGCTTGGAAAGCGGCCACCTGGGCAGCGGCAAAGAAAGCGGGGCAGGAGTTTGCGATTGGCGTTTCGAAGGCGACGTTTGTGTTGGGCGGACCTGCCACCTTCCAGGAGCAAGGCGAGAAGCTGAACGTCAAGCTACTGCCTTACAGCGACTATCAAAATACGTTCATCTCGTTCATGAGCCATGCGGAACGGCAAGGCGCCGCGGGAGAGGCGGGCTATACCGCGGGATTGATGGAAGCTTGCGGAACGCTGACGTATCAGTTTGACACCAAAGCGGGCACGCTGACGGCGATTGGTTAACGCGTGGTGGTCGTTGGCGAGGCCGCAACCGTTGCGTCTGCCGCTTGCCTGTTGCCAAGGAGCGGCTTCGCCGATGCGACCGAGTGCGCTTTGAAATCACGCAATCGGATCAGCGAAAGTTGTAAACGCTGGGGATCGAAACCGTCATTCAAAGTAAACCGATGGAGGCTGCTCGAATGATCGGTGGCATACCAATGTGATGCGTCGAAGGGGACGTCGGCAGAGAGCCGAACGATGCGTCGGGGATCGCTATTGGGGAGCGGCGCGTCGTGATGAATGGAGACCTGCAGGCGGTTGCCTTCGCGGTGATAACGCACCGAGCCGACATTGCCGGTCGGGGTGGTCAAGGGTTGCTCAAGGTCGGTTCGTTCGCCGACGTTCATCACCGTTGTCGGTAGCGGATCGCCGTTGTGGCACCAGACACGGACCGCGAATTGACTTGCCTCGAGGGGCCAAGCTTGGCATTCGAATTCGGCGACTGGGCACGGTTGGTCGTTCAGCCAAGCCGCATTGGATGTCTGGTAAAGGGTGTCGGCGAGCGGCGCTGCAGGGGACGTTTGCCAGCGGAGCGGTGCCACTTCGATCCAGGTTTCTGTGGGTCGATCCATCACCAAGCCATCGTCGCGTTGGAATGAAATCCGAACGGTTTGAGTCGACGAACCAGAGGTGTCTTGCGTTGCCAGTGGGGTTGGCACGCGGTGTAAACCGACGCGAGCGGCAACGGTTTGACCCATCGCGGTCCGCATTGGACCGATGTCGACAAGGTCATGTCGGTAGCCTTCGGCGCGCAGTCCACCGGTGCTGAGGTCGAGCGCCATCCGCAGATGCATGCCGGGTGAGACTGGGACATCGATCGCCGTGCCGCCGACACGAATCATCGCTGGCGTGTTGTCTGTGAGGATGTGGGGAACGACCAGCGTTTCGCCCAGTGCAGCGGTTTGCGTCTGACCCGCGACGGTGACTTCGATCGGTGTTTGTGCCGTGGTGAGTTGTTTCAGGTGACGCACTAAATCGGGGGCACTGCCCACATCATTGATCGCTTGCCCCCCCGATCCTTTGGCGATCGCTAGGAAATCGGTTGCGGCCGCGGTCGCTTCTTGATCCTCGATGCCGAAGCCGATCAGATGGATCCGGATTCCCGCTTGTCGTGCCGCGGCGACAACTTGTTCTCTGGAAACCACCGCATCAGGAGTCGGGTTGAATTGATAATTCCGGCCATCGGTGATCACGATGATATCCTTCGACGTCCGATTCGGCAGCCGCTGCATGTCTTGGATGGTGCGCTGGAGAGCCAAATGCAGCGGCGTCTGGCCCCACGGAACCAGCTTGGCAAGTCGCTGTTGCAACAAAGAGAGTTCGGCGTCACCGAAACGTCCGGCTGGAAAGGCAATTTCGACATCTTCGAAAGGCTGGATTGTCGGTGAAAACGGAAACGCCTCGAAAGTTTGTTGCTGAATCAGAACGCCCGCCCCCTGGCGGTCGACCGCCATCCGGTGGCCATAAAAGGTGACACCGATTTGCACGTGTTGATTAATCAGTGGCCGCAGCAGCGTAACCAAGGAAGCGGATGCGGCGTCAAGTTTTGTGGGAGGTTGCCAAGCATTGGAGTTCTGCGAGGCGTCCCGTGTGGCTTCTCCTTGGATCGCTTGTTCCATCGACGCCGAGCAGTCGAGGACCAATGAGATGGCACGCGGTTGCTGCCAGCCGGCGTGAACGGTCACTTTTGCTTCGGTCGGTTGCCGACGCGTGCTGTGGGTCCGTCGGGAACCGTCATCACGCGAAGCTTGCAGGACGGGAAAAAGGTGGCCGCGAAAGTTAAGCTGTAGCGGTGCGGAAGCGGGGTCGAGCTGCGAAGTTGGCAACGTCACGCGGGTCGGAGCCGACGTGGTAGGTTGGATGTCCATTCCAGTCACGGCTACCACAGCGTCAGCGGAACATTGTTCGAGGGTTGCCAAACCGGCCGGAAGCGAAGCCGCTTTTAGCTTGGTAGCTTGCACGTTTAGCATCCATTGCGGATCGGTAGCGAAGGACGCAATGGGGTGCCCGTTCAGGACGACACCTTCGTTGGCAGCCGCGCGGCGGGCCTGTAGTCGTTCGCGCAGCGCGGCTCGTTGCAGATTCCAGTCCGCACTTTCCGGAGCCACTTGGTCGGCTTGGGCGAGCAAATGTTTGGTCGTTGCAGCAAAGTACGGCTCTTGGTCGACGCGGGGGAAGGCCCAGAAATCGTCTAGCACGACACCGATTTGCGTAACCAAAGATTGGCGGAGTCGCTGTTGCCGCAGTTGCGGGAAGAGGTTGTTCGAAGCACCCGTCGAGAGGCCTGCCGCCATGCGTCGCGCCAAACGGGCGTGTGCTTCGGCAACGGCGGGCGAAGCTGGACGCTGTAGGAAACGTAGACGCTGACGAGTCGCCTCGGCCGCGTCGGTGCTTATGGCGTTGCCGGTGTGGAGTCTTTCCGTCGATAGCGGCAGGGATAGCGCCAAGGAAGTCGCTTGCTGCGTGGCATGCATGGGCAGTGGAGTGGGAAGAGTTGTCTCCTGCTTGCTGTCCGGTGCAAGTTGGTGTTGCTGGTCGATCCGGTGCAAGGTTTGGTTTGCGGAAATCAGCAGAGGGTAAGCTAGGCAGGCCGCACGCGCGTTGGCGGCCAACCAACCGGCGGTCCGTTCGGGGTGCGTGGGGGTCGGTTCATCCGCCCACTGCAGTGACCGCTCCGCCACTGCGTCGACAAAGGTTTCCAGGGTGCCGAGTTGTTGGGTGAGTCGCGCCGTGGTCTGCCGCAGCGTGTGCAGCTCCTCGGTCGTACCAATCTGCTCGGTCG
>CAYZHQ010000093.1:20518-23570 GCA_964477385.1 uncultured Pirellulaceae bacterium
CTCGGTCGTACCAATCTGCTCGGTCGCTTGGGGCACTCTTCGGCTTTCCAGCGTTCGCAGTTGCTGATCGATGTTGTGAAGAGCGTCGTTGGCGATGCGACATTGCTGGACCGCGTCATGATTTTTAAACGGTAGTTCGGTTGCAGCGGGTTGCTGGAGCAACCATTGCGTCTCATCGGCCCATTGGCATAGCGATGGTAGACGCAGCGCCGCGCGATCACGCAGTTGCCTTGCCGCCGAGGCGGCATCGAGCCAAGCGGTCGCCTGCGTTACGCTGGCTTCAAATGCAAGGAGTTTCGTCTCGATCCGTTCCGCGGGTGACTCGTGCGGTTTCGTATTGGCCAGACCTGAAGGCAACGAACGGGACTTGCCATCGGCGAGCAGTTCGTCGGCTAATTCGCGACGGCATCGATCCACCGAGCGGCGTTGGCAAGCCAGCAGCGTTGGCAACCGGTCGGCGCAGTGGGCGGCGGACTTTCGCCAACGGGTTTGCGACTCTTCGATGCGGGCCTGCCAATCGGAACGCTGCCAGATTTGCAGGTCTGGGCGGTTCTTTAGGCTGGCAAGAAAGTTCTCCGAATCTGCAAAGAGCGAGATCGGTGTCAGTGGATCGGATTCCCAAGCTTGGAAACTCGACTGGAGCTTGTGCAGGAGAGTCGGCAGTTGTTGACCAGCCGCTTGGCCCGCAAAGGTGGCTTCGGCCACGGCGTGGGCTTGACGTTGGATCGCCGCCCAAGCGAGCGGATCGGTTGTCTCGGGTTGTTGTCGAGCAAGCGTCTGCAGCCGGGTTGCGGTCTGTTGGAGGTCCGCGAGCGTGGCGTCCGAGATCGCCGCGGGGGCGGTCAACGCAAGCGGATCGGTATCGCGGGTGACGAAGCAGATGACGCCACGTTCAGCGGCAGCCGTGGTGTGGAGCGTCGGAGTTTGAGCCATCGCGCGGGACCGGAATGCTGCCTGACGCGTGGCTTGACGAACGAATCGATGGAGCTCGGAGACATCGATCGAGCCATCGCGTTTGCCGCTCTGCCCTGCCCCATCGGCGGCTCCGGTGAGTCCCTGGACGACCATCCGCGTGAACAGATTTCCGCGGTCCTCGCTGGCTGTCAGCGCCAGGCTGCGTTCGCCGACCGTTGCCGATGACAGGGCGCTGACCGACCAATCGGCGTGGTCCTGGTTGTCGCTTTCGATCAGGTGACGGACTTGGTCGTCGAACGTGTTGAGCGAGATGCCCGCGGGAGCCCAACTGCGTAGCTTGCCACATTCCAGAATCAGCAAGACGTTGCGGGGCTGTTGGGGCTGGGCATCGTCGAGATGCGTCAGCAGTGACTGCAGCGGCAGCCATGTCGCGGCATCGGTCGGATCGGCACCCGGCGGAATCAGGCAGGGTTGTCGTTGATCGTTCACCGCGCCATGCAAGTTGACATAGAGAACGCAGGTTTGTTGCCGAGGGCAAGCGGCCAAGGCTTGCCGCAGGGTGGCATCAGCGTCATCCCAAAAATCGGCGGCTAGTTGGCTGGGGTCGGCGAGCTTTGTGACCGACAACGCGCCGTTCCGAAGCCAAGCGATGCGCTGTTGATCCTCATGCACCCAACCGTTCAGGTCCCAAGCGGGGCCATAGGATCCGCACAGGGTTAGTAACGGCGTACGTGTTGGGCGGGTACAGACGGCAAGGACAAATTGCAGCGAGGCGGCGAGCGACGCGAACAAGCAGACCAACATCAGCCACCGCCAAACGCGGAGGCGACGAGGTTGGGAACGGTAAGCGTTTGGAGATCGGAAGACCGCGTTCATCGACATCCGTGTCGGTTGATCGGTGAAAACCCTTTGCTGGAAAGAGCCTCGCAAGATGCACACGCCCCCCGTCTCATCGGTCGCCGGGTTGGCTCTGCCTGAGCAGCGATAGGCGATCGGCTTCGGAGTGGCGGCCGGCATGACGCATAATCGCTATAACCGCTGTACCTGTTATGCGGGAGTCCACTTAGCGCCCGCAGGCGCGGTACGCATCCGCCATGACCATGTTGGTCAGCAGACCCTCACGTCCATCCACCAAGGGAGGGCGGTGATTGCGAATCGCATCGGCAAAATCGGCGACCAGTGGTTGGCAGAGGTTAGCGGCTGGTGGCAAGGTTTCGATGCTGCGTTGGCCGTCGATTTCGATCACCAGTTGGTCCCCGTTGAGAGGACTGGCAATCAGACGGCCGCGCGTTCCCGTGATCACGAATTCATCGGGATCGTCGGCGCCGAAATGGCATTGCAGTGTTCCCAATAAACCGGTTTCGAACCGTAGCAGCAGCACTGCGGAATCTTCGGCTTCGTACTGTGCCGCCACGTTGCCGCAGAATGCCTGGACCTGAGTTATGTTGCCAAACAGATGCAGAAGGACATTGATTCGATGGCTGCCGACGTCCATCAGCGGACCGCCACCACCGGCTGACAAGTCGACTCGCCAGTAACCGTCTTGACCGGGCTGCATGGCCAACGGTGTTGCCGTGACCGCTGCCACGCCGAGCGGCGTGCCGATGGTTTGATCTCGCAGCAGTTCTTCGATCCTTTGCACGATGGGGTAGAAGCGACGGTAGTAGGCGACTCCCAGACGCACGTCCGCTTGAGTGCACGCGGCGATCATCTGCTCGCACTGCGGCACATCCATTGCCATCGGTTTTTCGACCAAGACATGTTTTCCCGCCGCGGCGGCTTGGAGGGTTTGCGGGCAGTGTTGGTCAACCGGCGTCGCAATGTAGACCGCGTCGATGTCGGGATCGTGCAAGAGTTTTGCGGCATCGGTCGTGCTGCGCTCGACACCCGTTGCTTTGCGAAACGCTGCCAAGCGAAGCGGATCGCGCCGACAGACGGAGAGCAGTTCGCAATGCGGCGTCTGCTGGATTGCGGTCGCGACTCGTTTTTGCGCCACGTCACCGCAGCCTAACAGTCCCCAGCGAATCGTTCTCATGGTTTGATCGGACTCCGTTGCGAGTTGCGAGTTGCGAGTTGCGAGTTGCGAGTTGTGAGTTGTGAGTTGTGAGTTGTGAGTTGTGAGTTGTGAGTTGTGAGT
>CAYZHQ010000094.1:0-23323 GCA_964477385.1 uncultured Pirellulaceae bacterium
ACGAATCAACTCGCCTAAATCAACGAGCCGGTAAGCGAGGGATCACCGATAAATCGCTCGCTCACGCAGCGGGTTACCAAAAGCAGCCTGCTAAACAAGGCATTGAAGCAAGTCCCATCCGGGAAGACCGTTGCGGCGTCCCTAGTCATTCACGTGAATAATCCGGGCTAGAGGGCTGCGGGGGACGAGAAACTTCCACGAGTTCAAAATTCGTGTCCGGCGACGCGTTGACAGCCAAACCCTTTCGATCCTACGATACCGGGCTTCGTTCGTCGGCCGGGTTTCCGATGCCTGACGAACACCTGTACAAAATATCATTTTAATTTGATCATGGGTCACCTGGGAGATTCTCGATGGCCGTCCCAAAACGCAAGCATTCCAACAGTCGCTCTGGCAAACGTCGTAGCCACCACCGCATTAAACCGCGTCAGTTGGCCTATTGCCCGCAGTGCAGCGCTTCGGTTCCGACTCACGTCGTCTGTCCGAAGTGTGGTTATTATCAGGGCCGCACGGTAGTTGAGATGCAAGAGCAGTCCTAAAAGATGGCACTTGATGTGGATGCGGTGGGGATTTTGTTCCCCGGACAAGGCGCTCAGAGCATTGGGATGGGGAAATGGTTGTTCGACAACTATTCCGTTGCCAAGTCGCTGTTTGTTCAAGCCGCTGAAGTGCTCGAATATGATTTGGCGGAAGTCTGTTTCCAAGGTCCCGCCGAGCGCTTGAACGCGACCAATTACTGCCAGCCGGCGTTATTCGTGACCAGCATGGCGGCGATGGAGGTGCTGCGCGAAGTGCAGCCCGAGTTGATCAGCAAGGTTCGCTGCACCGCTGGGCTTAGTCTGGGCGAGTACACGGCGGTCTGTTTCGCTGGTGGATTGAGCTTCGAGGCGGCGTTGCGATTAGTTCAGCAGCGAGGCGAAGCGATGCAGGCGGCCGCCGAGCAGGTGGCCAGCGGCATGGCCAGCGTGCTGGGGTTGGGGCTGGAAGAATTGAACGCGGTATGCGAGCAGACGCGGGTGGACGACGAGGTGTTGCAGCCCGCCAATTTGCTGTGTCCTGGGAACATTGCCGTGTCCGGCCATTTGTCAGCGATCGAGCGTTTGGAGTCGGCCGCGATCGAAGCGGGGGCCTCCCGTGTTATTCCGTTGGCTGTCGCCGGCGCGTTCCATACGCCGTTGATGCAGCCTGCCGTTAATCCGTTACGCGAAGCCCTCTCGCTGCAGCCTCCTCGCGATACGCCACTGCCAGTTTATTCCAACGTGGATGCGGCACCGCATCAGGATGGCTCGGAGCTCCACCAGTTGCTCGCACAGCAGGTTGTGAATCCGGTTCGCTGGGAAGATTCGATCCGCCAAATGATGCACGATGGAGTGCAGGGATTCTTGGAAGTCGGAACGGGACGGGTCTTGCAGGGCACGATCAAACGGATCGAGCGTCGATTTCCCGCCGCTGGCTTTGGCGATGGTCCGGCCTAGTTTTTGAACTGAAGCAATAAACGAAATCATTCGAAAGAGAATACAGGTCATGCAATTGTCGCTTTCTGTCGATCTGAAGGATCAAACGGCGGTCGTCACCGGCGCTTCGCAAGGGCTGGGACAGGCGGTCGCCGCGGCGTTGGCTGCCAATGGTGCCCACGTGGTTTGTATTGCTCGGAGTGCGGACAAGCTGTCGAGCACCGTTGAAGCGATCCAAGCGGCGGGCGGTTCCGCCGAAGCGGTTGCTTGTGATGTGACCGATCGTGAGGCGACAGCGGCGGCAATCGAGGGCGTTCACAAGAGCCGCGGGCGGCTGGATATCCTGGTCAATAATGCGGGCGTGACACGCGACAAGTTGCTAAGAGGAATGTCGGACGCCGAGTGGGACGATGTCATCGCGACGAACCTGACGAGTTGTTTTGTCTGTTGCCGGGCGGCGGCGACGATCATGCGGCGGGCAAAATATGGCCGAATCATCAATATGGCGAGTATCTCGGGCGTCATTGGCAATCCTGGTCAGACCAACTATTCGGCCAGTAAAGCGGGCATGATTGGGCTGTCACGATCGCTGTCTCGGGAGCTGGCCAACCGCGGAGTGACTGTCAATTGTGTGGCTCCAGGGTTCATTGCCAGCGATATGACGGCCAAACTGGGCGATGTGGTGATGGAAGAGGTCCGGAAACGGATTCCTGCCAATCGTGTGGGGCAGCCCGAAGATGTTGCCGCGGCAGTGCTGTTTCTCGCCAGTCCGGCGGCAGGCTATGTTACCGGTCAGAATCTGATCGTTGATGGAGGCATGTGCGGTTAGTGGAAGTATTGCGGCTCTCCGATAAACTGAGAAAGACTACCTATTTTCCGCGTTTATCGCTCTTGGAAGGGCTCTGTCTGTATTGACGCCTTTTACACGCATCCCCTATCTTTTCGGGCTACCTGGTTTGCTAAGCCCCGAACACCGATTGCCAGCGGCAATCAACGACTTTCCAATCCAAACCTTTCGAACACATTTTATAATCCTTTAGGAGAATAGGCCCATGGCTTCGGTTGAAGAGCGGGTGGTCGACATCGTTGCAGAGCAACTTGGTGTTGAAAAAGACAAGATCACACGAGAGACCTCGTTTGTAAATGATCTCGGTGCCGATTCGTTGGACACTGTCGAGCTGGTGATGGAGCTCGAAGAAGAGTTTGACATCAGCATTCCTGATGACGCGGCTGAAAAAATTCAGAAGGTCGGTCAGGCGATTGAGTTCATTGAAAAAGAAAAAGGCGAAGACGCTTAGACGTTGCCCTGTTCTTTGATTGAGTTTACCGCCCCTGCCCAAAACCTGAATCGACGGTCGCTGTTGGTGACCCGGTCAGTTTGCTGGGAAGTGGGCGGTTTTATTTTTCTCGGGTCTTGGTTTGCTGTTGAGGGTTCGTGATGAAGCGTCGTGTGGTCATCACCGGTACGGGGCTCGTGACGCCACTTGGTTGCGATGTCCGTCAGTTTTGGCAAGATGTGCTCAACGGCAAAAGCGGGGTGCACCTGCTGTCGATGCTCGATACATCGGGATTCAAAATTCGCATCGGCGGCGATATTCCCGATTTTGATTTGGGAGATGTCGTCGATCCGAAGGAAGCGAAGCGGCTCGATCGGTTTTCCCAATTCGCAATGTTTGCCGGTGCGCGGGCGGTCGAAGAGTCGGGTATCGATTTTGAGCGAGAAGACACGCTGCGCTGTGGCTCCATCCTCGGTTCCGGTATCGGCGGACTGTGGGAAATCGAAGCGCAGATGGAGCGGATGCTGTTCAAAGGCACCGACCGCGTCAGTCCCTTTACCATCCCCAAAATGATGCTCAATGCGGCCGGGGGCAATCTCGGTATCCGCTACGGTTTGCGAGGCCCTAACTTCAGCGTCGCGACCGCTTGTGCAAGTGCCACGAATGCAATGGGGGATGCCCTGCTGAGTATCCAGCGTGGTGAGTCCGACGTGTTGCTGACCGGCGGCAGCGAAGCGGCGATCACCCGCATGGGGTTAGCCGGATTTCAGAACATGAAGGCACTCTCGTCACGCAACGAGGACCCCGAGCGCGCCAGTCGACCCTTTGACTCCGAACGGGATGGCTTTGTGCTCAGCGAAGGCGCGGGCATTGCTGTTTTCGAAGAACTCGAGCATGCCAAGGCACGGAGGGCCCAGATCATGGCCGAAGTCATCGGGTTTGGTTGTAGCTGTGACGCCGGGCATATCACCCAGCCCGATCCTCAGGGTGCGGGAGCCGCCCAGGCGATGCGGATGGCGATCGAAAACGCGGGCCTCCAGCCGTTCGATGTCGATTACATCAATGCCCATGGAACCAGCACACCGCTGGGAGACAAAGCCGAAACGAATGCGATTCATAACGTCTTTGGGGAGCACGCGGCGACGCTTTCGATCAGCAGCACCAAAAGTACGATCGGGCACTCGCTGGGTGCCAGCGGGGGTATCGAAGCGATCGTGACCGCCCTCTCCTTGAAGGAAGGGGTAGTGCATCCGACGATCAATCTGACCAATCCCGATCCGGCGTGTGATCTGGATTACACGCCCAACGAAGCGAAGCAGCGTCCGATCAAGGTCGCGATGAGCAACAGCTTCGGTTTTGGGGGCCATAATGCGTGTGTCGTCTTGAAGCGATTTGACGATTAGACGCCAGCTCGCCGCCACCAGTTTAATGCGCCGTGGCGCGCTCGTTTGAACCACAGCCGCTATCGTTTGACCCGTAGCCGCAGGCGCAGCCTCTCGTTTGAGTCGCAGACGCTATCCTCGAGGTGCGTCCACGGACGACGGGTAAACATAAAGCCACAAGCGTTAGCTGAACCAACAGGCCAAATCGGCTCATCGGTTTCGGGCTCAGAAAAGCCCCTTCCGCTAGCCCGGGTTACCAACAGCAGCCTGCTAAACAAGGCATTGAAGCAAGTCCAATCCGGGAAGACCGTTGCGGCGTCCCTAGTCATTCACGTGAATAATCCGGGCTAGCGTTTTTCAGTTAGCCACCGATGGCAACGAGACGCGTCGGGGTCCCCTCCACCGGGATCGTGGCCACGACCGACAAGTCGCCCAGCGAGATCACTGACAGTGAGGCGTCGGCTGGGTTGCTGATCACGAGCTCGCGACCGCCAGGCAAAACCGCCGCGGCGTGATGCCCGCCGTGTCCCGCTATCTGATTGCGGCCGATGGCGATCGATTTTGCCAGCGCGAGGTCGGTAGCTTTGCCGTCGGCGTTGGGGTCCAGGTCGACCACCAGCAACGTATCGTTTTCAGGCGTCTGTCGGTTTTCGCGAAACATCACCGCCAACGATTTGCCGCCGCGCGTTCGAAACGCCATCGGTCTCGCAAGCGTTTCGCCTGCGTCGAGTTCGATCGGCAATTCGTTTACTGTGGGTGACCGATGTGCGGCGTCGAGCAGGCAGAGTTTGGCTGCCTCGCCTTTGCCCGCGGTAAACAGCACCCAGGAACCGAAGTTGGTAAATGCACCTGTTCGGAGGGGTGCCGCATTTTGGTCGGTCCCGAGGGACAGGTGGTGAATCGAAACCGATTCGGGAGCCATGTTCAGGTCTCGGTCGGCTTCCACCCAGCAAACGCCGTCAGCAGGTGCGAAGAAGACCTTGCCGGAGTTGGCCGTCGCGCCGTGCAGTCGACCGCTGGGACACGCGATGGAATAGCCTTTGCCGTGGTTGCTGCCAACGCCCACGACGTCCACTCGACCGCAGTCCTCCCCTTCGGCCGCGATCCAGGTGGCGTAGGCGACTCGGTCATCCACCATCGCCAAAGTGATGTGCCCGTTGCCGCCCGAGTAAAAAGTGCTAGCCGATGTAGACGCCGGGGCAGACCGCAGGCGGGCAGCCGAGGTGACCGTAAAGCCATTTTTCTTGTCGTTGGCCAGCACGAACGACGCTCCGTATCGATAGACGTGTGCCGGGTTGCCTTGTTCGGTATCGATCTGGCTGCGGAGCAGCTTAGGTGATTGTGTAAATCGCCAATGGGAATGATCTCCGTGCGGTTCCTCGACCACGCCCGATTCGATCGCCACCCAGCCGCTGCCAAGACTGCCGTCGGCGTGGTCATGCACCCCGACCAACACCAGGCTGGCGTCGGTTTGCATCTGAGCAAGACTCTGTTCGGCTTGATCAAGCGAGGGGAATCCGGGGGTGGATTGGGGCTGAAGGCTCCAGCCCGTCGAGGATTTTTTTAAGTCGCCCCAGCGGAGGGTTGCTTGCGAATCGTCTTGCCAGAACAGGCGAGCGATCGTTCGGCCGGGAGTGGTTGGATTGGGCGTCGTTTGGTTCTGTGCCGTCGCAAGAGATGCGGAAGTCAGCGCAAAGCTGGCGATTGCGAGCAGGAAAGAGAGCGTCTTCATCGAGGTTCCTAACAGTAGAAGGTTGTTAAAAAGGGGATGGAGTCGAGTTATCGACGGGACCTGTTGGTCACCGAGTGACTCGGTAGAGCGGTCGCACAGCGCCTCGCGGCAGAGCGATTTGTTGGGAAGCGTTGTCCACGAGCGGCTTCAACCGAATGCCACTGGTGGATGTGGTTGTGAACTTTTGGTCTAAGATCCAGCCGCCATCGCCAATTGATTCCAACGAGACGAAATACTCGGTCGGTTCAGGCACTGGCAGTTGCGGAAACCGAGCGATTCCGTCGGCCGCCGAGACTGCATAAGCCAAGCTGGAGCCCGACTGCGTCGCATGCAAACGAATTTGGACATCGGCCAAGGGAGCCGAGTCATAGGTGATCGTGACACGGGGACCGGTGAAGTCGGGGCTGGCTGGATCGTCACCGCCGCAACCTGCAATCGCGAGGCAAACCAAGATCCCTAAAGAGCTCAGTGGCAGATTCATCACGGCATCTCCACCACTTCACCGCCATTCCGTGAAAACAACGCGTGATAGATATTGCGGTCTACGGAATTGGTAAGGAACTGGATGCTGCCGTCGAGCATCGCGTGGTTCGTGCCGCCGCTATGGTAGGAGCGGGACGCATAGAAACCTCGGCCATGCATACCGATATCCGGGATGCGGAAATTGGGTGTCATGTAACCATTGATCACCGTGGAGAACGGTACACCGCGAATCCAGGCATCCGCACGATTGCCTCGGTAAGAATTGATCCGCGACGGATAGATGGTGTCCAAATCGGGATTCTCTATCAGTGTTCCTCCATCGAGGAAGCCTGGGTTGGGTGGCGTGTTGCTGCTGGTGCCTGCGAAGTTAGCAATCCTGCGATGAGGCCCCGTCGGGGAGGCTTCGGTCAGCCCGCTTGATTGATCGCCGATGACCGTCTCCGCTAACAGCACGGTGGTGGAAGTGCCGTCCAAACAGTCGCGAAAACCGGCCCAAGAGTTGGTCCATACCATGCCGTCGGTCTGAAAGCGATCGTCGTAGTTGGTGCCCGTTCCGCTGCCGTAACTGAACATATAGTTCAGGCCCGCAGTGTTGCCCTGGGTTCCGTCGGAGAAGGTGGTGGGGAACTGCGGATTGCCCGGATCGCTGGGGCACAAGAACGTGGGGACGACGGTTTCAACGGCCCCGCGTAGTGCCGGGTTGTAGCGCGCCATCCACGGCGGGCCGAGTAACAGCGGCATTTCATAGTTGATTAATTGGCTCAGGTTGGCTTGTTCGATGTAAGGCAGGATGCGTGCCTGCACCGAGTAACTGCTGCTGCCAGTCATCCCTGGAATGACTTTAAAGGCACTTTCGTAGTTGTGGACGGCCAAAGCCATCTGCTTCAGGTTGTTGCTGCACGACATTCGCCGGGATGCTTCTCGCGCGGCTTGCACCGCGGGCAATAGCAAGCCGACTAACATGCCGATGATCGCAATGACGACCAGCAATTCAACGAGGGTGAAGGCGGCACGTTGGCGAGCGCGCACGAGGGTAGGAGCAATCATGTTTTTGCTTTCGGTAATGGACGTTTCAATTTGCAATGGGAGCCTAGGTCTTCGGTGCTGCTAGGTGCGCAGCGTCAGCCTTGGACACTTCCGAAGAGGTCATTGAAAGCGCGCCACGCGGGTGGCAGTCGCTCTGAAATGCTTGAAAAAGATGCTTGCGAGCCGATGGCTCAAGCGAAGCTTGGCGGTCCGCGCGGAGCCGATAAGAGTTGCAGCGGAGCCACTATTCGCAGGCGAGATGGGCGAGCGACAGGGCACATGCAGAGTCGCACCGCAGTGACCGCGCTGGATAGCGACGTGACGCCGCAGGGGTTGGATAGAGATTGGCAAATCGCACAGTTCGACGGGTCGTGGCGATGAGAAGAGTGCCCGTTGTCGACCACCGGCCGATCGAATGTGGACGGCTCTGCGCTTGCCCGATGGCAGGCATGGCAGCACTCGGCAACTGCCTCCGGCACGCCGTGCAAGTCTGCATCCGCATGCCCAGCACAACTGACAACGTGCAACCATGCCGGCGCATGGCCGAGTGCAGCGATGCAGCAGAGGGCAGCAAACAGAAACGGTCGGTGGCTCGAAGTCACGAACAACGCCTAGCTTTGGCAAAACGAGTTGCTAAGCGGTCCGACCAAGGATGAACTATCTAGCCTTACGATCTCGACAAACAGGTGGTTCGTCAAGTGGCTGGTTTTTATCTGCAGGAAATGTTGACTCGAACATCAAGCAACGATTGATTGCCCTGTTAGGGACTGGGGATGTAGCGGTATTGGCCTCCGTTGGCTTCGGCCAAGCGTCGCATGCGTGTTTCGCCGTCGCGGCTGTGATAGCCGATCGTGTGCAGGATGCTGATCGGTCCCGAATCTCCAAACAGATTCGAGACGCTATTTTTCTCGGCCATCATGTCTTCGATACGTTGTGGGAATTCGCCATCGGAAAGCAAGAAGATCACGTCGGGTCGCAACTTGAGGGCGAACTCAAGGGCCTCATCGGGCGGCGCTCCTCGTTCCAAGCCGACGCTCATCGCCCACCGTCGCACCGCCTGTTTGTTCTTTGGCGAGGCCATCACAGAGTACTCATCCGGTTCGGTGGGATGCGAGACGCACATGCGGTCGACATTCGTGTCGTAGAAAATAACGTAGAAGCGTTGGTCGGGTTTCAGTTCGTCGATCGACTGCAGTAGTTCTCGCCGTGCCGATTCAAAGCGTCCGTTCTTCATGCTTTGGGAACTGTCGACCAAATAGACAAAGTGGTTGCCTCCGCCTTCGACGCCGCAGAACTTGGTGGTCGCTTCGCTGTCGCTCGCCAAGGCAGATGACAGGGCACTGCTGGTTATGGCGTCGCTGATAGCATCCGCGGGATCGGGCGTGAAGGCGGTGGCCATCGGATCGAGGGAGGCGACTTCGGGGGTGGGAATATCGCCCAGGGGATCGATCTCCATCGGCGCCTCGGTCGGTTCCGTTTGGCTGGTTTCGACCGGTTCGTCTAACGCTTCGAGTTCCAGCGTCTCCAGGCTCTCCGGTTCCGCGGCACTGGCCGGCGAAGCCGAGAGGGCGACTTGATCTTGCGGTCTGTGAACCGATAACGAGAGGGCGGCTAGCAGCAGCAGGACCACGAGGTGAAGCAGCGTGCTGACCAGCCAAGCGGCCGGCTTCTTGCGTCTGGAGGTCTCGGGCGGTTCAGACTCCGCGGTCACCGCGACGGCCGGCACAGCCCGGGCAGTGCTGGGCGATGGGTTGCTGGGCGATGGGTTGCTGGGCGATGGGTTGCTGGGCGATGGGTTGTGTTGGCCCGCCGGCGGCATCAGCCCCTTCGCTCGCGGCAGAGGGTGGGATCGATCGGTTCTCGTCTGCGGCCTGCTCGGGTCTGCGACCGGCGGCGAGTCGCCGGGGGTGGGCTGGGTTGGCGGAGTCTCGTTTGCCGGAGCAGGATCGATCGGGTCGAAAAGAGCCGCCGGAGTTGTCCGCGCTGGAGATGGTGATTTATCTGGCGAGGGGAGCGGTGCGCGGGTAGGACCGGTCAGGATGTGGCTCAGCAGTGGGCTGAGGGCGCGCGGAGCGGGATCGGAAGTGGGTGTGGTCGGCGCTGGCACCCGATCGGTCGCCGCCTCAAGGGGGGGAGGAAAGCTTGGTGCCGAGTTCTTGGGCGGCTCCGGTGGCGTGCTGCGTCGCCGAAAGCTGGCCGCTGTCAGCGGTTCCCAGCTATGGAGCGGTTGTGAACTAGGCGGAGGCATATTGAAAGCCAGTCGTTGATCTGCTGCGGGCGTGTGGCCAGTCGCTTGGGGCGCTTCGCCAGTCGCGGTGGCTTGGACGTGGAGGCTGTTTTGCCCGGACCGCGCCAGCATCAGTTCCAGCTCGGCAGCGCGGGCTTCTAGACGCGCGACCGTCGCCTCGCTGCGCACTCGTTGGAGTTCAAGTTCTAGCTCTCGAACGCGGATCGCCTGAGCGGAGTCCCCGTTCTCGTCGGTGGGTTGGCCGTGCGACATTGGCGGCTGCCTCGCAGGGTATTTGGGGAGCGGTCAAGCAAACCGGGGGTGGTCGAGCCTTCCAGTTGCAACGGGCGTGCTGCGTTCGGACGGTGTGATGGTCCCCCGGCATCTATTTTTAATTAGTCTATCCAGGGCCACAACGGGTGTGCAGTTAGTGAACAAGTTTTCTGTTAGTGGCCGGCGAGGTTAGCAGTAAGCCCGATTCCGCCGAGGAAATTCGAGAAAGGCTTCAATTCGGTCTTGGTCGCGCGGAACGATCGGTTCTATAGTCGCCCCGCGCGATCCCCTTGTGAATCACCGAAACGGGGGAATCGGCTGAACAAGCGGGCACTTCTCAAAGTCTCCGGCTGCCGTCCATGCAAGGAAAGTAACGATGCAAATGTGTTTCAGATTATCGGCTACCGCGAGCCTGTTGGGGTTGGCGGTTGTTTGTGTCGCGATGCCGAGAATCGCTCATGCTCAAGGGTTGGGCATGCCGCCAGAAGGCGCTGCACCGCCCGCGGCCGCGGCGACGCCACCGAGTCTCCAGCCGGTTCCCACGACCGGCTCGGCCGGGGCTGCTCCTGCAAACTCTTCTCCGGCCGCCTCCGCGTTGCCGACACGCGCCTCGAGTCGCGGCGGTGCTGGTGCCGGTGCCGGTGGCGGTGAGCTTCCGCAGGAGTCGGGTCAAGAGTACCGCCAATATGATCTGCGTCCTTACACCGGTTATTTGACCAAGCACGATCGTCCCGAGCAGGCGATCATCGATTGGGTCTTGCGCGAAACGGGCAGCGATGCTTGGTTCACCGAACCGTTCGGGTTTATGAATGCGAATCGCGATCGCTTGTCGGTGTATCACACCCCCGAGATGCACGCTGTGGTCTCTGGTGTGGTCGATCGTTTTATCGCCGGTTCGACCGATCCACAGGTCCTCAGTTTGCGCGTGATGACGGTTGGAAATCCCAATTGGCGTTCGCGTTTGCATCCGATGATGCAGAACGTTTCGGTCCAGTCTCCAGGAGTCCAGGCGTGGTTGCTGACCAAGGAAAACGCCGCGATGATCGTTTCAAGTTTGCGTCAACGGACCGATACACGCGAGGTCCAAGCTGTCGATTTAGTGACTTACAACGGCCAGTCCGAACGATTGGCTAGTACCCGTGGACGGAACTATGTCTGTAACATTCGTCCTTCGGCCAATCCGCAGGCTTGGCCTCCTTACGAACCCGAGACGGGTGAAGTTCAGGAAGGGTATCAGTTGGAGCTAAGCCCTTTATTGAGCAAGGACGGAGCGTCGTTGGATTGTGTGATTCAAGCCAGTATCGACCAAGTCGACAAATTGGTGCCGGTCGATCTTGACTTACCACTGCCGAGCGGGCAAACGCACCGAGCGAGGATTGAAGTTCCACAGGTCGTCAGTTGGCGTCTGCACGAGCGCTTTCGTTGGCCCAGTGACATGGTGTTGCTGCTGTCCTGCGGCGTGGTGGCCAGTCCCGATCGCGGGCCCTCGGTGGTACCGCTGTTGAACATGGAAATGTTTACCGGCCAAACTGCGGGCCGTGCCGATGCGTTGATGTTCGTCGAGTTTCGTGGTCGCGCGACCGACAACTTGATCAAGGCACCCCAAGTCGCCGACCTGCCGCGCTCTTCGACTTCGGATCGCCGGCGTTACTAATTCGCCGCGGTTAACGCCGCCGCTTCTGAACAAGCTGTGGTGGCCGCAATGCATGGGCAAGTCATCGTGTTGAAGCAACGGGCGAGTTGATTTCGAGTATCTTGGGATCCGGTAACACTTGTCACTCGGAGTACCTGGATGTTTGTCAAAATGGGATGGTTGGTCGGTCTCGCATGTTTGCTGACCGCCAGCAGTACTGCCGCGGAGCCGGCCACGCGGCCACCGAATATCGTGTTTCTGCTCGCCGACGATCTGGGCTGGACTGGGTTAGGTTGTTTCGGCAGCGATCTGTATGAGACACCGCATCTCGATCGCTTGGCGGCAGACGGCATGCGGTTCACCAATGCCTATGCGGCATGCACGGTGTGTTCGCCGACGCGGGCATCGATCATGACCGGCAATTATCCCGCGCGGTTGCATCTGACCGATTTCATCGCCGGCCAAAATCGGCCATTTGCCCGGATGCGAATTCCGGATTGGCAAAAAGGCTTGCAGGCGAATCATGTCACGATGGCCGAGGCCTTAAGCGGAGCTGGCTATCGGACGGCGTTGATCGGGAAGTGGCATCTCGACGGCCCCGATGTCGCGCCGCAAGGTCGTGGTCCGACGGCGCACGGTTTTGACTTTGTCGCGACCAAGCCACCACGGACGTCTGGTTACTTGATCCCGCCGAGTGCTCTCAAGCCCGCTTCATCGGGGAAAAAGGAAACGTCGAAAACCGATGCGGAGCAGGCCGACGCGGAGCCTCGTTACTTGACCGACTTTCTGACCGATCGTTCGCTCGAGTTTATTGAACAAGCCAAGGACGATCCGTTCTTTTTGTACTTTGCCTACCACGTACCGCACACGCCCATTCAGGGTCGAGCCGATTTGGTGGCGAAGTTTCAGCAGCGGGTGCGTGATGACGCGGTGCACCAAAATCCAATCTATGCCGCCATGGTTGCGAGTCTCGATCAAAGCGTCGGCCGCATTCTTGATCAGCTCAAGCAGCTTGGGTTGGCTGACAACACGCTGGTCGTCTTTACATCCGACAATGGAGGGCTGACGCAGCGGTACGGCGTCCACGATGGCTTTACCGACAACGCCCCATTGCGGCGAGGAAAAGGCTCGGCGTACGAAGGGGGCGTGCGGGTTCCGACAATCGTTTACTGGCCAGGAAACACGCCGGCGGGTAGTCAATGCGACACGCCGATCATCACCAACGATTACTATCCCACGCTGTTGCAGGTTGCCGGCGTGCCAGTTCCCGCCGCGGGGGCTGTCGATTCGACAATCGATGGACGAAGTCTGGTGGGGTTGTGGAAAGATCCTCGCCAAACGATCGAGCGGGATCTGTTTTGGCATCATCCTCACTATCACGCCGGCGGTGATGGGCCCTACAGCGCGATCCGGTCAGGTCGTTGGCGTTTGATTGAATTTCACGAAGACGACCGCGTGGAGCTGTATGACTTGTCCGACGATATCGGCGAGTCCCACGATTTATCGCAGCAGCAGCCAGAGCAAGTCCAAAAGTTGCGTGCCCGCTTGCACGCCTGGCGAGCCGAAGTGGGGGCGCAGATGCCGACGGTGAATCCAAATTTCGATGCGCAGCGCGCGACCGAAGTGCGACGTCCTGGGCGTTAGCGGCAGCGTCTATTTGCGACGGCCAGGGGCGACCAAATCGTCGCCTCCGCCGGCATTCTCAAGCACTTCGTCGGTGCTTTGTGCATCGACCGCGCGACATGTTTCGGTTAATTGATCGGCCAGGTCATCGAGGGGGTCTTCCCACTCCTCCGGCGTCGTTTCGTGAGGCGGGATGTTGGCCATCTCGTCTAGCAGCAGCACCATCCGTAGCAGATGACGAAACAAGATGCCTTCTTCTTTTTGCAGCTTGTGAGTGGTGATGTACTTATTGAAGTCTCCGCCGAACTGCAGCAGCTCTCCCACGATCCAGACTGGACGAATGCGGATGTCGTGGATGCTGGGGTAGTCGTCTTGAAACAGGCGATAGATTTTTTCGCCCAGCGTTAAGGGCCACACCCGTTCTTCAAACATCACGCGACCGAAACCGCGGTTCTCGACCTCTTCTTCATCCTCATCCGACTTCGCACCCAACTCTTCAGCCGTCGCTAAACCTCGCTGCAGCAGCAGCGGATCGAGCTTGGTTGTGGCCAGCGGCCCAGCCGGTAGTTCTTCATAATTCGGCACGCGTACCAGTCGCGCCACCGTGCCGGGGACATCCAGCACACTCTCCAGTGCAAGGATGCGCTCGTTCTGGTCGGCGATTGCCAATTGGTCGGCTAAGTAGACGCCATACAGCGGATGGATGCTACGCAACTGCATTAGCATCGGCAAGCGAACCGTGGGCTTTGCCAGCGTGGGGCGATAGTCGTCTAGTTCGTAACCGCGATCGGCGAGCGCTTCGGCTTCTTGCAAAGCATCCCCGCTGCCGGCTACGGGCGTTGGTTGTGGGCTTGGAGTCTTCTCTTGCGGGGCCGGAGTCGGTTCTGCCAAGAGGTGCCCGAACAGGCCCGTGGGCTCCGGTTCGGCGGGCACTGCCGGCTCGTTTTTCGACGCCGGTTGCGACTTAGGTTTGGCTGGCCCTGCGGTCGCGACGCGCGGTGGCGGATCGAGTTTGACGTAGCCACCTTTCCACAGCGTGATCAGCATGCGGTTCAGTTCTCGCTGGCCCTCTTCGATCTGCTTGGGCTGCAAGAGTCGCCGGCCGACCAAGTCGCGCAGCGGTTGGACATCAGGTGAATGGTCCAGCATGTAGGCCAGCAAACGCCAGGGCAATCGTCCACGGCTGGCCAATTTCGCAGACGGTGCATCGCGTAGCTGATCGAATTGCTGTTGCGTCCAGTACTGCTCGCCCGCGCGGCGTTTGGGCATTTTTTTCTTAAGCTGCTTTCGCATCTTTAGCAGCCCTGGATCTTTGGTGTCCTCGGGGATCTGATCAAACTGCGCCCGCCACTTGTTCAGTTTGACGTCATCTTCATGAGCCAACGCGTAAACGAAGCCGCGGTCATCGTATTGCGGTCTTCCCGCACGGCCGAAAATCTGGTGTGCTGTCGCCGCTTCGACCACTTTCTTTTTATTCTTGGGTCCCTTCAGTAAGCTTGGCAAGATCACACTTCGCGCCGGCAAGTTGATGCCCGCGGCCAACGTTTCGGTGCAGGCACACAGGCTGAGTAATTTGCGTTGAAAGAGCTCTTCGACGATGCGTCGATAGCGGGGCAGCACGCCCGCGTGATGCACGCCTACGCCGCGCATCAAGATCGCTTTCAATTTTGGCCCCGCCCCCTCGCTCATGTCCGCCGCGTTCAGATACTCCGCCAGTTCGGCTTGCTGCGACTTGTCGATCAGCTTTTTCCCCTTCAGCATCTCCGCTACCGTCCAGCATTGCGAGCGGTTGAAGCAGAACAGCAAGCCTGGCGTACGACGATCCTCTTCCGATCCCGCGGCGACCTGCTCCGAAAAGTCCGCTAGGATCTTGTCGTCGACCCATTCGAATTGCAGTGGCACTTTGCGCTCGGTGCCCTGGACCAGCAGCACGCGCCGATCGTGGGCCCGCGATAACCACTGAGTGAATTCGTACGAATTCCCAACCGTCGCGCTCAACAACAACAGACGGATATGCTTGGGTAGCATGCCGAGAGTCAGTTCCCAAACCACTCCGCGTTCCGGATCGTTAAACGAGTGGAATTCATCCATCACGACCGCCGATACATCGCTGAAATCAAACGCGTCTTGATTGAGTAAACGATTCAGCAAGATCTCGGCGACGACCACCAAAATCGGCGCGTCGGGGTTCACGCGGCGATTGCCCGTCACCAGGCCCACGTCATCCGGGGAGAATCCCCACCGCACAGCCGCCTCGCGAAGCTCATCCAGCTTTTGATCGGTCAGTGCGATCAGCGGAGTGGTGTAATACATCCGCGTGCCACTCCGCAGCGCCTCGTAGACGGCGGCTTCGGCGATCAACGTTTTACCGGTTCCCGTTGGCGCGCATACCAACACCCCTTCGGGGCTGGTAAAGTAACCCAGCAAAGCTTCTTCCTGAACCGGATACGGTTCGAATGGCAGAGTCTGAAAGTAATCGGCGGCGATCGTGTCACGATCGACGAGCACGTTGTTATTTTGAGGCTGGCTGGATTCGGGCACGATGGTGTCCATTAAAGTTTCGAAGCACTGGCAGTCCCGAGTATAGAACGCATTCCCGCTCAAGAGGCACCCGCGTGGTTATTCAACAAGTCAAGTTGTTCAAGACGATCGAAAGCGAATTGCCGGAGATGGAAAAAACCATCAATCGCTGGATTCACAAGAACAAGGTCAAAGTGCTGTCGATCTCCGGCAATATTGCCTCTCACGGTGGGGCAGGGGGACCGATGAGTTCCTTCTCGTCGTCCGACATCTTGGTGGTCGTAATGTACGAGCGAGAAATCGAAGCCGCCTAACGGTCCGCAGCCAAAGCATAAGGGACCCGCCGATCTCCTCTGTGACGATGTGTCCAGGGTCGGCGAGCCGTTATCCGCCAGGCAGCAAACTCCAGAAAAGGACTCGAAAATCCATTTTGTTGTGAACTTTGTGGATCTCGAAATGTCTAACTTTTCAGCAGATTGCTCTTGCCGTCACAGCGGTTTCGAGAAATGCTGGTACTGCCGGGTCGCGATGACGCGTCGCGACGGACATTTCAGTACGAGCCCTTTGGTCGCTCTGGTTGGCACCTGACCAAAAGCTCGTCGTCAACGTCTGAAAGGAGGTGTTCAAGTGGAATATTGCTGTACTTGCCAACGGGGTGGTCTGAACCCGTAATTGAAAGTCGGCGGGCTGCTAATTGCGGCAGCCACCCCACTCGCGAACACCAGTTTCCGGTATCGCGAGACAAAACGGCCCACGGGTCGGGATTCACCTTGGTCCCGGCCCGTGGGTTTTTTCGTGCGCGAAGTCGCTAACGGGAGTTGCCACGCCTCGATCGCGATCGCTGGCTCAGCTTTTGCGCCCAAACAGTTTGTTCATGCCGAACTTCATCACATCCGAAGCATCGAAGTCGCCGTCGCCGTCCTGGTCGAGCATCTTGCCGATGAAGCTGCCGCCGCCGTCTGGCGAGGCTTCGGCGAGGTAGCGTTCCCGTTGCAGCATTTCCCCCATGTCGCTCGCCGACAAATCCTCCTCACGTTGTTTCTTGCCCAGCGTGCCCATCAGCATCGGGGCGAGCATCGCCATCAGCTTGCTGGCCTGCCCGGCGTCCAACCCACTGGCTTGGCTGACGCCCGATTCGACGCGTGCTTGCCGCCCACCGAGCAAATGGCCCAAGATGCGGCTGCCTTGACCTACCAACGCGCTCGAGCCTCCATTTTCCGCATCGTCCCCACCGAGCAATCCGCGGAGTTGGTCGAGCAACGAGCCGTCATGGTCGCGCTGCAGGGCGTGTTGCATTTGCTGAGCATTCTGGGGATCGGCAGCGTTGCGGCCAGCGGCCCCGAGCAGTGTCGGAAGCGCCGCGTTGATCGCTGTCTGCGTTTTTGAATCGGGTCGGCACCGAGTTGGCGGGCTATCGCCCCGATCCGTTGGGCATCCAGTTGTTGAGTGAGGGTTTCGAGCAAAAGGGTTATGACGGGCCCTGCGGTAAAGAGGGAAGAAGAAAAAAAATGTCGTTGCCCCAGCATCTATTTCTTGCCAGCTTTTGGGGTGTGTGAATTCCCCTCTTTTGTCATCTCGGTCGAGCCGAGCGACCGGGGCCTCTCGCAGTGACCTGTCGCCGTGAATGTCGGCCGGAACGTTGTCCGTCTTCTCTTGTTCTCGATCCGCAATACTCGTTACTCTCCCCACATCTTGTGCGCTTGGCTCGTCCTGCTCGACTTCGATTCGGTTTCATGGAAGCATCTGGTAAACAGTATTTCTCTTGCCTGTGGCCAGGCCTGCCCGAGTTGTGGTATCGCGGACAGTGGTCGGCCCTGCCTGCTGCGCTGGCATTCGGTTGTGCATTGAATTTTCTGTTGGTCGCACGGTTCCTCTATCCCGAATGGCTCGCGCCGCTGCTCGTCAAACTCGCTTGCTGGGTGGCGCTCGCTTGCTGGGTCTATTGCGTGGCCAAGGCGATTCGCAAATTGCCGGCAGTCATCAGTCCGCGGACCGCCAGTAACCGCCCCGATCGGTTTTCCGAAGCCCACATGGAGTACCTCCGCGGGCACTGGGTGGAGGCCGAAGCGCTGTTGATCGAAGGCTTGGAAATCGAGTCGCGAGATCCTCCGGCCATGCTGTTGTTAGCTGGCATCTATCGCCACACCCGTCGCTTGGCTGCGGCCGCAAATGTGCTCGAACAGCTCGAGCGGATGGAACGAGCCGATTTTTGGAGGCTGGAACTAGGCGATGAACGCCGGCGATTGGAACGCTATCAAGCGGCCGAGCAAGCTTCGCCCGAAGATGACAGTCCCGAAGAAGACAGTCCGGAAGAAGAGTCATCGGTGCAAGATTCACCGCGAGAAGCAACCCCGTCGGAACAGTCACCTGCAGAAGAAACCCCGGCGGGCCCGTCATCCGAGTCAGCTAGCAATCCTGCGGCGTCCGCAGTCCCGCCCGAAGCTGACGAATTGGACGACACAGAGCCGCTTGATCGAGCCGATTGGAATGCTCAGCGATTGCGAGCCGCGGCGGCTGATGAAGCGTTTGCTGCCGAAATGGCAGTGGAGGAACACCGAAATCGAGCTTGATGGAGCGGCCTTTTTCGTCGCGGAAAGTTTTTTCCAGGTCAGCGGATCGGCCGTTTCGCCGATGGAGACGTGGTACAAGATACGTCCCCGCGGCGCGGTTGCGCGAAAACGTCCCTGCCGCGGCCGATTTTTCTCAGGTCCAAACGGTTTGGAAATCGCTTTAACTCCGCGCGGTCACCCAGTGCCTCCTATCCCCCAATATTCTCCATGCCGATAGAATCGGAATACGTAATGCAACCCTTCGCGTGTCAGCAAACTCTGTTGCGACCTGGTGGCCACCCGGACGTAGGTCTAGCTCCACGGCGTACAGTTTGCAATGCAAAGAGTCGTTATTGAAGAACGCCAGCTTGGCAGGCAGACGTTTTGAATTTCACCGCCGCCCATCCACTGACAGATTTCGCATCGGCACGCTCGATGTTTGAGTTACGACCAGAATCCAAGCGAACTCGCAACTAAAGGTTCGAAGCCATGTACGAACGATTTACTGACCGCGCCCGCAAGGTGATGCAACTTGCGAACCAGGAGGCTCAGCGGTTCAACCACGAATACATCGGAACCGAGCACATTTTGCTCGGATTGGTAAAGGAAGGCAGTGGGGTTGCTGCGAACGTTTTAAAGAACTTGGAAGTCGATCTTCGCAAGATCCGGCTGGAAGTCGAAAAACTGGTTCAAAGCGGTCCCGAAATGGTCACCGTTGGCAAGTTGCCGCAGACGCCACGAGCCAAAAAGGTCATCGAGTATTCGATGGAAGAAGCTCGTAATCTGAACCACACCTATGTCGGCACCGAGCACATTTTGCTGGGCTTGCTCCGCGAACAAGAGGGCGTGGCCGCTCAGGTGTTGATGAATTTGGGCCTCAAGTTGGACGACGTTCGCGAAGAAGTCCTGAATCTGCTCGGCCATGGTCTGGAAGGTTCGGAAGTTGGCGAGCGAGGCGGACGTAGCGGCGAAGGCGAAAGCGCCGGCGCGTCGAGCAAAAGCAGTAAGAGCAAGACGCCGGCCCTCGATAGCTTTGGTCGCGATTTGACCGAGTTAGCCAAGAAAGGCGAGCTCGATCCGGTGATCGGTCGCCAACGCGAAATCGAACGCGCGATTCAGATTCTGTGCCGCCGTACCAAAAACAATCCTGTCCTGCTCGGTGAAGCGGGGGTCGGCAAAACGGCGATCGTCGAAGGCTTTGCCCAACGCGTCATCGGGGGCGAAGTTCCTGAAATCTTGGCCGATAAGCGAATCGTCGTGCTTGACTTGGCGATGATGGTTGCCGGTACCAAGTATCGCGGCCAGTTCGAAGAGCGTATCAAAGCGGTCATGACGGAAGTACGTCGCGCTAAGAACACCATTCTGTTTATCGATGAACTTCACACCTTGGTCGGTGCCGGGGGTGCAGAAGGTGCGATTGACGCAGCGAATGTGCTCAAGCCAGCTCTCGCACGTGGAGAGATCCAGTGCATCGGAGCGACGACGTTGGACGAGTACCGCAAGTACATCGAGAAAGACAACGCTCTGGCGCGTCGTTTCCAAGAGATCATCATCGAGCCGACCAGTACGGACGAAACGATCGAGATCCTGAAGGGACTCCGCGAACGTTACGAAGAGCACCATCGCGTGCAAATCACCGATGATGCGGTGGTCGCCGCAGTAGAGATGAGCGAACGCTACATCACGGCTCGGTGCTTGCCCGATAAGGCAATCGACGTGATCGATGAAGCGGGGGCACGGATTCGATTGCGTACCATGACCCGTCCACCGGACTTGAAGGAAATCGACGTCGAAGTCGAAACGCTGAACAAGGATAAAGAGGACGCGGTCGCTAATCAGGACTTTGAGAAAGCAGCCAAGTTGCGCGATCAGGCCGAGAAACTGCGCCGCAAAAAAGAGCAGATCACTCGCGAATGGCGGGAGAAGAGTCAGCAGACCGATGGCGTGGTTGACGAAGAAGTGATCGCCGAAGTCGTGAGCAAGATGACGGGCATTCCTTTGACTCGGCTGTCGACCGAGGATTCGTTGCGGTTGATGCAGATGGAAGAGGAGCTGCACAAACGAGTCGTCAGCCAAGATGCTGCCGTCACGGCAATCGCTAAAGCGGTTCGCCGCAGTCGCAGTGGTCTGAAGGATCCCAAACGTCCCACCGGTTCGTTCATTTTTGCCGGACCCACGGGTGTCGGTAAAACGTTGCTGGCCAAGGCGCTGGCAGAGTACATGTTCGGTGACGCCGATGCACTGGTGCACATCGACATGAGCGAATACATGGAGAAGCACAACGTCAGCCGGCTGATTGGTGCCCCTCCAGGATTTGTTGGCTACGAAGAGGGAGGGCAGTTAACCGAGAAGATTCGTCGTCGTCCCTACGCGGTTGTGTTGTTCGACGAAATCGAAAAGGCTCATCCAGATGTCTTCAACACCTTGTTACAGGTGATGGAAGAAGGACGCCTGACCGATTCGTTTGGTCGCAATATCGACTTCCGGAATACGATCTTGATCATGACCACCAACGCCGGTGCCGAAGCGATCAAGAACGAGTCGGCATTCGGTTTTCAGCGTCCTGAAGACGATGCCAGTTACGAATCGATGAAGTCACGCGTGATGGATCAGATCCAACGCGTCTTCCGTCCTGAATTCCTCAATCGTCTCGATGACACGATTATCTTCCGTCACCTGACGGCAGAGAATCTGAAAAAGGTGATCGATTACGAATTGGTCAAGGTTCGCGAGCGGCTCCAAGAACGTGGGTTCGCTTTGGAATTGACCGACGAATCCAAAGAGTACTTGATCAAGAAGGGTAGCGACCTGGATTACGGTGCACGTCCGCTGCGTCGTGCGATCGAGCAGCGCATCGAAGACCCGCTCTCCGAGGAATTGCTCAAAGGCACCTTCGAAGGGAAAGACACGATCGTTGTCGACGTCTTCAAAGATGACGACGGCAAGGTGACACGCTTGAACTTCGAAGCCGAAATGCGGGGCAATCAGGAGCCGCAGGAGGCTGTCTCCGCCAGCACTGGCAGCGACGATTCGGGCGAGTCCTCGGGCAGCTAAATCAGAACCCAGAGCCGCTTTGCCAGCCATCCCCGTAAGGGGGCTGGCGAGGCTTCTGCCCAGCAAACTCATTGAGAACCCGCCCGGCCCTTGTCGGAGCGGGTTTTTTCGTTGGGGGCCGAATAATCGAGCCTGTTGTTTGGAAAGCCCGGTTTGGTACGTTTTTTGAACGTTTTCGTTAAGCGTCCGATTTGGTGCTCAGCCTATACTGGAGGTAGGCTCATCTGACACGTCGCGGTTGGGTTTCGGGCCGTCGACGCCTTCTCTTCCTGAATCGATTTAAAGACTGATCATGGCCAGCGTTTCCGTCCCCCCTGCAGCAGCTCCCCTTAGTGACGACTTAATTCAATCCCGGATTGAAGGAGTGCGGCGGGGATTGTGGCGCAGCGAGCTGACGCGCAGCCTGCTCACATTGCTGTTAGGAGGGCTGGCGTTGCTGCTGGTGTGGGCGATTGTCGATCATTGGATCTGGTCGCCTGGACCGCTTGGACGCACCCTGATCATCGTGACCGCCGTGGTAGTCGCCTGCTGGTGGGTTTGGCGACGACTGCGACCGTTATTAACGTTGCGTATCGATCGCGCTTATGCAGCTTACGCCATCGAACGGGATCTGCCCGAGCTGAATCACGCCCTGACCAGTTACGTCACGCTGCGTGACGATCGTGCCCAGCCGGGATTGCGCGGGGTCGTGGTGCGATCGATCGGAGCAAAGGCCGCTGGCAGCCTGAACAGTCACGCCGAACTGCTGCCGTCCGAAATGCAGACCAGCTTTCGCTTGTGGATTGCTGTCGCCGCGGCGTTGGCGGTGCTGGGGGCGTACGCCGTGGTATCGCCAAAGAACACGTTTCAGTCAGCCAGTCGGCTGTTGATGCCTTTGGCTTCCATCGAGCCGCCGACGCGCGTCCAGATCGGCGTGGTGGAGCCGGGCGATGTCGAAGTCCTGGCAGGCAATTCCGTGCCGGTGACGGTTTCGATCCAACAGCTTGGACGGCACGATGTGCCACAGTTGGAATTGCGTGCGATCGGTGAATCATTGCAACGTATCGAACTGCAGCCAGATGCCGAGAACCGAAAGCTTTATCAAGGCATCGTTGGTCAAGCCAACGGCTTGCAAGAAACAACGCACTACACCGTGGTCGCAGGCGACGCTCGCAGTCGTCGTTACACCATTGATGTGCACGATGTACCGGTGGTCAACGTCGTTGCCGTGAGGTACCAACCGCCGGCTTATACTTCACAGCCATCGCGGACCCGCAGCGCCGCAGCCATCGAAGGGCTCGCCGGGACGCGTGTCACGCTGGAGGCACGGACCAATCGGCCGGTGGTCGCCGGCAAGATCGAATTCAATCCACGCGAGGTGCGTGGCAGAGTAACCGCGGCGGCGGGCGAAAAGCCGGTCACGGTGTCTGAGGATGGCAAGTCGGTTCGTGTGGAGTTCGTGTTGCGGGCCGACGACACACGACGTGGAGTGGTTGCGGTCGATAGCTATCGGCTGTTGGTCGAGGACGCTGCGGGTACGGAAAATCCAGAGCCCGTGGTCTATCCGATTCGAGTTCTGCCCGATTTGGCGCCGGAGGTGACGATCGCCGTGCCAACGCAAACGACCAAAGACGTTCCGGTCGATGCCCAGCAGTTGATTGAGGTGCGCGCACTCGATCCCGATTTTGGCTTGACGATGTTGCAAGTGAAAATCGACCGTGGCGTGCATGCCTTGGACGCGCCTGTTTTGTGGCAAAACAAAAAGGGTGTGAAAACGAATCAAATCGGTTTGATGCGCTTTCGACCCGCTGATTGGAAGCTCCAGCCTGGCCATGAGGTGACGATCACTGCAATCGCAAAAGATAATCGCCACGACATCGATGGAGCGCCCGCACCCAACGTGACGCTAAGCGATCCGATCACACTGCGGATCGTCCAGGCGGCTCGGATGAGCGAGCAACAGCCTGCCGAAGATGGCTTGACCGCTCCCGATGAAAAACCCACGGTCGATCCGAGCGAGCAACAGGGTAGCGAAGGTGCGGGTAGCGAAGGTGCAGGTAGCGAAGGTGCAGGTAGCGAAGGTGCAGGTAGCGAAGGTGCAGGTAGCGAAG
>CAYZHQ010000095.1:0-23153 GCA_964477385.1 uncultured Pirellulaceae bacterium
GTTTCTGGCTCGGCAGGCGTTTCTGGCTCGGCAGGCGTTTCTGGCTCGGCAGGCGCTTCTGGTTCGGCAGGCGTTCCGGTTGCCGGAGGCAGGGTCATCGTGGGTTCTGCAGGGGTTTCTTCTGCAGGGGTTTCTTCGGTGACAGTGGCTGGCGGTTCTGCAGCAGGAGTCGTTTCAGGCAACGAAATGTCTGGGCTGTCGGGCACCAAGCTGGTGTCAGGCGTATCAGCCGGTGCCAACGGATCCATCAGTTCGGGTGTCTGTTCGCTGAACCAAGCCAGGAATTCTTGTGTCTCGGGGCGTTGTAGGCTGGCGATGCGTTGTTCGGCAGCGGCCACCATTTCCTCGGATTCGCCGACGGCCACGACCTTTTCATAAGCCGCGATGGCCTCTTCAGCATTGCCGAGCGTCTCCTGGGCGCGTGCTAATCCAAAGGCAGCGCGAGACTGAATTAGCGGATCCTTCAGTTCGGCCAGGACTTGGCGGTAATCGGCAACGGCCGTTTCCAGTTGTTCTACGGACTTTTCTCGCACCGTGAACATGCCATCGATACCCTCTGCCAGCTCGACATCGGCTTTTGCCAGGGTCGCCATCGAGGCAGCTTTGGTGCCGGGGTAATTCTTGCTGACGTTTTCGAGTGCTTCAGGATCCGACTGACCGGCATGGATCAGGTAGGTCAAGGTCGCATCGCTGCGTTGATTCGCAGCTCGACTTTGCAGAAAACCGACCGTTAGCACGCCGCCGACGACGACCACCAAGCCGGTCAAGATGGCCGGTGCGTAGGGTTCCAGCTTCTTGATCCAGGTGCCCAACGCATCGGCTAATTCGTTTTTTTGCAGTTCGTGCCGACGATCGCTATTCATGTGACTGGTCCATCAGCGGAAGTGGGACTGGCTGAAATAGCCAATCCGAAGTCCCTTAGTATAGAAATCACGATGAAAAAGCGTCAATAGTGCGGCCGCGCCTTATGCTGGCACGTTGCCATGTTGCTGGAGGATCGCGAGCACTTCCTTGTGCAGTTTGCCGTTGGTACCCACCGCGTCGGGCCCTCGGCTGGTCGGTTCCCCCGACCAACAGGAGAACTTGCCGCCCGCTTCTTCGATGACCGGGCGAATGGCCGCTACGTCCCAGGCGTTCACTACGGGATCGACCATTACGTCGGCGCGACCTGTGGCGACCAGCAGGTATCCATAGCCGTCACCCCACGAGCGGGAAATCCACGCGGCACGCTCGAGTTCCTTATAGGCCGTTGCAGCGTTTCGGGCATCGAACGAGTCGACTTGAGAGGTCAGGAAAATCGCTTCGGAGAGTTTCTTCCTCGCCGAAACATGGGCCGTCACCCAGTCCTCGCTGCCAGTCGCCCGGTGCCAAGCCCCCTGCCCTTTCGCTGCCGCAACGCACTCGTTGAGCGCTGGGATGTAGATCACTCCAGCCAGCGTTTCGTCGTTGTATTCCAGCGCTAGCAGCGTCGAGTAAAGCGGCACGCCGGAGACAAAAGATTTCGTGCCGTCGATCGGGTCGACGATCCAGCGATAGCCGCTGGTGCCCGGTTGCGTTTCAAATTCTTCTCCCAATACCTCATCTGTCGGAAAGGCCTCGGCGACTTGCTTGCGAACGAGTTGTTCGGCATGTCGGTCGGCCGCCGTCACCGGAGAATCGTCTTGTTTCGATTCCACTGTCAGTTCGGAGTTCCCGAAATAGGCACGTGTGCTATTGCCAGCCGCTTCGGCAATCGGGACCAGTTTGGCCAAGCGGCCTTCGTGAAGTTCGGACCAGTTATCGGGACAACGCATGGTGTTTTAGAGAGCCAAAGAGTAGAGAGGCAGGTGGTTTTGCAAATCGACAGGGTGGGAAGGCGGCAACAGCAGGCGTCGATCCGCCAGCGGTCGCGGGACTGTTTCAGCGATCGCCAGCGGTTGTCTCGACGCTCGGCCTGGGCTTGTCGGGCGTCGTCGGCGGGGAGCTCGGTTCGGGGTCGGGGAAAAACGATTTCCACAGCAGCATGCCGGCACCGAGGACCAGTAGGCTGTCGGCGATATTGAAATTCGGCCATTTCCAACGATCGTTGGCTTGTAGCAAAATCCAGTCGCGGACTCCGCTCCGCCAAGATTCTTGGTAGTCAGGCTGCCACCAGAGGCCCAAGCGATCGTAAAGATTGCCGAGGATCCCCGCCATCACACAGCCCAACGCGATCGTCAGCCACCAATGATGAGCCGCTCGATACCAAAACAGCCAGGTCACAATGCCTAGCCCAGCGAGCACCGACAGGGCGGCAAACAGTAACCCACGGCCAGCCCCCAAGCCGAACACAGCCCCTGGGTTGACCGCCGTTTCAATCCCCACGTAACCGTCGATCAACCACCACACGTCACGCTGTGAAGGAAGCCCGCGCCAGGCAAACATCCACTGCTTGGTCAACAGGTCGAGCGTCGCACCGACAATCGCTAGCAGTCCGAAAACCACGGTGCGGTTGCGAGGGAGCGGTTCGCTGTCCATTGCGGAGAGGGGTCGATTCGATTCAGCTTTGGAGCTTGCTGGCACAATTCACGCAGTAGGCAGTAAAGGGGATGGCAGATAAGCGTTCTTTCGGGATCAGTTTGCCGCAGTCTTCGCACACTCCGTACTGCCCTTGGCCGAGTCGTTCTAAGGCGGCCTCGACTTGATGCAGCGTTTCCTCCTCGCTTTCGACCAGCGAGAGGGTGAATTCTTGGTCGAAGGCGTCGGTTCCCTTGTCTGCCATGTGGGTGGGTACGTGCGATAAGTCGCCGTTTCCATCGTCACCGCCATGCAAGGCGGCGTCGGACATCGATTGCACGTCGCCCCGCAGGCGACTGCGAAGCGCCCGCAGCATTTGCTCAAACGGCTGATAGTCACGAGTCTTTTTCTTTGCCATTTGCTGTTCGAATTGCAAGAATGGATCGGAAACGGAACGATGGTCGCTTCGCAGTGGGAATCGAGTCAGGCGTTTTTTCGCCAATCGTCGCGGTCAAGACACTGTAGGGGGGATTTTTCGTTCCGACAATTGCTGTCGTTGGATTTCACTCAAATGGTTACGACAAAACGAGTTACGCCCCGGAATGCCCGTTTTTGGGTCGAGGCCGATGTCACCGCCGGTCGATCTACTCTGTAGAAAACTCGGGCTTGCACTAGACTGCTGGTTGCGCCGGGGATGGGGAGCCAACATGGTGGCTGCTCCCTCGGTGGCTTGAGATATGGTCATGGTGGCTCCAGAGACGAAACCCAGTGACCCGAGAAATTTGTTCCTGTTAGACGGATCCCAAAGAAATGCTCCAGTCGGCTGACACCTCCGCTCATAATGATATGCAAACCGACCTCGCTTTCCAGCGTTGCATCAATCCTGCCTGCGCAGCGACCTACGAAGCACGCAGCGTCCGGACATCTTGCGATCGATGCGGGGATTTGCTCGATATCGCCTATGAATGGGACCAGGCGGCGGTGCCGACAAAGCTGAGCGATTTTGAGGCGATGTGGAGTCGGCGCTTCGATCCCGTTCGATTTAGCGGCGTCTGGCGTTTTCATGAGTTGCTGCCCTTTTGCAGGCACCAGGAAATTGTCACCGTCGGCGAAGGCCAGACTTTGCTGCAGCAGACCGATGCGGTGGGCAAGTTCGTCGGCTTGAACCAAGGTTGCCTGCACCTTCAATACGAGGGGATGAATCCGTCGGGGAGCTTCAAGGACAATGGAATGTGCGCGGCCTTTACCCACGCCTGCATGATGAATGCCAAGCGCGCCGCCTGCGCAAGTACCGGAAATACCAGTGCTTCGTTGGCGCTGTACTGCAGTGCGACGCAAAAAATGAAAGCGGTCATTTTCATCGGCAGTGGAAAAATCTCCTACGGCAAATTAAGCCAAGCCCTCGATTATGGTGCCCTGACGGTGCAGATCGCCGGGGACTTTGACGACGCCATGATTCGCGTCAAGCAAATCGCCAGCAAACTGGGCATTTACTTGGTCAACAGTGTGAATCCGTTCCGCTTGGAAGGTCAGAAAACGATCATGCTGCGGGTGCTGGAAGCGCTCCGCTGGGAAATTCCCGATTGGATTGTGGTGCCCGGTGGAAACCTCGGGAACAGCAGCGCGTTTGGAAAAGCGTTCGCGGAACTCAAGCAACTGGGGCTGATTGATCGAATCCCACGGTTGGCGGTGATCAACGCCGGTGGTGCCGACACTTTGTACGAATTGTTCGAGCGTCGTGGCGTTCGCTGGAACGGTGGTAACGTCAACATGGATCCAATTCGGGTTTACAACGACCAGATGGACCGCGAGGGTTCCAAAGCCGATACGATCGCCAGCGCGATTGAAATCAATCGACCAGTGAATCTGAAAAAATGCCTGCGGGCCTTGGACGTCATGGATGGCGTGGTCCGGCAAGTCAGCGACCAAGACATCTTGGATGCCAAAGCCCAAGTCGGTGCGGGCGGTTTCGGCTGTGAGCCCGCTTCGGCGGCCAGCGTGGCAGGCGCAAAGCTGTTACGCCGTGAAGGGGTGATCGCTCCGAGTGATCGCGTCGTTTGTGTGCTGACCGGCCACGAGCTGAAAGATCCAACGGCCACGGTGGCGTACCACACTACCGACCAAGACATGTTCAATAAGGTCTTGGCTAGTCGCGGTGTGCAGAAAGCGAGCTATGCCAATCGTGCCATCGCAGTCCCCAACGAACTCGACGACATCATCAAAGCGATTCAGTTGTACTCATAGATACCGCCTCCTGGTGGGACAGCGAGCCTTCGAATCAGCCGTCTCGGCGATAGCCACGGTTCTCGCTTCGGAGCAGCCGTTTTGGCGATAGCTGGCTGTTGATTTATTGCATTTTGACGTTCGTATTGTTTGACCCGCAGCCGGAGGCGAAGGCCAAAGGCGGAACCTGCGCCTTCGGCTGCGGGTCAAACGATTAAATCAACAGGCCGATAGCCACGGTTCTCGCAGCCAGCATCGTGACCCTCCACCAACGGCTGATCCGTGTGCCAAACGTGGCTCATCGTTTCTAGCGTCGCGGTTTCTAGCGTCGCGGTGCGGCGAACTTGATCTTCTCGACCAGTTTCACAATTTGGTCGCCGTCTTTGCGGCCGCTGACGTGCGTGATCGCCGCGATGACGTACTCGTATCGCAGATTAAAGTCGGTGTCGATTTCGACTTCGGGTCCCCCGTCTTCGGCATCCGGGCCCGCTTGATTACCAACCAATTGGGTGATCGTGCCGCGTAGCGTGTCAAAGTTGGTGCCCAAATCGATTTCATTCAGCCGCATGCGGGTGAGATTGCCATCGGTGTCGGCTTCCATCCGCAGTTTGATCGGCACATCGAAGTCATCCATGGTGCTTGCGGAGCTGCCGGCGAGCGGCATCTTGATGCCAAAGTCGCCCTCCAGTTCGACGATTTTAAAGGTCAAGATGAAGAAGATCAGCAGCAGAAAGACGACGTCGATCATGCTGGTCATCGACAGTTCGGTCTTGGTCGCATCTTCTTTGTTTCGGATCTTCATCAGCCCGGTCCTTTTTGTCCAAGGTCTTCTTTGGCTCGTAAGCCAAAGTTGACGAAATCGAGTGCTTGGCAAGCGCGAATGACCTCTTGCACTTCACCGGCCGCGGTGTTGCGGTGAGCCCGAATAATCACGTTCGCATCGCTAGGACCCATTTGCTGGGCCGCTGCGACGGCGAGCTCCATTTTCAATCCACGGGCGAGCGTTTCGGCGGTGTAGTCTTTGCCGCCGAGATAGACCGTGGCGTCCTGCGTGATGTGCAGCACGATCGGAAATTCAAACGGCTGATCGGGCGGCTTGATCAATTGGCTGCTCGGTAGTTTGACCTCGTCGTGCGATTCGGTCTGAGCAAAATTGATCAACACCATGAAGAACGCGATCAATTGAAAGACCATATCGATCATCGGCGTTAGATCGGCTTCGGCGATCTCGGCATTTTCTTTTTTAACGCGCATCGTCTGCTACTTTTTGGCCGTTTGAGGTTGCACGTCTTCGAAGCGGCTCATCAGGTTTTCGCTGCTGACGCCGACTTCCAGCAACAGGCGTGCGACGCGGTTGCGGAGGATGTTGTAGGCTGCCAAAGCGGGGATGGCGATTGCCAGTCCGATCAGCGTGGTGAACAACGCGGTCGAGATCCCTTTGGCCAATTCCGAAGGCTCGGGGGTGCTGCCGCTGGTGGCGATGATTTGAAACGAGCTGATCATTCCATGTACGGTGCCGAACAGCCCGATCATGGGGCTGAGGTTCCCGATCAATGCCATGTAGCTCAGGCGATGTTCCAGCTTCATGCTCTCCTCTTCGCCGACTTCCTGCATCGATTCCAGGGCCCGGTTGTAGCCTTTGGACAGCTTGGCCAAGCCGGCCGAGAGGACTTGTCCGAGCACCGATTCATCGGTCCGAGCCAAGTCGTAAGCCGACTGAAATTCCTTTTCGTTTAACTTCTCTTCGAAGCCATCGACCAACTCTTGCGGCACCAGGTTCTCTCGACGCGAAGCCAAGATGTTCATCACCATCAGCGACACGAGTGTGAAAGAGAGCGCCAGAAAGATCAGCAGATAGCCATAGCCGAGTGACTCGACAATCCAGCCCAGTACCGACGATTCATCGTTGTCCGACTCTCCGTCACCGCCACCATTGGCAGCGGGTTCGCCGGCGGGCGGCTGGGCAGCCGGTTCTGCCGGGGCGGCTGCTGGGGGATCATCGCCGCCCAACTCGTCTTGCGCGAAACTGGACATGGAAAACGTCAGCATGCCGATGGCTACAAAGGCGATGGCAAACAGTTTGACGCGAGAGGGAACGGCGAACATGCCGAGCGGCTGACTCATGGACGAAACTCCGAAAAGGACCGTTGGGGGAGAGTGATCAGGGAAGAGGCGGAATTAGCCACCCCAGCCGGGATAGGTTTGTTGTAAAACTTGTCGCATTTGGTTCGCCCGGTCAGGCTTGCCAACTTGGGGCCATAGTTGCACGAGTGCTTTCAGCGATTCGACATGGGCATCCGCGGTGCCGGAGAACATCAAGTGCGTGTGCAGGTAAGCCCGCACGGCGGCTTCGTTCTGGTCGGCTTTGGCAAACGCCGCCCCACGCGCGTTGTACAGTCGCGCGGCCAGTTCGGTGTCGGTCGCGTCAAGTTCCGCGATCAGGGCTTCGGATTCTTTAATCGCCGGGGCGGTTTGGCCTTGCAGGCCAAGTGCGGCCACGCGTCCCGCTTTGGAGAGTCTTTGCAGGCGAGCAGCCTCAGGAGAGTTCACGCGGGCTCCGATCACCTTGTCAAAACTCGATAACGCTTCGGCAGGTTTGGCTTGTCTGAGGTCCATCAGCCCCGCTAGGTAAGCCGCTTCGATTTTCAGTTCCGGTGCGGCAGCCGATCCCAATGCGCTGTAATACTTCGTCGCTCCCTCATAGCTGCCTTCGGCGACCGCCAAGTCACCCAACAGGCGAGCGGCGTCGAAAAAGTGCCAATTGTCTCCATGCTTTTGAACAAAGTTCAACAGATTGCGTGCCGCTGCGGCGCGATCGCCTTGGCCGATTAACGACAGTTTGGCTTCGGACAGCAAACGGTAGAAGATCAGGTCGGCCGTGATGACATCGCGTCGGATCTTGGTCAGGTCCGCTTTTTTCAGTTCTTCAACCGCTTTGTCAAATTGGTTGTCGAGGGCGAATTCGCGACCGCGTGTCAATTCGGGCGGATCGCCAGCGAACATGATCTTGACGATCGTGTTTCCGGGAATTTTCTGACTCGCCCCACCCGTCCGAATCGTCACGTCATTCTTCGTCATCGATTCAATCGGGCCCGAGATCGGGTTACCGTTGAGCGGGAAGACTCGGTCGTTCTGGGCGGAGGCCGAAGGAGCTGCTAGCGCCAACAGGGCCAGGGCAGCGATAAGGTGGCGGAGATGGTGGATAACAGGCATAGCGTCAGGAGATGAGAACGGGACGGAAGAGGAGCGATCCGGTATCGCAGCACGCGCCGCTGAACTTAGTTTACTTCGTTGATTAGCAATTAGGGGGACTCGAAAGCTTCTAAACCTTTAACGGGATCCCCTATCGCGGTCTGAATATCCCGAACAAGCCGATCAAACTTGGGGCGCCAGTCGTCGCCCCCCATGTCGGGATAGAACACGATCAGGTCTTTCGTGAATTTGATGCCGTCGCGCATCTTGCTTTCGTCGTTCAATGCTTTGCCTTGCAAGAATCGATTGAGGGCCAAGTGGTATCGAGCATTAAAAAAGGCTTCCTTAAATTTGACGTTGTTTCCGGTCCGTTTGCCGATCGTGCCCCAGCCCCAAATCTGGTTCTTGCCTTTGTCATCGGGACGCGAGCCCATGATCGCTAGTTCGTGTGCCTTAGCGGCTCGGCTGGGGGAGTCGGCCGACGCCAGGCCCCACTGTTCGTAGGTCAGCGCGGCTTCTTCTTGGGCGGTCAGCATCGTCGGTTTGACTTTGACTATCTCTTCTAACTCTTTCAGCGACGAAGAGTACTCACCTCGCAGGCGTTCGACGCGAGCCAGCTGGTAGCGGGTCTTCAGTTTGGTCTCTTGGTCGCTTTGGGCGGTGACTGCTTTGTTCAGCATTTCGCTGGCGCTGGTCAGCAATTCGGCCGCTTTGCCTGTTGCCGGGCGGTCTGGGTTAGGCATCGCTCCCTCGCCGATTTGAGCGAACGATTGGCCGACCATCAGCAGCGTGCTGGGATCGTTGTCAGCCGACACCAGCCCGGTCATCAACGTTTCGAAGGCGGTCATCAGTGTCTCTTTTTTCGCCGGCGGAGCCGCTTCGAGTTGTTCGCGAATATCCCGTGCGAGCGACTTGAAGTTATCTGCCATCCGCGACTTGGCTTCTTCGCTGTTGCCAGCAATCGCCTGCATTTGCTTGACAATATCTCCCGCTTTCTTCGTCAGGCCTGCCGTATCGGCGTTCATGCTGGTCATCTGACCGATGATCACCTGCAAGGCCGTCGTGTAGACTTTGAATTGGTAATCTTGATCGCCTTTTCCAGCCAGTTTCAGTGGCCCGAAATTCGGGTTTTCGAGCACCGTCAGGGCTTCGTTTTCTCTTTCTTGTCGGATCAGGACTTTGGCCAAGATCAGCGCGGCGTCTAGTTCACGTTGCGTGACATCAGCAGGTTTGAGCGGTTTCAGGCCTGCTGCGAGATCCTTTTCGGCCACCGGCAACAGTTCAGCCGCCGTGGCGTCTTCCTTGTCGGCTTGCAACCGCAAGAGGTACCGATTCCACATCAGATTGCCCATGACCCGCAGGAAGTAAGCTTTGTCGGGGGCATCGTCTGGGGTGGCATCGAGATGTTTGCGGGCTTCGTCCCAGTCTTCGCGGTTGAGTGCCACGGCGATCAGCGCGCCGCGAGCTCCGGCCACGGCAGGTTCTTCAGGCCAATGTTTTACCAGCAGATTTCCGACCGAACTGAGGCTGGTCAGCACCTCTTCGCGTAGCTCTTCGGGAGCTTCTCGGACGAGCGACTGCAGGGCATTCAGTGCCGTCACGCCGCCACTGAGCCCCAGCGGATCGCCGGGACTGGTGGTCGCCATGAATTCCCCCACCGCAGCCGCTTCGCGGAATCGGCCAAGCCGAAACAGGGTGTAGGTGAGGAAATTACGCGCTTGATTGATCGGGGCGGTGTCGTCGCCAGGGCGAACCAAGGCAAGTCCCTGCTGGAGCAGCAAGGCGGCGGTTTTACGCTGCGTTTGGACATTCTCCTGCACGCTGGCGAGTTCTTGTTCGATGGCCGCTTTGTCCGCATCCGGCTCCTTCATTTTGCTCAGCAACAACTGTTCGGTGAGTGCCAGCGTGTCGCCGGTTTCGATCAGCGTTTTCGCTGCCTCGATCGCTTCGTCCAGCGAATTTGGTCGACTGACGACCGGTTCGTCGGAAGTGGTGTCAACCCCCAGCGTCGCCAACAATTCCGTCGTCTCTTCGGCATGGTCGCCGGGTACCCGTTTGGCGTCATTCAGTAACTGACGCGCCGAGCTGGTCGCATCTTTGCGGTCTTTGGCTTTTTCGGAGTTCTCCGCCCGGACGAGATAGGCCTTGGCCAAAGCCAAGCGAAGTTGCTGGATTTCGTTGGTCCGCCGCTCGTTGGGGCGGGCCTCATCGATCCAAGGCTGTCCCCGTTCGATCGCCGCTTTAAACTGCGGCGGGCTCTCGGCAAGCCGCAACTGCACGGTGCCGGTGGCGGCTTCGATTTTGATCGATCGCAGACGATCATCTTCGACCTGTTCTTGCACTCGCTGGTAACTCTCCAGCGCCGCCTTGCTCTGTCCCAGCATCTGTTGGACTTGGCCCCGATACAGCATCGCCCGCGCTCCGGGCGGGAATCCGCTGTACTTTTCGCTGAATTCTTGCAGTCGCTGGAGTGACGCCTCGAGCAAGTCCTTGCCATCGCGGGCGGGATTGGCAAACGTTTCCGCTGCCAAACGCCGCGTCTGGCCCGCTTGAAGTTGCGCCTGCATGTACTCGCTGCGATACTGTTCGCGTCGCTCGGTGAGGCCTGGGTTTTCGGTTTCATCGATCTGACCGGTCGGCATCTCTTGCAAGGCGACTTTCAGCGTTTCGATGATTTTGTCAAATGTCTTGGCTGCCTCCAAATATTCCGTGCGAGCTCTCTCGCGAACCGCGTCGTCCAACTTGGGGGATCGCGACAAAACCATCGCGTGAATCAGTTGCCGGGTCCCCAGCATCATGCGGGCTTCGGAGACCCGCGGGTGATCCGGCTTTGTCTTGATAAAATCTTGTAGTGCCCGTTCGCCGGCTTCGAAAGCTTCTTCGCGTTCCGCGGCGATGCGAGCGGCACCGGCAGCCTCCAGATGAATCTGAGCCCGTTCGAGGTCGACGGCATCTCGCAGTTCTGAAGAAATGCCGGGATATGAATCCAAGTTGTCCAGGTAACCTAGCGCGACATCATAGTACTGCTCCGCTTTAAGACGCTGTAGGAACAATTCCGCCGGTTCGTCGCCATAGCAGTTGCTGGCTGGCGGGAGTCCCGGCACCCCTGCCGACAGCAGGCAAGTCGCGATGAGGGCAAAGATTAAGGCGGGCCGAGTCGGCAGACGGTAACGCATGGAGGAAAACCTGGAGGAACAGGGAACCTGCAAAGTAGAAGAGAAGAGTCACTTACCCTAGGATAACCGATGGCGACCAGATTTCACACTCAGCCGACCGGAGTCGCCGGAATCGTCTTCCGGCGGTTGCAGTCGTAAGGGCTGGACGAAACCTTCGGCTACCTTCTGTTCTCTTTTACTGGTTGGTTAGCAGCGGCGATGCGCATCCCTTCGGGCTTGAATAATCGTAACCTTTATCGCGACCGGTCGCGGGTGCGACGCGAGGCGACTCAGTCGACGCGTCGTGTCGTGCGGTTGGTGTTGGCTCTAGGGGTGGTGCTGGTTGTGATGCGGCAGGCGGCCGATCCGTCGATCTATCGCCCCTTCTTTCCTGGGGCTGCCGAAGCGCCGGTTCCGGCGGTCGCACCATCGTCGCTGCCAGCGAGCGAATCACGAGCGAGCGGGTCACGAGCGAGCGGGTCACGAGCGAGCGGGTCACGAGCGAGCGGGTCGGCGCGCAACGCCGCGGCACGGCCCGGCGAACCGGTTGCTCCCGCGGCCGATGCGACATCTTCATCTTCTGTAAACGGCCCAGCCCGCTCGGCGGACGACTTGTGGCAAGCAACGGACCAGGAGCGGGATGCGATCGCGTTGCTCGATGAAGCCGCCCGAAAGCGACTCACCGAGCGACTGGGGGCTTGGCGGCGGTCCACGGCAGAGCCAAACACGGATGAAGTCACGGAGCAAACGCCGGCGGAGTTTCTGGCGAGCTTGTACGAGGAGTTCCCGGAGCTGGTCGTGCTAGGCGAGCCGTCAGGTGAGACGATCGCCGTAGCCACCGCACCACAAGGGACGCTGCGACGTTTCCAGGGGGCCCTCGATGCGACGTATCAGCAAGCGGTGACCGATGGAGCGATTTGGCATGCTGGGGATGCGGAAGCTTTTTATCGCTACTTGGAAATGGCCGCCGCCCCAGATTTCAGCGACCAGTTTTTGGCGAGCGACCCGTCGCCACGACACGTGGGGGTGGTGCCGCTGATGCAACAGCCTGATGAGTACTTGGGCCAGACCGTGTGGCTGTACGGAACCGTCGCGCGGTCGGTACCGGTGGCAGCGAAGGCGAACGCGTTCGGAGTCCGCGACTACTGGGAAGTATGGCTGCGACCCGACGATGGGAGCGACCGCGCGGTGGTGTTGTATGCGCCGGATGTGCCGGATGATGTCGCCGCAGTGGGCCCCGAGGGGACTCAGCCTACCGGACCCAAGGTAACGCTGGCCGGCAGGTTTCTCAAGCGTCGGTTGTTTGGTGCCGTGGGCGGCGCGATGGAATCGCCTGTCATCGTGGGCCGCGTTTGGGAGCGACCGCCTGCGGTCGCGACGATCCCCTCACGCGATGCGGGGCGGCCCGTCCCGCTGTCGCTGTTGGTCGCCGTTGCCGCGATTATCGGAGTAGCGGTGTCGGCGCTATTGGTGTGGCGGAACAGCGTTGCGGCGAAGCAGTTGCGTGCCACTCGGCGTGATTCGCAGAGTTTCCCTGTCGCACAGCTCGATGAACTTGTCGGGGTGCGCGATCCTCACGATTCCGCGTCTCACGATTCCGCGTCTCGAGAACCAACTTGAACTCTCCGATGCTGATTCCATGCAGAGCAATTTTCTTCCAAAGCGGAACAAGAGGAAGCCGATGAACGGGGCGGTATGCCAGAGGCGAGTAAGCGTGCGATTGCACCATGCGATGGAAATGCAATGGGCAGGTTTCGTCAGCATCGTGCTCTGCAGTTTCTTGGCCGTGCGGATGGCCCGGGCGGAGTCGGCGCTGGAGTTGCTCAGCGGCTTCGATCAGCGAAGCGTTGTCGAGGCCGCTGATTGGTTGGCTCGGCCGCAAGACCCCGCGGCGATCACGGGTGCGGCGCGGTTGCTGTATCAATTGCGCCGCGCCGGCGTGGAAGCGATCGCTACGCGCGCTACCGCCACCCCGCCGGGCACCGCATGGGTGCCTGGTGACGTGATCGAACTGACCGGACAGGCGACCGCAATCGCTGCGGTGCAAGTTCCCCAAACGCAAGCCGAGGTGTTGGAGTTGCAGCGTGTGTTCCGCTTTGAACTGCGCGATGCCGGGGCCGTTTCGGAGCCTTGTTTTGTGATCACGCCAGAGGTACCGCAGTTCTGGTTGCAGTCTCGCGCTGCGAAAGATTCGCATACCGTGCGGATCGTTGGCATCGTCGTCAGCGTCAATCAAGAGGGCCAGCCCAACGTGTTGGCGACGTCGCGCGTGCAGTGGTATCCCGAGGCCGAAGAGTCCGTGCCGCATGCCGGTTATCGGTTGCTCGCGGAGGTCGGTTTCGACACCGGTCGGCTCGACATCGTGCGCGAACACGACAAGCTACCGCTGGCCGCCGATGAGCCCTTCTTCGAGTTACTCGCCGCCGCCGAGAGCTTGCGGTCGACTGAACAACCGCCGCAGCGCACCGACGTGATCGAACTGCTGCGGAATTCTCCGCAGCACATCGGGCAGTGGTTGCGTCTGCCGGTGGAGACCGCTCGCGTGACCAAGATTGTGCTCGACGAAAACAGCTCCGCGGCGCAGCTAATCGGCCAGAATCATTATTGGCAGATCGATGCCTTTGCGAAGCTGTCTGGACGTGTCGTAATTGAGGTCCCCGCGGGAGATCCCCGTGGCCAGTCGAAGCCGGTCGAATTTGTGAATCGCTATCCGGTATCGCTGGTCGCCGTGCAATTGCCCGAGCCGTTACTAGAGGCGATCGAGCAGCAGGCAGGGCCCGCAGCGGTGGTGGCGATGGTTCGCCGACCGCTGCTGGTCGATGGCGTCTATTTTCGTCAGTGGAGCTACGACAGCGAGTTTGCTCAGTCAAACGATGTCGGCTTGCAGTTTGGCCCGCTGTTGATGGCTTCGCGAATCACCGTCCGCGATACAGGGCCGCCGGTCAACGCCGTCGATTGGCAACTCGTCGTCGCCGGCAGTTTCCTGGCCGGTTTGGCGATCATCGTCGGCATGACTTGGTGGGTCGGGCGTCGCGACCGTAACATTGTCAAAAAGCGTCGGCAGCAGGAAATGGATTTGGAATTCCCGCAGTCTACTTGACCGCTTCGCCACAACGCCCACGATATGCCACAGCGGTGTTGCGACCGCCGCTTGGTCGCGATGTGTGTTTTTAACCAAACGTTCCATTCAAAGGATTCTCGATGTCTCTGCGACGTGCCAAAATCTCCATTGTCGGAGCCGGAAATGTGGGAGCGACGTGTGCGCATTGGTGCGCCGCGGCGGAATTAGGGGATGTCGTATTGCTCGATATCCCGCAAACCGAAGACATGCCGCGCGGTAAGGCGCTCGACTTGATGCAGGCCTCGCCGATCATGGGCTTCGATTCCAACATCGTCGGCACAAACAGCTACGACGATGTGGCCGGTAGTGACGTGATTGTGGTGACCGCGGGAATCCCTCGCAAACCGGGCATGAGTCGCGATGACTTGCTCAGCACCAACGCCCGGATCGTGACCAGCGTTGCCGAAGAAATCAAAGCCTGCAGTCCTGATGCGATCGTGATCGTCGTCAGCAATCCGCTCGATGCAATGGTCCAGCAAATGTGGAAAGTCACCGGCTTTCCGCCCCAACGCGTCTGCGGCCAAGCAGGTGTGCTCGACACCGCTCGCTACCGTACCTTCCTCGCGATGGAACTGGGTGTGAGTGTCGAGGATATCAGCGCACTGCTGATGGGCGGTCACGGCGATACGATGGTTCCCATTCCCAGTTGCACCAGCGTCGGCGGGATCCCCGTGACGCAATTGATCTCCAGCGAACGGTTGGAAGAAATTGTCGATCGGACGCGTAAAGGGGGAGCGGAGATTGTGCAGTTGCTGAAGACCGGCAGTGCTTATTACGCCCCTGCGGCCGCTTGCGCACAGATGGCCGAAGCGATCGTGAAGGACAAGAAACGTGTGCTGCCCGCAGCGGCCTATTGTGACGCTCAGTACGGTGTCGGCGGTTACTACGTCGGTGTGCCCGTAGTGATGGGAAGCGGCGGAATCGAGAAGGTCATCGAGTTGCAGTTGACCGACAGCGAGCAAGCTGATTTCGCTCGCAGTGTTGACGCAGTGAAGTCGTTGGTGGCGACCATGGACGGTTTGTTGGCTTCGTAAAAGTTTCACACTTACCGTTGACATAGCTTGTCGCAGCGCAGTAAATTCGCGTCCAGCAAAACGTTGCCAAACGTCGCTTTGTAATGCTTGCCATTGGTGAGCATTTGCAGGCGACGTGTTGTGCAAACTATCGACTTCGCACCCACTTTGTGGAAGCACCATGTGATAGACACTTCCTTTGCTAGCGTCGACGCTTGGTGGTTGCCCTCTAGGCGATTCTCTTGACGCCCCGCCGTTCGTTTCGATCGGACTTTTCCCCGCACAGCTCCTCTCTGTCTGAACGCGATTATGAACCGACTGCCCTCTTCGCACTCGTGGAATACGAAAACCGAGATCCAGTCATCAGACGGCCGACAGCCAATCTTCAAATCTTTTCTCTCCGATAGCTCCGTCGCTGCTCCGCGAGCCTTCTTCTTGCCTGCTCGTTACGAGAAGAACTACGCTTATCCGTTGCTCGTTTGGCTGCATCAGGATGGCGCCGACGAGCAGCAGATTTCGCAGGTGATGCCGCACGTGAGCGTGCAAAATTACGTCGGCGTTGGAATCCGTGGCACGCGTGCCTGTGATGCCGCGGGGCATCGTTACGATTGGATGCAGACGCCCGCCGGTATCGCTCAGGCCGAGCAAGCGATTATGGACGCGGTCGACAACGCGTCGCAGCGTTATTCGATTAATCCAGAACGTGTTTTTATCGCGGGCTACAAAGCGGGCGGTACGATGGCGCAGCGGATTGCACTGCGGCATCCCGGCCACTTCGCCGGCGTGGTTTCCTTGGGTGGGGGCTTTCCTCGAGGCTGCCGTCCGCTGGCCAATTTACATCAAGTCCGGCAACTGGAGATGCTGCTCGCCTTTGCGACCGACACCAAGTGCTTTTCGATCGATGCGCTGGTCGACGATCTGCGGTTGATGAATGCGGCGCGGATGCGTGTCGAAGTTCAACAATTCGATGCCACGGACGAAATGATGGTTCCTGTCTTGCGGCATGTCGATCAGTGGATGATGAGCCTCGTCACGGGCCAGCAATTGCCGCAATGTGTGCCCGACTGGGATACTCTACCGGTCGAATTCTCTGACAACTAGCGAGCGCGTCGGTCTGTTTGTTCCGCTGCTCGAGGTGGTGCTGCAAGTTGCCGCGGCAGGTCTGCCCGGCGAGGCAGCTGCTCTTTTCTGTTGCAAACATGTTTCCCATCGATCGCAAGAGCGTTACGCTAGAGGGAACAGGCAGCGGGTGAGCCCGTTGCACGGATTGCTTCTCTCGTGCCGCAAACGCCGACCACTATGAGCCCCACACCTGCGTCGTCTTCATCCACTGCCAACGAAACGGCAGCCAAAAAGGTTTTGATCGTCGATGATGACTTCGAAATTGTGGAGTCAATTCGTTACGCGCTGGAGGGCGAAAGCCTGACCGTCGTCGTGGCCCGCGATGGAAACCAAGGCTTGGCGCTTGCGGAACGCGAAAACCCTGATCTGATGATCTTGGACATGATGATGCCCAAACGCAGCGGGTTTTTGGTGCTCGAAAAATTGCGACGTGGACGCGATGAGCCATTGCCGGTGATCATGATTACCGGTAATGAAGGCAGCCGCCATAAAGCTTATGCCGAGTTGCTCGGAGTGAACGAGTACCTACGCAAGCCATTCGCGATGGAAAAATTGATCGAAGCGGTGCATCGGCTGTTAACACCCTAGGTGGAGAACCCATTGTGACAGCCACCGAAACGCAAGTTGCTCGGGTAGCGCGGCGTTGTCTGATGCTGGCCGGCGTGCTGGGTGCCGCCGGCGTGTTGATCGGGGCGTTTGGCGCTCACGGATTGCCCGGATGGTTGGCCGATCGAGGACTCGACGCCGAGCTAATCGAGAAGCGGTTGGCTCAGTTGGATGTCGGCGTTCTCTACCATTTGTTGCACACCGTGGCACTTGCCTCGCTGGCCGCGTCGCTGTTGTGGTTGCCAGTGCGGACCGTGCGAATCGTGGGCGGTCTGTTTGTGCTGGGGATCGTCGTTTTCAGCGGCAGCCTGTATCTGCTGGTAGCACTGAACCAGCCCAAGTGGGGAATGGTGACGCCGATCGGTGGCCTCAGCCTAATCTTTGGCTGGACGTGGTTGGCGATCGCTGCCGGACGCGGTCCAAAAGTGGGCAAGCCAAGCGAAACGAATCGCAGCGAAGCTTAATTCGGACAGCCGCAATACTTGATTCGGGGACGAAGCAGCCCCTTTCGGTGTGGCGCTACCGTTCGCATTCTAACGCGGTCACGTTACAATCTGCCGCAATAGAAGGTTACCCTTTGCACCGCATGCCATGACCGCTGAAAACGCACCCGCATTGCCTTTCCCCAGCTCTTGGGTGCGTCGTCACCTATTGGACATCGAGAGCCTCTCGGCGGAAGAAATCACCACGCTGCTCGATACCGCTCAGCAACTGAAAGATGCCACCGATGGCTGTCGTCGAAAGTTGTCGCTGTTGTCCGGTAAGACCTGTGCCAATCTGTTTTTTGAGAACAGCACACGGACTCGCAATAGCTTCTCCTTAGCAGCCAAACGCTTGGGAGCCGACACGGTCGAGTTCTCCAGTGGTGGCAGCAGTGTTGCTAAGGGCGAAACCTTCGTCGATACCGCGAAGACGATCGAAGCGATGGGAGTCGATTGGGTGGTGGCACGTCACGCCACGCCCGGCACGCCGCATCTGCTCAGTCGCGAGTTGAAGTGCTGTGTGATTAACGCCGGCGACGGACCGCACGAGCATCCGACGCAAGGTCTGCTGGACATGTTGACGATCCGTCAGCACCGGCCCTCGTTTGCTGGTCTGACTGTCGCTTTAGTTGGCGACATCGCACACAGTCGCACCGCACGCAGCAACATCTGGGGGCTGAGAAAGCTGGGCGCCCACGTCATCATTTGTGGACCGGCAACGTTGGTCAGCCGTCGCTGGGAGGAATTAGGATTCGAAGTCGCTCACCGCTTGGACGATATTCTGCCCCGTTGCGATGTCCTGAATCTGTTGCGGGTCCAGTTCGAACGCCAAGCAACGCGTCCCTTTCCGAGTATCCACGAGTACGCTGCATTGTATGCCATGAATGGCGAACGCATGTCACGCAGTAAAGACGATATTTTGATCATGGCTCCTGGTCCGATTAACCGCGGTGTCGAGATCACTCCCGAAGTCGCCGACGGCCCCCATTCGGTCATCTTGGAGCAAGTGACCAACGGGATCGCCGTCCGCATGGCCGCTTTGTGGTTGTCGATCGGGGCGGCACAGCGATCCACGGAGTCGACGGTATGAGCGCTTTATTGATTGAAAATGGACGCTTGGTCGATCCTTCGCAAAATCGTGATTCGGTCGCTCGCCTGTTGATTGTCGATGGCTTGGTGGCGGCCATCGATCCCAGCGACGGGGAAGTTCCTGTCGGCGTCGAACGGATCGACGCTCGCAACCGGGTCGTCGCTCCGGGGTTGGTCGATTTGTCGACCGAGTTGCGTGAACCGGGCCGCGACGAGGACGAAACGATCGCGACCGGTTCGCAGGCAGCTTTGGTCGGTGGCTACACATCGATCCTGTGCAGTTCCAACACACACCCGCCGATCGATTCGCCCGGTGCGGTCGAGTTCGTGCGACAAAAAGCCGCCAAGGCGAGGGCCGCGAATATCTACGTCACCGGCTGCGTCAGTAAAGGCCGCCGCGGCGAAGAGATGGCCGAATTGGGACTGCTGGTGGAAGCGGGCGCGGTCGCCTTCAGCGACTCCCCTGCCCCGTTGGCAAACAGCGCGCTGGTCAAGCGAGCGCTAGAGTACTGCCGGATGTTCGATCGACCGATCTTTGATCGCCCGGAAGTGCCCGAACTGGCGGGTCGCGGAGTGATGCACGAAGGGCGTGAGTCGCTGGTCTTGGGGCTCAATGGGTTACCCACCGAAGCGGAAGATCTGGCGGTCGCTCGCGATGTTCGTCTCGCCGAAGCGACCGGCGGGCGGTTGCACGTCGGACCCGTTAGCACGATGGGAAGTGTCGACCTGATCAGTCGTGTCAAAAGCCGCGGCATTCGAGTTACCGCGTCGGTTTGCCCACACAATTTGGCAATGACCGACGAAGCGCTGCGAAGCTTTGATGCGAGGTTCAAGGTCCATCCGCCATTGCGCAGTGTGCGCCATGTTGAAACCTTGAAACGCGCCGTTGCCGATGGCACGATCGATGCGATTCAAACGGGCCATATGCCGCGAGCTCGTGAGAAAAAGATGGATGATCTCGACCTCGCGCCCTTCGGCATGACGGCGTTGGAAACCACGCTTGCCGCGACGATTACCGCACTGATCGACAGCGGGTTGCTCGATTGGAAAACCTTGATCGAACGGATGTCGACCGCTCCGGCACGCATCGCTGGCCTACCCGCTGGAACGCTCACCAAGGGCGCGCCGGCCGACGTGATCGTGATCGATCCCGATCGCACCTGGGTCGTCGATGAACAGAACTTTTACTCTCGCTGCAACTCCACGCCGTTGGCGGGGGTGCAGTTGAAAGGGCTGGTGACCCATTCGATCGTCAGTGGTGAAGTCCGCTTTCGTCGCCAGCCCGAACTCGAGCACCTCGCCTAAGTCTCGGGCGATTAATCGCGGATGCTGGATCGAGTCAAGCGGACCGAGGAGTCAGGTTACTCGACCGCAAACGCTTCGAGCTCTTCCAGCGAGGCGAACTCGAGGGCGGAAATGTGGGTCGCCGATAACACGACCCGCGGAGCCATGCCGGCGTCAAAAGCTTCTTTCCAACGGGCGGCACAAAGGCACCAGCGATCGCCAGCCTGTAAACCGGGGAATTGGTATTCGGGTACCGGCGTCGAAAGGTCATTACCTCGCGCCCGGCTAAACTGCAGGAAATCGTCGGTCATCACCGCACAAACGACATGCAGACCCACATCGCCCGCTCCCGTTTGGCAGCAGCCGTCACGAAAAAATCCGGTCATGGGATCGGTGCTGCAACTGATCAGTGGTTCGCCGAAGACATTTTTCGGAGTCCGATTTGACATGCTGGTTCGAGGACCTTGGTTCAAAGCTGCGGGGGGACCGGGAAGAGGGCTTCCAAGCCAATAACGTGTCTCTATGGTAACCGCTTACGACCCGCCCTGTCCCCAGGGCAGTGAGGCTTTAGAATAGCCTGCACGGATGTCGACCGAGCGTGGTGCCTATTGTCCGGGAAGTCGATGGTAGGCCAAGGGGCGGACTAGGAGAAGGGAACCAAAATGACGGCGATTACCGAAAACTTAACCGATGCCCAGCGAGAGGCAGTCGAGCACATCCAAGGGCCGATGTTGATCCTCGCCGGTCCCGGTAGCGGCAAGACGCGCGTCGTCACCCATCGGATCGCCAACTTGTTGCACGAAGGGATTCCCGCACACAAAATTGCCGCCCTGACGTTCACTAACAAAGCGGCCGACGAAATGCGGCTTCGGCTCCGCACGATCGCTCCCGGTCAGGATGTTTGGATGGGAACCTTCCACCGCTTTTGTGCGCGGTTGCTGCGTAAGTACGCGACCATGGTCGGGCTGGGGGAAAACTATTCGATCTACGATACCGCCGACAGCAAACAAGCGATGAAGCGTGCCGTCGAAGCTGCCAAAGTGTCGACGTCGCACACGTCGCCCGAGCAAATCGCGTCGGTGATCAGTCGAGCCAAAAATCGCTTGGTCACACCGGAGATGATGCAGGGCCAGTCGTTGCGACACAACGAGACCGTCGCGGCGCGCGTCTATCCGGTCTATCAACAGCAGTTGCTCCTCGCCAACGCGGTCGACTTTGATGACCTGCTGTTTCATGTGGCGCGATTGCTGCGAGAAAACCCCGAGCTCCGCGCCGAACTCGACCAACGGTTTGAATACATCATGGTCGATGAGTATCAGGATACCAATCTCGCCCAATACGCGATCGTCCGTTCGCTATCGATCGATTATCCCAACCTGTCTGTGACGGGCGATCCCGATCAATCGATCTACGGTTGGCGCGGAGCCGACTTGAACAACATCCTTGATTTCGAGAAGGATTACCCGCACGTCAAAACGGTGCGATTGGAAAAAAACTATCGCAGCTCACCCAATATTTTACGTGTCGCCGATCAGTTGATCCGCCACAACACACGCCGCAAGAACAAGGACTTGCTGACCGATCAGAGCGAAGGCGAGCCGGTGGTGTTGCGGATGTATGAAGACGGTTACCGCGAAGCTGACGACATTGCCGATCAGATTACGCTGGCTATCCAGCGCGAAGGCTGTCGGCCACGCGACTTTGCTGTCTTCTGTCGGATGAATGCGCTGACCCGGTCGCTTGAGCACGCGTTTCGATCCCGTGGGTTGCCGTATCAAATCGTCAACGGTGTCGAGTTCTATCAACGCAAAGAGATTAAGGACCTGCTGGCTTACCTACACCTGATCAACAACCCATCGCACGACGTCGCCTTGCTGCGAGTGATCAACACGCCGACGCGCGGCATCGGTGCCAAGACGATCGAGCGGATTCGGGACTTTGCTGATCGAAACGGGACGACCCTCCTCGAGGCGGCTCGCCGGTGTGACGAAATCGATACCTTGCCTGCTCGGTCGGCGTCAAAGGTCAAGCAGTTCGTTGCGATGTTCGATCGCTTGAGCCTCAAAGCCACCGCCGTGCTCGAGGACTTGTTGTTGTACCTGTTGGAAGAAACCACGTACCGCAAGTACTTGGAAAAAACCTCGGTCGATGAACAAGACAACAGCCCGTTGGCAAACGTTGACGAATTGGTAACCGCGGCGGTGGAGTTCGATCGGCAGCATCCGGACGATGGCTCGCTGGAAGCCTTCCTTGAACAGGTGGCGCTTGTTTCAGATACCGACGCTTGGGAAGAATCGACCGACCGGGTCACTCTGATGACGATGCACGCCGCCAAAGGGCTGGAGTTTCGCCGTGTCTTTATCATCGCGGTCGAGGATGATCTGTTGCCGCACTACCGCTGTAAAGAGGATCCGTTCCAAGTCGAGGAAGAACGGCGGTTGCTGTTCGTCGGGATTACCCGCGCCGAAGAACGACTGCAGCTAAGTTGCTGCAAACGTCGCGCGTTCCGGGGTGAGATGCGTCCGGTCGTCGGCAGTCCTTTCTTGATGGAATTGCCCCGCGAAGAAATGCGGTTTGTGGAACCTGAGGATTCGAACCAGTTCTTCGATCCCGGTGACGAATTCGACTATCCGGAAAGCTGGGACATTGCCGATGACCCGATCGTCGACGAAGCGCCGGGCGATGATGACCTGTGCCAATTGCCGCCTGAGGAGCGTGCTGCGACCGATAACAAGAAAAAAGCGGTCGCTTTGCCCGCCGGGCTGACCACCGCAGCCGATCTGCTGAGCGAGCAAGGCAGCCAAGAACGCGTGCCGCTGAATGCGTTTCGCAATGGGATGCTGGTTGCTCACGCCGAATACGGAAACGGACGAATCATTTCGCTGACCGGTCGTGGCCCGAAATGTACCGCCACGGTCGACTTCTTTTCCGGAACCCAACGCTCCTTCCGACTCGCTTTCGCTAACCTCACCCCCGTCGACGAATGAACCTGTGGGGCGAAGTAGACCGGTTTCCCAAGAGCCGATTTGCTGGCGTGATCGTTAAGTGCAATGCTCCCCAAAACCTGATCCATGAGTTATGAAAGTTTACAAGAAAAAGAATGAGTAAGCCGGGTTCGGACAAGATACAGCTTCCTTGATGGGTTTCTTTTTTAGCGGCTGTTTGCCGGGGTTCGATGCGGCTGGGGCTGCGGCGGTGCGCAAGAGGTTGCGAGCGGTTTCGATACGGCCGTGTCACTTGCAGCGCCGGTGCGAGGACTTGTTTTGCCGCCGCGAGCCGAGGTGTGATCGCTAAAGTGGCGATAACGCTTGCCGCTGAAGCTTCTCTTCGCCGCGCGGGCGCAGCAGGCAGGCGAGCGGCCGTGGGATGGCCGGCTGGAAGGCTTGGGGAT
>CAYZHQ010000096.1:0-23047 GCA_964477385.1 uncultured Pirellulaceae bacterium
TCGCGATGAAACGCATGCTGTTTGGCCTACTGTGCCTGCTGACACCCAGCTTCCTCATTGGTCCGGCCGACGCTCAAACGCCGGCGCCTCGACCGAACATTGTGTTCATCATCGCCGACGATCTTGGTTGGTCCGATGTGGCATTCCATGGCGGCAATGCCCCCACGCCGCATCTCGATCGACTCGCCGACACGGGGTTGGAACTCGAGGCTCACTATGTCGCTCCGGTTTGCAGTCCCACGCGCGCCGGGTTGCTGACCGGCCGTTGCTGGAGCCGGTTTGGGGTCGTCAATCCGCAAAACAACCAAGCCCTCCCGTCCGGAACGCTGACCCTGGCCAGCGCTCTGCGACAAGCCGGTTATCAAACCTGCCTGACCGGAAAGTGGCACCTCGGTTCACGTCCCGAGGAAGGTCCTAATCACTTCGGCTTCGATCACTCCTACGGATCACTCGCAGGAGGAGTGACCGCCTGGACGCATCGCTACAAGAGCGGCCCGTATTCACACACTTGGCATCGCAATGAAACGCTGCTCGACGCCTCAGGCCACGTCACCGATCTGATTACCGACGAAGCGATTGCTTGGTTGAAAGAGCGGCAAACGGCACCGTTTTTCCTGTACGTTCCCTTCACCGCCGTGCATCTACCTGTCGATGAACCACAACCTTGGCTGGACCGGGTGCCCGACACGATCGAAGGCGAAGTCGCCCGACACTACGCCGCTTCGATCATGCACCTCGACGATTCCGTCGGGCGGATCTTGTCGACATTGGAGGCAATTGGCAAACGCGACAACACACTGGTGGTCTTTACCAGTGACAACGGCGGCAGCACCGCGGAAAACCGCGACACCAAATATCCCAATAACGACGCTCCGAAGGGACGCCTGCCAGGCAACAATCGACCGCTGCGAGGCCAAAAAGGCTCAGTTTACGAAGGAGGCACACGCGTGCCAACGATTGTAGCTTGGCCAAACAAAGTCAAACCGGGCCGCGTTTCGGCTCCGGTGCAAATCATTGATTGGATGCCGACCTGCTGTGCACTGGCCGATTTCACGCCAACCTCCGATCCCCACTGGGACGGCATCGATCTGACCGCCTTGCTGACCGAGCATCAATCGCCCGCCGTCCGCGCGCTGTACTGTGCCGGCCCAGGATTCCGAGCCCGCTCGCTGCGGTTTGGCAAGTGGAAACTGGTCGTCTCGTCATCAAAAGCAGGCAACGAAGTGGAGCTGTTCGATCTCGCGACCGATCCTTCGGAAACGAAGAATCTGGCGACCGACTTTCCCGCTCGTGTCGAAGATTTGTCGCAGCGTCTGCAGGCCATGCAGCAAGCCGACAACAACGCGAAAGTCACCTCGCGTTGAGCGACGACTTGTCCCGTGACGGTGATGGAATTCGGCATCAAGCTGGCGACTTCAAAATGCGTGTGCCGTCTCCAGTGAACGGTGGCGGAAGCGTTCGTTTGCTTCACTACCGCAGCGGCAACAATGGACGCCAACGCGTTGACGACACGACCATCGACGGCGCTCAAACGGTTGGCAAACAGTGCGGTCGTCGGTTCCCGCTTCCCGACTTGGACCTGTTCGGCAAGGGCAGCAACGATGGCCTTGAGTCGCTGCGGGTCGAATCGTCGCGAACGCTGCCGCTAGCGAGCCGAGCGAAGGCGTCTTGTTGCCCAGCATTTTCGGGACTTTGGACCGTTCGCTGGCTCAGGCAATCGCGGGCAGGCTGGAGACAGCCCGGTTGAGAACGTGGAGCCGGACCAGCGTGCGGTCATCAGGCCCGTAACGCAATTTTTTCCGAACACGATTGCTCCCGCCTGCATCTAGTTGCGGTGGTGGGTGTGGCATTCGGCGCAGCGTTGGAGAAGAGCGTTGAAGTGTTTAGAAGCGGTTGCCGGTTGGTTGGTTTCGATCGCGGTCTGGAGTTTTTGAGCGAGTTGTTCCGCGAGACGCATGGCGGCACGGTAGTCGGCCGGTGCTTCATCAGGCGTGAGGCGTAACGATTCGTGCAGACCTTCTCGCAGCAAGACCGCTTGGGCGACCGGCACTAGGTCTGGGTGATCGGTTGGAGCTTTCCAGTTGGCTTGCTGGGCCAGCTTGAGGTGGTCGGCGGCGCGACCGAGGCTTGCCATCCAGCCCACCAGATGATCGATCTCCGCCACCGCGACCAGTTCCGGCAGCGGAGCCCCGGCCGGCAGGGGCCGATAGGTTTCGATCGCTCGCCACAAGCCCGCGTATTGGCGACTGGTGCCGGCTTGCTTGAGCACCTTGACCGCGGCCGCGCGGTCGATCTCCTCGCCAGCGAGGCAGACCATTGCGGCGGCGGCCGGTCCGCGGTGTTTGCCATGATGGCAATGCACAAAAATCGGCCCCGCGGTTTCGCGTGCCACGCGCGTCAAAGCGGCTTGGGACGGTTGCGCAATCCCATCGTAACCGAAGGGTACGTGGACGTATCGCAAACCATATTTGTTTGCTAAGTCAATATCGGGACGCGCGCCGTCAACGCTGACGATGGTCTTGATGCCGACCCGAGCCAGCTCCGCGAATTGGGCGTCGCCGAGAGGCTGGGCGCCGGAGTAGACGCGAGGGCTGAGCTGCATCCAGTGATCGGGGCGCGCGGCAACCGAGTCGGACGCCGCAGCCAATGGCTGGGCGTCCGCGGCAGGCGTCTTTGAAGGAGGCGTGGTGGGCGTCTGGCCGCAGACGACCGAACAGGCAACGACTGCCAACCAGCAGGTGAGGAAGCTTCTGTATCTCATACGCTGATTTTAGCAGCCGTTTCCCTGGATGGCTAATCGGCGACCGCTGCTGACCGCTGCCGTGCGGGCTGCTCTTGATTCGGCCTTGACAGGCGGTGTGACTAGAGCCGCAGCGGGGCGAAGCGGGGCGTCCCGTCGCTGGCTGACGACTCAGTCCATGTTGGGTCGTCCGCGAAGCCGTTTTTTTTCGCCTTGTTTTTTCTTGGCGTCCAGCCGGCGACGTTTGCTCCCGAGCGTCGGCTTGGTTTTTTTACGAATCGTTGGCGGCGATTGGACTTGTCGCAACATCGTGGCCATTTTCTCGCGACAATCTTCTAAATTGCGAGGCTGATCGCGATACTGTTCGCTGCTGACCACCAATTCACCGCGAACATTAACCCGCGTGCCGAAGGCTTCCATAAAGCGGTGTCGCCAGGCATTGCTGATTAAAGGCTGGTCGCGAATTTGCCACCGAAGCGTTACCTTCGAGTTGACTTTGTTGACATTTTGCCCACCGGGACCGCTGCTTCGCGCGAACGACACCGACAACTGAGACGCTGGAATGGTCAGTCGACGATTGATAACAAGATTATCCATGTTTTCCTCCATGCCCGCGGCACTGCTGGGCTGTATTCTACTAAGTCTGGTCGTCTATCGACCGGTGGGGGGCCAGGAGGGTTCGGCGGAAAACCGAAATAAAGCCACTTTCCAACCAACGCCGCCATCGCTTGCCACCCGCAATCGCGGTACCGATTGGGCTTCCTTTCTCGGCCCGACCAGCGATGGCAAGTCCACCGAGAAGGGCATTCTGAGCGATTGGTCGGGCGGTCGCCTGAAGACGCGATGGCATTCACCTCTGGGCACCAGCTACGGCATCGGCAGTGTCGCGGGCGGTCGCTATTTCCAGTTCGATCGCATGGCTGACAAACAACGTTTGCGTTGTTTTCATGCCGAGACGGGTCAGCCGCTGTGGAGCGATTCTCAGCCGGTCGATTATCAGGACATGTACGGCTACAACAACGGTCCGCGCAGCAGTCCGGCCATTTCTGGGCCGCATGTTTACACTTTTGGGGTCGACGGTCAATTGACGTGCCGGCGGGTGACCGACGGTCAGCTCGTCTGGACGGTCAACGCCAATGAAAAGTATGGCGTGATTCAGAACTTTTTTGGCGTCGGTTGCTCGCCGGTCCTCCACGATGATCTGGTAATCGTGATGGTTGGCGGCAGTCCACCGGAAGACAAACAGATCGCGATGGGGGCGCTCGATCGGGTCTCCCCCAACGGTACGGCCCTGGTAGCGTTTGACGCATTGACGGGAAAGGAACGCTGGCGGGCGGGCGATTATTTGGCCAGCTACAGCACGCCACTGATCACGACGATCGAAGGCAAGCCGGCCGTGTTGGCTTTTGTAAGAGAAGGCCTGTTGGCGGTCGATCCTCAAACCGGCACTGAGTTGTGGTTTTTCCGTTGGCGTTCGCCTCGACTGGAAAGCGTGAACGCGATGGTACCGGTCGTAAACGGTAACCGCGTTTTGATTTCAGAGTGCTACGACATCGGTTCGGTGCTGCTGGAAATGTCGCTGACCGAAGCCAAAGTCGTCTGGCAGGATCCGCCGCGCAGCCGCCAACGTGCCTTTCGCGCCCACTGGGCGACACCCATTGTCAGCGAGGGCAAACTGTTTGGCTGCAGCGGTCGTAACGAACCGGACAGCGACCTCCGGTGCATCGACTTGGCGACCGGCCGGCCCGCCTGGATCGATCCCCGGCGGACGCGCAGTTCGCTACTGGCGGTCGATGACCATTTCGTCGTCTTGGACGAAGACGGCCGGATGCAGTTGATCGAGGCCACGTCGGCCGACCTAAAGGTGAGCACCGAGATCGATTTGGGAATCGCGGCCGACGACCGTCCTGCATTATTATCGCCTTGCTGGGCGGCACCCGTTCTGTCTCGTGGCTTGTTATACGTTCGCGGTCGTGAAAATGTCTTGTGCATGGAATTGATTCCTGCCAAGCCGTAAAGCAGTTCTAATTTGGTTATTAACACTGACTCTTTTCTCTCCGTTCGTTCACCAGGAAGATCCTATGGAACGATTGACTCGCCTGCGTCATCCGTTGGTCGAGCACCATCTTTGCACGGTGCGTGACCGCGCGACCAAGCCCTCGGAATTCCGCGCCGCGGTCAGTCGACTAGCGATGCTGCTGGGCGTCTATGCCACGGCCGATCTACCAACTTCCGAAGTCACCGTGACGACGCCGGTGGCCGATGCGAACTGCCTGCAGTTGGCTTCGCGCGTGGGGATCGTGCCGATTTTACGAGCCGGTTTAGGGTTGGTCGAACCGGTGCTGACGCTGTTGCCCGACGCGCAAGTGTGGCACTTGGGGCTGTATCGCAATGAGCAGACGGCCGAGCCCGTTCCGTATTACGACAAGCTGCCCAAGAGCGGTGCGCCTCAGGTCGGCTTGGTGCTCGATCCGATGCTGGCCACCGGCGGCTCGGTGGTCTTGGCGATTGAGCGACTGCAAGCTTGGGGCGTACCCGATATTCGCGTGCTGAGTGTGATCGCAGCGCAGCCCGGCATTGATCGCGTGCTGCGTGACTACCCGGAGGTTCGCATCTTTGTCTGCACGATCGATCCGGAGCTGAACGAACAGTCGTTTATCGTGCCGGGCCTGGGTGATGCCGGCGATCGGATCTTCGATACTCCGTCAGAAGCATGATGCGCGAGACAGATTTCTGTTTGTGTTTCCCGTCGCCGCGAGCCAACGCACGCATCCTCACCTAGGCCGGTTTCATGCTCGAGTCGCGATTGATTTGCTTAGCCGGACTGGTCGCGTTTGTCGGCATCGCATGGGGACTGAGCAGCGATCGGCGGCGGTTTCCGGTGCGAATTGTGGTGGGCGGTTTGCTGCTGCAATTGGGATTGGCGTTGTTGGTGCTGCAGACCGCACCCGGCCGTCGCTGTTTTGAGTGGCTTGGTCAAGCCTTCACCGCCGTTACCGACTGTGTATCGTCCGGGTCAGGATTTCTGTTCGGCGTCGGCGAGCGGCATCCACTGGGGGATGGGTTGTTGGTCACGTTTGCCTTTGGCGTGTTGCCGACGATCGTGTTTTTTTCCGCTTTGATGAGCATCCTGTATTACCTGGGCATCATGCAGCGCGTGGTATGGTTACTGGCTTGGGGTATGCGTTGGACGCTCGGTACGACGGGGCCGGAAACCTTGGCTGCCGCCGCGAACGTGTTTGTGGGGCACACCGAAGCGCCGCTGGTTGTCAAACCTTACATTGGTGCGATGACGCGGAGTGAGTTAAACGCGATGATGACCGGCGGTTTCGCAACCGTTACCGGAGCGTTGCTCGCGACCTACGGCAAGATGGGCGGCGTCGATATCGGGCATCTATTGACCGCCTCGGTGATCAGCGCGCCGGCCGCGTTGTTGCTGGCCAAAGTCCTGTTGCCCGAAACGGAACCTTCGGATCATCAAGATGCCATGCGGGTGTCGGCCGAGAAACCGGGCGTCAATCTGATCGGAGCGGCGGTCTCCGGTGCATCTGATGGTTTGCGACTGGCGTTGAACGTCGGCGCAATGTTGATCGCCTTCTTGGCGTTGATCGCCCTCGCCGATTTAATATTGGCCAACGTCAGCCGCTGGGGCGGCTTGGAAAACCCCGTGACCGTGGGAATGATGCTGGGTTATCTGTGTGCGCCGCTGGCGCTGCTGATGGGGATTCCCCTTCGCGAAGCGTTACCGGCGGGAGAATTGATCGGTTTGAAAACGGTCGCCAACGAATTCATCGCCTACCAGCAACTCGGTGGCTTGGAGGTGGGCGATAATGGCACGATTTCCTATCGCACCAAAGTGATTTTGACTTATGCGTTGGCTGGATTTTCTAATTTCGGAGCGATTGGAATCCAGGTGGGTGGGATCGGTGCGTTGGTGCCCGAGCGTCGCGACGATTTGGCGCGGCTCGGGTTACGCGCGATGTTCGGTGGGTTGCTGGCCTGCTGCATGACCGGCGCGGTTGCCGGGCTGGTCCTGAGCGATTCGCAGTTGCAAGCTCCCGCGGACCTGCCAGCCGCCGCCGTGGCGGAATTGCAATGAGTGCTGACGACATGAGTAGTGACGAAACACCGAATCCCTATCGCAGTCCTTCGCCCGTTCAGCATCAGGGCGTGGTCTATGGCGATTACGCCAAACGCAGACGAGGCGGTTTTCTATTCCGAGAAATCGAATTGACGGGGCGGTTTGACGGAGTTCTGCGGTACACCGGATGGTGGTTCGTGCAACGCGTTTTTTTGAATGATCGACGGCTGTGGTGGAAGATCAGTTGGCTCACGCTGCAGCGACGCGTCGACTTTCGCCTGCCCGATGCGACGGGCCAAGCAGTCGACGCCACCCTACAGATGGATTTTGACGCGAGGCTGCGGTTTCGGCGTTTTCAGTTGATAGCCGACGACGTTTCGATATACGACGAAATCGTTTGAGCCTTCACGATACCACGCGGCAGGCTGACGTCGCTGGCCGTTAGGTGGTTACCGGATGCGGGAGCGGCTTCCGCGCCAAGCCCGCCAAGATGTTTTCCGCGGCGATGGTGGCCATCTCGCGGCGGCTTTGCTGACTGGCGCTACCGATGTGAGGAGCGATGGTGCAGTTTGCCAAGCTCACCAGCGGATGTTCGGGCGGCAGGGGTTCCGGCGTCGTCACATCCAAGCCGGCGGCGAACAATTGATCGTTCCGGAGGGCCGCGACCAGTGCGTCTTGGTCGACGACCTCGCCGCGAGCCGTATTGACCAGCACCGCGTGGGGACGCATCTGCGCCAGCCGCGGCGCATCGATCAGGTTCCGCGTTTGATCGGTAAGCGGGCAATGAATCGACACGAAGTCGCTGTTGGCGAGCAATTCGTCCAGTTCGACCCGTTGAGCATGGAGCGTTTGGTCGGCTTGCGGTTTCGGGCTCCGAGCGGTGTACAGCACCTTCATCCCCCAACCGCCGTGCAACCGTTGGGCGACCGCCATGCCGATCCGTCCCATCCCGACGATGCCCAGCGTTTTGCCTTTCAAGTCGACGCCGATCAGGCCCAGCGGCTCCCACGTTTTCCACTTTCCGTCGCGAACCTGATCGATCGCCTCGGTCAGCCTGCGTGAGGCGGCTAGCATTAAAGTGATTGCCATATCGGCGGTGGCGTCGGTCAGCACATCGGGCGTGTTGCCGACCGCGACCTGACGAGCGGTGGCGGCGGCGATGTCGATATTGTTGGTGCCGACGGCGTAATTGCTGACGACGCACAACGAATCCCCCGCCCGGTCCATGACTTCGGCGTCAATGCGGTCACTCAGCAGCGTCAGCAGCCCCGCACAGCCCTCGACGCGGCGAAGCAACTCGTCACGTTCCGGTGGCAGCGTTCCAGGCCAGACATCGACGTCGGCGACTTGCCCGATGGCGTCCAACCCGTTCTCGGGGATCTGTCGAGTGGCGAAGACTTTTGGCCGAGGCATCGCGAACTTCTCTCTTGAATAAGGAAAAAAACAGCCCTACAGCGGCAAGCTGACCTTCGTGTAGGCTGGGCAATTCGCAATAATGGTAACGGATGTTCGCCGCCCGACTGCAGTGCATCCGACTGAAATTTGAGGCCTGCCGCAAACGGAAAGCCCTCAGCCGGTTGGGGATTTGCTGCGGCAATGTGGATTTTTCGGTTAAACTTTCCAGTTTGCCAGTCAACTTGCCAGTACCTTCGGCGGCAGACCGCATTCTCACCAACGCTCTCTCATGCTTTCGGAATCCAACACCATGACAGCTCATTCCACGCATCGACCCTTTGCTAGCCGACCGATACGCTCGGTTTTCCGGCTTTTTTTGGTCGCCGGCTTTGCGCTGTGGGTCTCACTGCCTGCCACGGGACTTGCCGAAGGCGACGGCCAGGGGGACTTGGACGAAGCGATGATCAAGCGGATCGACGCTCAATCGGCCGCGGACCTCAAGGAGGTAGCGACGCTGCTCGAATCGGCCATCGCGAAGGGTTTGGACGACGAGAATCTGTCTTTTGCCAAGAAGATGATGGGGGCCGTGTCGCTGCAAAAGGCTCAGGCGATCGCCGCTCAAATCAAGCAAGGCGGCATCCGTAATTTTCGCCAGTTGCGTCGCGAAGCAATCGAAGCTCTCGAAAACGCTGTGAAGAGCGACCCCACGCTGGCCGAAGCCCACATGCTGATCGCACAGCTAAACGTATTGCCAGGCGGCGATCCGGCGAGAGCCCGCAAAGCGGCCAGCAGCGCTATCGAGCAGCTTGGCGATGATGACGTCAAACGCAGCGAGGCGCTCGTCCTGCGAGCGTTGTTGCAAGAAGACGAAGACGCACGCATGGAGGATCTCAACAAAGCGATCGAAGCGTACCCGCAGAGCGTGGCGGCCCATCAAGGCCGCGCGATGTTGCGAATGCAGCGTGGCGATACCGAGGCGGCGCTCGCGGACATGAAGACCCTCATGCAACTGACGCCGGAAAATTCGGCCGTCGTTACCGAGGCGGTCCGTGCTCTGCTGCGGCTCGAACGAATCGAAGAAGCGGAAAAGATGCTGACCGACACCTTGGCCGAACAGCCGCGCGGGGAACTGTATCGGTTGCGGGCGGTTCTGTACCAATCGCAAGACAAACAAGACCAAGCGTTGGAGGATCTGGCCAAAGCCCTCACGTTGGACGAACGCGATTTCGCAGCCCTGCTGATGCGTGCCGAGATCTTGCTGGGACAAGACAACGTCAAGGACGCACGACGCGACGTCCGCAAGGCTTTGCAGATCGAACCCAATAGCGTCCAAGGCATCTTGATGCGCGGCATGTTGGCTTACGAAGAAGGACGCATGGCCGACGCGATCAACGACATGCAGCTCCTGGTTAACTCGGTTCCCGACAACACCGGATTCGCCTTGCAGTTGGCGAACTTCTACCAAATCGATAACCGTCCACGCAAAGCGATCGAAGTCATCTCCAGCGTGCTGCGTCGCGAACCGGAAAACTGGCGGGCGCTACGCCTGCGCGGGGATGCTCAACTGAGCACCTTGGAACACGAAAAGGCGATCGCCGACTACGAGGCGGCTCTCAAGGCGATGAACGCCGATGAGAACGCAGAGGAGTTGGCGATCAGCAAATCGGGCGTGCTGAATAATTTGGCGTGGGTCCTGTCGACCACGCCTACCGATGCACTGCGAAACGGCAAACGCGCCCTAGAGTTAGCCGAAGAGGCATCGGAATTGACGGAGTTTAAAGAAGCCCACATCCTCAGCACCCTCGCCGCCGCTTATGCCGAAACGGGTAACTTCGAAAAAGCGATCGAGTGGTCGACCAAGGCGGTAGAGTTGGGCACGAAGGACGAAAACGAGCAGCTAGATCAACTAAAGAAAGAGCTCGAAAGTTACCAAGGAGGCAAGCCTTGGCGAGAGGAACAAGAAGTCGAAGAGAATGCGGTTCCGATCTTGTCGCCCGCGGATATCATTGATACCTGATCTGCGCCTCCAGCCTGTCTCTCCAAACCGTTTGCTTAGCCTCGGCGGCAAACGGTAGTGGATGCGACCGTTCCGATTCGGTCGCTTTCGTGTTCCTCTCTGTTAGGTCGTCCGTTGCTCGCAAATGCCCGTGCGTCTTGGCGCGATGAGTATCCCTTCGCGTCTCAGTCGATGGAGCTTGACGGCCATCGTTACCATTACATCGACGAAGGCCAGGGACCGCACACCGTGTTGGCGGTGCACGGCAACCCGACGTGGAGTTTTTACTACCGAGCTCTCGCGGCGGGCCTGCCTCTCAAGGACGCCGATGCGGCACCGTCGCGCGTCATCGCGGTCGATCACATGGGATGCGGGCTGAGCGACAAGCCTCAGCATTACGATTATCGCCTTGCAAAGCACCGCGATAATTTGCTGCAGTTGATCGAGCGACTCGATTTGCAACGCGTCACGCTGGTCGCCCACGATTGGGGTGGCGCGATCGGACTCGCCGCAGCGGTGGCTCAGTCGCAACGGTTCGCCGCAGTGGTGTTGCTGAACACGGCGGCTTTTCCGCCCCCTTATATCCCGCGCAGGATTTCGGTTTGCCGTTGGCCTGTGGTTGGAACCTTAGCGATGCGCGGCGCGAATGCTTTTTCGCGTGCCGCGGTCACCATGGCGGTCAACCGACGACCACTCAGCCAAGCAGCAGCAGCCGGTTTGCTCGCACCTTATCAGAACTGGCACGACCGCGTGGCGGTGAACGCGTTCGTAAAAGATATTCCGATGCGAAAGTCCCATCCGACCTATCGGACGCTGGAAACGCTGGAGCAACAGTTGTCGTGTTTGTCGCATCTGCCGACCCGGTTCGTTTGGGGCATGCGTGACTGGTGCTTCCGACCAGAATGCCTCTATCGCTTGCAGGAATTTTTTCCCAAGCAGCAGACGCAGGAGTTGGCTGATGTGGGGCACTACGTGATGGAAGAAGCGCCCGACGAGGTGCTCGCCGCGGTTCGCTCGGTGCAGGCCGAAGTAGAACGTACCGAAGGTGCCAAGGATGATCGGCATGCGGTCGGCGATGCTTAGTCGATTGCCGGTGTTTGCGAACGGCCAGCACGCAGCGACCGAACGGGTTCGCTGGGCGTGCCTGTTCGAAGCGATGGCTCCCAAAGCGGGAAACGTCTATCCGGGAGCTTCTTTTACGGACTTGCAGTTCGGCGATTTCGTTGCCGCCGCCGATGCCATGGCGTGCGTGCTGGGCGCAGCAACGGCCGACGACCGCTGTGGCCAACTGGTGTTACGATCGGTTCAAGCGACGCGCCATGCTTGCGGTACAAATGTCAACTTGGGCATCGCGTTGTTGCTCGCGCCATTGGTGTTGGCCGAAACCCGCCGCTGCTCGCTGCGCGACGTGCTGCAACAGCTCGATGCCAGCGATGCGGCAGATGTTTACGCGGCGATTCAACTGGCACAGCCCGGTGGGATGGGCGAAAGCGATCAGATGGACGTTCGCCATTCGCCACCAGCGGACTTGTTGGCAGCCATGGATTTAGCGGCTGACCGGGATCGCATCGCCCGGCAGTACGTCACCGATTTTTCGGATCTGCTGGACGGAGTCGTCTCGCGCTCGTTGCGTTCGGCGATCGCCGATTCCGGCGATACGCTGGTCGGGATCTGCCATGCACAGATCGAGATCCTGGCCACCCAAGTCGACTCCTTAATCGCTCGTAAATGCGGGATGGCGACGGCCGAGGAAGCTCGTGCTCGCGCTCAGGCCGTTCAGACGGCGGACAACTTTGATGCCGCCTGGCGGGACTTTGACGGATGGCTGCGAGCCGACGGCCATCGACGCAATCCAGGCACCACGGCCGACTTAATTGCCGCCGCATTGTGGGTCCTGTTGGGAGAAACGCAGGCAGAGCGTTAAGACGTTGCCGATCGGGGGGACGCCGAGCGAGTCGCCGCGGTTGGTGGCTCCATGTTGTGGGGATTTGCGGGCGCAGGGGGGCAATGGGTATAACCTCTCGTTCGACGTTTTGCGAAGGTGCGTCAGCCTGCACCGAGATCGACGATTACCCGCAGCGAGACCGTGATGGCGAAGAAAAAAGCAGCAAGCGAAACCCCGGCGACCTTTGAAACGTCCTTGGCGTCGCTCGAACAGATTGTGGCTCAACTGGAGAGTGGCGAACTGGGGTTGGAAGAATCGCTGGACGCCTATGCCGATGGGATCAAGCGTTTGAAGGATTGCCACAAGCATTTGCAAGCCGCCGAACGACGCGTCGAGAAACTTTCGGGCTTTGACGCGGAAGGCAATCCGGTGCTGGAACCATTGGACGACACTCCGACGGCGGGCAAAGATGCGATCAAACAAACGACTCCCGCAGCGCGGGGACGTCGGAAGTCCGATCTAGACGACGGCGATCACGGTTTATTTTAACAGCCGCCGTTTCACGAACCTTGGAGCGACCTGATGTTTGGATTTTTCCGCAGCAAGCCGCCGTTGATGACGTCGCAGCGAGCCGAAGTGGAGCTGTATATGCGGCGCTGCGTCGAGCGAGTCGGTGCGGATCGGCTGCGCGCCTCGGATGTCATCGGTCGACTGGTCGACGCACCGCTGCAAGTCGACAATCGGGAATCCTTGCTGGCTTCAGCCCAGACGTTTGTCGCCGAGCGAATGGGAGTGAGCGATACCAAGTTTGACATTCAAGTGTCGGAACCAAAGCAATTGCATGCTGCGTCGGCTTACCAACTGGGTGAGCCCCCCACGATCCAGTTGGCCGCCGAAACGGTGAACGATCCGCTGCGTCTGGTTGCCGCCCTTTCGCATTCCTTCGCCCAGCATATTTTGCAAACCGGACCCGACGTGGTGGAGCACGATGCGAATGCACGTCTGGCTGATACGTTGCCGCTGTGTTGCGGACTGGGCGTCTTGCAGAGTGACGCGAGCTTCTATGACGTCTACTGGTCCGCCGGCCTAGAAGATGGCTGGTCAGCGTCACGGCAAGGTTATCTAAATGCGCAAGAAATTGGCTATGCCTTGGCGCTGTTCGCACGCGTGTGTGGGGAAACGAAACCGGCATGGAAACGATGGCTGCGAGCCGACTCCAAGGAAACAATGAACCTGGCCATGCGGTACCACAGCGCTCAATCGCGAGCGGGCCAGGAGTTGCTGTTCGAAGCGAAGCACATTCCCACGGCCGATTCCTCTCAAGCCGACCTAGCCGATTGGGTCGCCGGACCGGACCTAACCTTTGCGTTGGTCGCTGGTTGGTACGCTAGTCGGCTCGACACATTGGATCCCTTGCTGCTGCGAGCCTTGCTGTCGGCGACACGTTCCTCGGATCCCCAATTGGTGCCGCTGGCAGTGCAGTTGTTGGCAGGTGCCGAACGTCCAGGCCAAGAGATCACCGCCCGCGTTGCCGCCTTGGTTGACGACCGACGAACGCCTGTCGCGCTGTCGGCCGTGCAAGCCGCCCACGCGCTGGGAATGGACCTTGTGGAACACTTGCCGTCGATCGGCGTGTTGGTCGAGCGTTTGCAAACGCATCCTTATCCGCTGCTTGATGTGTTATCCGAATTGGGGCCCCGTGCTGCTTCTTTGGATTTTACGATTGCCGGTTTGCTGCCGCGTGCACTCAATTCAGCCGATATGGATTTGACGCAGGCTTACCTCGACTGTTTGCGCAAGATCAGCACCGATCCCGAACAAGTCCTGGAAGCCGCGGTGCCCAATCGCCAACTATGCGATGAACTGTGTGAGTTGCTAACCGCCAAAGCATCGTAGCAACGGGTCGCAGCGAGGTGTTTGATTGGGCTGCAAGCAGCGTGTCGTCTGGGCCTACTGCGTCTTCAGTTTGGCGGCCGCTTTGCGAATCGCCGTCAGATCCTGCTCCGGCTTACGCTCAAGATTCTTGATTTGAAAAACCATGCGGTGGTTCTTTTGAAATCGATCGTGATGGCGATCCAGAAAATCCCAGTAAAGCGTCGTGAACGGGCATGCTTGCTCGCCAACCGCTTGCTTCGGATCGTAACGGCAGGCTTTGCAGTAATTGCTCATCTTGTGAACGTAGTTACCGCTGGCGCAGTAGGGCTTTGTGCCGACCACACCCCCGTCGCCGAATTGGCTCATCCCCAGCGCATTCGGCAGGCTAACCCAATCGACGGCATCGGCGTACATCGCCATGTGCCATTCGTGAAACTTCCGTGGATGCACGCCGAGAAGTTGCGAGAACAAGCCCAAGATCATTAAACGCTGGATGTGATGAGCGTACGCATGGTCGATGACGTTGTGCATGCTGTCCGCGATACACCGCATGTCGGTCTGGCCGTGCCAAAAATAGGCCGGCACATCGACTTCGTCGCAATCCAGTGCATTGCGGTCGATGTATTCGGGCATGTACGTCCAGTAGACTCCGCGGATAAATTCTCGCCAGCCGAGAATCTGCCGCACGAAACCTTCGACGCTATTCAGCGGCGCATTGCCCGCATGGTAGGCCGACACGGCCGCATCGAGAGCGTCCCGTGGATCGATTAAGTGCATATTCATCACCGCCGATATCCGCGAGTGATACAAAAACGGTTGCTCGGTCCAGAGGGCGTCTTGGAAGTCCCCGAAGCCACTCAGCCGATGCGTAATGAAATCCTGCAACGCCGCTTCCGCATCTTCACTCGTCACCGGATAGTCAAAATCGTCGGCGCGACCCGGATGATCGTGAAAGCGTTTCTCGACCATCGCGATCACCTCCCGCGTCGTCTCGTCAGGCGCGAAGGCGCGCGGTGCGGCGACAGGCGGCGGCCCCTCTTTGCCGAACGTTTGACGGTTCTGCTTGTCAAAATTCCACTGACCGCCAAGCGGTTGCTGGTCGTCGTCCAGCAAGATCTTCTGAGATTTGCGTTGGTAGCGATAGAAGTCCTCCATCACCAAGTTCTTGCGATCGCGGGCCCAGTCGTGGAAGTCCTGCAAACGGCAGAGGAAATGCATGTCCTCGCGAATCTCCAGCGGCACGCCACTCGCTTCGGCTTGGTCGCGAATCGCGTTCAGCACGCGGTAATCGCCAGGCTGTGTAACAACGATTTTCTCAGGCCGCAGTAGCTTGATGTCTTTCCGAAGGATGGTGGCGAAATCGGCGCCTCGGTCATCACTGCGACGATGCGTCAAAGCCTGATAAGAGACCTCGAAATCGCGCTGCCGCAAGGAATCGCGAAAGTGCCGCATCGCGGAGAAGAACAGTACCAGCCGTTTCTTGTGGCACCACACATGCGTTGCCTCCTGATCGACCTCCGCCATCCAGATAACATCTTGTTGGTGGTCGAAATGGTCCAGCGAAGCGATCCGCGGACTTAGTTGATCGCCAAAGACAAGACATAAATTGCGCATCAAACGGGTAACTCGTCAAGAAAAGCCATGTTCGCGGGAACACGCTACCGCAGCGGTTCCCGTAAACAAGATAACGCGGCGGCTAGTCGAACTTCAGCACCGGCAGGGTACGAGCTTTCTGGATTCGCTGGGCAATTGCAGCCGGAGTTTGATCGACCGATCCGACTGGCAAGGCGGCGTGTTGGCCCGCAACGTAGCGATCTCCTTGGCGCGAACCTCGACGACGAAATTCGTTTTCAATCTCCAGACGCAACGCGGACTTCTGGTGACACCACTTCGGCGCGATCAAAAAATCGGGAGGGGCATCACCACTGACCCGTTCGACAATAACGTGGGGCGGGATACGTTCCAGAAAGTCCACAACGGTATGGACGTAGGCCTCGCGTTCCATCATTTGGACTTTGCCTGCCAGGACTTCTTCGCCCAGCGGCGTTCCGTGAACCGCGTACAAATTGTGCAACTTGACGGCGTCGACTTGCAGCGGCCCAATCTGGTCGGCGGTCTGCATCATGTCGTCGTGCGATTCGCCGGGGACCCCAAGAATAATGTGGGCGCAGGTTTCGAAGTCACGCCCGGCACTGCGCTGCATCGCATCGATCATGCTGGCGTGATAATGCCCACGATTCATCCAGTCCAAGCTGCGATCGTGAATCGTCTGCATCCCGTATTCCAACGACACGTAATGATGCTTTGCCAAGTCATCGATCAGATCGAGGACTTCGTCGGGAACACAGTCGGGGCGCGTGCCAATGGCCAATCCAACGACCTGCGACGAGACGTTCAGAGCCGCCCGGTAGAGCGTCTCTAATTGGTCGATGGGACCATACGTGTTGGTTGCCGGTTGGAGGTAGGCGATAAAGCCAGCGACGTTGCTGTACCGTTCACGGACCGACGTGATACCGCGGTTCAGTTGATCCAAGACGCTGGCCAGCCGCACGCGACGACTGGGGCTGAAGGACCGGTTGTCGCAAAAGTTACAGCCGCCTCGTGTCACCGCCCCATCGACGTTGGGGCAGGTAAAACCGGCATCGATGCTGACTCGCTGCACGCGTCCCCCGAACCTACGGCGCAGCGCGGCACCGAAGGCGTTAAACGGCAATCCTTCCTCCCGCCAAGCCAGCTTGTCAAAGTCGTGGCCCGCGTCCGGCTGTGGATTTTGCTCCGATACGCCTTCACCCGCTCCGCAATTTGATGATTGAACGGGCTGGTTTTGCACACTAGCAGCATTTTTTTGTGGAATATTCATCCCTATCCGTTGTCAGACGGCAGTTTTCGGAAACAATGGAAGGCAAGTGAAAATTTAATATGACGTTTCTCGCCTTAGCGGTCGGCTCGGATTTATGCCAATTTCATCGAACAGCTCCGACTCCAGTCACGATTCCAGTGATACTCACAATGGTGAAGAAATGGGAGAACTGGTGCCTTGTGGCGGTGGTGATCCGATTCCTTTATTTCAGTCTAAGTTGGTTGTCGGTCGTCGGGAATCGTGCGATATCTCGTTGAAGTTCGCCAACATTTCCGGCCAGCATTGTCGGCTGTCGCTGGAAAGTGGCTACTGGTTTGTGCGCGACTTGAACAGCCGCAACGGTACCAAGGTGGACGGTCGGAAGATTTACCGCAAGCGGTTGGACCCTGGTTGCGTGATCTCGCTAGCCAAACACGACTTCAAGATCGAATATAACCCACAACTTTTGGGCGCTTTCGGCACCCCGCCACCCGACGACGACGATGCGGAAGAATTGCTGCGGCGTTCATTGATGGATCGGGCCGGTTTGGTACGACGCAATCCTCAGAAGCCGAATTCGAACAAAAACGTCATGGACGACTGAGCGACCGTAACGTGCTGAGCCAAAGTATTCGGCTCGTGCCGGTGCGAGTCGGTGCGGTGAGTAACCAGCCCGACGGCGAAGGTCAGTTGTTCCGGATTTGACGCTTTCGACTCTTGTGCGTCCCTTCCGGGTTATCGCAGATGTTTGGGATGCGAGCCACTTTCATCACGCCCCCTTTCGATGGAAGCATGGTTTGGTTGGTCCCAGCCTACCGGACATCCGATGGAACTCTTTTAGACGCTGTCGGCCTTTTCATGGACGAAAGTTGCTAGCCCGGCCGGCGTCTGCATTCAGCTTTGAGCCCTCACGCATTGATAAGCGGTCATGGAAGACGCCCCTCGCAACAACCTTTCGCTGCGACGCCTCCTCGCGGGGTGTTGGTTGGTTGCTGCGACATTTCCCGGTCTGAGAGTTTACGCTGACGATGCCAGTGGGCGCGACCCGTCCGATGCCCCATGGTTGCGGCCGATCGAGAACTTAGACCCGGTATTTGCCACGGCCGATATTCCAACAGCGGTCATTACAGCGCCCGTGCAGTCGCCCCCGTTCGATGCCTTGGTGTTTCCACCCGAGTATCACACGCCTGCGTGGAAACCAGTTCAGCCGGTTCGGACACCCGAAATCGTCGCGGGCGAAACGCGAAACGTTGAACGGGTAAGAATGTTTCACGCGATTCGCGAGCCGGCGCAACGGTCGGTCGCTATCCGCAAAACGCAGCCAGATCGTTCGTTATCCACTGCCGCGCGAGTGCGTGCGGACGAAGAACCGACCGTTGCGGCAAATCAGGAACCTGCTCCGGCGCCGCCACTGCCGCAGCCAAGGACCGCCCCCCCCATGCCTGCGGTATCGGTCGAGATCCACGGAATCGCTGGCCAAGCCCAAACGCCGCAGCCGACGGCTCCGTTGCCGAACCCCAAGCCGGATGTCAACGATTTGCCACCCTCGTTGTTACATGCTCCGGTACACAGCACGCCAGCCGCTGCGGTTACCTGGGAGGAAATGGCGGCGCAAACCCGTTGGCAGCGACGTCAAACGATTGCTCAACAAGTCAGCACGGAAATTTTGGGCGATCGGTCAGAGATCACGAAACTGGCACCGCAACTGAACGTGTCGACTTTTACGGCCCAGCGATTGGCTCAGGATGCGGCGCGGACACTCCGCGATGCGCGCGAACAAGCCCGACGGGCAACCCCGCTGTCAGCCCTCAGTTCCGCCATGGAAACGTTGCGTTTAATCGCCGACGCGAACGACCTGTTGGACGGTTCGGTCGTTTCGGCAACCAACCTTCAGCAGGCACAAACCGCACTCCGCGAGTCGGCTGATTTTGCTGGTCGGTTTGGTCCCGTCGGACCCGACACCATCAGCCGCATGGTGCAGTCGCATCAGACACCGGTGCTGAAGAACTGTGACCTTGGAACATTCAATGGCAGTCGAGCCGCGGACGTCTACCTCGATTTTGCTCGCGAGAAACTCGCTGCCGTTGCCCTAGCCAATCCCTTGGCAACCGAAGCGTTGGTAGTGCTGGCCGATGTCAAACAGCAGGCCGATGCCCAGGGACCGGTGACCGATGCAATCGTCATCAGTTTACTGCGTGCTGCCTTGCAGGCTCGACCCGACGACGCTGCGGTCGCTAACGAACTTGGCTACCAATTGCTGAAGCAAGGTTTGTTAAGCGAATCACAGTGGGTGCTGGAACATAGCCTGAAATTGCAACCTTCGAGAGCCGCTGGAACAAACCTGGCCGAGGTGTTGCGCCAACGAGGCGACTTGGTAGGTGCACGGGGCTTGATCGCAAGGCTGGACACACTGCCAGTTCCTGCCCCACAACAGCCTCAGGTTTACTCGGTTTCACCGCGGCAGTTTGCCGCCTTGTCACCCTCGTTGGCATCCCCGGTGACTCCCGCACAACTCCAATCGCAAGGTACTCCCCCGAACAACACTCCTAACGCAGCCACGACGGGCAACTCGACAAGCCCAACGATGGCGCCCGCACCAACACTGGCATCCCCCGTCCAGCCGGCTGAGCCCAAAGGGCCGATCGGAAGGGTCGCGGATGCTGTTTCAAGCCTGTGGAAATAGACGCATGTTGGCAAAAAATCAAAGCCGTTTTATTACTGCTCTACTCCCGCGTGTCGCGAAACCACGCGCCGGTGTAAGGATTGGTTTGTGCGGTTTGTGCCTGTGGTTGTCAGCCATGGTGCAAATCGCTGGCGCGCAAAATTATCCCTACGGCACCGCCGAACAAGCAGGCCCACACAATCCGGCGCAACTCGGATTGCCGCAAGCCGGTGGTGATGGGCAGTGCGGATGCGGGCGACTGGGAGCCCCCGAAGTCTGCCGTGGCGGGTGCCAGCCTTGCATCCAGGGTGTCGACTGCGGCACCTGTTCGGGAGCCGAGGCCCGCTGGAGTGACATGAAGCCGATGGACTTTCAGGCTTACGCTCAAGGCGAATATGCCGGACCGCCGCGGCTAGCGCACTTGGCACAGTATCGCCTCCGTCCCGGTGATGAAATGCAGATGATTTATCTCATCACGAGACGGCAAACGGGCGGGGCCTATCGGTTGACCGTTGGCGACGAAGTGCTGGTCGAGTCGATTTTGAATGAAGAGTTGCAGCGGGGCACGCTGGAACGGGGCTTGCAAGTTCAGCCCGACGGAACGATTACGCTGTTGCTATTAGGACAAGTCCACGCGGCGGGTTTGACGGTCGATCAACTACGGCGTTTGTTGGAACACAAGTACAGCAAGTTTTATGATGACCCGTCGATCGACGTAACGCCGGTGAAAACGAACACTTTGGCGGAAGATATTCGCAATGCGGTTGGGGGCCAGAGTGGTCTGCAACAACAAGCGGTCAACGTGCGGGTGACTCCCGACGGGAAAGTCCGCCTGCCAGGAGTCGGGTCGGTGTGCGTGCAGGGATTGTCAATGAGCGAACTGAAGCGCGAGATCAATCTGCGTTACGGGGAGATCGTCGTGGGGCTGGAAGTCGAGCCGATTCTGACGCAGCAGGCACCGCATTTTGTCTACGTGCTGGGCGAAGTCGGGCAATCGAATCGCTTCCAGATGGATGCTCCCACCACCGTGCTTGGAGCGATCGCGCTGGCAGGCGGCTATTTGCCAGGTGCCAACATGCGGCAGGTCGTTGTGCTGCGACGTGCCGACGACTGGCGATTGATCGCCACCATGCTGGACCTGCAAGGAGCCGTGTTGGCCAAACGTCCCACGCCGGCGGATGAAATTTGGCTACGTGATGGAGACGTCGTAATCGTGCCAAAATCATCCATTCGAGTGCTGAACGATTTCGTTCAACAGGTCTTTACTAACGGAATCTACGGAATCGTTCCGTTCTCTGGATTTACTGTCGAGCAGGTGAATCTGTAACCCCTTTGCTCCGCATCGTTACCGCGGATCGGCGTTGGTGACAGCCAACCGCAGATGTTCGGTGAGGCCGATAATTTGTTCGACATCGAGCTGTTCGGTGCGTTCACCGCCGGTATAACCGGCTCGCTCGATCGTCGCGTCGACCTCCGCCTTGCTCAACCGCCCCTTGAAAGCGCTGCAGGTGACGCTGCGCAAAAGTTTCCGCCGGTGAAAGAATAACGCTCGAACGGTTTCGTGAAAGAATCTCAGGTCGGTCAGTGCGGCACGGCGTTCGGGCTGTAAGTCGATGCGAACAATCGCCGAATCGATTTTGGGCCGTGGCCAGAAAACTTGAGGCGGCATGACCCGCACGATCTGGGCTTGGCATTGGGCCTGGATCCAGACGGTCAGGGCGCCGTAATCTTTGGAACCCGGTTTGGCCACGATCCGATCGGCCATCTCCTTTTGGATGGTGATCACCATCCGAGCCGGCGGAGGATCGCCCACTAGAAGATTGCTGATCAGCGGTGTCGCGATGTTGTACGGCAGATTGGCTACCAGCATGAAGCGGGATTCTTCGCCGAGAGCTTCGAGTGCAAACCGCACGCTGTCCATCAGCTCCGGTGCAAGCGTGTGCTTGTTCTTCAACGCGTCAATGTGCAGTTGCTTGACATGCGGATACTGGTGCAACTCGGATTGCGAGAGCTCCGCAAGATTGTCATCGATTTCCACCGTGACCACCGCTCCGGCGGACTCTGCCAGCAGCGTGGTCAGTGACCCCATGCCGGTGCCGACTTCCAGCACGACGTCAGTCTTGCGCATCTCCGCCGAACGAGCGATCAAGTCCAGCAGGTTCAGGTCGATCAGGAAGTTCTGTCCGAACCGCGTCAGCGGCCGCAAGCCCGCGGCAGCGAAGCGTTCGTTCAGGTAAGAGGCGGTTTGTCGCTCGGCCATCCGTCTTGCGTTTCCAAAAAGCGGCCTACGTACTTAGCCAATACGTCGGTCTCGAGGTTGACTGGCGAGCCGGGCTGTAAACGGCCCAGCGTCGTTACGGTAAGCGTATGCGGAATCAAGGCGACACTGAACTGATCAGTTGTTACGTCGACCAACGTAAGGCTGACGCCATCGACCGTGATGCTACCTTTGGCCGCCATCTGCCGCGTTAATGGCGCCGGTACCTTGAACCACAATTTGGCCCATGGCGGATCTTCTTCACGACGATCAAGCGCGCCCAAGGCATCGACATGGCCGGTGACGTAATGTCCCCCCAGGCGATCCCCCACGGCAAGCGCACGTTCGAGGTTCACCGGCGAGCCGGCCGTTAAATCGCCCAGGTTCGTCCTCGACAGGGTTTCCTCGCCTGCTTCGAGATCGGCGATCGAGCCGGCGCGGGCCACGACCGTCAGACAGCATCCGTTGATGGCGATGCTGTCTCCAATCGCAAGACCTTCGGCCACGTGACCGCACTCGATTCGGAGTCGACGTCCGGGGGCCTGTTCGATCATTTCGACAACGTGGCCGAGGGTCTCGACAAGTCCTGTAAACATCTTAGCGTGTCATGGGGCCGGAAGGATAAACGAGACGACGCATCTACTTCGCCGCCCGCAGCATACCGCGAGCTCGGATCAGTGCGGTCTCTTTCAGGGCGAGCGATTCGGCGTTCGTACTCGGCAGTGCCAAAGCCGCTTCGAGAGCTTGTTCCGCATCTTCTGTTTCCAATTGCTCTGCCGGCATCGCCCGACCGGTCAAGATCGAAACGACATTGTCTTCGACTTGAGCAAAACCACCATCGACGAAGTATTCGGTCACCGAACCGTCCACCTTCAATCGCAAGCGGCCATAACCCAGCCGCCCGATCATGGCAGCGCGGTCTTTGGCAATGCCCAGTTCTCCATCGAACATGGGCAACGTTAGGTAATCGACCTCACGGTCAACCGCCGTCCGTTCGGGCGTTACTACTAAGCAGCGAATCGCCATCGTTTACTTGCCCTCCTGGGCCATTTTCTTAGCTTGCTCTTCCGCTTGCTCGATCGAGCCGACGTACATGAACGCACGTTCGGGCAGGTGGTCCCACTTGCCTTCGCAGATTTCTTCAAAGCTGCGGATGGTGTCGGCCATCGGGGTGATTTCACCCTTCTTGCCGGTGAAGACTTCCGCCACCAAAAACGGCTGAGACATAAAGCGTTCGAGTCGACGAGCACGATGCACGATCATCTTGTCCTCTTCGGCCAATTCGTCGACACCGAGGATCGCGATGATGTCCTGCAA
>CAYZHQ010000097.1:0-22940 GCA_964477385.1 uncultured Pirellulaceae bacterium
CGGGCGTGCGGCTCGATGAACCGCAAGCTCGACCACGTAGCGCCACGGGGCTTGCCGCTGCCGGTTCGGCAGCGGAGATGATCGTGCTCCGCCACGAAGGTCCGCCACCACGATCGCCCGGACTGGCCGTCGCGGTCAGTCTAAGGTTAGGCAGTGCGGTGCCAACCGATGTCGCGACAAAGCTCGACCGACGTTTACAAGACAGCATGGGGATTTATGAACTCGCCTATCGTGCCGACGTGCGACGCTGGATCGTGCTGATAGATGCCGACCAACCACAGTCGCGGCAACGGATCGCAAGCCTCGAAATCCAACTGAATGCGCACCTGCCGACGGCACGGATCACCTGTTCCGAACAGGTCGGTTTGGCGATCGGGGTGCGGGCCTCACGCGCTTCGCTGCGCGACCTGTTGATTCGTGATTCGCTGGGTAGCTCCGGCACGCTGCCGACGAGTGACGATCGCAAATTGCGGTCGGCGGGGCCCCTGCCAGCGATCTCCGAAGTTGCCTCACGGCGGTTGGATGCCGAGCTGCGCCGGTTGACGACGCGCATCGCTGGTCAACGCGAGCGATTGCAGCATCAGGCCGCCGCCGTTCGGACACCCGCGTCATGAGTCGGTTAACGCATCCCGTGCTGGTGACCGGTGCAACCTCGGGGTTGGGGCACGCGATCGCGTTGCATCTGTGTCAGCAAGGGACCCGTGTTTTGGCCGGCTATCGCAAGGATGCCGATGCACCGCGGATCGCCAAGTCGCTTGGCGAAAATGCGACGCCCGTGCGAATCGATATCGCGTTGCCCGATTCGGTTGCTCAAGCCGCACAGTGGGTTGCTGAACAAGCCCCGAAGGGGCTGAGCGGACTGGTCAACAACGCGGGGATCGCGATCGCCGGACCTTTGGAAGCGATGCCGCCGGCCGATATCGAACAGCAATTCGAAGTGAACGTTGTGGGCGCCATCCGGACGACGCAGGCGTTGTTGCCATTGCTGCGACAGGGCGCCGGGCGGGTGGTGCATATCGGTTCGGCCAGCGGTTCGTTTGCCTTGCCCTTCGTCGGCCCGTATGCGGCGTCGAAGTTTGCCATGGAAGCGATCTCCGATGCCATGCGACGCGAACTGCGTCCGTTCGGAACCCGCGTGATCCTGATCCGCCCAGGCCGCATGGCGACCGACATTTTTGATCGTGCCGAAGCCGACGCGCTGGATCGCTTTGAACATTTGTCGGCCGAAAATCGCGAACGCTACGAGCCGGTGCTAAGGCGATTTCAAAGCTTGCTGCATCGATCGTCGGGCGCCCGCTGTCATCCCCGCCGAGTTGCCTATGCGGTGAATCGCGCGCTGACGGTGCGTTGGCCGCGAGCTCGCTATAATGTGGGCATCGACGCGCACTTCAGTCTGCAGGTCGCCAAGTGGGCGCCTGATTGGCTGTCTGACTGGATTGTCGGGCGTATCATTCGCGCCTAGCCTGCCCTTGCATCGCCTAGCCTTGCCTAGTGCTGGAAGGTTGCAGACGCGTCCCGTCACTTCACTTCTTCGGGAGAAAACATGCTGGTCACTCCCGAACTCAATCGGCGTCATCAACGCTTTGCCTTGCTGACCAGTCTGCTGCTGACGATCGGTCTGGCGGGGTTGAGCAGGCTGCTGCTGGGGCCGTGGGGCTGGGCCGCGCTGCTGCTGATGCCGCTGGTTTATTGGTGGCTGCGCAGACGCACGGTGCGGCGGATGCGAGTCCTACAGCAACCGTTTGATCCCGAGTGGGAAGCCGCGTTGCAATCCGACGTCAGTTTCTTTCGTGCCCTCACTCCCGAACAGCAGGAGCGCTTTCGGCAGTTGGTAAAAGTCTTTCTTGACGAAGTTCCCATTACCGGTATCCGAACCGATGTCGATCCGCGCTGCCGAGCTTTGGTCGCCGCGAGTGCGGTGATTCCGATTTTTGGTTTTCGGCACTGGGAATACAAGCGACTGGGCGAAGTGCTGATCTATCCCAATTCGTTCGACGAGGCGTACGCGACCGACGACTTATCCGAACGCTCGATCTTGGGGATGGTGGGTGCGGGGCATTTGACCGGGGTGATGATTCTCTCCAAGCCCGCTTTGATCGCGGGGTTCCAGAATGCACGCGATAAACGCAATGTCGGTATCCACGAATTTGCTCATCTGGTCGATCAAGCGGATGGCGATATCGATGGTTTACCGCCAGGCATTCCCGCCGACACGGTGGGCCGCTGGATCGATTGGATCGGGCAGGAGTTGGGAGGCGAGATCCAACGCGGCCATCACATCGACGATTACGCCTATACCAACGAGGCGGAATACTTTGCGGTGTTGACCGAGTATTTCTTCGAGTCTCCCGCACTGCTACAGCAGCGCAGTCCGCAGATCTACGCGATGCTGCAAGAGATGTATCGTCAGGACACCAAGAGGCTCTTGGCCGGCCAGCCGCGGGGGCGACGCAAACGCTATCCACGCAATGCACCTTGCCCCTGTGGCAGTGGGAAAAAATACAAAGTCTGTTGCCGCCGCTGACAAGCTGCGACGTGTTATGGAACGGATGCCTCGGGAATCGTCGGGAGGCTTTGCGCTGCGGCGGCTGGTCGAACCGAAGCGGTCGCAAAGGGTTCACAAGCGGCAATCGTTTTGGGACCAATGCCGGCTACGCGAGCGAGATCTTGCACCGAATCGAAGGGCCCGTGCAACGTTCGGTTGTCGACGATATTTCTCGCGGATACCGGACCGATCCCCGGCAATAACGCCAATTCGGTCGCGGCCGCCGAATTAATGTCAACGCTCAGCAATACCGGCTGGTTTTGAGGGGCACGGTCGGGTGGCAGCGTGGCCAGCGACCACATGCCTGTCAGGGCTAGGCTGCAGCCAAAGCTCATGATCAACCACTGACTCCGGCGGCGATCGACCAACCCAATCGGTGCTTTGCTCGCCGGCGCATCGCGCAGTCCGGATGGTTCGCGCTGCAGGCCCCCCGCGGTATCGTGCGGTGGCGGATCGGCCGGTCGCGCGTCATCCTCAGCGGTGGCGATGGGGTTCTCGACGTCGATGTTTGAGCCTCCTTTGCGTTAACCTCAGTCGATAATTCTACTACGATAAGCGTCCGCTGTGCTTCGTCGAGGTCGCGAGGATCCACGGAGATTGGCCTTGTGATCAGAGACCGATCGATGGTCTCGATCCGCATTGTCTCGATCAACCCGGCCGGTAGACTGCACGCCCAGGTTTTCCGTCCTTAACCCTGCTTGCTGAAGTGATGCCGATGAAACGTGATTACGCCACCGTGCGCCCCGATGCGGCGATGGAAGACGACTGCCGTCAGTTGGTCCGATTGGCGGTCCGTGAGGATCTCGAACGCTCGCTCGACTGGACCACCGTGGCCTTGATCGCCACCGATAAGCGAGGCGTTTGCGAGGTGGTGCCTCGGCAAGCAGGGATCTGTGCCGGTTTGGTGACGGTGCCTTGGATCATCGACGAAATGGACGCCGATTTGTCGGCGGAGGTGCTGGCAACCGACGGGGCGGCACTGACGCCGGGTCAGCCGGTCTTGCGCCTCGCTGGCAATGCGCGTGACCTGTTGACCTGCGAACGTCTGATTTTGAATGTGCTCTGCAAGCTGTCTGGAATCGCCACGCTAACGGCACAGTACGTTGCGGCGATGGAAGGTTGCCAAGCCAGGTTGTATGACACGCGGAAGACGACCCCTGGTTGGCGGCGGCTGGAGAAGTATGCCGTGCACTGTGGCGGCGGACGCAATCATCGCACCGGTTTGTTCGATGGCTTTCTGGTTAAAGACAACCACTTGGCCCTCGGTGGCGAAGGTGCTGACCAGCCGCTCGCGGCACGGCAGGCCGCGGAGACGGCTCGGCAGTGGGCGGAAGGTCGCGCCGAGATGACCGGTGCACCGGAGATTGTCGAAATCGAAGTCGACTCGTTGGAGCAGTTTGAGGATGTGTTGCCGGCTGGGCCCGACATTGTGTTGCTCGACAATTTCACTTTGTCGCAACTGCGCGCCGCCGTCGCGGTGCGGAACGAGCGGGCGCCGAACATCGAACTGGAAGCGAGTGGCGGAGTGACGATCGATGCGATCCGCGAAATCGCCTTAACCGGTGTAGACCGCATCAGCAGCGGCGCGCTGACGCATCAAGCGGTCTGGTTAGACCTCGGGCTGGACTGGAAGCACGAAAAGGCGAGCTAGGGTTGGACAATCTGGCAAGCAAGACCGTCCCCGCTGCGCCGTCGACTGGTGCTGGCGATGGGGTCGGTCGGCTTGCGCCGTCGAATCCACTTCACCGTTCGTCTTTCTTTCGAAAGCGAATCGGCATCGCTAACCAAAATGCGCTATGTCCGCTGCACATTCGATCCGCTCGCATCGTTCGATTTGGGATTTCCTGCAACCCGCTTTAGACGCCTGCTGCATCGTCGCGACTCTGTTTGCGGTCAAGCTCGCCGCTCGCGGTCACGTTGATGATGCGGGTCTGGCCATGGGGTTGGTCGCCGTGGTGGCCTTTTTGTTGACCTCGCAGTTGACCGGTTTGATGAGCCGCTTTGGCGGGGAAGCGGCCGACCGTGAAATTCTCTTGGTGGCCGGTACCTGGATTCTGACGGTCGTGGCTTTGGCCGTTTTGGGAGTGGCCACGCGCTACAACGAATTGTTTGCCCGTTCGATCTTGGCCGTCTGGATCGTGACCGCTCCTTGCGCGATCGCGATGGTCCGGATGGCAGCGCGGATTTTGCAACGCGGACTGCTCCATCGTGGCGTGGGGACACGTACCGTTGCGATTGCGGGATTGAATGAACTAGGGGTGCAAACGGCCGAAAACATCCATAGCGATCCCGGTTTAGGATTACGACTGGTTGGATTTTACGACGACCGTGAGCGGGATCGCTTGCCCGAACGCGTGCCCGATAGCGCGGCGCTGGAAGGCGACCTGCGACAATTGGTGAAGAAAGCCCAGGCCGGCGAGATCGACAGCATCTTGATCACGCTGCCGATGCGTGCCGAAGATCGCATTCGCTACATCCTTGATCAACTGAGTAACTCCACGGTCTCGGTCTACATTGTGCCGGACTTTTTCGTGTTCGAATTGTTACACGCCCGTTGGACTCAGATGGGAGGCTTGCCGGCGGTCAGTGTCTTTGAGAATCCGCTGTATGGTGTTGACGGAATTACCAAGCGCTGTGCCGATATCGCGTTGGCGAGCGTCGGTGTCGTCGTCGCGGCCATCCCAATGTTGTTGGTCGCCATCGCCGTCAAATGGAGTTCGCCCGGTCCGATCTTTTTCCGCCAGCGTCGCTATGGGCTGGACGGTCAAGAGATCCGCGTCTGGAAGTTTCGCTCGATGAAAACGACCGACGATGGTCCGGTCGTTCAGCAGGCGACCAAATCGGATCCGCGGATCACCAAAGTGGGTGCCTTCCTGCGCAAGACCAGCCTCGACGAGTTGCCGCAGTTGTTTAATGTCCTGGAAGGATCGATGTCCCTGGTTGGACCGCGGCCCCATGCAACGGCTCACAATGAACAGTATCGCGGTCTGATTCGCGGTTACATGTTGCGTCACAAAGTAAAACCCGGCATCACCGGACTCGCCCAAGTCTCGGGCAGTCGCGGCGAGACCGATACGCTGGACAAGATGCAGAAGCGGATCGATCTCGACCACCAATACATCCGTCGCTGGTCGCTGTGGCTGGACATCAAGATCTTGTTCAAGACCTTATGGGTCGCCTGGCGACAACCCGAAGCTTACTAAAGCGTCCGCCGGCTAGCCGTGGTTTTTGCGATCCGTGTTTGCGATCGACTGGCTTGGTTTAGCGGCTGCGATCGATCGCTTCTTTGACCGCCGTGCCCATATCAGCCGGCGTGGGGGCGACAACGATTCCGGCGTCTTCGAGAGCGGCCACTTTCTCGGTTGCCGTTCCCTTACCTCCGCTGATGATGGCCCCGGCGTGTCCCATTCGTTTTCCCGGAGGAGCGGTTCGTCCGGCGATAAAGGCAGCAACCGGCTTGGTGACGTGTTCTTTCACGTAGGCGGCGGCTTCTTCTTCGGCGCTACCACCGATTTCGCCGATCATCAGGATCGCTTCGGTTTGCGGGTCCGCTTCGTACAGTTTGAACAGGTCGATGTAGTTCGTGCCGACAATCGGGTCGCCACCCAAACCAACGCAGGTACTTTGGCCGAGGCCCAAGCCACTGGTTTGCCAGACCGCTTCGTAAGTCAGCGTTCCACTGCGGCTCATCACGCCGACTTTTCCCGGCATGTGGATGTAGCCAGGCATGATGCCGATTTTACATTGGCCCGGCGTGATCAAGCCGGGGCAGTTCGGGCCGATTAAAACGGAGTCGCTGGCACGAACCTTTTCGTACACTCGGACCATATCGAGTACCGGCACCCCTTCGGTGATCGCCGCGATAATTTTGATGCCCGCATCGAGTGCTTCCAGGATCGCATCGGCAGCGAACGGTGGAGGGACGAAGATCATCGTGGCATCGGCGCCCGTTTCCTTGACCGCTTCGGAGACGGTGTCAAAGACCGGCAAGCCTTCGGCCGTTTGCCCGCCTTTGCCGGGGGTGACCCCGCCGACCATCTGCGTGCCGTACTCTTTGCAACCGCGAGTGTGGAAACCGCCTGCGCTGCCGGTAATTCCTTGGCAGATGACGCGCGTTTGGCTGTCAACAAGAATGCTCATGGGGAACGTTTCAAGAATGGAGTGTCGGTGTTTTGAAAGATACGGACTAGCTGATCGCGGCGACGACTTTTTTCGCCGCGTCGGTCAAGTCAATGGCGGTGATGACATCGACATCGCTCTCGGCCAGCATTTTGCGGCCCTCTTCGACTTCGGTGCCTTCCAAGCGAACCACCAACGGAACATTAAAGCCAACCTGTTTGCTGGCCTCGATGATGGCCGTCGCGATCGTCGTGCAGCGAGCGATGCCGCCGAAGATATTCACCAAAACGGCTTTGCAATTCGGGTCGGACAGCAAGATCCGGAAAGCTTCGGTCACCTGTTCCGTGTTGGCTCCACCACCGACGTCCAAGAAGTTTGACGGTTCGCCACCGTGATACTTGATGATATCCATCGTGCTCATCGCCAGCCCGGCACCGTTGACCAAGCAGCCGATGTTGCCATCGAGCGTTACGTAGCTCAGTCCCGAATCGGCCGCCCGAACCTCGGCGGGATCCTCTTCGGCCAAATCTCGCAGTTCCTTCAGTTCAGGATGCCGGAACAGAGCATTGTCATCGAAGGTGATCTTGGCATCCAAGGCGATCATTTGCCCTTCCGCATCGATTACCAGCGGATTGATCTCCGCCATCGCGCAGTCTTTATCGACATAGAATCGACAGAGGGCGGCGATAAACTTGCCCGCGCTACGGGCCGCCGGGCCACTGATGCCCAACTGCTTACAGAGCTTGCGGACTTGGAACGGTTCGATGCCGATAGCCGGATCAAAGTGTTCTTTGAGAATCAGCTCGGGCGTTTCCTCCGCAACTTTTTCGATCTCCACGCCCCCTTCGGTACTGACCATTAGCACCGGTCGAGCGACCGCACGATCGAGCACAATGCCCATGTATAACTCTCGAGCGATATTACAGCCCTGCTCGATGAAGATTTGGTTGACCTTCTGGCCATCTGGACCGGTCTGGATCGTGATCAGCGTTTTGCCCAGCAATCCGGCGGCGGCCGCTTCGGCCTCTTCCGCACTGCGGACGAGGACCACCCCTTTTTGCTCGGGGTTGTCCGCGATGTGCCCTTTACCGCGGCCACCGGCATGGATCTGAGCTTTGACAACCGCCAGCGGTAGTCCCAACTTTTCAAAGGCCGCTTTGGCTTCGGCCGGAGTGCGGGCAACCACACCTTCGAGGACCGGCACACCGGCCTCACGGAACAGTTGCTTGGCTTGAAACTCGTGGATTTTCATCGAAGATACTTTTCTTGGCGTGGTCCTGAAGACATCCTTGCTGCAGAGTATAGAACCCTATCAAATCAGCCGGAAGGACGGGCTGGCCGATAGCGAGCAAATCGGAATCTGTTAGTTTGAGTCCATCCCATGCCACCACCCCTGTGTCGTTTTCCTCGCTGAAGATCGCGGTTTCTGAAGTGCAAGGATCCTGAAGCCTGATGAAGATTGCTGAAGTTTTGGCGATAGGTGTCTTGCTGTTAGTGCTGACCGGTGGCAGCATCGCCTGGATTGCTTTTGTTCGCGGCCAAGATCGTGAGCGTCGTGAACGGGAAAAACGGCTTGCCGAAAAACACGAGAAAGAAAAGACTGAATGAATGCTTCGACTCTGATCCGGCTGCATCCCACCGATAATGTTGTTGTCGCTGCCGAGGCATTGTCAGCCGGCACTGCAGTCGATCTGGCTGGCGGCGAAAACCCGTTTGTAATCGCCAGCGAGATCCCTGCCGGCCATAAGGTGGCTTGCCAACCGATTGCCGTCGGCCAGGCGGTGCGGAAATACGGCTCGCCAATTGGTTTGGCGACTCAGGCGATTGCTCCCGGCGACCACGTGCATTCGCGGAATTTGGCGGATGAGCACCATCTGGTGACGGAGATTCGTGAAACCGAACCACCAGCCGCGTTGCCTGCTCTAAAGCGAACCTTCGAAGGGTTTCCTCGCAGCGATGGTCGAGCGGGAACGCGGAACTTTGTTTTGATTGTCTCCACGGTGAACTGCTCGGCTTCGGTTTCGCGAATGGTGGCCGCGAAATTCGATGCGGAACGTCTGCAGCGGTGGCCGCATGTCGATGGCGTCTTAGCGATCGTGCATGATGCGGGCTGTGCGATGGCCTTTGACGGTTTGAAGCATCAAATGCTCAGCCGCACCTTGGCAGGCATGGTTCACCATCCCAACGTCGGGGCCTGCTTGATGATCGGTCTGGGATGCGAGCAAAACACGGTCGGCTATATGGCCGGTCGGTATGATTTGGTGCCGTTGATGGGGCCCGATGGAAGTCAGTTGGGAGACGACGCGACGCCTGTCCTGATGATGCAAGATGAAGGGGGAACGCGGCAAACGATTGCCCGGGCCGAAACATTGGTCGAGCAGTTGCTGGACCAAGCCAACACGTACCGCAGGCAAACGGTCGACGCATCCCACCTTTGCGTCGGTTTGGAATGCGGCGGGTCGGATGGCTATTCGGGAATCACCGCCAATCCCGCCGTCGGGGCCGCAGCCGATCGATTTGTCGCCTGCGGTGGCTCCGCTGTGCTGTCGGAAACCAGCGAAATCTACGGTGCCGAGCACTTGTTGGTGCGTCGTGCCCGCAGTGTTGCGGTGGCGGAAAAATTGATCGAACGCATCGAATGGTGGAAGCAGTATGCCGCCATGTTCGGGCAGCGTCTGGACAATAATCCTTCGGTGGGAAACAAGGCCGGAGGGCTAACAACGATCACCGAAAAGTCGCTCGGCGCGGTCTCCAAAAGTGGCCAAACGGCACTCGAAGCGGTTTACGAATATGCACAACCGATCACGCAGCGGGGCCTGTCGGTGATGGATACGCCGGGGTTCGATCCGTCCAGCGTGACGGGAAAGGTGGCCGGTGGAGCCAACCTGATTCTGTTCACCACCGGGCGCGGCAGTTGCTTTGGATTCAAGCCGACGCCGTCGATTAAAATTACCAGCAATACGTCCCTATTCGAGCGACTCGCTGACGATATGGACCTCGACGCCGGACGCGTCTTGACGGGCCAGAGCGTCGACGAAATCGGCGAGGAGATTTTCGAATTCGCCCTGCAGGTCGCCAGCGGAAAGCAAACGAAAAGCGAATTGCTGGGGATTGGCGATAACGAATTTATCCCGTGGGCGGTCGGCCCGGTGTTATAGAAAAAGCGAGCTGATCGGGCTGCTTGGGGGCAAGTGGTTCTCGATGCGGTTTAGGGGGCCGATTCCCCTGTTAAGCTTGGTGGGGCGGCGGTTTGCCTTCCTGTTTTGCCCGTTTGACACGATTTCCGCAGGGGTGGTGCGTCGGTGTACTCAAAAAAACAGACGAAAATATTTCTAAATTTCACGCGATTGTCCTATTGACGGAACTTGTCGGGGACCTTGTGCATCCTACACATCGAGAAACGAGTGGTCATTGTGGGTCGCTCGGCACCCGAGACCGCGAAGGGAACTGTCGCCGGTCTGTTAATAAATCAAACGCTTTATAGGCGGATGTGGCATGTCATTGCCTTCCGAAAAGATCGAATGGCTCCTGAATGAGTATCTGGATGATGCTCTGCAAGGTGCCGACTTAGCATTTGTGCAGCAAGCGTTGGCGGAGGACGCCGAAGCATCCGAGCGGCTCGATGCCTTGCGTCGCGAGCGTGCGGAACGGCTTGCGGCGATGCAAACCGACCCTCGCTTCGAACACGTGCGGCTTGGGGCTGGCTTCTCCGAGCGTGTGCTGCAGGCGATCGCTCGAGAGCAGGCCGTAGCGAATGAGTCGGCTCCCTCTGTCTCCAGAAAATCACAAGATCCGACGGAGCGTATCGCACTGGCCGAACGTGACCGACCGGTTCGCTGGCAGCGTGGCGTGGTGATTGCCGTGGGCTTGGCTGCTGCCTTCTTGCTGGCAGTGACTTTGTTTCCCCGTCCGAAGGCAACGGAAGTTGCGCAGCGTGAGGAGACTCCCGCAGAACGCCAGCAAGAAAAGACCCCAGAGCGAACGCCGGCTGTTGTGCAAGGTTCGCAGCGATCAGATCAGAATGCAGCTCCTGACACGATGGAAGTGGCGAATGCCGACACGGTGGCTTCGCCCAGTGATACCGCTACTCCGCAGGTCGCCGATGCTTTGCCGGTTGTCGAGGAGCTTGATCCGCAAGTCGCAGCGATGCCGGCGATGAATCTCGATGTGGCAGTGGATAACGGTTCGGCCAGCAGCCCAGATCAAGTCGCGGTGCCTGGTCAGGATCCGCGAATGCCGCTGAACGTGGTAATGGTCTTTGAAGTGACTCGGACCGAATTAGGCAAGTCCAACGGCGCGGTGATGGAAGCTTTGCGGGCCGCGGGTATTGATGTTCGTGCGCGGCAACCGGTGGACCAGAAGGTCGTGGGCTTTCTGCAGCAGGCCAAGATCGTCGGCAATCAGGACGACTCCGAACGGGCAGCGATCGTGTATATCGAAGCCTCCGGCAAGGCGCTTGATCGGTTCATGGTTTCCATGTTTACCGACACCGATCACATTGGTCAAATTCGTTGGAACATGGCGATGGACCCGCCGCTGTTAGCAGCGGTCAAGCAATTGCATCGCTTCACGGAAACCGAAGTCCGGCATGCCGCGGATGACTCGGCAGCTTGGCAGTTGGTCAGTGGGGAAGGACGCGAAGCCGACTTCCGTGTCCATTCAGACGCCCGCCCTTTGTTGCCTTTGAAACGAGAAGGTTGGGATGCCGTCGGTTCGGCCAGTCAAGAAACGGATATTCAGGGACGGTTGATTCTGTTGGTTCGCTAAGGCTGCTTTTTTGTGAGCCTGCGACTCGCTGACGCGCCCCTGACGTGGTTGCGGATTGGCTTACAATGAAGCTTGCCCTTCCCCGTCTCTTCAACCGTGAGCCTTCTTCTATGTGCCGATCGGTTTTTTTAAATCGTCCTTTTGTTTCATTAACCGTTTCGCTGTTGCTCGGTTGTGGAAGCCTGCTGGAAACCGCCTCTGCCGTCGATCCCCCCAACGCGCCTTCGATTGCGGAAGCTTCTGACGAACCACAGCAGTCGCTCGAGCGGATTCGCTTGCCAGAGAATTGGCGCGCCCAGTTGTTTGCCGCCGAACCGCTGACGGCCAATATCGTGGCACTGGATGTCGATCACCGTGGCCGAGTTTTCACCGCCGAATCCTTCCGCCAAAACAAAGGCGTGACCGACAATCGCGGTCATGATGAAGAGTGGTTGAAGGCCGACTTGGCTGCCAAGACGGTGCAAGATCGCATCGCTTATCACAAACGCTTGTTGGAGGATGGCGGCAAGTCCTACACAACAGAAATCGATCGGGTGCGAATGCTGATCGATCGTGATGGCGATGGCGTCGCGGACGATGCGACTACGTATGCGGAAGGCTTCAACCGTTTAGAGGAAGGGACCGCGGCGGGGATTTTGGTGCGAGGGAAAAATGTCTATCTGACTTGCATTCCCAAACTGTGGAAGCTGATCGATGCCGATGATGACGGGCAGGTCGATGAATCGATCGTGATGTCCGATGGCTATGGGGTGCGCGTCGCATTTCGCGGCCATGACCTGCATGGTTTAACCATCGGTCCCGACGGGCGGTTGTACTACAGCATCGGCGATCGCGGCTATCACGTGACAACTCCCGCAGGCAAGCTGCTGTCGCATCCCGCGACCGGAGCGGTCTTTCGCTGTGAACTGGACGGCAGCCATTTGGAAGTCTTTGCTAACGGCATGCGTAATCCGCAGGAGTTGGCTTTTAATGATGTTGGCGATCTGTTTAGTGGCGACAACAACAGTGACAGTGGCGACCAGGCCCGCTTGATTCATATCTTAGAAGGTGGTGACACCGGATGGAGAATGTACTACCAGTACCTTCCCGACCGTGGGCCTTTCAACCGGGAGCGTATCTGGGAACCGTTCCACGACGAGCAACCTGCTTATCTGGTGCCTCCGATCACGAATTTCGCGGACGGCCCGTCGGGTTTGGCCTACTACCCCGGTACCGGTTTTGGAGATCGTTTAAAGGACACCTTTCTGCTGGCCGACTTTCGTGGCACACCTGCCAATAGCGGCGTGCGATCGTTTCGTCTGGAGCCGGATGGTGCGTTCTATAAATTGGCCGAAGATGACAAGCTGATTTGGAGCGTCTTGGCGACCGACGTGCTGTTTGGTCCCGATGGTGCCATCTGGATTTCGGATTGGGTCAACGGTTGGAATGGCGAAGGTAAAGGACGCATCTACCGGGTGTTCGATCAGGACGCTGCGGAGCAGGAAAAGGTGCGTGAAGTCCAGCAGTTGCTCGCTAGCGATTGGTCGGCTGCTAAAACGACCGATCTGCAAGTTTGGCTGGGGCACGTCGATCGCCGGATTCGATTGGAAGCCCAATGGCAATTGGCGGAGCGAAAAGAATTAGCCACGCTGTTGGAGGTCGCGCTCGAGACTTCGCAAGAACGCCTGCCGCGGTTGCATGCGATTTGGGGGGCGGATCAAATCGTGCGACGCGCGGAGAAAACCGATTCGCAATCACTGCAGCAAGTTGCTGGTTTGCTGAGCGATCAAGATCCGTTCGTGCTTGCCGCGGCCGTCAAATTTGTCGGTGAAAATGCGGCACCCGGTGCGGTTGCACCAGGGGTTTCCAAGCGGCTCGGCGAGCTCTTGAGTCACAGCGATTCTCGCGTTCGATACTTTGCCGCCATGGCGGTCGGAAAGCTGGCCGAAAATTCGGCTCTAGGATCGGTTGTGCAACTGTTGGCGGAGAACGACAACGCCGATCCCGCATTGCGGCACGCTGGTGTGATGGCCCTGGTAGGCGTCGCCAAACCACAACAGATCGCTGCCTTGAATACGCATCCCAGCGTTTCGGTACGCCGTGCAGCGGTCGTTGCGCTGCGACGCTTGCGGCATGCCATGATCAGGCAATTTTTGGACGACGAGTCTCCGCTCGTGGTGCTTGAGGCCGCACGCGGGATTCATGACGAACCGATCGGTGTGGCGCTCGAACCTCTAGCGCGTTTAATCGAGGTCCGATCGACCAGCGATTCACTGACGCGACGTGTCTTGAACGCCAACTATCGTCTGGGAACCGCAGAGGCCGCGATGGCGTTGGCGAAATTTGCTCAGCGTCCCGGTGCATCGGAAGCCATGCGTTTGGAAGCCTTGTCAATGCTTCAGAATTGGGGGCAACCCGATCCGCGCGACCGAGTGATCAACGATTGGCGACCGCTTGATCCGCGACCAAGCAACGACGCAAAGCTAGCGCTTGAAGCAGTGATGCCAGGCCTGTTGAGAGCTCCCGAAGCGATCAAGACCCAGGCGGTGGCGCTCGCTGCAAGCATGGGGCTGGGAGATGTCATTCCCATTTTGACAAAACGGATCGTGGCCAAGGATTTGCCGCCTCAAGCACGAGCTTCGGCGCTGGAGTCGCTCGCAATGTTGGATGAAAAACAGGCGCTCGTGGTGGCACGGCAGTCGCTGAGTAGCAACCAAACGGCGCTGCGTATTGCGGCGCTGAACGTGTTGGCTCTTCAACCTTCCGGTGACACAATCGCGGCCCTCGGTAAAGCGATCGCCAGCCAGGCGCCTGACGAACGTCAACGAGCGTGGGATCTGTTGGCAAAGATCGACAGTCCGGCAGCCAACGAGCTGATCGCGGCCGGCATTCGAGATTACTTAGCCGATAAAATTCCCGCCGATACTTTGCTGAATCTTTTAGAAGCGGCCAACGGCAAACTTAAGAAAACGCTGCAGGCGAGTTTAGACGCGAAACAGGCGGAGCAAGAAAAAGCAACGCCGCTGGGCAAATGGTTGGCCAGCCTGGAAGGGGGTGATCCCGCAAAAGGTAAGCAACTGTTTATCGGAAAAACCGAGTTGTCGTGCGTACGTTGTCACAAAATCGATGGCAAGGGAGGCGAAGTCGGGCCCGACTTGAGCGGCGTCGGCAAACTGCGTGACCGTCGCTATTTGCTGGAATCGATTGTGATGCCCGACGCTGCGATTGCCAAAGGTTTCGAAACGGTCGTGCTGGCCGATGATTTGGGAGTCACCCACACCGGTATCGTGCTGAAGGAAACCGATTCGACCATCGAATTGATCAAAGCCGACGGTAAAAAGGTCGAACTGTTGCTCGATGAGATTGTGGCTCGTAAGCCGGGCAAATCCGCCATGCCGGCCGACTTGATCAAGTTCCTCAGTCCGCGAGAACTACGGGACTTGGTTGCCTACTTGGCAACTTTGCAAAAGGAACCGCAGGCGACCAAACCAGCCGGTCACGACTCTTAAGTTGCGACCGCGATGCAGGTTGCAGCAGCACCTTTGACTCACGCCAACACGGCACGCATGCGAGCCAAGTTGGCTGCGGTTTCGGCGAAGGCGTCTCCTGCCTCTTCGTATTCCATCGCGACAAAACCTGAGTAATTGCCTTCTTTGAGGATGCTGGCGAAGCGGTCAAAGTTGGCAGGTTCTTTGGTTCCCTGCTCGTTCCGGATGGCGACTTTCCATTGCACATGGACCGCGCGGTCGACGCAGGCCCGCAGTTGCTGATAAGGACGCGTGGGAAAGTTTCCGGTGTCGAGATTGATGCCGACCCACTCACTGTCGACCGCGTCGAGAAAACGTAGCAGGGTTTCCGCGGTGATGCCGCCGTGATTCTCAATTCCGATCATCACGCCGCGCGCGGCCGCGCGTTCCGCACAACGTTTGACCGCAGCGACACTGGTCTCGAAGCGTTTCAGTTGTGCGAGCGTGGCGGCCTTGCCGGCGAACAATCGAATATGCGGTGCGCCAAGCATCGCCGCGCGATCAATCCACAGCTCGGCATCGACAATGTCCGCTTCCAAGGCATCCCCTTCACGTTCATCAAATCGATTGCCGATCGCCGTTCCACAAATCGTGACACCGCTGCGAAAGGCATAGCGTTTCAACTTCAGCAAGTCTTCGTCAGAAATATCGGGGGGAAAGAAATAGGAGGTCAGTTCCGCGGCAGCTTGTTGCTGAGCACAAAAATCGATGAACCCTTGCATGTCGATCGAAGGGGCTGCGGGAGATTGCTCTTTGCCACGCGACCAACGAAAGTGCTTGCGCAGCGAATAAGCGGCAATGGCCGGTTGAACCAAGTAACGCGATCGAAAGGGGGGCTGCGGTTGTGCCGCGGTATCCGCAGCGGAAGCTTGCCGCGTAGTCGCCAGCGGGCCAAGGCTGGCTGCCGCCGCGGTCGCCGAAAGAAACGAAACAAATTGTCGTCGGTTCGAAGAATACATGTTGTCGCTGTGGGAAAAAGGAGGAGTGGTGCCAAGCGGGCGGCTATGCGGGGTGGCTGGTGCTAAGCAGGTTAGTAGGAATGATTCCGCGGAACTCTGGTTAGCCGTTTTGGCGATGGCCACGGTTAAATCCAGGAACCGCGGCTATCGCCAAGGCGGCTCATTTAACCGGATGACTCCTGGCTGCCTGCCTGCCTGCTTAGTCGCGGTGCTTCCGAGGCTCGGATCCTGCCGGGCGGCTTCATTATAGTTTGCCGCTTTGAGTAAATGGCAAGACGATCGGGGGGAAGATGCGGAGAGCTGGCCGCGTGCCCCTCATGCCGATGCGCGCTGTTATTCTATGAGCGTTGTTTTCTCCTCTTGCTAACGGTTACCTCTCATGCTCGGCACGCCCCGGTCGGTTCATCGGTTTGGAATTTTCTGCAGCCAGCTGTTTGCGATCAGCTCACTGGCTGTGAGCTGCCAAGTTGTCGCTGCCGACTGGCCTCGCTTTCTTGGACCAACCGCCAACGGAATTGTTAGGGATACAGGGAAACTGGTCGATGCTTTTCCGCCGGCTGGTCCCAAGGAAGTTTGGCGAGTCGAAGGGGGGGCGGGGCAATCGGGATTCGCAATCGTCGAAGATCATTGCCTGACGATGATGTTGGCCGGAAAGCAGCAGGTGTTGGTCGCATTAAACGCCAAGACAGGCGAAACCCTTTGGCAAACCGTGGTGGGGCCAAACTACGAAAACTCGATGGGTGGCCACGGCCCGCGGGCTACGCCGACAGTCAGTGGTAAGGAAGTCTTTGCCTACACGGGCGAGGGAATTCTTGTCTCGGCCGATTGGAAGACAGGTAAGGTCCGTTGGAGTCAAAACCTACCCGAGTCGTTGAACATCAAACCGGCGGAATATGGCATGGCTTGCTCGCCGCTGGTGGTGGGAGATGCCGTCGTCGTGACGGTCGGCGCACCGGTTGCGACTCTGGCCGCGTTTCAGCGGGAAACAGGGAAACGGTTGTGGAACACAGGTACCAGCACCGCCGGATATTCGACGCCCGCACTGTTGAAAATTGCTGGACAGGAACAGATCGTGGCCGTGGCGGGAAAACAGGTCCTTGCGGTCCAGCCCACCTCGGGCGAGATACTGTGGAGTTATCCGTTTGTGACCGACTATGACTGCAACTCCGCGTCACCGATCGAAGTCGCTGGCGATGTCTTGGTATCGGCCGGGGAGAATCACGGATCGGTGCGTTTGCGCGTCACGGAAGTGGATGGCAAAACGACCGTCTCCGAAGTTTGGGAATCGCTCGGCGGACAAAGTGTGTTGCGGAGCGAATGGCAGACGCCGTTGCAGATTGATGGTTACATCTACGGTTTTGACAACGTCGGCAGTGCTGGCGCTGTGACGCATCTGAGCTGTGTGGCTGCGAAGACTGGCGAGCTGGCTTGGAAGAAAACCCGCTTCGGCAAAGGCAACGCGATCTTCGCAGATGGCAAGATGATCGCCGCAAATATGAAAGGCGAATTGATCCTCGGAAAACTCTCTCCAGCAGGCTACCAAGAACTCGCGCGAGCCCAAGTGATTGACGGAACCCGCCAAGCCCCCGCCCTGGCGGATGGAAAAGTCTTCTTGCGCGATAACCGCCAATTCGTCTGTATCGATTTGAGCAGATGATCACTCGGTCACACGGCAAAGCATGAACACCGACCTCATCGATAGCGATCTAACGTGGGCGTTGTTTAGTGAACCGCTGATCGTCGATGCGTGTTTGACGCATCTGATCACCAGTACGGCCTCGGTCGATCTGCCTCGTAGCGCAGAGGCTTTGCGACAGCGAATCGACCAACCATTGTCGACGCGCGTCGGTGTCTATTTCGAACAATTGATCCAGTATTGGCTGCGCTGGGAAGCCCGTGTCGAGATGATTGCCGATCGTCAGCAAGTCGTCTGTGAGGGCCGCACAATTGGGGAGCTCGATTTTGTTTTTCGGGACGGGACGGGAGCGTTGATGCATCTCGAAACCGCCGTGAAGTTCTACCTGCACTTCGTCGAAGACGGCGTCGATCAGTGGCTTGGGCCAAACGCAAACGATTCCTTTCCCAAAAAAGTGAAACGCTTGTTTGAGCACCAACTGCCGCTCAGCAAGCAAGTTTATGATCAGCCCATCGAGCGACACGCATTGGTGAAGGGACAGATTTTTTACCATCCCAGTCAGTCGCCACCGCAAAGCTTGCCGGAACGTTTGAATTCAAGACATCTGCAGGGAGCTTGGGTTTACAGCGACCAGTTGCCCGCGTTAATCGATAGCACCAACTCGGTTGCGTTTCGGATCTTGGCAAAGCCGCACTGGCTGTCGCCCGGCAATCGTTTCGCCCGTCGAGAGGAATGGCTTCACGTGAAAGCCTTTCAGCAACGAGTCCGCAACCACTTCGCGACTTCGCACCGACCATTGATGGTCAGTTGCGGTACGTTCATTGCCAACGAGGAAAGTCGGCATCGCGAAACAAAGCGAGCGTTCATTGTCAGTCGGCAATGGCCCTAGCTGGACTGCGCCAAGTTCGGGTTACCATAAGAATAACGTAAAGTTCTTGCCGCGAATGACTGGCAGCTTCCGCAGGACTCTGCTTAGCCGTTTGGGCGATAGCCCCGGTTATTTTGAGGAACCGCGGCTAGCGCCAAGGCGGCTCATTTACCCGATGACTCCTGCCTGCCTGCTTAGGGTAAGTGCTCGACGCGACCCGGCAATCTCTCCTCGTTGTAGGACCGTTTTCCCAGCCGCGAAAACTACCAACTCAACTTAATCAACCTGGTGTGGTGCGAATCACTCGGCTGGAAACCTGGTTAACAACACCTGTTAGAACTTTGCCACCCACTGATTGGAGACTTTGGCGAGAATCCGTTCGGAGAGCCAACCGGTGGCGAGTGCTTGAGCTAGTTGTTCAACGGTCTCGGGAAAATCTGGGGATTCTGCCTCAAAGGGTAAGCGAAGGCGAAGTCGATTGACCAAATCCTCTAAGGGAGTATCCACTAGATGGGCTTCGACTAAGCGTTGGAAGTAGAGAGTTTCCCCGCAATGCGTACGCCAACAGCCCGATGCGATTGGCGGACAGTCTTGCGGAGCCGCCAATAGATACGTCCAGGCCAAACGCTCTCTGCCATCGCCGGCATCGGCGCGCACCAATCGTCGTTTAAGTCTCGAATCGGCGGAAAACCCTGTAAATCGATGCACTGAATCGAGGTGTTCGATTGCCGCGACAAAGTTCCGCATCCGAACGAATTCGCCGCGAACAACCTGTTGGCTGCCGTCTCCTTTCTCTTGCATGTCCGCTTTTCTCTGGAAGCCGTAGCCGTCGAATGGAGTTTTCGGACGCTTATCCTGTTCGATCAGCATCTCGGGTTGGCTGCCGCCATCGAACAATCTGGCCGGAATTTCCGCCAGCAGGCAGCAGGTGATACCGAACTCGTCCAAGATGGAAAACTGCGGTTGGCCGCGCATCAGCGGTCCGTAAACAAACACCGCGTCGCAAAACATCTGCAAAGGCTCGTTTGTAGTGGCCTGTTCCAGCATCTTGGTCTCCAGATCGAAGTGCCTCAGGCCAGCTTTTACGGCATCGACGTAGATCTCCGTTGGCGGAAAGTGGGGCGGATTTGCCCCCACCTGCTTGATGTAGGTTTGGGCTTCGATGAGCTCCCCGTTGTCGGTTAGCACATGGACGGTTTGTCGCTCGTAACGCCCGCAATGGGCACCTTCTTTGTGGTCGAGCGCCTGCCAGCCAATCTCCGAGATCTCAAAAAGGTGGCCTTCCACCGCGTTTCCTGACCTCGGCACCAAGTTTAGAGCACCTCCTTGGCGTTTTACCGAATAATGCGAAAAGCTGAGCTCGTAATCGGGCAGCAATGCGTTGCCGACCGGCTTCATGCAACTCGCATCCAAGTCTTCCGCTTTGCAGTAGCGAGCTAGATCGGTGGTGTTGAGGTTCGAGCCGTAGGCGAAATAAAGGATTGTTGTCATGAGATCTGTTCCAAAAAGCAGGGAAAGCGTCTGGCGCGAGCGGCCAGCCAACCCTTGGATCATCGCAGGAGAAGCGTGACAGCCCCGTGACACTCACAAGCGAAAAAAGGTTTTCTTTTGGAAATTCGATTTTTCGACAAGCATCGACTTCATCTTGGCAACAACGGTTTTCGAATGATTCCAAAAATCGGTACACCGGAAGCTTCCGTCAGGTGGTCGTCCACTTTAAAGGGGCGTCCGAGAATCTCTCCTAATTTTTCGCCTAATCGTTTTTTCACTGTTCGTGTAGCTTCGCTGGAAGGAATCTGCAGTTGCTCGCTAAGCATTTGGGGAGCGATTTCAGGTCGGTAAAGCTTGACCGCCAAGTAATGCAGTGTTTTCTCCTGGTTCCATGTTTGCCATTGGTGGCCAGGAAGACGGAACTGCCCACCGATCCCCGGGGCAGTGACCCAAAACACGAACGCTGTCGGGTGTTGGGCGAGCGCTGATTCAAGTTCACGTCTTGCAAAGGATTCGGAAAAACTGGTGGAACGTTTGTCTGGAAGATTACTGACGACTCGCCACTCGCCGGAGTATCCGTCGGAGATTTCTTTTGTCGCCCCGCCAAGACCCCGCAATGCATCGTAGGGAATTCCGGCAGCGTAGGCACACAGTTCGAGCATGTTAAATGTCTCGGTCTGCAGTTCCGGTCCCGAAGTCGATCGCCTAGCGAAACTAAGTTGCTGCGTCGCTAGCCTAAACAGTTTGCCAATTGTCTCATCGATGTCGGCACTAGGTTCGAGTTGTCTCAAGCGAACCAGCACAGCAACGCGATAAATAGCGGGCAATGCGCCAATCGAATCGCCAACCCCTTCTTCCATCGCTTCGCCAAGCAATTCGTCTGCTCGATGAAGGACTTCCCTAGAATTTGGTTCGGTACGCAGCAGGAGGTGGGCCAAGCGGTAGGCGGCGACCCGAAACCAATGGGCATCGGACGATTGATGGTGTTGGCTCAATTCGTAGGCTTGATGTGCAAGCTGGAGAACGCGCTGCGGATCGTCCCTCAGCAACTTGGCCTCTGCGGTTTTCCGGAAAAGCTCTTCTAAATTGGAGATGCACATACTGCTGGTGTCCAGGGCGAAAGAACTGCGTTAGGTTCAGGGAAACCGAACCGACAGGCCTCGAATGAGGTTAAGCTATAAACTTGCGCTGTTTAGTTAGGTGCGTCCGGTATGGCCTTCAAGTTTTCGATTTTACGGTTGACGATGGCTGAAGCATTTGATTTTTATGTCATGCCTTTTCTTGCACACCAGCCGTTGGCCGAGCGGGTGCGGCAGGTGTTGGACACACTGCCCGTTGAGGTGCAGCGAGATTTTGTCGACGATCCACGGTTTCAGGTGACGATTGACAATTTTGAGCCTGGCAAAGGTTGGACTTTGATGATGGATCTACCGAGCCCCTGTGGCCGCGGTAGCCGTTGCGTCGTTTTGCGCCGAAAACTGGCCGAGGCTCCCGAGGCATTCGCCCTGTATGTCATCGCCCACGAATTCGCGCATGCGTTTCTAAGAAATGGAGCCTGGGGCGAAATCACTGATCGCGAAGATGCCGCTGATGCGCTGGCCGCAAGTTGGGGCTTTCCCAAGCCGAAGGCATCCTAAACCCGTTTCTGCCTCAACCTTTCTAAGCAGGCAGACGGCAGGCATCCGGTAAATGAGCCGCCCTGGTGATAGCCGCGGTTCCCGAATTCAACCGGCGCAAGCCGTGCACCTCGGTCGCTAGACGTGGGCCGTGAACCTCAGTCGCTAGCCGTGGGCTGTGGGCCTTTTTTCCCAAACGCAACGCGATGATTCCTGCCGTCGCTTCGCGACTTACGCTTCCATTCTGCTTGGTACCACGGACTCACGTCCGTGGCTACGACCTGCCATGGCTTCGCCATTGAAGCAAACCCATCCTGCGCACTTCCAAATCGCCAACCCACTCAATTTATAGCAGCCCAGGCTAGCCGTAGGCCGTGAACCTCAGTCGCTAGCCGTGGGCTGTGGGCCTTTTTTTTCCCAAACGCAACGCGATGATTCCTGCCGTCGCTTCGCGACTTACGCTTCCATTCTGCTTGGTACCACGGACTCACGTCCGTGGCTACGACCTGCCATGGCTTCGCCATTGAAGCAAACCCATCCTGCGCACTTCCAAATCGCCAACCCCCCCCAACTTATAGCAGCCCAGGCTAGCCGTGGGCTGTTTTTTCAATGTTTTCTATTTTTCAATGTGTCGAGGGGGAGCACCTCCACAAATCACCAGCACGTCGATCGCACCACCGTATCGTATGCAACGATCCAATCGCTCTCGCTTCGCACCGTCGCATTGCAACGCGGGGCTTTGGTTTGTGCACCAACAGGGGACTGGCGCGTTGCAAGGAAACCTGCTGACGGCGACCAAAGGGGTTGGGGGTCATGGAGATGGCGATTCCGTTCCACAATTCGCAATCACCCGAACATTGCCTGTAATCATCGACGGAGTAATGAGGAAGGAAACGATGTGCGGATGCGAAGCGCGCACAAAAAAACCCTTCCAGGCTGGCGAAAGCCTGAAAGGGTCTTTTGTATTGACGTTTTTGGTAGCGTTTAACCGAGGTTAAACATCTCTGTTGAGTGATTGGAGATCACTCTCACGGATAAGTGTTTCTTGGTCACCCAAGAGACACTGGAAATCCTTAGAAAGGAGGTGATCCAGCCGCAGGTTCCCCTACGGCTACCTTGTTACGACTTAGTCCCAATCGTCGAGCTGACCTTCGGCGCTTGCCTCCCTTGCGGGTTAGCTCAGCGACTTCGGGCCCTCCCAACTTTCGTGGCTTGACGGGCGGTGTGTACAAGGCTCAGGAACACATTCACCGTAGTATGCTGACCTACGATTACTAGCGATTCCGGCTTCATGCAGGCGAGTTGCAGCCTGCAATCCGAACTGAGGCACGGTTTTTGGGATTTGCTCCACCTCGCGGCTTGGCTTCCCTTTGTCCGTACCATTGTAGGACGTGTGCAGCCCTAGACATAAAGGCCATGAGGACTTGACGTCA